>JAFYZU010000053.1 GCA_017548565.1 Treponema sp.
GGAATATTTTGAACAGATTGAAGCATGGGTTAGTGTTAGTTCTGACGGAAGAGATCCTTTTGAAGACTGTTACAACGGCGGAAAGAATGAAGTATTGAATCATGTAGAAAGCTGGGGCTATTTTTACGGTTTTTATTTGAACTACAGGTATTACAGTGAGCTGGTAGAAAAATCGGATAATAATGAGAAATATGAACGTTTAAGAAATGATTATGAAGATTGTTTACAGGAGTTATGGACGTATAATAATGACTTTCCTGAAAAATTTTACTCTGAAGCATATTATGATTTATTGACAAATTATAATTATTCTATCAGTCAGATTTTCGCTCCATATAGAAAATCAGAAGTAGTTAGTCTGTATACCTGGAAGAAAGAATTTTATAAACAGAATTCAATTTCTGATGAAGAACAAAATGTGATAAATGAATTATTTGAAGATGCAAGGAGCAGATAATGGAAAAAACTTTTAGAATAATGATAATAGGTTTTATTGCTTTTCTATTTTTATCATGTCCGGGTATTGGGTATTATCCTTTTGGTTCTAGAATTCATATAGAATCAGAAATCAGTGATGAAACAGTAAAAGCCGATGATGAAATAAATATTAAGGTAAAGCTTTCTGATGGACCGGTAAATGTTTTATATTATAATCTTCCAGAAGGGTATCAATATATTGATTGTGAGCGTAAAGATGAATTTATATTAACAGAAGATAAAAGAATAGATTATAGCATTCCTAGAGGGTATGAAAATACAACATTAACTATTCTCAGAGGTTATGATGATGCTATAGATTATAAAACAGAGGTTTCTTTTTCGTATCAGGAACCAGGTGAATATAAGGTTTTGATAAGATGCCTTAGGTTTTATAAAGAATATATTATTACTGTTACAGAGTAAGAAGCAGGAACTTTTGATATTTTTAATAGAATTTTTTCTTTATTTCATATATTATTAAAAGGATGAAATCGGTACTGAATATTATAATTATATTCTTTTTCCTCACATTTGTTTCCTGCTCTGTAAAGATGGATAAAGCATCTGAAGCAGAAACTAAAAATCCTGAATTTGTTTTTAACAATACGGTACTTTCTCAATATGAAAATAAGAAAAAAACAGCCATAATAACTTCAAAAATTATCGAGCAGTATAAGAATTCAGATATTTCGTATGTTGAAGATGTTTATTTTGAAACTTATAAAAACGGCAACATAGATACAAAGGGATCGTGCGGATATCTGATTGCAGATACAAAGCAGGATTCCTATGAGCTTTATGATAAAATCAATATTTACAGCGAAGAACAGAAGGCATCTTTTGGTGCCAATTATCTTAAGTATAATTCTAAAACCGAGCAGCTTACCGGAAGCAGAACAGACAATGTTCATATAGAAAAGGATGGAATTGTAATTTATGGCAGTGGATTTGCGGCAAGCGGAGTAACCGGAGAATATTCTTTTTCGGGAACGGTTTCCGGTGAAATAGAAACAGATTCTGATAAAGCTTCAACGGAGAGTGATAATCAATGAAAAAACTGATTCTTCTGATATTTTCTGTCTTTCTTTTTTCAGGTTCTGTTAATGCTGAAAAAATATTCTTTTCTGCGGGAAAGATGAGTGGTCAGTCAGGTAAAAAATCATCAAAGACTGTGTTAAGCGGCAACGCATTCATAAAGACAGACTCAATGGAAATATCTGCAGATTCTATTGAGCTTTCAGGGGAAGATTATAAAATCATAGTTGCAAAAGGAAATGTTTCGGGTAAAAATCTTGAATCAAAAATGGATTTTACCTGCGAACAGCTTGATTACAACAGGGATACAAAGCTTGCCGTATTAAAAGGAAGCGTTTCATTGACAGATCTTGAAAATGACGTTAAGGCAAATGCTCAGATTATTGAATATGATCAGAATTCAGAAATTGCCGTGCTTCAGATTCAGATAAAAATGATTCAGAAAGATAATATCTGTACCGGTGCCTATGCAGTTTATAAAAAAGGTCCGCAGATGCTTGAAATTTCTGGCAATGCAGAAGTTAAGCAGGGCGAAGATACTTTCCGTGCTCAGCAGATTACTCTTAACATGAAAACTCAGGATATTACCTTGAGCGGTAATGTAAAGGGAGCTGTAAAGGCAGAAAATAAACAGGAAGAAGACAAGCCGGAAGAAAATAGACAGGAAGAAAATCAGAATCCGGAAGAAGAGGCAAAACAATGATTTCAGCACGTGATGAATTATATGTTTCAAGCTTATATAAATCGTTCGGCAAAAAAGATGTCGTAAAGGGCGTTGATTTCAGAATGCAGACAGGCGAAGTTCTTGGACTTCTTGGACCGAATGGAGCCGGTAAAACAACAACTTTTTATATGGTAGTTGGTTTTTATAAGCCTACAGCCGGAGATGTTTTCCTTAATCATGAACGTATTACTGATTTACCTATGTATAAACGTGCCAGGATGGGAATTTCGTATCTTCCGCAGGAACCTTCTGTTTTCAAGAAATTTACGGTAGAAGAAAATATCTGGTCTGTTCTTGAAACACGTAAGGATTTATCAAAAGATGAAAAAAAACGACGTCTTGAATCACTTATCGAGGAATTTTCAATAGGACGCATAAGAAAACAGAAAGCGTATACTTTATCTGGAGGTGAGCGTCGCCGTACGGAAATTGCCCGTTCACTTGCGATTGAACCGAAATTTCTTCTTCTTGATGAACCGTTCGCCGGTATAGATCCGATTGCTGTTGCAGATATTAAAAGTGTAATTAAGCTTCTTGCAGCACGTGGAATCGGGATTCTTATTACAGATCATAATGTCCGCGATACTCTTGAGATTACCGACCGCGCCATCATCATCAATACAGGAACTATCATGCTTCAGGGAACGAAGGAAGAAATTATCAATAACGAGCTTGCAAAAGAAATCTATCTCGGAAAAAATTTCAGCATGTAGAATCAGTCCGCAGACATCCTGTCTATCATAAGCTGAACAAAATCCGGTTCATAAAATTTTTTGTTGATTCTGTCGATTTCTGCCATTGAATCTTCTTTACTGCCGCAATCCCACCAGATTACAGACATGCCGTATTTTCTTGCGGTGCTGCATAGGAAGCTTATCCATTTTTTTCTTTCTTCCAATGAGTCTGGAAGTTTATTCGCACCGGTTTCTCCTATTACTACAGGGATCCCTTTTTTAACATAATAATCATTTAAAAGCGAAAGGGTACATGATATTTCTTCCTGCTGATGATTTTTGAATTCTATATGATCCTCATCAAAGCCGGGATATTTGTGAATTGTAAGGATAAGTTTATCTGAAGCAGAATCCTGAGGCATTTTAAATAAACCGGGAGAAAAAATACCGCCTTCTTCATCTTCTGTTTCAGGAAGAACTGACTGAGAACCTGTACAAAGTCCCGGAATCATGACAAAACGCTTTGAATTATTGCCGCCTGTTGCACGGATTGCATCCAGACAAACCTGATTATATTCATTCAGTACATTGTATTCTTTCAGGCATTCAGGACACTTTCTGTTGTCGCACCAGTATCCGCCGATTGTTCCATCTGATTTATAATATGCGAGCTTTAATCCCGGCTGCCATTCATGATTTTTCTGAGCTTTTATTTCTGGATGATAGTCACGTGTATTTCTAGGTTCATTCATCGTTTCAAAAATTAAATGTTCATCATATCCATTGTTAAATGCTGTTGCAATTTGAGTCCAGATTGCCTTTAAAAATGCTTTTGATTCTTTCTGATCCTGTTTGTTTGAGCTTACAATGTAACCGTCGGCATAAGTGAGGGGATAAGGCATCCTTCGTTTTTCATAATTTCCATTTTCCTGCATTCGGGTTTCGTGGGTACCATGCACTGAATGATGTTCGTTTAATATAACATAATAGCCTTTGTTAATAGCCATATCTACTACACTTTTTACGCGCATCATCCAGTCAGGATCTATTGTATATTTATCATCAATAATGTGATTAAACCAGGTGACAGGAATGCGTATCGTTTTGTAACCGCTGTCATAAGGAAAATCTATAAGCTCCCGGGTAGTTTCTACATCGCACCAGTGAAATTCAGATTCAAGTCCACATTTGTAATACTCTTCTTCCCAATGAAAGGAATGGGCATCAAATGTATTTCCCAGATTCCATCCGAGCTTCATGTTTTTTACAAGCTCTATTGCTGAAAGTGAATCATTGAAAGCAGACATCCCGCTATCTATAACCGGTGGCGGTATAATTTTATTCTGCGTAAAACAGAGTTTATTTATTTTATATGATACAGGATTATCAGTGATGCACCAGATTAAAATCTGTTTAATGCTTTTTTTCTTTTTGCCGTTAAGTCTGAAAAAAAGTCTGGTTCTTTTTCTTTCACAAAGGATATTTTCTTTTGAATTATCTGAATAAATGCACTGAAGTCGGAATTCAAGGTTTTTTTCAGGTGCAGAAGGATTGGGTTCATAATCAAATCTTATATAGCGGTAATTTGACGCGTCAAAATCATTAAAATATAAAACGGCAGCCTTCCATTTAACATTGAGATTTAAAATATTTGAAGAGGGATCATAATTTCCACATGGAATGTGAGAGCCTGTTTCTGTATCCCAGAATTTTATGTCAGAAAAATCAAAATTATAATCTTCAAGAATCTTTGAAACTTTATCTTCAGGCATTGCAAAAGGTTTTATATTCAAATTGCCGGAAAGAACAGAAGTTCTGCAGCCGGAAAAAATAACCTGAATGATACAGATAGCTGTTATTATGGCTTTGTTCTTCATAACGTTTTCTCCTGTTATAATTAATTGTACTATCACACGGGGCCTTTTGCAATTTTTTAATCTGCAGATTTTAAAAAAATGTTTCTATAAACAAGATTTTTATTTGACATATAACTTTTCTTGCGTTACAATTTACGTGAACTATTCTAAACTTTTAAAATAGGAGTGAACTATATGCCAAATTGGGTTTGGTTTATAATTCTCCCTGTTGTTGGAATTGTTCTTGGATGGATTATTCGCTGGCTTTATGCCAGATTTCAATTATCTGCTTCAGAGCAGAAGGCAGAACGTGTAAAACAGGATGCTATACGAGAAGCTGAAGCACAGAAAAAAGAAATTTTGTTAAATGCAAAAGATGAGCTCATTCGGGAAAGAAATCAGCAGGAAAGGGAGAATCGGGAACGCCGTGCTGAAGTTCAGCGTTACGAGGCTAGAGTAAACAAAAAAGAAGAACTGCTTGACCAGAAGGCAGCAGAGTTTGAAAAGAGTGAGAAGGAACTTGCAGAAACTAAAGCTGCAATGTTAAAACGAGAAGAAGCGCTTTCTAAACAGGAAGAACTGTACAGAACTGAGCTTGAAAAAATTTCAGGTTTGTCTGCGCAGGAAGCAAAAGATCTTATTATCAAAAATCTTGAGAATGAAGCAAGACATGACGCTCAGGCAATGATTAATAAGATTGAACAGGAAGCACAGCTCACTGCAGAGAAAAAAGCAAAGGACATTCTGATTACTACTATTCAGAGAATTGCTCCTGAAACAACGAGTGACATTACCGTTACTACTGTTTCTTTACCGAGCGATGAAATGAAGGGTAGGATTATCGGTCGTGAAGGAAGAAACATCAGGGCATTGGAAACATTAACCGGTGTTGACATCATCATTGACGATACTCCGGAAGCAGTTGTTATTTCATGCTTTGATCCTGTAAGAAAAGAAATTGCAAAAGAATCACTTGAACGTCTTATTTCTGACGGTCGTATTCATCCTGCAAGAATCGAAGAAATTGTTCAGAAGGTTACTCACGAGGTACAGAACAAGATTTACGAAGAGGGTGAAAAGGCTCTGTTTGATCTTGGTATTCACAACATGAATACAGACGGTATACGTGCTCTTGGAAGACTTTATTTCAGGACAAGCTATGGTCAGAACGTTCTTACACATTCGAAGGAAGTTGCAATGGCTGCAAGCATGATTGCCGCAGAAATTGGAGCAGACAGAGAGCTTGCTAAACGTGCCGCAATTTTACACGATATCGGTAAGGGTGCAGAAAACGACAGTGATCAGAACCACGCAGAAGTAGGCGCAGAAATGGCACGAAAGATGGGTGAGGATGCAAGAATCGTAAATGCAATCGGTGCCCATCATAACGATATTGAAGCAGCTAGTATTGAAGCAGTTATAGTACAGATTGCAGATGCAATTTCAGCTGCAAGACCAGGTGCACGTCGTGAAACAATCGATAATTATGTAAAACGTCTTGAAAACCTTGAAGCAATTGCAGAAGGCTTTAACGGAGTTGAAAAAGCATATGCAATTCAGGCCGGACGTGAGCTTCGAATTCTTGTTAATAATGAAAAGATTGCAGATGTTGAAGTTAAGGAGCTTGCAAGAAGCATTGCAAAGCAGATTGAAAATGATCTTCGATATCCTGGCCGAATACGTCTTACAATGATCAGGGAAACAAGAATCGTTGATTATGCACGATAAAAAAATCCTGATATAACTAAAAATGACCACTCGTGAGGGTGGTCATTTTTTTTGTTAAAAAAAAGTTCCATTCAAACATAAAGAATGAATGGAACCCTGCTTATATTTAATCTTTCTGATTTATCAGTCGTTGAGATTCAATAAAGCGCCGATGAGCAATACATGCTGTGCAAGCTGTAAAAGCCATGCTAAGAAATTAGGTTTAGCAATGCCACCAACAAAATCAAATAAAAGAATTGCAATAAGCCAGATGATTATTACAATTAAATTAAGGATGTTGTCGAATTTTCCGAATCTGTCGCCTACAAAAAGCTCAAGAATTAAGAAAACACCTGCAACAAGTTCAATAACACCATAAACTACTCTTATAATCTGTAAGAGAGTATTGTTCTTGATAAGATTGTTGAATGCCTGAGCACCGAAATCTCCGCCGCCTGTAAATGCACCAATTCCAGCTACGATAAGAACTGCTCCTAATGCAATCTGCAGAAGAAGTTTTCCCAAAGATGCTGATGATTTTTTAGCCATATTTTCCTCCTGAAAAAAATATGTAAGTAAATTTATATTTTGCACATTGTGCGAAATATCACTGGTAAATAACCTTAAATTCCTGAAAAACAAGATTCATGTCAGGTACAAAATCAAAGCCTGTAATATGACCTTCTTCTTCAATATATTCTCTTTGTTTCTGTCTCCATTCTTCAAGGTTCTGGTCTTCACCTTCTTTTGAAGCCATTTCCCATGTAACTTCATTATAAGGCACAATCTGCACATTGGCAAATTCTATTATGCATTTCGGATGATTATTTTTATCAACAACAATATAAAGCTCATCGTCAACAGGAAGAGGCTCCTGATTTATTGAAAAATATGCAAAGGGTGTAAAGATTGCAGTTTTTTTCCGGCATAAAACAAGAGTCAGAAGCTCATCGTTTATAAAGCCTTTTGAATCAAAGCATAAATCACCTGCACATCGTTCTTCATCATCTCGTCCGCATGCTTTCAGGAATTTAAACCAATAATCATCGAGCTCAGACATAAAATCTCCTATTTTTTAAGAAGCCTGCAGATAAATGCACAGATAAAACAAAGTGATGTAAGCAACGTAAAAATTAGAGTTAATAGAGGGATTCCGAAAAGTGTCGCAGAAATATGAATCAGTCCTGTTTCGCACAAAAGGTTGAAAATCAGCTCGAGGTATGAAACAAGAATTCCTGCAATTATAAACATCCAGGAAGCGGCGCGTGTTTTCGACATTATGAGGATTGCAAGAAATGCCGTAATTCCTCCAAGAATGATTTTTATGATGAATAGTAAAATCTGTGGATTCATATTTTGTCTCCTATATTTTAAATGGATTGTTTTTTAGTTTTGTAAACACACCTTTATCGGCTCCAAAAGGAATAATGGATGGTTTGTTATAGTCAGGGTTTATTATGATTTCACAATCAAGACAATGCTTTACAAAATCATCGTACTTTTTTTCATCTATTTTCGGATAAAGGTAAGGTCCTTTGCGCGTAAAATATTTTGTAAGGACTGTGTCGTAAATAAACCAGTCTTTTTCCTGTCGTTCCTGCAGTGATTTTATAAGATTGTAAATTGAACGGGCAATTGCATTTTCCAAAGCGAAAGGGAGCTTTATTGAACTGATGTCATCTGTTTTTTCTGTAACTGCGGCAATATAAATTGTATCGGTCCATGGAAAGGGAGGGGCGATGATTACGCATTTAACTGCGGACCAGTCAATGTTGTCCTGATTCCATGGTCTATAAATTGCTGTGTTTTCCGGTGAGATTTTCAGACATTCCTTGAGCGCGTCTGATTTATTTGAAAAATAATAAATGTTACGGTCTGAGTTTAACAGAAGATTAACTGCCTTGTTTATCCTTGGTTTGTCTTCTGTTATAAAGCTTCCTGTTAATCCTTTAGAGAGCGTGTTCTTAAGGTAAGTTGAAGCTTCGTTTCCACGCCATCCTAAAATTGCACGTCCGTTTTCCTGAAATAAATCGGTAAGCCTTATTTCTTTTTTTGTATATAAAAAGCATTCGCGTGCACGTGTAACAGGACCATATCTTTTATATATTTCGTTTGCAAGAATAGTAACATTCATCATGAAAATTATATCAGAAAAAATGTAAAAGATATAGATATAATGCGAGGACAAAAAAAGACGGCTGTTTTTTACGACAGCCGTCAGGAGGTTTTCGATGAATTAGTTATATGTCTTTATTTTTTTGCTGTTCTTTTTGTTTTTGAATATACATCAAAGAGTACGGCTAAAAGAAGTACTAATCCCTTTACGGCTCGCTGCCAGTTCATGTCTACACCAAGAATAGACATACCATTGTTCAATACACCCATAAAGATAGCACCGATTACAGCACCACCTACAGTGCCTGTTCCACCATAAGCAGAAGCACCACCAATAAAGCATGAAGCAATGGCATCCATTTCATAGTTCTGACCGGATGTCGGCTGAGCAGAGTTCATTCGTGCAATTGTAACAAGTGCGGCAATTGCAGCAATAAAGCCCATGTTTGTATAAGCAAAGAACATTACATTCTTTGTATTTACACCGGAAAGTCTTGCTGCTTTTTCATTACCACCAATTGCGTAAAGATAGCGGCCTGGAACTGTATTCTGTGTAAAGTATGAATATGCTGCAATAATTACGCCAAGAAGAATTAAAACTACCGGAAGACCACGATCGCGTGCAAGGAACTGACCAATGATAAAGATTACAATAGAAAGAATTATAAGCTTTGCAAAGAAAGAGCCTGTTGACTGAACAGTATAATTCTTTCTGATTTTGTTTCTTCGGCTTATTATTTCAAGAATTATATAAGCAAGAATGGCAACGAGAGTTATAATAATTGTTGTTACAAGAATATGAGCGTCTGAATACTGACCAAACAGCTCTATGTCATTTCCGCTTGCCTTTGGTAAGAAGCTTTCAAAAAGTTTAAGATATTTTTCAGGGAAAGGAGCAATAGGACGTCCGTCAAGAACGATTGTAGCAACACCACGCCATAAAAGCATACCTGCCAGAGTTGTAATGAACGGCGGAATGTGGATGTAAGCAATAAAGAAACCGTGGAAAGCACCAATTGCAGTACCAATTATAAGACAGCAGAGTATTGCAAGCCAGATTGGCATGCCCCAGTTTACAATGAATACACCTGCAAGAGCTCCAATAAGGGCTACTACAGAACCAACAGACAAATCGATGTTACCACCGGTAAGAATACAAAGCAGCATACCTGTTGCAAGAATTGCTACATAAGCATTCTGTCTGATAATGTTTGTAATGTTTGCCGGAGAAAAGAGATGGGAATTCCAGCCTGTCTTAGCTCCAATCAAGATTTCGAACAAAATCATTACTCCAACAAGAACAAAAAGCATTGTTTTGCTTTTTAACACTGATTTTACTGTATTAAACATACTTGAAGTGTTATTTTCTTCCATTTTTATTCTCCTAATTCAACTGTTTTTCCGGAATTTATAATTTCGGTCATGATTTTTTCCTGAGTAGCTTCTTTGCCGCTCATTTCTGCAATCATTTTACCTTCATTCATTACGTAGATACGGTCGCACATACCAAGGATTTCAGGCATTTCAGAAGAAATCATGATAACCGATTTTCCTTCTGCAACCATTTTATTGATGATACAGTAGATTTCGTACTTGGCACCAACGTCAATACCGCGAGTCGGTTCATCCAGAATAAGAATGTCCGGTTCGGCAAAAAGCCATTTTCCAAGCAATACTTTCTGCATGTTACCGCCCGAAAGATTTCCTACATCTTCCATTACAGTTGCACATTTTGTATGCATATCCTTTGCCATTTCTTCAGAGTATTTGCGCTCCTTGTCAAAGTCAATTACATAATGGTTAGAAATCTTTTCCGGCTTTGCGGCTGTTGTATTTTTACAGATAGATTCTGTAAGAATAAGTCCGTTGCCTTTTCTGTCTTCGGTAACGTATGCCAGTCCCGCCTTAATGGCAGATTTAACATTCGGGAAAGATACCTCTTTACCGTTCATATATATTTGCCCGCGGATATTTGCTCCGTAGGAATGTCCAAAGATACTCATTGCAAGCTCTGTTCGTCCGGCACCCATAAGGCCTGAAATGCCAAGAACTTCACCCTTACGAAGATTAAAGTTAATGTTGTCGCAGACTTTAATTCCGTCAAATACAGGATGGTCTACACACCAGTTTTTAACTTCAAAACAGATTTCACCTACATGAGGTTCTCGTTTAGGGAATCGGTCGGTAAGGCTTCGTCCTACCATAGCCGAAATGATTGTATCTTCAGAAAAATTATCTTTCTTTTTATCAAGCGAAGTGATTGACTGTCCGTCGCGGATTACAGTAATTCTGTCTGCAACGTAAGATACTTCGTTAAGCTTATGGGAAATGATGATGGAAGTCATTCCCTGTTTTTTGAATTCAAGCAGAAGGTCAAGAAGATGCTTTGCTTCTGTATCGTTCAAAGAAGCTGTCGGTTCATCAAGAATAAGTAGCCTTACATTTTTTCCTAAGGCCTTTGCAATTTCTACAAGCTGCTGTTTTCCTACACCAATGTCTTTTATAAGTGTCTTTGATGAATCCTTTAAGCCTACCATTTTTAAAAGCTCATCTGCTTTGTCAAAGGTTTCGGACCAGTTGATTTTTGCTTTTGTTCCTCTTTCGTTTCCAAGGAACATGTTTTCACCAATTGTTAAAAGTGGAACAAGTGCCAGTTCCTGGTGAATAATTACAATACCCTTTGCTTCACTGTCGCGGATTGTCTGGAAATTACAGATTTCGCCGTCATAAATAATGTCGCCGTCATAAGTTCCATAAGGATAAATACCGCTGAGAACATTCATCAGGGTAGATTTTCCGGCACCGTTTTCACCGACAATTGCATGAACCTCTCCTTCTTCTACAGAAAGGTTTACATTGTCGAGTGCTTTTACACCCGGAAATACCTTGGTAATATTTTTCATTTCCAATAATGTTTTAGCCATTGGAACCCCTCTTTCTATTAATGTCTTTTATGTGTTCAAAAAAAAAGGGCTGTCTAAGTTGTGCTTTTGACAGCCCTATTATCCATTATGTCCGGACTATTTAAGTTCAGCTTCTGTGTAGTATCCTGTGTCTACGAGGAGAGCCTTGTAGTTGTTTACATCACCGAATACTGGTTCACAAAGGAATGAAGGAACAACCTTAACGTTGTTGTCATATGTCTTTGTATCATTGATTGGAGGTTCTGAACCTTTCATGATAGCGTCAACCATTTCAACAACCTTAGAAGCCAAAGTACGTGTATCCTTGAATACAGACATTGACTGTGTTCCCTTAATCATGTTCTTAACAGATGTGATATCGCAGTCCTGTCCTGTGATTACAGGGAAGTTGTCTGCTGTATATCCTGCAGAAGTAAGAGCCTGTGTTACACCCTGTGCTGTAGAGTCGTTAGAGCAGTATACAGCATCGAGCTTCTGTCCTTTTGGACTATAGTTGTTAGATGTAATAAGGTTTTCCATACGGCTCTGAGCTCTTTCCGTTGACCATTCAAGAGTAGCAGCCTGTGCTTTTTCTGTCTGACCTGATTTACAAACGATTACACCTTTGTCGAGGTAAGGTTTAAGAACATCCATAGCACCACCGAAGAAGAAGTTGATGTTGTTGTCACCTGGATCACCGGTGAAGAATTCCATGTAAACTGGATCTGAAGCAGAGCGGCTCTTAAGACCAAGCTTTTCAACAAGGTAGTCACCCTGAAGAGTACCTACTTTGTAGTTATCGAATGTTGCATAGTAAGAAACTGCATCTGTGTCCATAATAAGACGGTCATAAGCGATTGTCTGAACATTCTTCTGTTTTGCTGTTGCAAGAACGTTAGAAAGAGAAGAACCATCGATAGATGCGATTACGAGAACTTTACATCCACTTGTAATCATATTCTCGAGCTGAGAAATCTGAGTGTTGATGTCATTTGCTGCGAACTGAAGGTCTACTGTATAGCCAGCTTTTTCGAGCATGCTCTTCATGTTTGCACCATCCTGATTCCAGCGCTGCAAATCTTTTGTAGGCATTGAAACACCAACTTTTGTTGCACTTGATTTTTTGCCGTTACATCCAACAAGACACAAAGCAAGTGCTGCCAATACTACTGCTAAAAGTTTTTTCATAATAAAAACTCCTTTTATGAAATATCTGGGATCTAAGACCCCTCAATTACAATTATATTGGTAACGCATTTTTTTAGAAAAAAATAATCTTGATTTTTTTGTTATTTTATTGTTTTTTTTGGTGATTTTTTAGTGGTTTTTACCTATGCATTAGGATTTTTTTGTTGTAAAAATTATGCTAATTGATTATATTTAACTATATGAGTAGTTATGAACAGGTAAATAAAAACACAGACAATGCAATGGTTGCAGATGTTTCAATAGATCTTCCTCCTGAATGTGATGTAATTTTTTTTAACGATGATTATACAACCATGGAATTTGTTGTAGATGTACTTGTATCGGTTTTCAACAAACCTCGTCCAACCGCTGAACTTTTAATGACAGAGGTTCATGAGAATGGTTCTGCAGTTGTCGGACGCTATACTTATGATATTGCATATTCACGTGCTAATCTTGCCAGAAGCCTTGCAAAAAAAAATAATTTTCCTTTGAGGGTTGAAGTCGAATAATGGAAGAAGAAAACAAAAAAAGTTTTGTCCGTCAGATGAAGGTAAGCCCGATGCTTACAAAAATTTTATCTGATTCGATGGAACTTGCAAGAAAACTTAATCATGAATTTTTTACTCCCGAGCATGTTCTTGCAAATGCGCTTCAGAATGAATTTGTTTGTCATCTTCTTTATGAAAGCGGAAGTGATTTTAATTCCCTCAAACAGAATGTAAATGAATATCTTGCAAAAAAAGTACCTGCAATTTGTGATGAAGCAGATCCTTCGTTAATAAAAGGACCGGTTGAGTCGGCAGGCTTTCAGGCAATCATGAACAGGGCAGTTTTTTTATGCGTTTCGAGCGATGCCCAGTTTCTTGACATTACGGATGTTCTTGTAAGCATGTACGAAGAAAAACGAAATTACTGTTCATATTTTCTGCGTTCAAGCGGTGTAGATAAATTAAAGCTTCTTGAAACAATTTCAAAGGTACGCGGTGTACGTGGAGTTAAAAATCCGAAGCCGGTACAGAATCCTCCAATTCCGGAAGGAATAATGACGAATAACAGCGGTGGACTTGAACGTTTTGCAGTAGATTTAACAAAAGCGGCAAAGGCAGGTGCTTTTGATAAGCTTGTCGGTCGTGAAGAAGAAATTGAAAGAACAATCCAGATTTTATGCAGAAGGACAAAAAATAATCCTTTATATGTTGGGGATGCGGGAGTCGGAAAAACAGCAATTTCTTACGGACTTGCCCAGAAAATTGTAAGCGGCGAGGTTCCTGATTTATTAAAAGGATATACAATCTATTCTCTTGATCTTGGTCTTCTGCTTGCGGGTTCTAAATTCCGTGGTGATTTTGAAGAAAGACTTCATTCGATAATAGATGAATTAAAGGAAAAGAAAAAATCAATTTTATTCATCGATGAAATTCATATGCTCATGGGAGCCGGAACGAATGGTTCAACTCAGATGGATGCAGCAAATCTTCTTAAACCGGCACTCGCAGGCGGAGAAATAAAGGTAATCGGTTCTACAACCTTTGAAGAATATGCAGCGCATTTTGAAAAAGACAGGGCTCTTGCAAGACGCTTCCAGAAAATTGATATTGTTGAGCCGACAAGGGCAGAGGCTGTAAAAATCTTAAAGGGTCTCCAGAAAAAATATGAAGAATTTCATGGTGTAAAATACAGTCCGTCGTCTATCGAAGACGCTGTTGATTTTTCAGTTCAGTTTTTTCCGGATAAGCGTCTGCCGGATAAAGCAATCGATATTATGGACGAAGCGGGTTCATATCTTAAAATCAATAAAAACGGCGGAACTGTAAATTCAATGATAATCAGAAAGGTAACTGCGAAAATTGCACGTTTACCGATAGATGTCGTTGCTGGTGAAGAAAAAGAAAAGCTTTCTGAAATAGAAACCATTCTTAAGGAATCTATCTTCGGACAGGATAATGCTGTTTCAATGCTCAGTAAGGCAGTAAAAAGAGCACGTGCAGGCTTCAGAAATCCGGAAAAGCCCGAGGCGTCGTATCTTTTTGTGGGACCGACCGGATGCGGAAAAACAGAGCTGGCAGTAACGCTTTCAAAGTTCTTAAATGAACCTCTTCTTCGTTATGACATGAGTGAGTATCAGGAAAAGCATTCTGTGAGCAGACTTGTCGGTTCACCTCCTGGTTATGTCGGATTTGAAGAAGGCGGTCAGCTTACAAAGGATGTAAGGAAAAATCCGAATTCCGTTATTCTTTTTGATGAGATTGAAAAAGCACATGAAGATATTTATAACATCCTTCTTCAGGTAATGGATTATGGTGTTCTTACAGATAATCAGGGACGAAAGGCAGATTTCAGAAACTGCATTCTTATTATGACAAGTAATGCCGGAGCACGTGATATGGAAAAAGGCGGCATCGGTTTTGGACGCGAAATAAGTGATGATGCAAAAGCCACCCTGATTGAAGCTGTAAACAAGGAATTTGCTCCTGAGTTCAGGAACAGACTTGATTCTGTAATACCGTTCAACTATCTTACAAAGGATGTTGCAAGAATGGTATGTCATAAAGAAATCAATAAGCTTTCACAAAGGATGAAGGCAAAGAAAGTAAAGCTTTCGGTAAACGAGGCATGCGTCGATTACCTTACAGATGAAGGATATTCAAAGGAGTTCGGGGCAAGAAACATGGCAAGGACAGTCGAATCAAAAATTGCGGATCCGCTTGTTGATGAAGTATTGTTCGGTAAACTAGCAAAAGGTGGAAGCGTAACGGCAACGGCTGTTTCAGAGGAAGGCAATATAGTTTTTGAATATGCAGATTAATAGTAAGAAATCAAAAAGATTGTATGCCGTTATTTTTTCACTTGTAGCAGTAATTATTCTTTGTATAACATTTCTTTTAAGTACATTTTTTAATATCAGGAAAAAAACAGTTTCAGACAGGGCAGATAAATTTCAGGCAAGATATCATATTGTCGTGCTTGGAAATTACGAAAATGAGCTTTTCTTAAAACAGGTATATGAGGGTGCAAAGAAGCAGAGTGAGCAGTATAATGCCGTTGTTGAATTTTATGTACCTTCTTCTCAGGCAGAGAATGTTTCTTTAGAAAAGCTTTTTGATTATGCGGGTTTTGTAAATGCAGATGGTGTTATTGCTTATATTGACGATTCAGAGCTTAAATATAATGTTCCGAGAAGGGTTGACGGGACAGAAATCCCTTTGGTTACTACCGGCGTTTATGTTCCGTCACTGAATCAGATTTCGTTTATCGGAAATAACTGGTGGGAGCTTGGGAAAAAAATAGGTAAAGAAGTTATAAAGCTTTTACAAGGCGGCGGTAACCTTTATGTAATATCGAAGGAAACTTCCCCGAATTATGGAAATTTAACGGGAAGTCTTTTTGAATCCCTGAATTCTCATTCAGAAATAAAGGTTCAGATGATAGATGGTCTTTCGAGCGATATAATTTTTGACAGCAATGAAAATGAAAAAAATCTTGTGCTTTGTCTTACAGAAGAATCTACAATCAATACGGCTCAGATAACAAAGGAGCTTCAGCCTGATAATAATAAGAATTACAGCATCATTGGCTTTGGAAGCAACGAAACCTGTCTTTACTATCTTGAAAATAAAATCATCACTGAGCTTATTTCACTTGATCAGGAAAAAATCGGTGAAACGGCAATCAATCAGATTTTTGAATATACAAACAAAGGTTATGCAAACAGCTACATAGCGGCGGACGTAAAGTTCAAGGGATGGGAATGAAGAAGGTGAACCTGCAGAACTTTTTTACTCTGCGCGGAAGGATAATGATGTGTTTTTCTCTTTCTCTTTTTGTAATGTTTATAATCCTTTTTACGGTTATCCGTCTTGATTTTGCGGGAATGCAGAATCTTGGAAATGCATATAAATCGAATACAGAACTCAATTATTTTTCACTTATGATTGCTCAGACAGAAAAAGCAATGGAAAATTATGTTGAATATCATTCGTACGAAAGCATCAATGCATATTATGCGGGCTGTAGTAAAACAGAGGAATTCTTAAATCTCATGCAGTCTAATCCTTCGGGCGATGAGGTTCTACAGAAGGAATATATAGTAAAGCAGTTTTCCAGATCCTTTATTCATTATTCAAACAAGGCAATTATTGCACGACGCGCAAACAGTACGGAAGAGATGAATTATTATTACAAAAAAACACTTGACTGCTACAATATGCTTCTTTCACAGGTGCTTGAACTTAACAAGCTGCTTCTTCAGAAAAATGCCCTTGAATACGAGCAGAGTCATGACAATTATCTTATAACTACCAGGTTTTATTTCTGGCTTTTCATGTGTTTTGCACTTTTGATTTTCTGTTTCATATATCTTATGATTACAAACCTTACAAAACCTCTTGCAGAAATTTCTGAGGTAGCGCACAGGGTTTCGAAGCGTGATTTTGATGTACCGCTGTTTAATAATTATACGAACGATGAAATAGGAAATATATGTCAGGCGTTCGACAGAATGATTATAAGCATCCGTGAATATATTGATACAATCTGGGAAAAAGCACGAACGGAAGCAGAACTCCGCGAAAAGGAAATTGAGATGCAGGCGCTTTACACCGATGCACAGCTTCGTGCGCTTCAGAATCAGATTAATCCTCATTTTCTGTTCAATACACTTAATACCGGCTCTCAGCTGGCAATGATGGAAGGGGCCGACAAAACCTGTTATTTTATTGAGCAGGTCGCAGATTTTTTCCGTTATAACATTCAGCAGCAGAATAAAACTGCTTCGATAGATGAAGAGCTTGGTCTTGTAGATAATTTTGTCTATATCATGAAGGTAAGGTTTGGAAGCAGACTTGAATTCATAAAGGACATTCCTGAACAGAAATTTCTTCAGCATATCCCTGTTATGACGCTTCAGCCGATTGTAGAAAACTGCATTAAATACGGACTCAAAAACACCACCGGAAGGGTAATGCTTAGCATAAAGGTTGAACGCAAATTTATAGTAATAAATATCAGCGATAATGGTTCGGGAATGGACAAGGAAATCAAGAAAAATGTTTTTGATGCCGTAAAAAATGAAAAGACAAGGCTTCCGCCTGAAATAGTAAACAAGCAGATAGAAGAAATTTCATCCGTCGAAAACGCCAAACATACGGGGACAGGCTTAATCAATGTATTTTTACGGTTAAAGCTTTATTTCCACCGTGATGACATTTTTGACATTACAAAAGGTGAAAACGGTGAAGGAACAAAATTTATTATAAAGGTGCCGAAGAATGTATAATGTTTTATTGACTGACGATGAACAGATTGTAATTGATTCTCTTTCGTTTATAATCAGCAGGAATTTTGAAGGGATGATAAACTTGAATACTGTATTGTCCGGAACTGAAGCAATAGATTTTGTAACGAAGCACAATGTTGATATCATCTTTATGGATATAAATATGCCGGGTTTAAACGGACTTGATACAGTAAGCTGCATAAAAAAAATCAGGCCCGAAATAATCATCATAATGCTGAGTGCTTTCGACCGTTTCCAGTATGCGCAGGAAGCAATGAATCTTGGAGCGTTTAAATATATTACGAAGCCGGTAAACAGAAATGTCGTTATTCAGACGGTTCAAAGCGCAATTGATTTTATAGAAGCAAAGCGTGGTAAATTAACGGAGGATAAGGAACTTCATAAAAAGCTTGATCTTGTTTCACCGATGATTGAAAGTGATTTTATTTATTCATCGCTTTTTGAAAACGATTCGTCGTTTGATCTTGGAACATATCTTGATTATTTTAATCTTACGGATAAATATTTCTGCTGCTGCTGTTTTGAAATTCCAAACATAAATTCTGAAAATCAGTTTTCGACATATACAAAGCTTCGTGATTTAATCAAAAGCGAAATAGAATGTCTTGTGAGCTCCTTTATAATGAACCGGATCATAGTTCTGTATATTGCTGATGGAAAAAGTTATTCAGAAGGTAAGGAGTATGAAAAGATAAAAAAACTTTTTACTTCAATGAATTATAAGGTTTCTGCAAAAATAAAATGCGGTGTAAGTAAATTTTCCGATGACTGGGAGCTTTTTAAGGCATTGTATGAAACTGCTATAATGTGTCTGAATCAGTGTAAGAATGACGGTGAAATACGTTTTGGTGAAGAAGCAGACGTTCAGTTAAAAAATGAAAATAATACGAATGAATTTAAAAAGCAGCTTATATCACGATTCCGTCAAGGCGATTCAAGCGGTGTAAAATCCTTCTTAACGCTGTACTGTTCGGCTCTTGTTGATAATAAAACCGATTTGAATAAAATCAAGAATTCCTTTTTTGATATAATCATTACTGCAAGAAACATAACGCTTGAGATTAACGAAGATTTTTACAGTGAATCCTTTGACAACGCCTTTGAAATCCTCAGCAGGGAAAATGATGTGATGATGCTTAAGGATTATCTTCAGAAAACACTTCTTGAATATTTAACGGCAATTGCAAGCAGGCGCACACAGAATGAAAATCCTATCATAAAGAAAGTCTGTTCTTATATAAACGAAAATATTGCTGAAGACATTTCGCTTGAAACAATGGCAGATTACGTTAATGTAAGTTCGTTTTATCTGAGCAAGCTTTTTAAAGAAGAGATGGGCGTTACGTTCATTAATTTTTTATCTGATAGAAGACTTGAAAAATCGCGGCAGATGCTTAAAAATACTTCAAAATCAATAAAGGAAATTACTGCTGAAACAGGATACAATGATCAGAATTATTTCAGCAGGTTGTTTAAAAATAAATTCGGAGTTTCTCCGACAGAATATAGAAATCAGCTTTAAGGAAAAAAAATGAAAAGAATACTGTTGTTTTTTATCTGTATTTTATGTTTGTCGTGTTCAAGAAAAATCAATAAGAATGAATCAAATAAGAGCGATGAAAAGATCGAATCAAAAAAGGTCATAGGATTTTCAATAGACACACTCGCTATCGAAAGATGGCAGCGTGATCTTGATGTTTTTACAAGCCGGGTGCGCGAAATGGATGCCGAGGTGATTGTCCAGAATGCGGGCAACAGTATAGATGAACAGAAAAGACAGCTGATGTATCTTGCAGAGCGCAATGTCGACGTGCTTGTAATTTTGCCGAAAAATGCAGTTTCATTAACAGAAACAATTTCAAAAATCAGGGCAAAGGGAATACCCGTTATTTCCTATGACCGTCTTATTTTAAATTGCGATATAGATCTTTATATTACGATTAACAGTGAAAAGGTCGGTGAGCTTATGGCACAGGGAACGATGAACCGTACGAAAGGAAATTCCTGGTTCTGCTTTCTCGGACCTGAAGAAGATTTTAATATGACGCTTATTAAAAATGGAATTGACAAGACAATCAGCGGAAGAGGAATAAAAATCAATCATTTGTATTATACCAACGGATGGGATTACGACCTGGCATTTCAGGAGATGAGTCGTCTTATAGCGGATAACAGGATTCCTGATGCAATAATCTGTGGCAATGATGCAGTTGCTTCGAGCATTATTCAGGCAGTAAAGCAGTTTTACCGGGGAAAGCACATCTGTATCTGCGGTCAGGATGCAGATATTGCCGCCTGTCAGAATATAATTCAAAGAGAACAGGATTTTACGGTCTATAAACCTATTTCGAAACTCGCTGAACTGACAGCTGAATATGCAGTCAATCTTGCAAACGGAAAGACAATTTCACAGCTTGATATAAAAGATACAATCAATAACGGAACCGGTGATATTCCTGTAGTGTGGCTTGAACCGCAGATTGTTGATTCTTCGAACATGGATAAAGTCATAATTGATTCCGGCTTTCATTCACATAATGAAGTGTACAGAAGCAATTAAAAGGGGTATAATGAATTCATGGCTTCAAGAAAATCCTTTAAATTTAATTACGACGCTCCGGTAACAAATACTTTTGTGCTTGGAACAATTTTCATATTTGTTTTGAATCTGCTCATTAAAAATACAGATTTGAATTCAATGTTTTTTATGTGCCCTACCGGCGCTTCGGGAACAATGCCTTTTTCTTTTTCGAAGGTTACAGATTATTTCAAGCTTCTGCTGTATGTCTTCGGCGGTACAGAAAAATCGATTCTTTTTACAAATCTTCTTCTTATAATGCTTTTAAGTCCGCAGATGGAAGAACTTTATGGTTCTGTGGCAATTGGAATAATGTATGTAATAGCGGCAGTTTTTACAGGAGTGCTTAATGTGCTTTTCGGAAAGGCACCTGTTTGTGGAGCAGATTCAATCATCTTCATGCTCATAGTACTTGATGTTCTTGCCTGCTTTAAGAGTAAGAGTATAAACTGTTCTGCGGTTGTCGTCGTGGCAGTATTTATATGCGTACAGGTTTTCAGACAGAATCCAAATGGAGCAGTTGGAATCATCATAACTGTTGCCGGTGGAATCTGTGGAAGTCTTTTTGCATTTATTGCGCTTCCAAAAGCACGTGCCAAAAAGAGCGCAGCGGCAAGCGTTACTTCAAGTCCTAAGCGTGTAAAAAAACAGGAAAGCGATGACGCAACGGTTGTAGGAACATTGAGGTTTTAATCATGGAAAATACACAGAACGATTCAATTGTAAAAGAAAATAAAATGGGGACGATGCCTCTCGGAAAGCTTTTGATTGATATTTCACTTCCGATGATGATTTCGATGCTTGTACAGGCCCTTTATAATTTTGTAGACAGTATTTTCGTTTCCAAGATTTGTGAGGATGCGCTTACGGCAGTTTCACTTGCATTCCCGATACAGAATCTTATGATTTCAACGGCAGTCGGTACCGGAGTTGGAGTAAATGCACTTCTTTCCATGAGGCTTGGTCAGAAAGATAAAAGGGCAGTAAGCGATTCCGCAATGAACGGGATTTTCCTTTACAGCGTTACTTGTATTGTTTTTATTGTGCTTGGCCTTTTTATTCCGCGCATTTATTTCGAGTCACAGACCTCTAATCCTGCGATTGTTGAATACGGCGTTCAATATCTTTCTATATGTATGATTGTCTGCGCCGGATTATATGGTGCAATCCTTTTTGAACGTCTGCTTCAGTCTACAGGTCTTACAAAGCTTTCAATGATTTCACAGCTTGCGGGTGCAATAACTAACATTGTTTTTGATCCTCTGTTGATTTTCGGTCTTGCAGGATTTCCAAAGCTTGGTATTGCAGGTGCGGCATGGGCAACGGTTTTAGGACAGTTTGTCGGCTTCGGACTCTCGTTAACGCTTAATCTCATTAAAAATAAAGAAATTGAATTCAGAATAAAAGGTTTCCGTCCGAGTCTTACTGTAATTGCAAATATTTACAAGGTAGGAGCACCATCTATTCTGCTTGGTTCAATCGGTTCGGTTTTGACATATCTTATCAATCTTATTTTAGGTTCGTTTACTTCAACAGCGATTGCAGTTTACGGAGTTTATTTTAAGATTCAGAGTGTGATTTTCATGCCTGTATTCGGACTGAATAATGGTATTGTACCGATTGTTGCCTATAACTACGGAGCCAGACGAAAGGACAGGATTATAAAGGCAATAAAGCTTTGTGCTTTTGCGGCAGTTATTATTATGACAGCGGGTCTTCTTATATTCGAAATTTTCCCTCATGCTTTGCTTAAACTGTTCAATGCTTCCGATGAAATGTATGCAATCGGTGTTCCGGCACTTCGTCGTATTGCACTTCATTTTCCGGTTGCGGCAGTCTGCATAACTCTAATATCTGTTTTTCAGGCACTCGGTAAGGGTCTTTTAAGTATGATTGTTTCCTTTGTGCGGCAGATTATAGTTCTTCTTCCTGCGGCTTATCTTCTTTCGCTTACCGGTGATGTTAATAATATCTGGTGGGCATTTATTATTGCAGAAACAGCTTCCGTCGTTGCAAGTGCAATAGGTATGCGTCTTGTTTACAAAAAGGATATAAAGAATCTGTAAACAGAAAAAGAATATTGAAGAAACTGAAAAAAAACACTATTCTTATGTCATGAACATTACAATAAGATTAGCAAAAAATGAAGACAGCGCGCAGCTTGCAAAAATATTCCAGAATGAATTCGGTTATGCAAATTGTACCCGGAAGGTTGTTGAAAATAAGTTCAAACAGCTGGACAGCAAGAAGGAAGCAGTCTTTGTTGCCGTAGATCTGGATAAGGGTGATTTTGAAGATTATATCTGCGGGGTAGTTCATATTGAATTGTTCAATGCCCTTTATGTTGAAAATATGGCTGATGTTCCGGATCTTGCAGTTTCAGAGGAATACCATCGTCATGGAATAGGAAGAATGCTTTTACAGAAGGCAGAAAACTGGGCAAAGGAAAACTCGGTAATGCAGATCCGCCTTATTTCCGGGGCAAACAGAACAAAGACACATAAGTTCTATCGTGCACTCGGATATGAGAATGAAAAAATGCAGATGAGATTCGTAAAATCGCTTTAATTAATTGAATAAGACTTAAACTTCAAATTGAATTTTACGGCCGGTTGACTGGTACTGATAGTATCGGACGCCGGCTGCATTCATTAACTTCTTTGAAGCCTCTACCGATGGAGTTCCGTCGTATTTGTTGCTTGCGTAAACGACTGTCTTGATTCCTGCCTGAATAATTGCCTTTGCACATTCATTGCATGGAAAAAGCGTTACATAGATTTTGCAGCCTTCGAGCGATCCGCCTCTGTAGTTCAAAATTGCATTGAGTTCACTGTGACATACATAGGCATATTTTGTATCGAGGGTTTCGCCTTCTCTTGCCCAGGGAAATTCATCGTCAGAGCAGCCCCTCGGAAAACCGTTGTAGCCCATTGAACGTATTTTGTTATCCTCGTCAACAATACATGCTCCTACCTGAGAATTAGGATCCTTAGAACGTAAGGATGAAAGAAGGGCAACTCCCATAAAGTATTCATCCCATGAAATATAATCTGCTCTTTTTGGTGTAATTTCAGACATTTAAAACTCCTGAATTCATAATAGCAAAGAGGAAAAAAAAGGTAAAGATTTATATGCTATACTCCGGCTGTAAGAATCTGTCTTAGTGTTTTTAAGTCGGATGGAATCTTCTTGTTTTTGAGGTTTATAACAATGTAAAGTTTCTGTGAATTATAAAAGGCTCCCGGAATCTCTTGTGCAATAATATTGGTTCCTGTAAGCTCATAAATGTTTTGTGTAATTATGATGTCAGTACTGTATTTTCTGTTCAGCTCTTTGATTTTTTCGGCTGCCTTAACCGGTTCACCGATTATCGATGGAATGTTTTGTGTACCGCCGATTTTTCCTGAAACTATTACACCGCTTGTAACGGCACAACCGCATCTTATTGTTTCCTGTCCGTTCTGAACGCGCTGTCTGTTGAGCTTAAACAGAGCAACCCTCATCATTAGTGCAGATGCTACTGCGTTTATTGCCTGCTGTGCATGAGATGTTTCCGGTGAATCGTTTGTTACCGTCCATGAGGCTGTTATTTTATTTGAAGAGGTTTCGTTTACCAATCCGCCTGTTTTTTCAACGCATTGAGTCATTTCGTGAAGGTATTCGTTTGAAAAATTGATTATATCTTCTGCCTTCATTTTCCTGATGATTGAAGAATACGAAAGAATGTCTGAACATAAAACTACAGAGAGGGCTGTCCCCGCTTTAATAATCTCAGACTCCGGTTTTTTAACAGTTTTTTGTATTTCATGTTCCGGTTCTTTTTTTCTGTGGGTTATGAGAAGCAGAAATATAACTATTACGTAAAGAATAAAAAGCAGTAAATAGATTTTAAAAGCGGTTAGAGTTATAAGGTGGTTGATTGAATTTTCCGAAACTGTCGTAATTACATACAGTCCTCCCTGGATTTTTGAAGCATTGATAACGAATTTTGTAGTATTTATGGTTATGAAATCTTTATATTCTTCAAGGTTTTCTTTTTCCATTTTAGAAATGATTTTTGCAGCAGTAGATGGGATTTTCTGTTTTTTTATGTTTACATCAGGTGCTATGAGAAGATTCGAATTGCTGTCGGTAACAAAGGATTTATTTGATGAAGAATTCCGAAGGATTTTTGAGACAGTTCCGGTATTGAATGCTGATACTCCGGTTTTAGAATCTGAATCATATTTAAAAACACAGGCGAGTGCAAACTGATTTACTACCTCACGCATATCATAAATGCCGGAAGTGGAATCAACCGTTAAAAGCCACGAATTGATTTTATCATCAAGCTCAGAAGAAAAAGGATATTCCGTGTTGTAATAATACCATCCTCTGCTGTTTCCAATGAAAAGTACATCCGGATTATATTTAAGGAATTTATTGTAAGAATCGTAGCTGTCTTTTGAACTTTTGATTTTCGAAGCCGCATCTAAAAATACGGTCGTATTGTTTACAAGATTCTGAAAATACTGGTTCAGGGAATCTGCTGTTTTTCTATTGATTTCCTTGTTTGATATTTCAATTTCTTCAAGCTGTTTTGAATTGACTGCATTTATGCAAAGATAAGTCGAAGCTCCAAGAAAAAAGAAAATTAATGTAGCGGTCAGGATTTTTATACTTCTTTTCATTTTATCTATAATACCATTTTTTTCATTTATTGTAACTATTCATAAAATTTATTATAATTTTTTACATGTACAGACTTTACGTAGAAAGACGTGCCGGTTTTGATAACGAAGCACGCAGTTATTTATCACAGATTAATGGATTTCTGGGAATTTCCAGCGTTACTGGAGTTCGATATTTGAACCGCTACGATATAGAAAACGTGTCGGACGAGGTAGCTGAGATTGCCGCTACAAGAATCTTTTCTGAGCCTCAAAGTGATTTTGTAACCTTTGACACTCTTCCAGCCGATAAGAAATCTGCTCAGATTATCTGGGAATTTTTACCGGGACAGTATGATCAGAGAGCCGATTCTGCCGAGCAGTGTATATCGCTTCTTCGTGCAGGACTTAAAAATGTTAAGGTAAATTCTGAGCCACCGGTTGTACGATGTGCAAAAATCCTTCTTTTGAGCGGAAATGTTTCTAAGAAAGATATTGAAAAAATCCAGAAATATGTTATTAACCCTGTTGATTCGCGATTAACGGACGATAAAAAGCCTGCTACACTTGCAATGAAAATCGAAAATCCTTCGGATATTCCTGTCGTAAAAGGATTTATCGGATTCAATGATAAAAAACTCGAAGAATACCGCAATAAAATGGGACTTGCAATGGACCATGCGGATATTAAATTTCTTCAGGATTATTTTAAGGGCGAGGATCGTGATCCTTCTGAAACTGAAATACGTGTACTTGATACTTACTGGTCAGATCACTGCCGTCATACAACTTTCCTGACAGAGCTTAAGGATATTAAGATTGAAGATGGTCCTTATGCTTCTTTATTCAAAAAATCTCTCGAAAACTATAACGCAATGCGTACGGATCTTTATGCGGGAAGAACCGATAAGCCTGTATGTCTCATGGACATGGCAGTTATAGGAATGAAATATCTTAAAAAGCACGGAAAACTTGAAGATATGGAAGTTTCTGAAGAAAACAATGCCTGTTCTGTATATATAGATGTTCATTATACAGCCGATGAAAAAGGTCGTCCTCTTAAAGCAGATGATAAACGGGCAGTAGAGCGCTGGCTTTTAATGTTCAAGAATGAAACTCACAATCATCCTACAGAAATTGAACCTTTTGGTGGAGCAGCAACCTGTCTTGGTGGTGCAATCCGCGATCCTCTGTCGGGAAGAAGCTGGGTTTACCAGTCGATGAGAATTACCGGTGCAGCAGACCCTACAGTTCCTCTTTCAAAAACACTTAAGGGAAAGCTTCCGCAGATTAAACTTTGCCGTGAAGCAGCACAGGGATTTTCTTCTTACGGTAATCAGATTGGTCTTACAACCGGACAGGTTCAGGAAATTTACCATCCGGGTTATGTTGCAAAAAGAATGGAACTTGGTGCCGTAATTGCAGCCGCTCCTGAAAATACAGTTATTCGTGAACGTCCTGAATGTGGAGATATTATCATTCTTCTTGGAGGGGGAACCGGTCGTGACGGTATAGGAGGAGCAACAGGTTCTTCAAAGGTTCACACGGAAAAATCGGTTACTACTGCAGCAGCGGAGGTTCAGAAAGGTAATGCGGTAGAAGAGCGTAAAATACAACGTCTTTTCAGAAACAAAGAAGTGAGCCTTATGATTCGTCGTTGTAACGATTTTGGAGCAGGTGGTGTTTCTGTTGCAATCGGTGAACTTGCACCTGGTCTTGAAATTAATCTTGATAAGGTTCCTAAAAAATATGAAGGTCTTAACGGTACTGAGCTTGCAATTTCTGAAAGTCAGGAACGAATGGCCGTAGTTGTAAGGAAAAAAGATGTTGACCGTTTTATAGAAGCGGCTAATAAAGAAAATTTAAATGCTGTTGTCGTTGCAGAGGTTACCGATACTAATCGTCTTGTAATGAAATGGCGTGGTAAAACAATCGTTGATATCGGAAGGGATTTCCTTGATGCAGCAGGTGCACATCATGAAGCAGTTGCAGTTATTGAATCACCAGAGGCTCCTGAAAAATCACCTCTCAGAAATCCTTTGGACAGTGTAAAGGAAAAGCTTTCTCAGCAGGTTAAATGCGAAAAATGCGTTGAGCGCAATGTAAAGAATGCATGGCTTGCAAATATGAACGATCTTGCCTGTTGTTCACAGAGAGGACTTGGAGAACGTTTCGACGGTTCCATTGGTTCTTCATCAGTTCTTTTCCCTTACGGCGGAAAATATCAGAATACACCGGAAGCAGGTATGGCTGCCAAAATACCTGTTGTAAGTCCTCGTGAAACTTCAACTGTAAGTCTTATGGCTTATGGCTTTGATCCCCGCGTCGGACAGTGGTCAAGCTGGCACGGTGCAAAAATATCTGTTTTGAGTTCTCTTGCAAAAATCACCTGTATGGGCGGTAAGGCAAGAGCTTCAAGACTTTCTTTCCAGGAATTCTTCGGACGTGCAGTAAACGAAAAGACCTGGGGATATCCTGCAGCCGCTCTTTTAGGTTCTGTAGATGCTCAGATAGAAACCGGTTGTGCTTCAATCGGCGGTAAGGATTCAATGTCAGGTACGTTCGAAAAAATCAACGTTCCTCATACACTCGTAAGTTTTGCAGTCGGTCATGATGATGTAAAGAATGTTACAAGCGGTTCATTTAAGGAAGCAGGAAATAATATTTATATGGTAAGCGTTCCATATTCAGAGCTTCTTGCTCCGGATTTTGAAACTTTCCTTTCCAATTCAGATGTACTTTATGATTTGAATAAAGCAGGGAAAATCAGTGCAATGTATCCTGTTCAGGCCGGCGGTATTGCAGAAGCAGTTTCTAAAATGGCAATGGGAAACATGATCGGTGCAGAAATCAATGTAAAGAATATTGCAGAAAATAATTCTGTTGATGCGCTTTTTGTTCCGACATATGGAAACATTATTGTAGAAACAAAAGAAGATTTATCAAAATCCGCACTTAAAGAAGGAACTGTTACACTGCTAGGTACGACAATTGCCGAAAGAGAAATCAGGCTTTTGAACGCAGAATGTCAGAATGTAACGAAGAATGAAATATCTGTAAGCCTTGAAGATACAGTTAACGCATGGGAAGATAAATTAAAGGATGTTTTCCCACGCATAAGCTCACAGCCGGTTCAGAATGATTATCTTGAATGGGCACTGAACGTTCATAAATCACTCAGCGATGTACGAAAAGCACCTGCGTTCGTTCAGGCTAAATCTTCTCCTAAGGTTCTGCTTCCTGTATTCCCAGGTACAAACTGCGAAATGGATATGGCACGTGCCTTTAATCTTGCGGGCGGTAATACAAAGATTTTAGTTCTCAGAAATAAAACACCGGATATGCTTGCACAGTCTCTTGCTGAACTTGAAAAGGAACTTAAAGATACTCAGATTCTTGCTTTAAGCGGAGGATTTTCTGCAGGTGATGAACCGGATGGTTCTGCAAAATTTATTGCAAATGTACTGAAGGCTGGTAACATCAGCGAAGAAGTAATGAATCTTTTGAAAAAGCGCAATGGTCTTCTACTTGGAATCTGTAACGGTTTCCAGGCACTTGTTAAAACAGGTCTTGCAATGTACGGTGAAATTGTAGATATGAAGGATGATATGCCTACATTAACTTACAATAGAATCGGTCGTCATATTTCAAGAATAGTAAGGACAAGGATTGTTTCTGCAAAATCTCCGTGGGCAATGCATCCGTCGGTAATCGATGAACGTAATCATCTTATTGCAATTTCTCATGGTGAGGGACGCTTTGTCTGTGATGAAGCAACTGCACAGAAGCTTTTTGAAAACGGTCAGGTATTCACTCAGTATGTAGATGAATTCGGTTCTCCTGCAACAAGCGAGCCTGATAATCCGAACGGATCTGCTTATGCAATAGAAGGAATTACTTCACCGGACGGTCATGTTCTTGGAAAGATGGGACACTCTGAACGTTCTGTAGGAATGGAAACAAACGGAAGCAGCTTTGATCTTTTCAAGAATGTCGGAGGAAATCCGATTACAAATCAGAATGAAACAACCTGTGAAAATCTTTTTGCTGCAGGGGTTGCATATTTTAAATAGGAATGAAAAATGAAAAAAAATATTGGATTATTATTTGTATTATTATTTACAGCTTTTACTTTAATTTCATGCGGTGAAAAACCAGTATTAGATGAATGCGGATGTTACTCATCTTTTGAACAGGCAAAAAAAGAGGCCGCAAAACAGAAAAAAGCAATGCTTCTTATTGTTACTTCCGATGGAGATGATGAAGTAAGTACTGCCTTTGTACAGAATGTTCTAAAGAATGAATCTTTCCGTGAACGAAGCGAAAAGGATTTTATTCTCTGTCACCTTGATTTTTCTGAAAAATCATATCAGAAAACAGTAATTAAGGATGATGCTTCAGAAGAAGAAATAAAAGCAGCCGATGCTTTTTCTGAAATGATGCAGAAGAATTTTGTTTTTGTTCAGAACATCGGTCTTGAATATGTTCCTGCAGTTTTTCTCATGACAAAGGAAGCATTTATCGTAAACGAAATATTCATCGAGAATGATGAATGCACGGCAGATAAATTTTTTGCAGAGCTCATCGGTTACCAGCAGCAGTTCGATGACTTTGAAGTTATGGTAAAAGAAACTACTAAAGGCTCAAAGCTTGAACGTCTTCAGGCAATGGATAATATATATGATACAACTCCCGACAGATACAAGGTTTCTCTTGAATCAATGTGGAAATCTGCAGTAAAGCTTGATAAAAAGAATAAGACAGGTCTTGCAAGTAAATATATTTATATGGATGCAGATGAAAAAGCAGCTGAACTCTTCTATAAGCAGGATGTTGAAGGAGCAATGAACGTTTACCTTAAGATGATTGATTCAAAGGTTCTTAATCCAGAAGATAATCAGAAGGCATATTCAATGTGTGCATATATCCTTCAGGCATCCGGAAGCTCTGATGTTACTGCAATGCTCAGTTATTATCAGAAGGCAATAGATGCTGCTCCGGAAAGTGAATTTGCTCCTAATTTACGTCAGGTTATGGAATATATATCACAGGCAACAGTTACAGCCCCGCTTACAGACAGTGACTTTGAAGATTCAGAACCTGCCAGTATGGAATAGAAATTGGACGACATACCTTCCGGTTTATTAATAACAGCGGCAGTTTTAGTTACTCTATCGATGCTTTTTTCAATCTCAGAAAGTGCATTTCTGGGAATGAATAAGCTTCGTCTTAGAATCAGAAGAAAAAATAAAAAGGATTTTCGTGCGGTAAGGGCAGGTAAGCTTTTAGATAAAAAGGAAAAGCTCATAAATACGCTTCTTATTTCGAACGATCTTGTAAACATCTTTCTTTCTGCGATCATTACTTCTATTGCACTTTCACTGTTCGGTCCAAAAGGCGTCGGATACGCAACCTTTGCCACAACTTTAATTCTTCTGCTGTTCGGTGAAATTACTCCGAAAACAATCGCTACTCATTGTCCCGACAAAATCGCATACGGTCTGAGCGGATTCATTTTAATCATCACCTGGATAATGAAACCGGTCGTTGCTGTTGTCACGGCTTTTTCAAAAGTTATTCTATGGATTTTCGGAATAAAACAGGACAAATCAAAAAAATCGTATACCGAACAGGATATAAAAACCTTCTTCGACATCAGCTCGGAGCATGGAGTAATTGAAGAAGAAGAAAACAGGATGATGAGTCAGATCTTTAAATTTTCAGATCTTGAAGCTCAGGATATAATGGTCCCGCGTACAAAAATCAGGGCAGTTTCAATAGATTCAAGCTACCGTGATATTATTGAGCTTTCTCAGCGTCTTAATTTTACAAGATTTCCGGTTTACAAGGATTCGATTGACGATATTGTAGGAATTATTTATTTAAAGGATCTTTTGAAATACAGCGATAATCCAAAGGATTTTTCTTTACAGAAGGTCATGCGTGAACCGCTTTTTATCATCGGTACAAAAAAGATGTCATCGGTTCAGCAGATGCTTTTTGAAAGCAGACAGTCAATGGCTATTGTTGTAGATGAATATTCGGGTACCGATGGACTTGTTACCGAAAAGGATATAAGTCGTGAAATATTTGCTTTGCCGGGTGATAATACACTGCGCGGTAAGGTTTTTGATTTTGATTCCATCGAAGATAAAAATGATTTTGAAATTAACGGACTTGTGCTTCTTCATGTTCTTGGCGAAGGTCTCCATATAAATCTTGAATCAGAAAGCAATGAAACTGTTGCGGGATGGTTCATTGAAAAAATCAACAGGATGCCCAAATCAGGCGATAAGCTTGAGTTTGAAGGATATTTATTTACAGTTCAGAAAATTCAGGCACACAGGATTGAGCGCATAAGAATTACAAAGGTGGCAGATGATGATTAGGACTGTAATTATTCTTGCCGTTATTTTTATGCTTATTCTCTGTATCGGATTTTTTACATCTTCCGAAACTGCTTTTTTATCTTTATCAAAACTAAAGGTACGGAGCATGGTCGAAGAAAAAAGACGCAATGCTAAGTTAATCGAACGATTAAAATCAAACATACAGAGACTTCTTACGACAGTTTTAATAGGAACGAATTTTTTGAATGCGCTTGTCAGTGCTGTTGCAACTGCCCTTGTTCAGCAGATTTTCGGCGGCGGTGGGGTCGGCTATCAGACTTTTATAATTGCATTTTTCATTACAACCTTTGGTCAGATTATTCCTAAAACAATTGCAATCTTTAATCCTGAAAAAACTGCATCGTTCGCAAGCGTCGGACTTTATCTTCTTGAAATAATATTCTTTCCTGTAATTTTCATTTTTGAATCGATTTCTTCTTTTATTGTCTGGTTTGTAAAAAAAATCATCAGATCTTCTGACTCGATTGTAACAGAAGAAGAACTCAAGGCACTCATTGATGTCGGTGAAAAGGAAGGAACTATTGAAAAAGGTGAAAGCCGTATGCTCAATAAGCTCATAAAATTCAACGATCTTTCTGTAAATCAGATTATGAAGCACCGTTCTTTTTTGAGCATGGTTGAACAGTCTTCCGATTATGAAACGGTAAAAAAAGAATTTCTTTCTTCAAGATTTTCTACGCTTCCGGTTTATAAGGATACAAAGGATAATATAGTCGGAGTTATAAATTATAAAACGCTTCTGGGAACTTTTGATAAAAATCATCGTGGAAAGAATTTTGCACAGTCGGTCATGAATGAAGTTGAATATGTACCGGGCACTCTTTCTGTTCTGGAGCTTCTTCAGAAATTCAGGAAGGATGAATATAAATTTGCTGTAGTACTTGATGAGCAGGGACAGGCAGAGGGAATTGCCACCATGGAAGATGTAATGCGTGTTGTTTTTGGAAGGATGACAGATGAAAATAACTGGAACGATCTTCCTGCCGAAGAAAAGATAAAGCTTGTTTCCATAAATACCTTTATTGTTCCCGGTGAGCTTAAGCTTTCTGATATAAATGAAATTCTTGAAATGAATCTTTCTTCTGATGAAATGATGACAATCGGCGGCTGGCTTTTAGAGCAGTTTGGATTTTTACCGACAAGCGGTACAGTTTTCAAGAAAGACAACATCATTTTTACCGCTGAGGATGTAAGCATGCGGCGTATTGTAAGCGTAAGAATCCAGAAATAATTATTTTCCGAAAATATATTTATAGTTTAGGCTGAATGTCGTAAATAATCTGTCTGTTCCGCCTTCTGAATAACTGACATGCCATTCCTGGCTGTAACGGTCAAGCTTGTCGTTGTAAGCGGCGGTAAGGGACTGTCCTTTATTGCGCGGAAGAAAATCAAGATTCATGAAAAAACATAATGCATTGTTTTTACAGAAATAATAATCAAGCTCAAGTGAAAGCTTTAATCTGAACGAAAAATAAACTTCATCATTAAAATAAAGCGGTGGATTTCTCTGCCAGTGAAGGTCGTAACAGTCACACCACGATAAAAAAGGACTCATTGCAAAAGATAAAATTCCGCAGAAATTATCATCATATAAAATTGCATTGCAGCCTGTAAAAAATGAAAAGGTAAGCTGAGAGTAGTCAATTATTTTTCCGTACATCCGGATTTTTTCATAATTATCGCTTTTATAGATTTTGTATCCGTCGTGAGAATTAAATTCAATGTAATCAAAAGAAAAAGCTCCGAACGGTTCAAGTGTAAAAAAGTTTCCGATATTTATTTTTTTACCGAGAGCTGCTTCTATTGAAAAATAATTCGTAAAATCACACGGGTGTTCAGAAAAGTTTGTTCTTTCAAAAGGATTTGAATTATCAAGCCAGTCGAGGTCAATCATGTTTTTTGCTGCTTTCGGTACTGCTATGTTAAAATCTGCCTTGAAAAAAAAATCGTTAAAAAGATAACAGGCAGCATCAATATTAAAAAGTGCGGTATTGTTAATGAGCCAGTTGAGTTCACTTACTTTATTGTCTGTATTTGCACACGTTTCGTCAAAAACATATTCGTTGACCTTTCCGTTGAAAAGCCCCGCTCCTGCAGAAACTGAAAACTGCTGTGCATAAAGCGGAAATGAAAAAAGCATACAGAAAAATACAAGTGTTTTCTTCATCGCCCGTAAAATCCTACTGCTCGTTCAAAGGATCTGTTTTATAAATCTTGAACAGTTGTTTTCTTGTTGCATCCATATCCTTAGGATACGGCGCGGTAAAGCTTACAGTTTCATTTGTCGATGGATGTATGAATTCAATTTTATAGGCATGAAGTGCGAGTCGTGAAAGTAAAGGTCGCTCTTCAAATTCATCTCCGTTCCATTTTTTCTTGATCTCGCTTAATTTTACTGGCTTCTGGTTTCCGCCGTACAAGGGATCACAGACGATGCTCAGGGAATTGCTTGCAAGATGTACCCTTATCTGATGTGTCCTTCCTGTAAGTGGTTTTGCTTCGATCCAGGAATAAGGTCCGCAGTTTCCTATCATCCTGAAATCAGTTTCTGATGGCTTTCCGTGTTTTTTGTCTACGACAGTTCTGTGCTTTGAATCTCCGTCGGGTAAAAGAGGTAAATTTACGTGAAGCGTTTCAAACATCGGATGTCCGTATACCAGGGCATGATAAATTTTATGAACCTGTCTTTTTTCAAACTGCATTGAAATTTTACGTTGTGCTTCAGGATTTCTTGCATATACAATAAGGCCTGAAGTATCTTTATCAATTCTGTGAACGGCATACAGTTTTCCGAATTCTTTTTCTGCAATTAAATCAAGGCGCGGTGCATCCGGATTATATCTGTCGCTTGCAATGAGGATTCCGCTTCGTTTGTTCAGTACGACAAAATCATCATCCGAGTAAATAACACTGTAATCAAAATTTTTCGAAGCCATATAAAAAAGTATATCATTTTTTGTGTGTTTTTAGAAGTTGTTGTTTCATACCGGAAATCAGTGTATACTTAAAAAAGTTTTATGTTCAGTGATACACATTTTCATTTTAAAATGATGACTACAGAGCGGGGAATTGACGGTGTTTCAGTTCTTGAAGCTCTTGCAAAAAGAGACTGCAGGTTTGCTCTGGATATAGGTACAAGATGCGATGATCTTATTGAAAGACAGGCTGCCGTTGAAAATTCAATTTCTCAGATAAAGGATTCACGGCTTGCAGACAAGGCAAGAAGATTTATGTATTTTTCTGCAGGCATCTGGCCCGATGTAGATGAAATCCATGATCGATTCAACGCTGTAAAAAAGCTGGAACAGAGCATTCAGATTGCAGGTTCTTTTTCAGATTCAGACATATTGAACAGAAAAGTTATTGCAATAGGAGAAGGCGGACTTGATCATCACTGGAATCCGTCGGGTGCAGATAACAGAACCGAAAGTGATTTTGATGAAAAAACTGCTCAGGGTGAAAAAGAATTGTTCATGATGCAGCTGGAGCTTGCAGAAAAATATTCACTTCCGTTTATAGTCCACAGCAGGGATGCTTTTGAGCAGTCTCTTGAATGCTTAAAAGAGGTTGGTTATCATAACGGGATAATTCATTGTTACAGTTATGGAATTGAACAGGCTCGTGCATTTTTAGATCTTGGCTGGTATATAGCATTTGGCGGCGGAGTAACATATACAAAAAAAGCAAAAATGGACGAAATGAAGGCGCTTTTGAAATTTATTCCTTCCGACAGATTTTTGTGTGAAACAGATGCCCCGTATCTTGCTCCGGTTCCGTTCCGTGGTCAGGCAAATACTCCGGTTCTTATAGAACATGTCTATGATTTTATTGCACAGACCCGTGGATGTACAAAAGAAGAGCTTTCCTGTACTGTAGACGAAAACATTCAAAGACTTTTTAAGATAAACTTTTAATAAATGCACAGGATAAAAAATGGAAGTTCATAACACTGCGCCAAGAAACCGTACTCTGAAAATCAAAGAAAATGAGCGCGAAGAATTAAAGAAAAAACTCATTACATTAAGTTCTCTTGAACAGGGGGAACAGGCCTCGTTGTCCTTTTTTATGAACAGGACAATAAATGCAAATCTTATGCAGGCGCTTCCTTTTCTTCCCGATTCTTTTGCCGATTTAATCATCATAGATCCGCCCTATAATCTTACTAAAAATTTCAACGGAAGTACTTTTAACGCACGCTCCGATGAACTTTATGATGAATATCTTTCTGAATGGTTTCCGCTTGTCTGTAAAAAACTCAAACCAAATGGAAGCCTTTATATCTGCGGCGACTGGAAATGCACATCCTCCCTGCAGCGGGCTGTAGAAAAAGAGCTTACGGTTTTAAATAGGATAACCTGGCAGCGGGAAAAGGGGCGTGGAGCAAAATCAAACTGGAAAAATTCAATGGAAGATATATGGTTCGCCGTAAAAAACAAGGATGATTATTATTTTGATGTAGAATCGGTAAAATTAAAGCGGAAGGTAATTGCTCCATATAAGGTTAACGGAAAACCAAAGGATTGGGAGCAGACAGAGGATGGAAATTACCGCATAACGTATCCATCTAATTTCTGGGATGATATATCTGTTCCTTTCTGGTCAATGCCTGAAAATACTGATCATCCTACGCAGAAGTCCGAAAAGCTTTATGCAAAACTCATTCTTGCTTCTTCAAAACCAGGCGATATAATTTTTGATCCTTTTTTAGGAAGCGGAACTGCATCGGTAACCGCCAGAAAACTTGGCCGAAATTACATAGGAATAGAAATGAACGAAGAATACTGTCTTCTTGCCGAAAAACGCCTGATGCTTGCAGAAAATGATAAATCCATTCAGGGCTACAGCGACGGTGTGTTCTGGGAACGGAATTCAGGAAAATAAACTATAGATAAAATTTTCTTTTTAATTGAAGCAACTTATGTTAAACTATAAATGGAGTATCTCATGAAAAAGATTTGTTTAATTATATTGTTTGTATGTACCGGTCTGTCACTTTTTGCGAAGGATTGGAATCTTCCGTTCGGCTGGGGTAAGGATAAGGACCTCAAGAATAAAAAGTCAAATACAGAGCTTCTTTCTGAAGTTGAGCTTTTATATAATGTAGATAAAATCAAGGTTCCCGAAGAATACTGTGAATCTTTTGCAGACAAAGCAGTGTATTTTGATAATCCTGAACGCCGCGATAACTATGATCTTCAGAGAAATTTTTCGCTCATTCAGAAAAAAAAGCTTTATACGCTTCAGATTGTTGATGTATCGCTTACGGCATCTTATGCATGGCGTGGAATTTTTAAACTGATAGATGAAAAAAATGAATGTACCCAGGCAATTGAAATCCGTGAAATTGACAAGCCGTTTATAATCCTTTATGACTGCAATTTTGACGGATGCCAGGATCTGGTCGTACAGACTGCAACAATTCAGAATGGAAATAAATATAACATCTATTACTGGAATAAAACGACAAAGAAATTTTCCGGTAAGCCTGAAGAAATAATCCAGCCGGTTTTTGATACAAAGAAAAAATACATGATTCAGATTGAAAACCTTAAGCTTGAAGATAAAACACTTGCTACTGTATATTCATATTTCAAGCATTCTTTTGGAAGAAAGAAATTCTTTGCCCGTGTAAGATATCAGTTCTTCTATACAGATGAAAACAGTGAAAACAACATTAATCTCTCGGTAACAAAGAATAAGAAGGCTGATATAGATTACAGTGCCGGTGTCTATTCCTATACCTTACCGAAATTTGATTCCTTTACACAGATGGAATCGTTAAAACAGGATGCGGTCCGAAAGCAGTATAACGACATAGTTAAGATTGTAAATGGATTGTAATATTTATCTGATGATGAATAAACCATGCGGTTATGTTTGTTCGGCAGTTTCTGACAGGCATAAAACGGTTTATTCCCTTCTTGAACCCGAGCTTCAGCAACTTGTTCAGTCTCCTGTCCGCGGAAAACGTCTTCATACTGTAGGACGCCTTGATTGTGAAACAAGCGGTCTTCTTCTTTTTACTACGGATGGAAATTTTTCGCACTCACTTACTGCACCCGAAAATAAAATCGAAAAAAAATATATCGTAAAATTACATCAGAAGGTTATTTCTTTGCATCAGAAATATTATGAAGATGAGTTTAAAAAAGGCATTGTTCTTCCTGCAGAAAAAAAATGGCCGGTACAGAAGGCATTGCCTGCAGAAATTCATTTTTCGGATGAAAGTGAATGTATTGTAACGGTTACCGAAGGAAAATTTCATCTTGTACGAAGGATGTTTAAGGCACTCGGAAATGAAGTTACCGGTTTACAAAGGATTTCTTTTGGAAAATATATTCTTCCCCTTGAACTTGCTGAAGGAAAATATATCAGTTTAAAAAATTTGAAAAAGAAGAAAAGTATGTTAAAATCATTTAAATAAAGAGATAAAAAAAGAAATCAGATCGCATTTTTTATGGGTGCGATTTTTTATTTTTTGAGAGGTGTCGGATGAAAAGCATCAGAATAAAAATCTTACTTGTGGTCATTGCAATATTGATAATTGCATCAGGAACTCAGAGCTTTTTTTCTTATAAAAGAACAAAGGATACAGTAAGCGCTTCTGTAAATAAAACGCTTGATATAGTTTCGGAAAATGCACAAAAACAGATTCTTAAGTTAAACGATAAACATTTTTCTGTTTTAAGGGCACTTGCACAGCTTCCTTACTGTAAGAATCCGGAAACTACACCTCAGCAGAAAAACGATATGATTGCTGATGCAAAAAACATTGATCCTGCAACTTATGTAAGCATTGCTTTTTACGATAAGGAAGGCTTCTTTTTTAATGCAGATTACAATACAAGAATGGATTTCAGTGACATGGAATACGTAAAGCAGGGACTTAAGGGAAATGAATTCGTTTCTGATCCTGTAATATTCCGTAAAGAAGATCTTGCAGGACGTGCCGAAGATGGTCAGACAATAGATCAGGAATCTGACGCACAGGTGCTTCTTTTTTATTCTGAACCTGTTTATAACACAAATAATCAGATTGAAGGAGTTATAGTTGCAATTGTAAACGGTGACTGTTTTGCAGATATAGTGCGCGGTATCGATATGGGCGACGGACATCATCCTATTATCGTATCAAAAAATACAAGCCAGATATTCGGTATTGCAAAAAATGAAAATGAAACTTATATAAACATGCATCAGTTGTTCGAGCATGAAGAATTTGCTCCATATAGGGAAGAAATGCTTTCCGGACAGGATAACAGGTTTGTAATGAAATATCCTGAAACAAATAATAAAATAATTGCCGGTTACCTTTCAATTCCGGAAACTCCATGGGTTCTTATGGCTGCTGTTCCATACAATTATTATTTTGGACACCTTGCAGATTTATTTAATTTCTCATTTGTATGTCTTGCTTTATCAATCCTCATTGCTACTTTAATCCTCATTCCTGTAATTCATGCAATTGTAAGGCCTCTGAAGGAAGTAAGTAAATCAATCAATAATATTGCAAGCGGAAATGCAGATCTTACGCAACGAATTGATTTTAATTCGAAGGATGAAGTCGGAAGGGTAGTACAGGGCTTTAATAACTTTTCAAACAAGCTTCAGGAGCTTTTGCGGAATATCAAGAAATCGCAGGAAAATCTTGAAGTTGTCGGTTTATCAATGGATTCGAGCACACAGGACACAAGTGCTTCCATTACCCAGATTATTGAAAACATCAAGAGCGTATATGAGCAGATTGTCAATCAGAGTGAAAGCGTTCAGCAGACGGCAGGTGCAGTAAATGAAATTGCCGCAAATATTTCATCTCTTGAGCAGCTTATCGTTCATCAGGCAGAAGGTGTTGAAACTGCATCTTCTGCAATAGAAGAAATGATGAGCAATATTGATTCGGTTAATCGTTCGGTAGATAAAATGGCGGCTTCTTTTGATAAGCTCATGCTTGATATTCAGAACGGTTCGTCAAAACAGGCAGATGTAACAAGAAAGGTAGAACAGATTGTAACACAGTCACAGATGCTCCAGGAAGCAAACCTTGTAATTTCAAACATAGCAAAAAGGACAAATCTTCTTGCTATGAATGCCGCCATTGAAGCATCGCACGCAGGAGAATCCGGAAAAGGCTTTAGTGTCGTTGCAGACGAAATACGTAAGCTTTCAGAAACCTCTACAACACAGTCAAAGACAATCGGCGATCAGCTTAACAGCATTAAGGATTCAATCGAAGAGGTTGTGCTTGCTTCTGCAGATTCAAACAGCGCTTTCGTTAATGTTTCAAACGGAATTAAACAGACCGATGAAATTGTACGAAGCATTAAGGCCGCAATGGAAGAACAGACAATCGGTTCACAGCAGATTAATCAGGCTCTGCACGAAATGAATAACAGTACAGCCGAGGTTAAGACTGCAGGACATGAAATGGCAGAAGGAAACAAGCATATTCTTGAGGAAGTAAAGAATCTTCAGGACAGTACGATTCAGATGAGGCAGAGCATGGAAGAAATGTCGGCAGGAGCAGAAAGAATCAACGTAACCGGAATCGGCTTAAGTGAAATATCAGATAAGCTTAAAGGTTCCATCAAAGAAATCGGAAATGAAATAGATCTTTTCCAGGTATAAGTTTTTTCTTTGACAAGAAAATCTATCTGATTTATAATGTATTAAATAAATTATTTAAGGAGATTTTAATATGAAAAAAATTGCAACTTTATTAAGTATTCTTTTATTAACTGTTTGTGCCCTTACTTTTACAGCCTGTGATGAGCTTTTTGAAGCAACATACGATACATGGTATGAAAGAGAGGTTGAATATCAGGGTGATAATGGCAGCATTCAGTTAAATTTCTATTGTATTTATTCAAAGAATGGAATTACTCCAAGTACTTCAAATAAGTTGAAAAATAATCCTTTCGGAGATGATGTTGTAGGACTTCCTGCAGGTTTAACAGTTGTTTGTCGTCCTTTTACTGATTCCAGCAGTCAAGCTTTAGCTGCTATTGGAGATGGTATTACAAAGGATAATTATTTAATTAAAAACTGGCCTTCGCTTAATAATATTCAGACTGAATCAGAAGAAGGTGTAATTAAATCCTTTGATTCATCAAAAGGAACATGGAAAAGCATTATCCTTTTTGGCGGTGTACAGTATGGTTCAATGCCAACTTGTCTGAAAGCTACAACAGAAGGAAATAAAATTACACCAGTGAATGCAAGTAATTTCAACTGGAAAAAAATAATGGCTCAGATAATTGTTAATAAATATCTTTCTGAATAGTTTTTACATACATCTATGGCCGATATACTTTGTGATGCAGATTATGAGAAATTCCGTACTCTGATTTATAATGAGAGCGGCATTACTTTTTCACCGACAAACAGATCTATTTTAGATAGCCGAATAAAAGAAATCTTGCGTGAAAAAGGATTAGCCGCTCCGGCAGATTATTATTCTCTTGTTACAAAAGATCCGGAAGAAATGAAATATATGCTGGACTGCGTAACAACGAATCTTACACGTTTTTTCAGGAATCAACCGCATTTTGATGCATTTATTAATTATGTAATTCCAAATGTAATTGAACGTAAAAAAGCATCTGCAGATAAAAAAATCAAAATCTGGAGTGCGGGATGTTCAACCGGTGAGGAACCTTATACAATCGCAATGATTATGAAGGAAATATGTCCGGCCGGTTTTACATTTCAGATTACTGCATCCGATATTTCACTTAAATCCTTAATGGTCGGCCAGAAGGGTTTTTATGCAGATTCCAGGGTAGATGGAATTCCACAGAATTATCTTGAAAAGTATTTTACAAAAGTCGAAGGCGGTTATCAGATTAAGAAAGAAATAATGGATACCGTAAGATTTGACTATCATAATTTAAAGAACGATTCGGGAGCAAGGAACCTCGATGTTGTTTTTTGCCGGAACGTTCTTATTTATTTTGATGAAAATGCCCAGAAAGCAGTAATAGACAGGTTTTATGAAGCCATGTCAAATCAGTCTTATTTATTCATAGGTCATTCAGAATCACTTTTTGGAATGAATACACAGTTTGAATTCTTAAAAACTGACTGGGCTTGTTTATACTATAAGAAATAAAGGATAATGAACATGGATAAAATCTCTGTTGTAGTTTGCGATGATTCAGCTTTAATGCGAAATGTAATTACAAAAATCGTAGAAGAGATTGACGGTTTTGAAGTAATTGCAAAGGCAGAAAACGGAGTGGATCTTCTTGAAAAGCTTCAGAATATCAGACCGGATGTAATTCTCCTTGATATTGAAATGCCTAAAATGAATGGTCTTGAATTTCTCGCTGTATGTAAACAGAGAAAAATCCGTATACCGGTAATAATCCTTTCTTCAATAGCAAAGGAAGGTGCTGCGGTTACCATGAAATGTCTTGAGCTTGGTGCTGCAGATTTTATTACAAAGCCGGGCGGAGGTTCAGTTACTTTAAAAATTTCAGATGTTTCAAATGAAATTGTTGAATACATAGCTGCTTACGGACGAACTCAGGCTTTTATTAACGGTAAACATGTTCCCGATCCTGATTATTTTCAGCATCAGATTAAATTAAAGGAAGCGGCACGCTTTGTTGCTCAAAGGAAGGGTGAAAATGCGGCAAAGCTTGCTTCCATATCTCAGAATGATATTTCTCCATTATCAACATATACACCTTCAAAACCTAAGGAGCCGGCCGTGATTGTTCCAGAAAAAGAGGGGGGACCAATCGAATTAATTGCAATAGGAGTATCTACCGGTGGTCCTAATGCATTGCGTGATATGTTCAAAAAGCTTGATCCTAACTTAAATCAGCCGATTCTTGTAGTTCAGCATATGCCTGCAGGTTTTACAAAGGAATTTGCAGACAGTCTTAATGCAATCTGTCCTTTAACTGTTACCGAAGCACAGGATTCAGAAAAAATAGCAAACGGTCATATTTACATTGCTCCCGGAAGTCATCATCTTACGGTAGAAAGAAGAGGCGTTTTCAATTATATAAAGATTACAGATGAAGATCCTCGTAACGGTCACAGACCTTCGTGTGATGTGCTTTTTGAATCTGTTGCAAAGGTTTTCGGTAACAGGGCATTAGGTGTTATTATGACAGGAATGGGTCGTGATGGCGCAGCCCAGCTTGCTCAGATGCGTAAAAAAGGTGCATGGACTTTAGGTCAGGATGAAAAATCATCTATCGTTTACGGAATGCCTAAGGTTGCATACGAAATGGGTGCAGTTCAGAAACAGGTTCCTCTTGATTCACTTGCACAGGAAATTAATATACTTGCAAAGGAACATCTTGTTCACTGATAACAGAAAACATAAATAATCATCTGCACGACGTTAGTTTTTTTTCTACTTCTTCAATTCCGAATTTATTTCCAAGCTCGTAATATGTGTCTTTAAGATTTAAAAGCGCATCCTTGTAGTAGGGGTTGATTGATACTGCCATTTCGAAAAATGAACATGCTTTCTGATAATTTTCTTCCTGAAAGTAAACGACTCCCGCAAGATTCAGAAAATGCTCGTTGCAGCAATTTAAATCGAGCCCCTGCCCGCAGTAAAAAAGTGTTTCATCGAATCGTTTTTCCATCATGCAGATAGTTGCAAGAGTTTCAAGAACATCGCAGTTTTCAGGATTAATGGCGTTTGCTTTTTCAAGAGCATGTCTTGCATTCGTAAAATCTCCGTTATCTCTGTATGTCACGCCAAGATTGTACCACAAAAGATAGTTTTCCTTATCAAGAACAATTGCTCGTTTAAAGCATGCAATGGCACTCGGATAATCGCCGTCAGAAGCAAAGAGAATAGCCTGATTGTTAAGAATATCTGCACGTTCGGTCATCTATAAATCCTTAGGAAGCATCGAAAGAAATAATTGTGAAATCAACGGTGAAGTCTCAAACAACGAACAGTTTTCTTTTATAAGCTGTTCACCAAGGGCTGCTGCCTGTTCAATACAACCGCTTCTGCTTAATAAAGCGATGCATTCTTCAACGGCATTGCTTTCTATTCCTTCTTTTCTTGCCTGATTGAATAATTCAGATATTTTTGATTTATCCTGAGGATGATTTTTTATGTGAAGAAGGACCGGGAGACTCTTTTTGCCTTCTACTATATCATCACCGCGTTTTTTACCGGGATTTCCTTTTGTAAGATTGAGAATGTCATCAATTATCTGAAAGCCTATTCCGATGTTTGCGGCAACCTCACCGAATCGCCAGGCAATTTCCTTTGATTCTCCTCCCGCAATAAGTCCAATCTGACACGCAAGGCTTGCAAGAGTTCCTGTTTTGCATTTTACCATGGCGTTGTATGCTTCGATTTTAGGATAAAAATCTGTGTCTGAATGCCATTTAATATCCATTGCCTGACCTAAAAGCAGTTTCCGCATTTCCTTTGAATAAAGCTCGTAAAAGGTCAGTTTTATGTCTGCAGCAGTGTTCAATGTATCAATACACACAGGTGCCTGAAGATAAAGCCAGTCGGCACTGTTTATTGCTGTATCTGTTCCGTATTTAATGTGTGCGGCTGGTTGTCCTCGTCTGAAATCTGCGGAATCTTCTATATCATCATGAATGAGGCTTGCTGTATGTGCAAATTCAACTAAGGATGTAAGATCATAGGCTTGCTGTTCGGTAAGTGCAGTTTCTTTGTTTTTAGTGGCAGCGGCTTCATAGCAGAGGATTAAAAACAGTGGACGCCATCTTTTACCGCCAAGGTCAATAAGTGCTTTGTTCGGTTCTATTAAAGCCCTGATGTGTTCTTTTTTTACACTCTGTGAAAGGTTACCGAAAGATGCATCCTGCCAGTCTCTCGTAAAATCCATGCTTAGTGCCTTTGAAAGAGATTTTTCTATTTTTTCCAATCTGGCTGTAAAAATATTATCCATAATTTAATTATAATGAAATTCAGTAAAAAAAACAAATTCAGGTATTTACACACATTTCCACATTAATTCACAGAGTATCCACAAGTTATCCACATTTTTTGAGTTAAAAAACGGGTGTTTTTAGTTCATAAACTGGAATTCTAGTTTAAGTATAAATTTGTAATCATTATAAAGAAGTGTGTAATTCCTTATAATATAAAAAAATAGGTGAAAAATCCATTGTTTTTCACCTGTTTGTCATAAAAGTATGTCAAGTAGTTTTTAAAAAAAAGTTTTAAAAAAACACGCTTTTTTAAAGTTATCCACAAGTTATCCGCAATTATTAACCGAGTGAAACTTCACCGTTTTCGTTAATTGCAAGAATAGATTTACATCCTGAACATCTGAATCTTCCTGAGCGCATTGCCCTTAATTTTTTAGAACATACAGGACATGAAATAACAAGCGGGAATATAGAAGAAGCGGCAACAGTTCCTTCAGAAAAGAAAGAAATTGCTTCTTCTGCAGAGCTTTTGATATTAAAGAACTGTGAAAATCCAAGTAACTGGAAAACTTCATAAACTTTAGGCTGTATTTCAAGAAGTACAATATCACCGCCCTTAGGTTTTACCATCTTGAGAAACACAGTAAACGATCCGATACCGGTAGATGAAACATAGTTTAAGGAAGAGCAGTTGAAAATCAGATTAATAAATCCTGCTTCAATTATCTGTGAAACTTTTTTCTGAAAATAACTTGAATTGTAGGTGTCAATGTATCCGCTCAAATAAATGAAGAGACCGTTTTTTACATTCTCTGCTTTTCTGAGATTGATAGTAAGACTGTCATCTTTTTCTGAATCGAATCCTGGCACTAATGCGTTATTATTATCCATTTTTTAATCTCCGCTGTTTTCATATAAATGCAAATTCAACTATTATGATGTACTATTTTACTATAATTATAATGTTTTTGCAAATGAATAAGCATTTTTTTTAAGCATTTTATATTTTTTTCCAGTAATGTTCAATTTATTGGTGTTTTCAGTCGATAATAGATAGAGGATTATTATGAAAAAAGCCTTAAAACTTATTGTTTTTTATTTCGCAACTCTATTTGTTCTTTTAATTTGTGGAACACTTTTTTATTCTCTTTATCTGAGCGTGCTTAATTATATTGACGGAAAAGAAATTGTTTTGTTTTCAAAGCAGATAATGTCTAAATCCTTCTTTTACATGAGCATTGTAAGCATATTTTTAATCTGCCCGTTTTTAGCATATTCAAGAATAAGACACAAGGGTGGTTTTTTACAGCTTATTTCTTACATGCTTTTATGTGCCGTAACCTGGCTTTTTCTTTTTCCGGTTACAGTAAAGTATGGTTCAAGGCTAAATGCTTTTTCGCCGGTGCTTACAGAAACGAAAACTCTTTCAGGAGGTCTTTTCAGAAAAGCAGAAAACAGGATTTTTTATTTTACGGATGATTTTGATTCTGCAGTTGAAAAAAAATTACCGGGAGTTTTTATTGATACGGAAGATGAAGGCGGTCTTAAAGTAAAACAGATTCAGAAAGGAGATGATGAGCTTCTTGTTAATGCGGCAAAGCCTTACAATGATATAATCATAAAGAAAGCTTTTTATGAGGATGGAGGAATTTCGTACATAAGCTTCAGACCACTTATCCAGAAAGCACAATCCTCTTTGCAGAAAGGAAAAACCTTCTGGATGGGATTTTTATCTCTTGCACTTTTAATCTGCTCAATATATGGAATTTCAAGCTTCTTTAAATGGCGTCTTTTGAATGCATGGGCTGTTTGCTTTAGTGTAATTGCAGCAATAGGTGTAAATACTCTTTATACGCTTCCAAAGCTTCTTGAATTCAGGACAAAGCTTGAAGGATTTAAATTATTTGTACAGCTTCAGAATTATTTTGATGATGCACCGATTGTATGTCTTAATCTTCTGTTCAGTCTTATTTTCATTGTTACAGGTATAATAAAATTCTTTGTAAGTTATAAGAGGGATGAATAATGAAAAAGGTTATATCAATTTTAATTGCATTTTTCGCAATAGGAATACTTGCATGCTTTATTACTGCACTCTGCATTCCTGTTCCGCCTCAGATTTATAAATCATCTCAATTTTTATATAAATTATGCAGTGCCGCACAATATATCCTCATATTTTTCCCGGGAATGATGATAACGGCATTTATAGTCGGTTTTTCGGTACAGTTTGGTTCAAGCTCAGAGGGAAGCTTCATGCGTTTTTCACCGGCAATGATTAAGCGCTATAAATCAGTAATGATTGTTTCGATAATCTGTACGTTTTTCATCACTCTTGGAAACGAATCTTTAGGTGTTATTGCAGAATCAAAGAAAAACCAGATTTTAAACAGACCTAAAATCGTAAATGAATATATTAAAGTAGGAAATGAATTCTATAACAAGGGATATTTTCAGCGTTCGGTAAAATATGCACAGGCCGCTCTGGAGCTTGATCCTAAATCAAAGGAAGCAAATGATCTTAAGAATAAGGCAAGCATCGAAGTAAGCAGGGAAAGCTCTCAGGATTTAAGGTTTAATCCTAAAACTTCAGAACCTGTTGAAGAGGTAAAATCAGAAAAACCTTTTGATGCAGAGGAATTGTCTCAGTCTTATGAATATTATCAGAAAGCAAAAAAAGCCTATGATAGTGAACAATGGTTCGATGCTCATTACTATGCAGAGCTTGGTCTTAAGCTTAATGCCAGAAAAGATCCGAATTATGAAAATCTGCGTGATATTTCAGTAAATGCCTGGAATAATCTTACAGAGGTACATAAAAATACAAAGACAGAAGAACAGCAGCTTTTTGATGAAAAATATAAAGGTTACATTGCTCTGGCTCAGGGTGATGATTTACAGGCATATTATATCTTCAAGAATTTAATTGAAACTTCATCAGGTAAAAAAGACAGTGACGTGAAATTTTACTATGAGGTTGCCCAGAAGAAAGTAGAAGAAAAATATTTCTTTGTTGATGAAACCTTTGAACTTAAGAGCTTCGAAAAAGCAAATGATGTTTATTTTGTTCATCAGCGTCAGATGGGAAATAAAAATATCGTATATTTTAAGGGAATGACCGAAGTTCAGGATTCAGGAAGCAATGTGCAGTATATCCGTGATTTAACAATCCTTACATTTACCGGAAGCGGGGAGTGGATAAAGGCAATGCATGTAGCGTATGCAAAGGTAATCCCTGTTTTTGTAGAATCCCTTCCGGCAGAAACAAAAAAGCTTCTTGAAATTGATGATAAGATTGAATGTGTTCCATATATTCTTTTGAAATCAGTAGGACGCGAGGATCCTGATGTTGTTTATTCACCGGAATATACTTATGCAAAGGGACAGAATGGCGAGGACAAGGATTATATTATTTTCCCTATGGATTTTACGGATTTTATCCTTGTAGAAAATTCAGGCGACGATATAAAAAGCACATCTATCCTTGAACTAATAAAGATTTCATCAAAAGCAAAACGCTTTGGTTATTCTCAGGAAATTTTCGGACAGGCAATGCTCAACAGACTTCTTTATCCTCTGTTCATACTCATGCTTCTTGTTCTTCTTGCATCTTTTGCATGGAACAATCGTGTAAGTGACGGCGGATATTTCAAGTTCAGCTGGTTTCTGGCATTTCCTCTGTTCATAATTACACAGATGTTCCTCTATCAGTTCTATGTGTGGATGTTTAAGCTTTTCAATTACGTACTTATTGCTTTGATCGGCGGTATGGGAAGCCTGTTTGTCGGAATCGGAATTTATTTTGCAGCTCTTGTCGTTTCATCAATTTATTTTCTTGCGAGAAACAGTTCGAATTAGTATTGCTCTAAAACCCTTATAGTATTATTATATCCATGGAAGGATTATTTTTATGAAGGATTTAGAGCTGCTTGATAAGGCAATACGACGTGTTCCGGATTTTCCTAAACCTGGAATTCTTTTTTATGATATTACCGGTATTCTTGTAAACCCTGATGCATTCAAGATCTGTATTGATAAAATGGTCGAAATTTATAAAGACAGACAGATTGATGCAGTAGCAGGCGTTGAATCACGTGGTTTTATTTTTGCAGCTCCACTGGCAGAAAAGCTTGGCATTCCTCTTGTATTAATCAGAAAAAAGGGAAAGCTTCCAGGTGAAACTTACGAATGCAGTTATTCGCTTGAATATGGAACAGCCACAGTCGAGGTTCATAAATCTGACATTAAAGGCGGACAGAAATTTCTGGTTGCAGATGATCTTATAGCAACCGGTGGTACTCTTGCTGCGGCAAAAAATCTAATTGAGCAGGGGGGCGCGGAAGTTACTGACTTCTTTGGTGTAGTCGGTCTTCCGTTCTTGAATTATGAAAAGATTCTTTCCCCATGCCGTGTTACGACATTAATAAATTATGACAGCGAGTAGATATTATGAAATTACCATCAAAATATAAATCAATCTTAGGAACAAAAGAAACAGAACATGCCATTGTAGCAATCAAGGATTTTTTTCAGCTTGCATTAAGCACTGAATTGAATTTAACCAGAGTTACCGCACCGATTTTTGTAGGCAGTGGCACCGGTATTAATGATGATCTGAATGGAGTTGAACGTCCGGTCAGCTTTCCGGTAAAGGCTCTGAACGATTCAAAAATGGAAATCGTACAGTCTCTTGCAAAATGGAAAAGAGTTAAAGTTACTGAATTAGGTCTTGGAAGGGGCTTTGGTATTTATACAGATATGAATGCACTTCGTCCTGATGAAGAGCTTGATCCGATTCATTCTATTTATGTCGATCAGTGGGACTGGGAAATGGCTATTGATCCTAAAGACAGAACTGTTTTCTATCTTCATGAAATCGTAAAGAAAGTTTATCGTTGCATAAAGAGAACAGAGTTTTTCATTTATGACCGTTATCCAAAAATTAAACCGGTTCTTCCTGATGAAATAAAAATTCTTTATGCAGATGATTTGCAGAGAAAATATCCTAAGCTTACACCAAAAGAAAGGGAAAATAAGGTTGCCAAAGAATACGGTGCTGTTTTTATTACAGGAATCGGCGGTAAGCTTGATGACGGAACTATCCACGACGGACGTGCTCCTGACTATGATGACTGGATTACAGAAAGCGGTGATGGTCACAGAGGCTTGAACGGTGATATTCTTGTATGGAATGAAGTTCTTGGCAGTGCGTTTGAGCTTTCATCAATGGGTGTTAGGGTTAGTCCTGAAAGTCTTAAGGCACAGCTTGAAGAAAGAAATATGACAGATCGCGAAAAGCTTGATTTTCATAAGCGTCTTCTTTCCGGAAGCCTTACGCAGACTCTGGGCGGCGGTATAGGTCAGTCTCGTCTCTGCATGTTCCTTTTAAGAAAGGCACACATCGGTGAAACTCAGGTAAGTGTCTGGACCGATGAGATTAAAAAGGATTGTGCAAAACGCGGCATAGTTCTTTTGTAAACAAAGGATGGAGAATTAAGAACAACTTGATTCTCCATTTTTTATGGAAATGTAATGGATAAAATAAAATTCAATGTTCAGGATTTTGAATCACAGCTTCCTGAAATGCTAAAAAAGAAAGTTACTCAAATTTACATTTCAGATAAAAATCTGGATAAGAAAAAAATAATCCGGATTATAAATCTTATTGCAGAAAAAGCACCCTCTCTGTTTGTTTCATTTTCCGTTAATGCTTCAACATTCGATAAGGAACTGGCAGCCTGTGCAACTCAGATTTTCTGTTCGTTTGACATTCCTCTTACCTGCGAAGAAAAGGGTGGAAAACTTTTGTTTGATAAAAAATATTATTCTTCAAAAGCACGCCTCTTGAATGATTTTGGACTTGTTTTTGGTTTTGATCTTTTTTATTCAGTTCAGGAAGGAGATTCACTTAAGCTTTTCTGTGACCGTCTTGATTTTGCACTACAGCAGTATCCTAATCATATAAATTTTTTACAGACAGAAGAGGAGTGCCAGGAATATGAACCAAAGATAACAGGTTTCTTTTCTGCAAAGGATGTGCGGTATGCAAGGGATGTTGCTTTTGCATGCAGGACCTTTTATTCAGAGGGAAGGGCTGTTCCGTGGTTTTTATCTGTTTTGAAGCCCTTGAGGATTTATCCTTCAAAATTTTTTGCAGATATGGCAGAATGGCAGCGCTGTAATAATTGTGATTTTAAAAGCGGTTTTGTTCCGGAAAAAGAAAATCATCAGTCGCTCGAAAAAATGCAGCTTTTGTTTCTTGAAGAAAAATATGAAGAAAAAAACAGACATAATCTTATTCCGATTGTAAAGGATATAGTGAAAGTTAATGGTGCAATGGCTCGTCTTACTGGTGAGAACATTGAAAGCACTGTTCATACCTCGTATAACCCCGATGATCTGTTCAGCGAAGAAGCGCTTGATATAGAAAGCTTTGCGGAAAATGTATGCATGGAAGAATGCAATGTAAAAATCTTCGCAACAGAAAACGGTCCTGATTATTCCATAGAGAATTAGTTTTGAAAATCATAAAATTAAAAGCAGACAGTAAAATAAGTCTCAATGAATTTTTGCAGAAAGAACTTCCTGTAAAAGCGGGATACAAACAAATCTCCAACTCAAAAATCAGACGTCTGATTATTTCTCATTGTGTGAGTGTAAATGGAAAAGAGATTATAAGGCCTGGTTTTATCGTTTTTGAAAATTCTACAGTTACGGTAAAAATTGATGAAGAAAAAATATTTTATGAAAAACAACCAGATGACATTAAGTTCGAAGTTACTGAAAAATCGGTTTTATTTGAAAATGATGATTTGATTTTTATCGATAAACCGCCTTTTTTTCCTGTTGAACAGACGATAGTAAACAACAGGGACAACCTTCATGATGCAGTCGTACGTTATCTGTGGAAAAAAAATCCTGAATTACGAAATAAACCGTATGTTGGAATCATGCATCGCCTTGATAGAGAAACTTCCGGAGTTATCCTTTTTACAAAAAACAGGAATGTCAATAAAGAGATTTCACAGATGTTTCAAAAGCATGATTTTATAAAAAAATATGCTGCTGTTGTTGAAGATAATTATTTGCTCAAGCCTGGAAAAAAGTTTACCGTCGAAAAATACATGGGACGTATAACTTCAAAATCACAGAAAGGCAGGTGGGGCGAATTGCCTGAAGAAAAGGGTGGTGTTTATTCAAAAACTGACTTTGAAGTTATTCAAAAGATGGAAATTGAAGGAAGAAAATGCCTGTTAATTGAATGTACGTTGTTTACCGGGCGAACCCATCAGATACGTGTGCATTTAAGTGAAGCCGGTTATCCTGTTCTTGGAGATGAGCTTTACGGGGGCAGTCCTGCAAAACGTTTGTACCTTCATTCTAAGGAACTGACTTCTGAAAAATTCAGTGTAAAATCAACGGAAATGTGGTAAAATAAAAAAACATGGAGGAAAAATGAAAGCAGCTGTTTTTTTTGCAGATGGATTTGAAGATATTGAAGCATTGAGCCCGGTTGATTATTTGCGCCGTGCAAAGATTGATGTTATTACAGTCGGCATTCCTGCAGGCTGTAACAGTACGGAAAAATATCAGGGTAAAAGAGTTATAACAAGCTCACATAATGTTCCTGTAATCACAGATCTTACATTTGAAGAATATCTTGAACAATATGGTAATAATATTCCTGACTGCGTTGTATGTCCCGGTGGAGGAAGGGGTGCTCAGAATCTTGGTGCAACAAAGGAACTTCTTTCGCATCTTGAAAAAGCGTATGAACAGAAAAAACTTGTTGCCGCTATCTGTGCAAGTCCCGCTGTTGTTCTTGGAAAAACATCCATCCTAAAAAATAAACAATGGACATGTTATCCTTCAATGCAGACCGAAGCACGAGATGAATATCTTTCGGGCTATAGCGATAAAGTGTTTGTTACTGACGGCAATCTTGTAACTTCAAGAGGACCCGGCGCAAGCGAACAGTTTGCCATGGAGCTGGTAAGGATTCTTGCGGGACAGAAAATTTTTGATGAAGTTCACGCAGGCTCTTTACAACGATAACGGTTTTAAAAAGATTGCCGTGTCGGGCACGGCAATGACATATACTTACTGGGCAGCTCCTTTCATATACTTATCGAACAGCCCTTTTTTTGCATTTGATAAAATATTTATTTTCCGATTATATCTCTAGCCAGAATTTTTGCTATATTAGGGCGTTTTACTAAATCAGCTTTAAGTCCTTCTTCGCGTGCCTTGTTTACATAATCAGGACTCTGGAAACTGTACTTGAAGTTTGTATGAACATCGTATGTGCCTTTCATCAAAGCATAAGCATCTTCTGTCATTACAAGCTCTTCATCTGTCGGTATAACAAAAATCTTTGTCTTTGAATCATCAGCGTGGATGTATGTTTCTGCATTTCCTGTAAAAGACCATTCGTTTCTCTGAGCGTCAATCTTGATCCCGTAGTTTTCAAGACCTGAACAAGCCTTCATACGAGTGATAGGACCTCTTTCACCAACACCTGCAGTCCATACGATAGCGTCTACGTGTCCGAGTTCTGCCATGAATGCCCCGATGTATTTCTTAATGCGGAGAGCTTCCATATCAATAGAAAGCTGGCAGAGCTTGTCGCCCTTTGCAGCATCAATTTCGATATCGCGGCGGTCAGAGTATTTTCCGGTAATTCCAAGACATCCGCATTTTTTGTTCAAGGCAGTATCCATCTCATCTGCGCTCATACCTGTTTTTCTCATGATATAGAATGGAAGAGCCGGGTCAAGGTCGCCGGAACGTGTTCCCATTACAAGACCTTCGAGCGGTGTAATACCCATTGTTGTATCATAGCACACACCGTTTTTAACGGCACACATAGAAGAACCGTTACCGATGTGGCAGATGATAAGGTTGCAGTCTTTTGGATCTTTTCCAAGAAGAATTGCAGCGCGTTTTGCAGTATAAAGAAAGCTTGTTCCGTGGAAACCGTAACGACGGGCTGCATATTTTTCGTACCATTCACGAGGAATTGCATACTGGAAGGTTTCTTCAGGCATTGTCTGATGCCAGGCTGTATCCATGATTGCTGAATGAGGAATATTCGGCATTACCTTCTGTGCGGCTTCAATACCCATGATGTTTGCAGGCATGTGGAGAGGTCCGAGGTCTACTACCTCGCGGAAACCGTCCAAAACCTCTGGAGTGATAAGTACAGACTTTGTGAACTTTTCGCCGCCATGGAGTACGCGGTGACCTACAGCTCCAATTTCGTCCATCGATTTAATAACTCCGACTTCAGGGTCTGTAATTTCCTTTATGATTAATTCAATTGCTTCCTTGTGAGTAGGGCATGGACTTTCAATTTCTGTTTTATTACCTTTTGCTTTATGAGTGATGCAGGAACCTTCAATTCCGATTCTTTCTACAACACCGTTTGCCATTACCTCTTTATTGTCCCAATCATAAACCTGATATTTTGCAGATGATGAACCGCAGTTCAAAGTTAAAATAACCATATAATTCTCCTTGATTAAAATACTGCATAAAAATTTTTATAGAGTAATATTATAAAATTATTACAAAGGTTTTTCAATTATTCGCAGGAATATTTTACAACATTCGGAATATTGATTTTTGGTTCTTTCCTGTAAATATATTTCAAAGGATGAATGTCGAAGGCATTTGCTGCCCATCCTCCGGTTTCTTCAAGATCAATAAGATTACCTGCAACTGAATATTGAACTGGAATTACGACATAATTATCGAGTAAAACTGTTTCTGCTTTTGAAAGAAAATCATAGCGGTTTTCTTCGGCAGTTTCATTTGCTTTTTCAAGAAGCTCATCATATTCTTTGTTTGAAAAACCTGAATCGTTCAGCGAAGAATCAGATCTGAATAATTCGAGAAAGGCAAGAGGATCTGCAAAATCACCGATCCATGAATAAAAATATACATCGGCATTTGAGGTTCTGACATTCGAATAATAAAGCTCTGAAGGAGTTTCGTATACCTGAAGATCAATTCCCAGTTCTTCAAAGGCTTTTGCAATTTCTGCAAGAATGGAAATATTAAAACTGTTTGCAGGAATCTGAAAAACAAGCGGAAGAATCTTATCTTCAGGAATATTATATTTTTTCCTTGCTTCTTTTATCAGTTCTTTAGCGCGGATCTGATCGGTATAATCAAATCCTTCGACTCCAGGATAATCTGTTAAAGGGTATACAAAGGTTGTAGCAGGGAAAAAACTTTCTGCCCTCAGAACATTCCATGGCATCGCTTCAAAAAGTGCTTCGCGGAATTCAATATAATCCCACACGCACTGCTCTTTTGAGTTTTTATAGGAAGGCTTGTATTTTGAATCCTTAAAGAAAAAATAACTTGTAGCAAACATCGCATTAATGCAAAGTGCCTTTTTGTTTAAAAGCTTTGTCGCATCAATCGCATTTGCAACCCAGTCAACAGAGCCTGTATTAAAATTCCAGACATTCTGCTGAGCGTCATCACTTTGAATTATCCTGATTGTTTCCATCTGTACGTTGTTTTTATCCCAGTAGCATTGATTTTTTGTAAGGATAATTTCATTGTTCTTATTTGATTTTAAAATGAATGGTCCGCTGTAAACCTTAGGATTTTTGTGAACGACTGAAAATGCAGGATGGCATAAAAGCTTCGGAAGATAATTTGCCTGTGATTTTAAATGGAACATCAATTCTGTATCTGAAAGGGCATAAATACCTACATCACTTTCACTGCATTTTTTGTTTCTGAATTCATTCGCATTTTTGATTACATCAAGCAGTGAGGCATAAGGCGCATCAGGATTGGAAAGAAGAGTGATGAAGGAATCTCTGACAGAAGCTGCCGTAATTTTTTCATTGTTCGAAAAACGTGCTTCCGGATTCAGCTTTAAGGTCCATCGTTTTTTATCGCGCGAAACTTTTATGTCAACTGCAATAGCATATTGCGGAGCAAGAGAAACAGGATTATAGGAAAAGAGTCCTTCGTAAAGTCCCGTCAGAATCTGAGTGTCCGAAGCCGATTCGGTTATCTGCGGATTCAGCTGATGGCGTGTTTTTGCTTCAATAATAACGAATTCCTTTTGTCCTGCAGACATGAAGCCTGTGCATAAAGACATAAAGACTGCAATAAGTGAGAGTGTTCTTTTTAATTTCATTGTTCCTGAATTCCTAGTTTTCTGAGCTGAGCTTCTTCTTCAATAAAAGCAACATATTCACCGCGTTTTTTATTAATGTCAATGATGATGTTTCGGTAAGCGGATAAATCTACTTTTAGTCCTTTTAATTTTGGTTTCAGAAGAATTTCAACAGTTGCTTTGAAATAATCATCAAGGGAATTTATTGTAGTAAAAAGCTGCTGGTTTTCTTTCAGCTGTGCATTTATAAAATTCAATATTTCGACATCTTTTTTGCTTGTAATTTTTGAATATTCAGCGCCGTGAGCAGAAATTGAAGAATAGAGCTTTATTTTCTTTTCAATGTCTTCCAGAAAATCGTTCACATTGATTTTTACGAAGGATTTTACACCGCTTTTTGAATCTATTACCGGAAGATTACAGATTCTTGTCTTTGGAGGAATTGCAAAAAGCTTACGCAATGCATTTTTTATTCTTGTAAGAAGATTCTTTTTTTCTGCAAACAGAAGATCAAAATCTTCACGGAGCTTTGCAGAAAATTGTGCAATTACTGGAGCGAGAAATCCGAAGGCGTTGAGACATGTTGTCAGTAATTCCTGCGCATTCGGTCCGTTCTTCTTTTTTGAATTTATTTTTGCTTTAGGGATGAATTCCAGCTTGTTCAGGACATTCTGCCTCAAAACTGCACCATTTAATCCCTGATCCTCTTCTATGATGTCGTTGATTAAGTCTTTGTAAAAATTTTTCTTTCCGATTACCTTTGTATAAAGCTTCTTGATTTCAGAAAGCTCATTTTCCGGTGAACTGAATGCAAATTCTGCGTTAAACTCTGGATGCTCAAAAATATCTTTTCGTACACGTCCCTTGTAAAGCTCTTTCTGAAAATCGATGAGCTCTGCCAGCAGCCTGTTTATCTGTGAAATTGACTGGGCGCTTTTTTCAAGTGAATCGTTTATTGCACTCATCAGTACTGCAGGTGCATTTGTTCTTGCGGCTTGTACAATCTCTGCCAGTGCTTTTGTATTCATTGAAGTGCTGTTTACCGAAAGATTTTCCCAGTCAAAGGTTTTATTCAGCTCGAGCATTGTCTTGATTCTTGTAACCGTGATGTTTTCTACCGAAAAACGGAAATAGGTACAGATAAAATCGAGCATCATTTCATAATCAGAAAGACGTGCTCCTAAAACATGCGGAATATCTGAATCATTGAAGTTTGAGGTATCTGTCGGGACAATATCTGAAATGCGGCGGTCAAGCTTATATGGATCTTTTTCTATAAGTGATTTTTTGATGAACAGGTCATTAAGGTTTTTTATACAGGTAAAATGCATTCTGTAATGTGTAAGCATTTCCTGAAGGCGTTCCGTGTTGAACCATTCCTGTTTTTTTGCGAGAGCTATTTCAAGTTTGTTGATGTAATTTAAAATCTCTTCTTTATTAGCTTCCATATAATATAATTATCGACCATTTCTTAAAAATTTGATAGTGTATTCTTATGTACAATTATATAAGTAATTCAGACAAAAACAAGAAAAATTTACTTGAACGGTTTGTCAGATATACGAAAATATGGTCAGAAAGCTCAGAAGAAAATGCAGATAAAGGGATTTTTCCATCGACTCCGCAGCAGTTTGATTTTGCAAAGATTCTTGAAAAGGATCTGATTGAAATCGGCATGAAGGATGTGCAGGTTACCGATGATTGTTATGTTTATTCACGCCTTCCTGCTTCACAGGGAATGGAAAATTTACAAAGCCTTTTATTTCTTGCTCATTTAGATACAGTTGATGAGGTTACCGGGAAAAATGTCAATCCGCAGATAAAGGATTCAAAGGGTTTTACAGATGACCCGACAGATACAATTATAACGACGGATGGAAATACACTTCTTGGTGCAGACGATAAGGCAGGAATCTGCGCAATAATGAGTGCACTTCAATTTCTCACTGAGAATCAGGATGTAAAACACCGTGAAGTCGAAGTGATTTTTTCACCCGATGAAGAAACAGGACACGGAATGGATAAGGTTCCGTTAAAGCTTATAAAATCAAAGTGTGCTTATACAGTCGATGGAGGAGAAGAGGGTGAGCTTGAATCAGAATGCTTCAATGCCTGGGCCTGCAAGGTTACGTTTACCGGAAAATCCTGTCATACCGGTTCTGCAAAAAAAGACGGAATGATAAATTCAGTAAAAATGGCTTCATTCTTCGTTCAACTGCTGCCCCGTCGTAAAGCACCCGAAACAACCGATAAATATCAGGGGTTTATAGCACCGATGGATATAAGCGGCGGCGTGGAAAAAACAGATGTACAGCTTCTTCTTCGTGCTTTTACTGAACGCGAAATTGAAAAAGAGAAAAAAATAATCGGTAAACTTTCACGCAGGATTGAAAAGAAATTCAAGGGTAAGGTAAACATAAGTTATACACACCAGTATATGAATATGAAGCAGAAGATGGATGAATATCCTCAGGTTGTGCAGAATTTAAAAAAAGCATACAATTGTGCGGGTGTCAGAATAATTCAAAAACCGATCCGCGGTGGTACGGATGGTTCAAGACTTACTCAGATGGGAATTCCGACACCGAATATTTTTACCGGCGCACATAATTTTCATTCACGCAGCGAATGGTGCTCTCTAAACCAGATGAGTAAAAGTGCCGATGTTATAATCAACTTATTAATGGAGTAATTTTTTTTATGCATGAATATGTAATAGAAGGCGGATATCCTATAAACGGAACAATAACTGCGAGCGGAAACAAAAATGCGGCACTCCCCTGTATAGCGGCGTGTCTGCTTACAAAAGAAACAGTAATCCTTCATAATATCCCGCAGATTCAGGATACAAACGTAATGTTTGAAATCCTTAAATCGCTTGGTGCAAAGGTTGAAAAACTGAGCAGGAATAACTGGAAAATTCAGTGTTCTGATATAAAGACTTTTTCGCTTCCTTCAGATCTTACGAAAAAAGTCAGAGGTTCTATTGTTTTTGCAGGTCCATTAACAGCAAGAATGGGAAAATGTGAAATGATGCCTCCCGGTGGTGATGTAATCGGACGAAGAAGGGTTGATACACATTTTCTTGTATTAAAGCAGCTTGGAGTTGATGTAAAGGTGAACGGTCATTTTTCGTTTTCTACTAACAAGCTTGTAGGAGCAGACATCTTTCTGGACGAAGCCTCGGTTACAGCCACTGAGAATGCAGTAATGGCAGCAGCGGTTGCAGAAGGAACAACAATCCTTCAGAACTGTGCAAGCGAGCCCCATGTTCAGGATGTATGCAAAATGCTCAATGCGATGGGTGCAAAAATCAGCGGAATAGGAAGCAATATACTTACGATTCATGGAGTAAAGGAGCTTAAAGGCTGTGAATATACGATTGGTCCTGATTATATAGAAATCGGATCATATATCGGAATGGCAGCTGCAACTCACGGTAAAATTACAATCAAGGGTATTAGGGCAGAAGAGATGCGCCCTCTTAAGTATAATTTTGCAAAGCTCGGAATAACCTGGACAATTGACGGTGATGAACTTACTGTTCCTAATACACAGGAGCTTAAGGTTCATGATGATATCGGAAATGCCACTCCAAAAATTGATGACATGCCGTGGCCCGGTTTCCCTGCAGATTTAACTTCGATTATGACTGTAGTTGCTACCCAGGTAAACGGAACCGTTTTAATTTTTGAAAAGATGTTCGAGAGCAGAATGTTCTTTGTAGATAAGCTTATAAGCATGGGTGCAAAAATTACATTATGTGATCCTCATCGTGCCGTAGTAAGCGGAACTTCCATGCTTCATGGTGATAATCTTGTTTCGCCTGATATCAGGGCCGGAATGGCAATGGTAATAGCAGCTTTATGTGCACACGGCGAAAGTCATATCCGTAACGTCTATCAGATTGAAAGGGGATATGAAGATCTTGTTGGAAGTTTACAGAGTCTTGGAGCACACATAAAACAGGTTGAATTAGAAGAATAGTTTTATGATTAAGGTACCGACAAAAATAAAAATCCCTTTTTTATGGGGAAAAGCAGTATTCAATAAACATAAATGGTCACAGATAAACTGGATTGTCGGTCCTAACGGCTCAGGAAAAACACTTCTTGCAGAACAGATTTCCAATGCATTCAAAAGCTCAGGCTATGAATTGATTTTCTTAAAAAGCGACAGGCAGAATCAGGAAAAGCTTCTTTTAACGCTAAAGAACGATGAAAAAGTCAGATTAAAAATTCAAAAGGTGCTGTCGAATATGTTTTCAAAAAGCATCAGCTTTATAGAAGATATTGACGGTACTTACATCCCTATTGTAAAAAACAAATCGTGGAATGTTGAATACATGCTTGAGGATGCAGAATGTCACGGGCTTAAGGAAATAATTACACTTCTTGTATGCCTGTATTCTGCCGGTGCAAAGAAAAAATGCTGCATTATTTTTGATGAACCTGAGCTGCATCTTCATCCGCAGTTCCAGTCCTTTTTTATGAATGAGCTACGCAATGAATCACAGAAAAATTCAAGGAATGCTTTTTTTCTCGTAACACATTCTCCGTTCTTTATAGATTTACGTTCTAGCGATGATCTTATTGGTGTAGTTGTATGTCATACAAACAAGGAGCCTACATTCATCGAAGAACTTTCAAATAATGATGACAATCTTTTCAGACGCTTTCTTCCAAGATTCAATACATATCACAAGCAGTTCTTTTTTTCTGATAATCAGATTTTCGTAGAAGGTTATACCGATCAGCAGATGTTTACGAATCTTCTTCCTTTTGTTGATGAAAGTATTTCTACCGCTGGAACAGGAATAATTGATGTTGGCGGTAAGGATGAGCTTGGAGTTTTCTGTAAGGTCTGTTCACTTTTGGGAACAAGCGGACGTATCATCACGGATCTTGATTCTCTTTTCAGCGGAAAGCTCCGGGAGGTTTTCTGTAAGGATTCACGTGTCGTACAATGGCTGTCTAAACAGAACGAAAAACAACAGGATTTTTACCGTACGATTTTCAGTAACCGTGAGATGGAACAGCAGATTACTTTAGATAAACTCATCTATCGCCTTGAAAGAATGCTTATTCCCATTGGAAATGAACTTACCGATGAAAATAAAACAATACCTTCATCTCTTGGACTCGTTCACGAAAAACTGTGCTTCTTACAGACAAAGCATATAAATGCAGATAATGTAGATACGTATAAAACAGTAATCCTTCAGGCAATAATAAACAAAGACCGTGAGCTTGAAGAATTTCTTTCGCCTTATGTTTCTCAAACAATCAGCTCAATCAAGAATCTTTATTATCTTATTCTTGCAGCGGCAGAAAGCGCAAAGGTTTATATTCTGCCCAAAGGATGTATTGAACACTACTACACGCAGAATAAAATTGAATACATGCCGGTTTCAGGTAAGGACCGTCTTTTTCACAATGAGCTTGAATTTATACAGGATTCTTCGAAAAAAACAATCTGTCGTGAATATTCCGAGCTTATTACTCTTTTGACAAAAGCCTGCAATTAACAATATAATGTAACAAATCAGATTTTTAACTGTCTTATATTATATAACTAATATAAAATGAAAAGGATATAATCATGAAAATTTTAAACAAAAAATCAATTCTTTCACTTGCAGTAATTGCCGCATTATTCTGTTCCTGTGAATCTTCAAAGGTAGAGCAGGCTTCAACTCCTGATTCTTACAATGATGAAAGCAGTGCCGCTGTTCAGACTCAGGCAGAAGAAAGTTCAGATTCAGGTAAAAAAGCTGAAACTTCAACTAAAATTGTAACAAAAGAATCAAAGAAATCTGTATTTAAAAATCCGTTCGGTGATTTTACATCTTTCGGTAACAAGGATGACTATATCAAATATGAAACAGGTTCTGTTTTTTCAAAAGAAGTAATGGGAAATCTTAAGGAAAAAGAAACAGAAATCCTTATAAGAAAAGACAATTATATGACAGGCTTCGAAAGCTCATATATGTCCGGCTACTATATCATCCAGTTTAATGAAAATGCACGTAAGAAGCTTGCAGAGGCAGTTGATTTGTATCTCAGCGATTTTGAAAATAAACGTCTTGACAGAAAAGGCTCTCAGACAGCAAAAAAATATGGAAAAATAAGCTATCAGCTTAACTGGGGAACAATCAAAAGCTCAACTCCTAACAATGGAAGGGGAACAGGTTATCTTGGATATGAATTTGTAAACGGATCTCCATATTTTACAATCAGTAATTTTGCTTTTATAAATGATTATTACAAGATTGCGGGAGAGGCAACATCAAGGGAATCTCTTGCAGTAAAGTATTATTTTACGAAAGCACAGATTACTCATCTTGTTGAATGCATGACAGACGATGTAATCAGGGAACGAATTGCTGAACTTCAGCCTTCCGCAGGTGTTACAGAAGCTGCCGATGAATATTAATCCTGGGGTGAGCCGGAGCATCAGATGAAAGAACGTCAGGCCAGACTTAAGGCAATCGTTAATCTTATTAAAAATAATAGAATTGAAAGTCAGGATATACTGCTTGAGCTGCTTTTAAAGGAAGATTTTGAAGTTACTCAGGCAACCTTAAGCCGTGATTTAAAACTTCTGAAGGTTGGTAAGGTTCCCGATGGAAAATCAGGATATATGTATGCGCTTGCGAACGAAGAAGATAATTCGGAATCACAGGCAATTTATATCCAGGATTTTTTACGGGGCTATATAAGCATTGACTGGAATGCAAATCTGGTTGTAATAAAAACTTTTCCGGGGCATGCAAACACTGTCTGTAACGCTCTTGATAATTTAAATCTTGAAGAAATAATAGGAACTGTCGCAGGTGACAACTGTCTTTTTGCCTGTCTTAAAGAAGGAGTTACCGGTGAACAGTTTATGAATAAGCTTAAACAGATAATTCCATCGCTCGATGAATAACAATGCCTGTTTATAGCGATTAATCGTGTAGTTTAAAAATTTTTAATCTGATTGTCACTTTTTAATAAATGAGATAACATTAAACCATGCTTTTTACAAGTACAAGAAACAATGATTTGAAAGTACAGTTCTCAAAAGCAGTAAAAGACTGCATGCCTTCTGACGGAGGAGTCTTTGTTCCCGATTCATCGAGCATAGAAGACCTTCGCCGCTGGATTTATTATATTGATGAAAAGACAACCTTCAAATCAATCGCAGGAACCTTATCGCTTGCTTTTTATAACGATGAGTTTTCTCCTATTATCTGTGAAACAATAGCGAACTCTGCATTTCCTTTTGAACCTAAGGTTGTCCAGCTTGATGACAATCTTTTTCATATGCAGCTTTTCAACGGATATACAGGATGCCACAGAGATTTCGGGGTTTCCTATCTTTGTTCATATCTCGAAACAACACATACTTTAAACGGCGGAAATTCTGTTTTCCTTGATTTTACACATGGTGAGCTTGGTGCTCTTCTTGCAAAGGTTCTCCGCAATAAAAAGCATATAAAGGCAGTGCTCGTTTACAAGAAAGGAACTGTACGCGGGCTTTGTGAACAGGATTTAATCTGGAACGGCGGCAATATTCTTCCTGTAGAGATGGAAGGAACTGAAGAGCAGATTAAAAAAGAAATAAAAGCGATTTTTGATGACAAGGATTTTTCGAATAACTATAATCTCTCGATTGCGAATACAACGAATATCTGTCGTCTGATTTCTCAGGTTTTTTATTTTCCTTATGCGTTTGCCCAGATTAAGCATAAAATCAACGGTGATATTTTTTATGCGCTAGATTCAGATAATTATTCTACTCTTATTGCAGGTCTTTACAGCTGGCGTTTTGCTTTACCGTTGAATGGTTTTTATGTTCCTGCAACAAAAGAGCTTGATTTTGATTTGTATTCCGATGAAATCATCCTTGGTCAGAAGAAAAAAAATCTGACTGTAAATCCGATGCGTCCTGCAAATATTGAACGTCTTGAATCATTCTTCGGTAAAAACAATATGATGATGAAGAACTTTGTTTTTCCGGTTCAGGTTTCGGAAAAAAATCGTGAGATTGCTGCTAAAGAGCTTTACAGGAAATACGGGGTTTTTGCAGATCAGGGAACAGCAAGTGCCTATGCCGCCATCATGCAGAATCAGAATGAAGTTTATGATGAGGACGGAGCATTTGTTTTAATTTCACAGAATCATCCGTCTCTTTCATCGGATTATATAAGACATGTTGTTGGTGAGGTTCCGCAGATGCCTGAAAACATAAAGGAAACACTGAAGCCTTACAGACTCGATAAAAAAATTCTGTCTGAAGCAGATGAATTGAAAAAAATCATATCAGAAAATTTTTAAGGTGATACGATGGATTTTATAAAATATGAATTGAACGGTGAACTTACACAAGACTGTCCTTCTGAACTTTTTGAAAGAAAAAACGGTATTGTTTATGGTACTGTAAAGCATGGAACTTATTATTCAAATACCTGCAGGACAGAAAGGCCATATTCAATTCTTCTTCCTCCATCGTATGACGGTATAAAAAAGTTTCCTGTAATGTATTTTCAGCACGGAATCTTTGGTGACGAAAACTGTATGATAAACGATGCAGAAAATCATTTTATCGAAATCACGGGGAATCTTTGTGCGGAAGGCAGTGCTTCCGAAATGATTATTGTTTTCGGTCATATGTATGCAAGCGATAATCCGGATTTAAAGCCTGGTTTTGATGAGGTTTCAATTGCTCCTTATGATAATTTCATCAATGAGCTTATAAATGATTTAATGCCTTATATTCAGGAAAATTATTGTACGCTTACCGGAAGAGAAAACACTGCTGTCTGCGGTTTTTCAATGGGAGGTCGTGAATCTCTTTATATAGGCTTGCAGCGTTCAGATTTATTTTCATACATAGGTGCAATTGCTCCTGCTCCGGGACTTGTAAGCTCGGAAGATAAAATGATGAAGCATAAAGGGATGCTTAAGACAGAAGATATGAAATTCCTGCATAAAGATATGCTTCCCCGCCTTATGATGATCTGCTGTGGAACTCAGGATGGAGTTGTCGGAAAATTCCCTGAAAATTACCATAAGATTTTCAACGACAATAAGGTAAGTCATCTCTGGTTTGAAATTGATAAAGCGGATCATAATGCTATGGCAATCAGAACCGGACTTCTACATTTTGTTCAGCGCATTTTCCGATAGTTAATTTTTTACGGTTTTCTTTGAAGTCTTTTTTACCGGTGTTTCTTTCATATCCTTCTTTACAGTTTTCTTTACCGGAGTTTTTTTTGATGTTACTGTTTTCTTCTTTGATTTTGCAGGTTCAAAAGGTTTTAAGAAAAGTGCGCATTTATAGGCTGCCTTTAATTTTGCAGAACAAAGTTTTTTGTATAACTGAGATACGGATTCAAAAGCTTTTTCCGTGCTTATTAAACCGGCAAGAAGGAAAATTGTATTAAGACTTTCATCACTCATTTCCTTATTGAACCACAGGATATTATCAAAGGCATTTACTCCGCAGAGCATAGAACTGTATCTGCTTTTTACAAGAAGTGAAGCAATTTCTAACGGCGCTTTTGTTTTAAGCTTTTTCAGGTCACTCACAGATGATAAAATGAAAAGCTTTGTTAATTCATATCGTGATATTTCAAGTTCGTATTCTTTTGCTGACTGTGAATATATTCTTGCAAAATTTGTATCTTTCGGCAGGGATGTTTCTGAATACAAGCCTGTCAAAGCCCAGAAAATAAGCATGTTCTTTAACGATGAGTTTTCATTCATCATCAGTTTTGCAAAAGCATTTCTGGTACTGCATTTTAAAAGTGCTTTCTGTAAATCTGCAGGTTTCTTCGGAGCTTTTTCTTTTTGAATTTTTGAAAGAAGCTTTAATCGTGATGTAACACTTTTTGTAAATTCCTGTACAGTCGCTTTTGTCTTTAAGATTTTTGAACATTCTTCGTTGAATTTTTTGATTTCTTTTTCTGCTGAAGCAAAAGTTTTATCAACAGATTTGAAGTTCTGAACGACGCATGGAAGTATCTTGCCTATATAAGCTTTCATTGATTCATATAGTTCTTTATAGATTATTTCCTGCCATGCAGTTTCAATGTCTTCACAACCCGAGCCGTTCAAATGTTCACAAAGGATTCTGTAGCGTCCGTCTGCTTCGTCTGTTACCTGATGAATGTCCATATAAACCTGGTACTCAAAGCCATTGAGCATTACAAACAATCCCTTTTCGCAGATTTCCTTACTCTTACGGATATACCAGAGGTTGCTCCGGTTTTCACGGAAGATACAGAATTTGTCATCTTCGCCATTGAGGTTCAGTCCTTCAGAAATTGAGCGGGAAATGAGTTTCGTTTCGTCCCCATTACCCGTTTTTACTGCATAAGGATCAGACTGTTTAATCCAGCCGTATGCACGGTCATATTTGTTGTTGTAAACTACAAAGGTACGTTCGTTTCCACAACCATTTGAATAGGCAAATACGTTTTCGTTTACAACGCCATCCTGCCATAAATCATAGAACAGGAAATTTTCTACTCCGCTGAACAGATATCGCTTTTTCATGAGAGGGAAGATCTCACGCCAATGGCGGTCAACAAGATATTGATTCGGCTGTTCATCTTTATAGGCGCGGGTGTATTCCATGCCATATTTTTCGGTAAAGCCTTCTATCTGGCCGTGACCAAACATTGGAAGACCCGGCATTGTAATCATGAGTGTACATACACCAAAATATTTGTCTCCGTCACCAAACTGGGCAATTGCAGTTTCTTCATCAGGGTTGTTCATAAAGTTTACGTAGCGTTTAAGAACCTGCGGGTCAAAAGTAATTGTATTTTTTACAGTTTCACGATATTTCTGGTTTTCTTCCTTTTTAAGCATGTTCATGAAGGCAGAATTGTATACACGATGCATGCCAAGTGTGCGTACAAAATATCCTTCCATCATCCAGAAGGCTTCGGCAAGCAAGAGGGTGTCAGGGCATTCACGTGCTACTCGGTCTACAACTTCGCGCCAGAATTCATTTGGAATTGCGTCGTTGAACTGCTGAGTGCTTAGTCCTGTTTCACTTCGGGTTGCAATATCACCTCCGTGTCCAGACTCCGGGTACCACAAACGTCGGATTGATTTTTTAGCAAGTACCATTGCGGCATCAAAACGGATGATAGGGAAGTTATGTGCTACGTGTAAAATTTCCTGCATAACAGCTTCGCGTGCTTCCGGGTTTAAAAAGTCTATCTGTGCGGTGTCGTTCCAAGGTAATCCTGTTCCGTCGTTTCCGTGGTAAATGTAGCGTGTGTCGCCGGTCTGATTGTCTACGCGCTTAAAAACTACAGAACAGTCGTTTTTGGTGTAGTAGTGGTCTTCAAGGAAAAGAGAAACTCTTCCGTCCTGCGAAAGGTTTTCTCCATTAAAGGTGTAGTGAGGGAACGGACAGTCGCGGCGCTGAATAAAAAGATCAGGGCGGTTGATAACCCAGTCGCCGTCCATACCTGTGTGGTTAGGTACCATATCAGAAGCAAGACGGATTCCACGCTGCCACAAGCGGGTGCGCAGGTTTGCAAGGGCGTCCCAGCCACCAATATTCTGGGCAATGTTATAGTCGTAAAGAGAGTAGGCACTGGCAGCAGCTTCGGGGTTTCCGCAAATCTGCTTGATGCGTCGGCTTGCTTTTGAGCGTTCCCATAGTCCTATGAGCCAAAGGCCTGTAAAACCTTCATCGCGCAGTTTATCAAGTTCCGGGTCTGGGATCTGGTCAAGGCGGGTAATAGGGTAGCCGTACTGTTTTGTAAGCTGATCAAGCCAGACAAGAACTGTTTTTGCAATAAGAATTACCTTTGGCATCCAGTCACTGTCTGGGCTGTAGCGCTCATATTCGTTCATTAGGTTTTCAAAGGTGTAGGCAGACATGTCGGGAAGGTCGCCGCCACCAAAGCCATGCCAGGCAGCCTTTTCTTCTTCGCTGATTGTGTCCATTCCGGCTAAGATTCGTTTAAGCCATTCGCCAAGGAATTCGGCCCAGTATTTCTGTATATATTCAAGCTGGCCTTTAAGACTGTCCGGTGCAAAAGCCTGAGGTTCCTTAAGGAGATTTATAAGGTCATGGTCAAATGGTCCGAAGGTTGGCTGTGCTTTTGCAAATTTTTTTATGCTTGTCCAGGTTTTTCCGTAAAGCTTGTTTTTTGCAAGTTCTGTGTCGCCAAAAAGCAGCAGGAATGGTTTGAAGGCGGCATTTTCGTTTGCAAGATGAAGAAGTACAAGCTCTTCAAGAGTCTGCTCGCGGTTTGAACGCTCTTCACCTGTTCCTATATCAATTGCTGTGCGTGAAAGATATTCACGTGCAGTACATTTTTCCTTATATACTTCAACAGGCGGGAATTCCTGCAAAAAATCAAGCAGCAAGGCGTCAATTTCTTTGGCAGTATACTGCTTTTCGAGTGCTGCCATCAGGTCGTGCATAAAGGTAGGAACCTTGTTGCGTCGGTAAAGCATGCACACATAATGCAAAATCTCATCAATGAGTCCCATTGCATTGAGCTGTCCGGCACTAACGCGTTTATTTTCATCGCCGGTAACTGTATCAATATAATTATTAAACAGCACCTGAAAACTTCGTACGTTTCTCATGTTTGCAAAAACAACATTTCCACTCGAAGCAAAAAGCCCTTCTTCAAAAGAGCAAAGGTCGCGTACCTTTTTTGATATGTGAAATTCATTGTATGAAATGTGCATTAAAAACTCCTGCAATTACAGTTTTACATTATAACATGAAAAACTGAAAAATGATTAGAAAAAGTTGAAAAATAAAAAAAATGATATATAATTTATCATAAAGAATAATATTATAATGTAATTAAAAAGGAAGGTATTCAAAATGAAAAAATCAATTATCGGTTTATTTGCAGCTATAATGCTTGTAAGTATGACAGGATGTAAGAATGGTGTGTCAGGTGGAGGAAGTTCTAACCCATATAAAAAAACCGGCACTCAGGAAATTAACGGTAAAAGTTACGACATAGTAACCTTTGGAAGCTTTCCGCAGTCGGAGAAAACTGATGATACTATTACTGTAAATGAATCAGAGGCGAAGACTGCAGGTTCTTATACTTATTACAAAGGCAGTGATAATGAATGGTATGCAAAACTGGGTTCTAAATATTTTAAAGTAGAACCTATTAAATGGCGTGTGCTTACGACAGATTATAACGGAACAAAAAAGAAACTTCTTCTTGCAGAAAACATTATTATAAATAAAGCTTATGATGCAAGTTCGAATAATTATGAAAATTCTTCTATAAGGGCTTATCTTACAGGGGATTTTTATAACACTGCTTTTACAACTGAAGAACAAAACGCGATTGCTATAACAACAGTTATAAACGATGCAAGAAGCACTAACCCTGACGGCGACAGTAATGTAATGCTCTGGAATAATGGAGAGAATCAGTATGCAAGTGATACTGCTACAAGCGATAAAATATTTTTATTGAGTGAGCAGGAAGTTACAAAAGATGACTATGGTTTTGCGACTTATAATGCCTATGGAACTGACAGCACGAGAATCCGTAAGGTAACTGCTTTTGCCAGGGAAAGCGGAACCTGGGTAAGTACAGACAGTGGTTATGAAGACGGCGGTTATTGGTGGCTGCGCTCTCCTATCTATACTAATAGTATCACCGCGCGCTACGTCTACATTTATGGCTATGCGTACTACAACCTCATCGTGAATTACGCTTATATGGGTGTTGTGCCGGCTTTGTGCCTGAATTAAAATTGGCTTAGCCAATTTTAATTTATGTAATCCTTGCGGAGGCAATAATCTAATCAAAATGCGGTAAGGTGCTTTGCACCCCGCATTTTGATTTAAAATCTTCATAAGAAGGAGACAGTGTTATGCCTGTAATTTCAAGATTTTATGGTTTAGTAATAAAAATGTATTTTGGAGACTCGGAACATAATCCACCCCATTTTCATGTGGCCTATGGAGATTATTCAGGTGTCTTTAGATTACATGATTTAAAAATGACTGAAGGTGACTTACCTTCCAAAGCTCAAAATATGGTAGTTGAGTGGGCAAGTCAACATAAAGAAGAGTTGCAGGAAATCTGGAATACTCAAAAATTCATTGAAATACCACCTTTGGTGTAAGGAGAAGATATATGTTTCATAAAGTTTCTTCTGTTGTTCCAATGCAAAATTACTATCTTCTTGTTCATTTTCAAGATGGGGAGGAAAAAAAATATAATGTTTCTTCCCTTTTTGACAAATGGGATTCATTTAAAACTCTTGCAGATGTAAAAGGTTTATTTGAACAGGTTCGAGTTGATGCTGGAGGATACGGAATTAGCTGGAATGATGATATAGATTTATCTTGCAATGAATTATATTATAACGGGATTTAATTAATGCCCACTAAAAAAAGTGATTTATATGTAATTACCAAGACAAAAGAACTTGCAAAATATGTTATAACTGTAACTGAAAAATCGCCTAAGAAATTTAGGTTTACACTTGTAACACGCCTGCAAAACTATTGCCTTGATGTAATAGAAAATCTGTTAATGGCAAATATGCTGCTCTTAACAGATTCAAAACGTTTAGAGCATCAGAAAGAAGCCGGAAGGCTTTTAGAAATGCTTGGTTATTTTGCAATGCTTTGTATGGAAACTGCATGCATTTTGCCTAACCAGTTTGAAAATATCAGTAAACTGCAGGCGGAATGCATTATGTATCTGGGCAAATGGATTGCAAGTGACAAAAAACGTTTATCAGGAAGAAATTAAATTCAGCTACGGCGGTTATTGGTGGCTGCGCTCTCCTAACTATAATAATAGTAACAACGCGCGCAACGTCAACAATAATGGCAATGCGAACAACAACAACAACGTGAATAACGATAATATGGGTGTTGTGCCGGATTTGTCCCTTCATTCATTAGAAATGCAAGTACTTTTGAAGAAAAAGCCGGTTATCTGTTTTCAGGGGAAAAAGACAGTGCTCGGGACAAAGGAATTTCTGCCTGTTCTTTACGGCCGTTAGTGCCGTAGAGAAAAATTCTTAACTCTGTTTGCTGTGACGGTATTTAAACCCGATAAGGACAATAAAATCTTTGCGGCATGTGGCATTATGCCACAGAGTTATTTTTTTGTGTCATTAACGGACTTGACTCTGCAATCTTTTTTATGAAACCTGCATCTTTTGAAAAAATCATATCTTTTGAGTCTCTATTGGCAGCACATCAACGTGCAAGACTATGTAAACAGCATAAGCGTGAAGTTATAGAGTTTGAAGCTCATTTAAGTAAAAATCTGTGGGCATTACACTATGAACTTAAATATCACAAATATAAAATAGGCGAATACCGTAAGTTTATGATTTATGATCCAAAAGAACGTGAAATCCAGGCAATACCATATCGTGATAGAATAGTTCAGCATTCGGTTTGTGATAATCTTTTAATTCCTCTTATGGAGCATTATCTTGTTGAAGCAAACTGTGCCTGTAGAGTGGGAAAAGGAACGGATTATGCTGTAAAACTTTTACGTGGTTTTATGACTTCGCATTATAAAAAGTATAGCTCTACTGGATATTTTATAAAGCTCGATGTAAGAAAGTATTTTCCGAGTATAAATCATGAGGTTCTTTATAAAAAACTTTCCCGCTTTTCTTTTGATGATGATACAAAATGGCTTTTGCATACTATTATCGATTCTTATAATTCAAATTGTCACCCTGAACTTGATTTGGGGGCTTGTGGCATTCCGATGGGAAATCAATCAAGTCAATGTTTTGCTCTTTTATATCTTGATTCTGTAGACCGGTTTATAAAAGAAAAACTTCGTGTACAGTTTTATGTCCGCTATATGGATGATATGATTCTTCTTGTTCATAATCGAAATACCGCTCGTGTGTATCTGGAAAAAATAAAGAGAGAAGTAGAAAATAATAAAATCTATTTAAATTCCAAATCAGCAATAATAACCGTAAAGAATGGGGTGGAATTTTTAGGATGGAGATTTTTCTATGGGGTAAATGGAAGAATTATACAAAAAGTAAAACAGCAGAGTAAAAAACGAATATTTGAAAAAGTCAGATATAAAAAATATCTTTATAACTCAAAACGCATTTCAGCTGAATTTATGGATAATTGTCTTGCGAGTTACAAAGGTCATCTTCTTCGTGGTAACGGTTGGGGTATATGGCAAAGAATTGTAATGCTCTAACATGTTAGAATAAGTAACTTATTCAATTTTTTTGTATTTTATTTTTCTTCTTCCAGTTCAATTTCCATAATTTCATAAAAACTGCAGCAGAGGGCTCGGGCCAGATTGTTTATAGTCTGACCAGAAGCCTGGTTTATGTCGTTCTGGCGTTGTTCGTAAAGCTGGATCATGCGTAAAGAAACTCCGCTAAGCTCAGAAAGTTCTTTTTGTGTGAATCCACGTGCTTTGCGGATTTTTTGCAGGCGGGTAGGCGAGGCAGCTTTGTTTGCTAAAATGATTTTATTTGCAACACTAACAAACTTTGAAATGTCTGCTTCATGAAGAATATAGCGCGAAAGAATTTCTGAAGGAACAAGTCCGTATTCCTGCAGATCGGAAAATTTCAAACCTGAATACCACTGGTAATATGCAAGCACCCAGCCAAGCCAGAATTCTTTTCCCATTTTGATTTCTGGTTCATCCGGATATTTTGGAGATTCTCCTATTTTATTAAGTACATTCTGACACAATTCTATGCCACACATTCCTGCAATATATTTTGGATTTGCGTGTTCAAATTTCTGTGCTACTTCGGATTGAATAAAATAAAGAAAAAACTGGTCGCCGTCATATTTAAGGAGTCTTATTGCATAGTCAAACATTACGGCAAGATTCTGCTGGGCATCATCTAAATAAAATTTCTGGTATGCGCGTGTCGCCATTTTTTATTCCTCCTCTGATTATATCAATTACAAAAATAGAATCCGGATTTGCTAATTCTGATTCTGAACGAATTTTTGTAAAGGTGTTTCGGGCAGTGCTGTCACGAAGCATTTTTTTTGGATAGTAAATGTTGCGATCTGCCAATGAACTTGAAATAAAAGTTATTTGCGAAAATGCTTTTTTTGATTTTAATACAACCTGTTCACCAAGCTTTCCTAAATACATTGCCTGATTAAGCTTTTGAATAGAAATTGTATTGTTTAAAAAAGCTTTTGCAAAAGAAAAATAAGAATCATCGGCACGGTAGCCCCGGATTATATCATATTTATGGTAAGGTATAGAAAAGTATAGTGTAAGATATTGTTTGGCGGCAACAGAAATTTCTGATGAAAATTCAAAAGTTCTGTTTTCAAGAAGAATTGCAAGCCAGTTTAAGATGTTATATTTTATGTCTGAGAGATTCAGAATAGAAAGCCCTTCAAGATTCAGTTGATATTCATTAGCAAATCCATCTTTTTCTTCTGTGCAGCCCCATTCTTTAGCAAGCTCAATATTTTCGGTGCAATAAAATCCATAACCGTAATCGTTTTTGGGATTTCCAAAATGATATTGAGGAACTTTGATTATGTTTTCCGAACCGTGATAAAGTTTGATATTTTTCATAAGCAAAACTATCGTTATAACGATACTTCTATTATATCGCTATAACGATAGTTTTGGCAAGTGAATTTTTAAGTGTGGATTGCCGCGCTACGCTCGCAAAGAGTCGCACGCAAGCGTGCTTACCGAGTTTTGCATTGCAAAACTCGCGAGAGCGAAGTTATCTTCTGAATGAGTTCGTCATCTTTTGCAAGCTCTTCTACTGCGCATGGCATTCGGTAGGTCCAATTGAACTTTGTAACTGTGCCCGGGATGTTTATGCGTTCGTCGCTGGCTTTTGGTAACCAGAAGGATTTTTCCATGTATAAGAAATCCTGCAGCGGCGGGATGAACCATTGGCTGGCGCTTGTTGAAGACACTTTTAAGATTGTCTGGGCAAGCTCCGGGCTGAACTCTTGTTGTGCAAGTGTTTTGGCGCCCTGTGATATTTCATTTTCTGGTTTATCAAACAATGGTCCTTCTGCATCTTCTTTGAGTCCGAATGCGGCAGGATTTGCTTTTATAAAGGCTTCTGCGCTTTGTTTTTCAGTTTCCCACCATTCGCGGATCGTGCTTGAATCGTGAACGGAAGTTGTAGTAACGCTGAGTGGCTCATAATTTTTGAACGGAACATAAGGCTGACCTTCTTCTGACCATTCACGGCACCAGCGGACAACCCGCAGACCAAGAATATTGTGTTTTTTCATTGTCTCCGGTACACACGAAATTCCAACTCCCAGATCTTCACCACAAGGAATCATTTTAAGACCGCTGGTTATGGCATTAAAAATCTCATCTGCCTGTTTTTTCCAGAGGCTTGTATTTTTCTTTCCAAGCTGGGTGAACAGTTCTTCGAGCGCGGTTTTTTCTGTCACGTTCAGAGACTGCCACGAAGTAGACTGGTTGTAAGTCCAAAGCGGAATGAACTTATTTTTGCTAACTTCCAGCAGTGTTCTGTTTGACCAGTATTCACTCAATTTCTGGCGGATTTTTTCCTGGGCAGGCTCGTCAACAAAAGCTGTAAGATTCAGCTTTGCAAGCTGAGCGTTTCCTTTGATAGAATTATCAAAAAGCCAGAGCTCTTCGTTTTCAATTTGGGTACAGCAGGTTTCAAGAATCTTATGTGCAACTTCTCGGTTCCAGGTAATGTCTTCTACGGCACTTGTTGGAATATGAGGACGGCTTAGCCAGCGGATTCTGTCATCGTCAAAACCAAGCTCGTAAAGGTCATCAATTTTAAAAGAAGCATAAGGCTCTGTGTGACCTGTGAGAGCGTTGCAGTCAGTCGAAGGAATTGCCCATATGCGGAAAAAGCCAAGAATGTGATCTAAGCGGTAGGCATCATAATAGCGGGATGCAGTTTTGAGACGCTGCTTCCACCAGCTGTAATCCTGTGCTTTTAGATTTTTCCAGTTGTAAGTAGGGAAGCCCCAGTTTTGTCCGGCAGGATTTTCTCCGTCACTTGGGGAACCGGCACGAAGGTCATGATTAAAAAATTCAGGATAAGCCCAGGCATCGCAGGAATCTTCGTTCATAAGAATCGGCATGTCGCCTTTGAGAAGCAGTCCCATCTTATGAACTTCTGCAACAGCCGCTTCAAACTGTCCGGCGGCAAGCATCTGGCACCAGGCGTAAAAAAGATGTTCCTTTTTAAAGGCCTTCGTGTTCCAGCGTTTGGTAATCTGCTCGGCAGTGATTTCTTTATCATCTTCATGCCAGCTTTTCCAGCTTGCCTGCATGTAGTTCCATTTGAGGTTTTTGTAAACTGCGTATGTTTTTATCCAGCTGTTTGATTTAATCCAGCTTTCCAATGCTTCATCAGGAGTACCGGATTTTCCAACCTGGCTTGAGTCATAAAGCTTCATCAATAGAGAAGTTTTTGTGTTTAAAATTGAATCGTAGTCGTAGCGCAGAGTGTATGCGTTTGCTGCAATAAAATCATCGTAGGCTTTTTTGAATTTTGCATCTGATTTGTATAAATCGTCAAAACCGGGAATATCCTTAATGCGGATATAAATAGGATGTAACGCAAATGCTGAAAGTCCAGAGTAGGGTGAACTTTGAGTTCCGGTATCATTTACAGGAAGCAGCTGAATTATACCAAGTCCCGCCTCCTTGCAAACTTTAGCAAACGGAACAAGATCTGCAAATTCCCCAATCACAGGATTTTCTTTTGTATATAAGGCGCCAAGCGGCACAGCCACGCCCGTCAATTTTTTGAACGATTTTTCTGCCATAATGGGGTTATTATACCACGGAATTTGCAAAAGTGAAATTTTATTCCCACAAAAGTTGCAGTCCGTTTTCTTCATACTGAGTGAATTTTTCGTCTTTGCTGATGAGTACAAGGTTGTTGCGGATTGCCTGTTGAATGAGCATTCTGTCAAAAGGGTCGTGGTGATTTTCTTTTTGGGGAATCTGGCCTATCGTAAGGTAATCGTAAGGGGTGGGGGTCAGGATGGTGAAATCATATTCTTTGGCAATGTTTGGCAAATGAAGAATATTAATACCTTGTAAATTTAATTTCCCAGACTGATGTTTGATTGCTAATTCCCAAAAACTGATAGAACTAAGATAAATTTTATTTTCTTCATTTGAGATGATTTCAAGGGCTTTTTGTTTGATTTTTTTTGTATCTAAAAAAGACCATAAGAATACATGTGTGTCAATTAAATATTCCATACTTTGTTTCCCCTCTTTTTTACAATAAATCATTCATGTCATCAAAAAGCCATTCAGGAGTTATTTCAAAGCTTTCATCTTCCCAATATGAAGCTTTTCCTTCGTACGAACCAAGAGGACGTTTTTTTCTCTTAGGCATAGTATTAATCTGCGTAAGCTGAGCCACAGGCTTTTTTGCACGGCCATAAAGAATCTGAACTTCTTCGCCCTGCATAACCTTATCCAAAACCGAGGAAAAATGTCTCTTAAAATCACCTACTGTCATTTCTATCATGACTATAGTGTAAGAGCAACTTGTCAAGTTGTCAAGTAAGAAATAAATTGACAATAGGCAAGGGGGGGGTATTATAGAAGAAAGTTTATAAAAAAGGAGATTCAAACAATGAAAAAAACAAAATGTCTGATAGTTTTGATGGTTGCAGGATTATTAACTGTACTTGCTTCCTGTAAGGGAAATGCAACACATTCTGGAGGTGGAAGTAAAAATACTAAACCAATAGGTGGTGGTGATTTAGCTTTAAATGGAATTACAATTAATGGAACATTATTTGAGAATACAAGTGAAGTTTATGTAATGAAAAATACCGTTACTGTGAATGGAAAACAAAACATGGTGGAATAGTCAATATTCGTTCAGTGCCTAAACACCCCAAATTTATTTAAGCAGCAGTCTTTACAGATGCTGTCTTTTCCCTGTATGCCACTGGAGGTAGCCCGCCCGGATTTACAGTCGTGACTCGCTTTGTGTTATAGTA
>JAFYZU010000009.1 GCA_017548565.1 Treponema sp.
ATATAATAAGCATTAATATCTTAATTAAAGAGGTTTATAGAAATGAAACGATTATTTGTTTTTTTAATGGCACTTACTTTTTTCTGTTCTTCTTTTACAGCTTGTAAGCAGAATGCAGAGAAAAAGGAAAAAGAAAGGCCTTTACCGGAAGGAGTTGACGGAAGGTTCAAACTTCATGATTATTACAGTTATAATCTTGATGATTATCAGTTTATGATAATGACTGACGAAAAATTATCTTTTGTGTATGAAATTGAATTAAATAATCCTGGTGATACATATATCATCCTTAATACTGATATGAATAATCAGATGAGATATGCGTGTGCCCAAAAAACAGGCTTACGATGTGACTGTGTATTTACATTGCGTGATTCAGAAGGAAATGCTGTAGAAGTTTTAGACCAGCAAGGTTCTATAAAACTAGACGGAAAAACAGATGATCAGGCTTTTTCGTTTATCTGTCCGGAAGAAAAAGGAACATATTATCTTGAAATAATTCCATACAACATAGAAAATAGAGGAAATGTTGGTTTATATTTATATCATGGAAAACCAATTTCTGATTTTACATTAGATTTGACAAATGTAACTGTAGGAGTCGGTAATTCAGTAAATGTTCCTTTTACCTATACAAGTGAAGATGCTACTGATTCTTATGGATTTTATTTTTTTGCAGTCCCATACGGTTCTAGTGATAATATGACTGATTATAGTATTTCATCAACTTGTGTGGTAAATAAGGACGGTACAGGTTACGTAACTGTTTATGGAATTATACCTGGAAATGGAAGTTTTAGAATAAAAGAAGGTGTTTCTGGAATAGAAAGAAATTGTAATGTATCTGTATATATAGATACGACAGCGTCTTATGAGTCGATTCCCTGTGGAACATCTTTATCTCCGTCTGACAGTGATTTTACAGTTGTAAATTCGGAAGGTTATGTTCAATCTAAACTATATGAGTTAAATTTGACAAAAGATGTTAATTATATGATTGATTATCTTTCTTCTTGGGAACAATCATATTGGTATGTATTATATGATTCTACTGGTTCAAAACTGGTTTCCGCTATAAATGATAAATTGTGTCTTAGACCGGAAACATCAGGAAAATATTATTTGTTAGTAAAAAATTATGATACATATAGTGATGGGGTAACGGGTGTTTATCTTCATTCAGTTACAGCCATATCATCGCTTCAGTTTGCAAACACTCAGGAGACCTTGAAAATAGGTGAATCTAAAACAATGAATGCTTCATATACAGGTTCTTCTGATTTTTCGCTGGCATTTGAAATTGAAAACAATAATGAACAGGTATATATTGAACGAATTGATAATAACGGAGACGGTACAGTTTCTGTTAAGCTTGTTTCCTTAGGTCCTGTGGATTCTGATATATATCTTGTAGAAAAGGTTTCATGTTTAAGAACACGCTGCAGAATAAAAGCAGAGTTTATTTCTTCAGATGCAATTCCAATCAATTCGTCTGCAATCGGAAATCAGTCAAGTGTAAATCAAAATGATTATACCAAGTCTTATCTTGATAGAAGAACTGCTGTATATTATAAGCTTGAACTTGAAGCAGATAAAGAATATCATCTGGAAGTTTTTGATAACTGTGCTTATAAGCGTTTCTTCAGTGAAATACCGGATGGTTTTTCACTTACAGACGGATTGTTTTATATGTATGATTCTCAAGGAAATATTGTGACTGTAAATGACAAGGGTAATATAAGAAAAAGGTTTGATGGTTCTGATAATGCTTATGATGGATATTATACACCGTCCGCTTCAGGAACATATTATTTATTATTAACACTTTATAATCCTGAAAGCAGTGGTGAAGGAGACGTATACTTTCATATCTACAAAGCGGATTAGTCAGGATTATCAGGCAGATACTAGAATCTTTTTTTACTTTGTGATAATATACAATCTCAGTATGAATACTGAAGTTTGTTTAGAAATTTTTATTCTCAAGGTAAAAAAATCTGTTCATACTATTTTTATTTTGTGATTTCTAAGGCGAAATTCTTTTTTAAGGATTTCGCTTTTTTTTATAATTACTCTGAATTTGGAGTTAAAAACAAATGTGAGAGGAGGTAATCTTTATGGCAAAGATAACAGTTAAAGATACTGATATTGCAATTGTTCAAGTGAACAATGAAGATTATTTTTGTCTCACCGACATGTTGAAAGCTAAAGACGGTGATTTTTTTGTTACGGATTGGCTTAGAAATCGAAACACGCTTGAATATATTGGTATTTGGGAACAAGTATACAATCCCGGTTTTAATTACGGCGAATTCGCCATAATTAAAAGTCAGGCAGGATTGAACAGCTTTAAAATAAGTGTAAAAGAATTTGTTGAACGGACAAATGCCATCAGTTTACAGGCAAAAGCAGGTCGTTACGGCGGCACTTATGCACATAAAGATATAGCTCTTGAATTTGCTATGTGGATAAGTCCTGAATTCAAGATTTATATTGTCAAAGAATTTCAACGCTTAAAAGATGAAGAACAAAAGCAGCTCGGTTGGTCTGTAAAGAGAGAGCTTTCTAAGTTGAATTATCATATTCATACAGATGCGATAAAGCAGAATCTGATTCCACCGGAGCTTACGTCACAGCAAAAATCTTTTGTTTATGCAGAGAAGGCAGATGTTTTAAATGTTGCGCTTTTGGGTATTACTGCAAAAGAATGGAGAGAAGCAAATCCTGATTTGAAGGGAAATATCCGTGATTATGCAACGATAAATCAGTTGATTTGTCTGAGTAATATGGAAAATCTGAATGCTGTGTTTATTCAGAAGGGAATTGAACAGCAGGAAAGACTTGTAGAACTGAATAAAATTGCAATTCAGCAGATGAAAGTTCTGGAAACTGTTGAAGACAGACAATTGTTGAAGTGAGAATGACACATGGTATGTCCGGTGTAAGTCCGAATATTATAAAACAGATTTTTAATAGGAGTGTAAAAATATATGAAAAGAACAGACATCAACAAGGTTTTGATTATTGGTTCGGGGCCGATTGTTATTGGACAGGCTTGCGAGTTTGACTATTCGGGAACTCAGGCTTGTAAGGCTTTGCGCGAACAGGGATACAAGATTGTTTTGGTAAACTCAAACCCTGCTACTATTATGACTGACCCAGTTATGGCAGATGCTACTTATATTGAGCCGCTTAATGTTGAGCGTCTTTCGCAGATTATTGAAAAGGAACGTCCAGATGCGCTGCTTCCTAACCTTGGTGGACAGACTGGTTTGAATATGGCTTGTGAGCTTAATAAGGCCGGCGTTCTTGATAAATATGGTGTAAAGGTTATTGGTGTAAATCTTGATGCTATTGAGCGTGGTGAAGACCGTGAGATTTTTAAGGAGACAATGAAGAGTCTTGGAATTGAAACTCCACGTTCCGGCATTTGTCATACTGTAGAAGGTGCTGAAAAGATTGCTGAAGAAATCGGCTTCCCTCTGGTTGTTCGTCCTGCTTATACTATGGGCGGTCAGGGCGGTGGATTCTGCTACAATGTTGAAGAGCTTCGCACTATTGTTGCCAACGGTCTGGATCTTTCTATGACTCATCAGTGTTTGATTGAAGAGTCTATTCTTGGTTGGGAAGAGCTTGAAGTTGAAGTTGTTCGCGATTCCAAGAACCAGATGATTGCAATTTGTTTTATTGAAAACATTGATGCTGTTGGTGTTCATACCGGTGACTCTTTCTGTTCTGCTCCGTTTATGACTATTGATAAGGAGCTTGAGGCAAGACTCCAGCGCGACGCATTTAAGATTGTAGAGTCGATTGGTGTTATTGGTGGTACTAACGTTCAGTTTGCACATAACCCAAAAACCGGTCGTGTTGTTATTATTGAAATTAACCCTCGTACTTCTCGTTCGTCGGCTTTGGCTTCTAAGGCTACAGGTTTCCCAATTGCGCTGATTTCTGCAAAATTGGCTTCTGGTATGACGCTTGATGAGATTCCTTACTGGCGCGATGGTACTTTGGAAAAATATACTCCGGGTGGAGCTCCGGACGGCGACTATGTTGTATTGAAGTTTGCACGCTGGGCATTTGAAAAGTTCCGTGGTGTTGAAGATTCTCTTGGTACTTCTATGAAGGCTGTTGGTGAAGTTATGTCTATCGGTAAGACTTTCAAAGAGACTTTCCAGAAGGCTATCCGTGGTTTGGAAAATGGCCGCTCGGGACTTGGTTTTGCCAAGGACTTTAACCGCAAGAGCGCTGATGAACTTTGCGAAATGCTTAAGACTGCTTCAAGCGAGCGCTACTTCCAGTTGTACGAGGCAATCCGTAAGGGTGTTTCGCTTGATAAGCTTTATGAAATTACTTACGTTAAAAAATACTTCCTTGAGCAGATGAAAGAGCTTGTTGACCTTGAAGAGGAAATGCTTAAGAACCCTGGACGCGTTCCTGAAGACAAGCTTTTGATTCAGGCTAAGAAGGACGGCTTCAGCGACAAGTACCTCTCAAAGATTTTGAAGGTTGCAGAAAAAGATATCCGTAACCGCCGCAAGGAACTTGGAATTAAAGAAGCTTGGCTTTCTGTTCCTGTAAGCGGTGTTGAAAATGCTAACTACTACTATTCTACATATAATGCTGAGGACAAATCGGTTGCAACCGACAACAAGAAAAAGATTATGATTCTTGGCGGTGGTCCAAACAGAATTGGTCAGGGTATTGAGTTTGACTACTGCTGCTGTCATGCGGCTATGCAGCTTAAGGAAATGGGCTACGAGACAATCATCGTAAACTGTAACCCTGAAACTGTTTCTACTGACTATGATACTTCTGATAAGCTTTACTTTGAACCGGTTACAACAGAAGATGTTCTTCAGATTTACGAAAAGGAAAAGCCATTCGGAGTTATCGTTCAGTTTGGTGGACAGACTCCGCTTAATATTGCGCGCGAACTTCAGGAAAACGGAGTTAACATCTTGGGAACAAGCATCGACTCTATCGACATTGCCGAAGACCGCGACCTCTTCCGCCACATGATGGAAAAACTTGAAATCCCAATGCCGGAAAGCGGAATGGCTATCAACTTTGAAGAAGCTAAGGCCTGCGCTGATAAGATCGGCTACCCTATCATGATTCGTCCTTCTTTCGTTCTTGGTGGACGCGGAATGGAAGTAATTTATGATGAAGCTACTTTGAAAGAATACGTTGAAAAGGCTGTTGGTGTTACACCGGATCGCCCATTGCTCATCGACCGCTTCCTTAAGAATGCTCTTGAATGTGAAGCAGACGCTCTTGCAGACTCAACCCACGTTTACATTCCTGCTGTTATGGAGCACGTTGAGCTTGCAGGTATTCACTCGGGAGACTCTGCCTGTGTAATTCCTCCGGTTTCGATTCCGGCTGATAATCTTGCAACAATTAAAGAATATACAAAGAAGATTGCAGAGTCTTTGCACGTTTGCGGTTTGATGAACATGCAGTACGCAATCGAAGACGGAAAGGTTTACGTAATTGAAGCAAACCCTCGTGCAAGCCGTACAGTTCCACTTGTATCAAAGGTTTGTGATACACAGATGGCTCGTCTGGCAACCCGCATGATGCTTGGTGAATCACTTGAATCACTCGGCCTCAAAGACAAGAAGATTCCTTACTACGGCGCAAAAGAGGCTGTATTGCCTTGGAGCCGCTTCCCTGGAGTTGACCCAATCCTTGGACCAGAAATGCGTTCAACAGGTGAAGTTCTTGGTCTGGCAGATACCTTCCCTCTGGCCTTCTACAAAGCAGAGGAAGCCGCAGGTTCTGAATTGCCACACGCTCCGGCTGCCTGGGAAAACAAAAAGGTTCTCATCTCTCTGAGCAACAAAGAAAGCCAGAAAGAAGAAGTTCTCACAATCGGAAAAACTTTGAAGGACCTTGGCTTTACCCTGGTTGGAACTCAAGGCACCGCCGACTTCTACAACGCCAACGGAATCAAGTGCGAAGTTGTAAACAAAATCGGTGCCGGCCGCCCAGACGTTGTAGACTTGATTATGAACAAGGAAGTTTGCCTTGTAATCAACACACCAAAAGCAAAACGCAACTACGCCGAAGACCGCAAGACAATCCGCAAGGCTTGTTTGAAGTATAAGGTTTCTTATATTACAACACTCGCTGGAGCTCTGGCTGCTGTTAAGGGTATTGAAAGCGTTAAGAATGGTAACGGTGGTGAAGGTGGAGTTAAGAGCCTTCAGGAATATCACAGTTTGATTAAATAAAAGATTCCCCGGTCAAGCCGGGGAATGACACCGGGGTCCCTGAGGATTGCACTGCGGTACCTGAGCCTGTCGAAGGGCCACACCACATGTCATTGTCGAGCTTGACCCGACAATCTTTCTTATGAACGCCAGTTCCAATGGAGCTGGCGTTTTTTCGTGAAGTCGCAAAATGCGACTTCACGGACTTCTTGTTATGTTTTTTTTACACCACTAAAATCGGATTCTTCTTCAAATCATCTACAATCTTATGATACACTTTTGTATCTTCAATTTTTGTTATGGTATTGATTTTATTGCCAGAGTCTTTTGACGAGGCTCCACAATGATAGATTTTTTCATCAGGCGTGTTGTAATCAAGTACAATATAACGGTCGTGGTAAATGCCGTTGGTCTTTTGAAATGAAAGTTTAATACTAGGATACTCTTTTGTGAAATCCGAGAGTTCAGTTCTATTCAGTCCTTTGTGAATGTTGTCGGAAAAAACAATAATTTGTACAGCCGTTTTTGCGTATGAAAGCAAGGTGAGAGTTTTTAAGTTTATATAATTATCAATTACATAAATCGTTTGTTTTGCTTGCTGATAAATTTTTATATAAGCGGTATCTGCCTCAACTGCTTTGCCGTTTAGAACAAGAACTTCGCGTATAGCCGACAATTCTGAAAAATCGTTGATTATACTCATAAGGTAATCTTTAGAGACCATCGTTTCTTTTATTTGGGCTATGTCGTCCGTGTTTCTTACAGTCTGAATCGAAAGATTTGCAAGTTCTGTACCATCAAGGAGTGCACGATTATCAAGAATAAAATCTTTCATTTTTTTGAAGATTCGTATGAGAGCTTTGCTTTGCTGGGTAGCAAGTTCTCCTTTTAGAACAGTCATAAGCATATAGATTCCCTGTTCAGTAAAGGCATAGGGAAGGTATTTGGAGTATTTTCCTTGTTCTAAGGTCAAAAAATTTGACCTTAGAAATTCATTAACTTCATCTTTGGTAAGTTGGAATCTAAAATCCTCATCAAATTTTTCGATATTATTACGAACCTGCTGGTTAAATGCTTTTGTCGTATATCCGTAGATTTGTGCTAAATCCATATCCAGCATGACTTTAACACCACGGATGGTGTAGATTTTGTTTTCGATTTGTAAGGTTGAAATTTCTTTTTCCATACCATAGCCTCCAGGAGTTTTTGAGATTCAGCGCTTGTCCAACCCCGGGCCTGAATTATGGTAAAGAAAATAAAAGAGATGTTATTAAGCCCTTCGACAAGCTCAGGGACCCCGAGAATTATAACCACACATACTAACAAACGCTAATAATTGTTGGATATGACCTTCTGTGCGGTGGCTTTACGATTTAAATATAATGGGTTTTTGGGATAAAGACAATGGAGAAGATTAAATACTCTCTTTTTTTATTTTATCCAGCATCTTATTTACTCCGTTGCGGATTTCTTCAACAATTTCGTCAGTCATCTGTGCACGGATTTTTTCATTTTCTGGGGTTTCTTCTATTACGACAGGAGTTTTATCTTGAGGGATGAAAAGCTGATAAACTTCGACATTTAAGGCATTGGCGATTTTGACAAGGGTATCAGGGCTGGGAAAACGCCTCTTTCCTTCAAAAGCATTTATTGCTTGATAAGAAATTCCAATCTTTTCTGCAAGAGTTTCTTGTGTGAATTTTCCTGCTCTATAGCGTTTTATATTAGATGCAAACGCTTCATGTAGTTCCTTTTCAGTCATACTTACATTTTGTAGGTTTTTTATTTACATTAACACTTACAATATGTAAAATATGATTAATGCCTACAAATAGTAAGTGTAAAGTAAGAGAATCACAATCTGTAAAGAAATCTTCTCAAATCAAATCACGCAAACGAGTTGCAGAAAGAGGCGAAGTTTTTACTGCCGAACGTGAAGTAAAAGCCATGTGCGATCTGGTAAAAGATGAAACAGAACGTATAGACAGCCGTTTCTTAGAGCCGGCGTGCGGAGATGGGAACTTTCTGGCAGAAATTCTTGAACGAAAGCTTGCTGTTGTTTCGCGTACTTATGCAAAAAATCCAAACGATTGGGAAAAATATTCTGTTGTTGCAGTTAGTTCTGTTTATGGCGTTGACATAATGGCAGACAATGCCGCTATCTGTCGAAACAGGCTATTTGAAATTTGGCAGAAACAGTATGAACAATATTGCAAAAAATTAACCACAGAGCAAAAGGAAGAAACTAAAAAGTCTGTTCGCTTTATTTTAGAAAGAAACATTCTTTTAGGTAATGCTTTAAGTCTAAAAGAAGTAGATGAAAATCAAAATGATAAAACAACTCCAATAATTTTTAGTGAATGGTCGCTCATAGGTACAAAGCTAAAACGCCGCGACTTTATCTTTAATGATCTTGTAAATAAAAACTACAAAACAAAGCTAGTCTCAGATTCAGGAAATCAAGCAGAAATCTTTTCACCCGTTCAGGATTACCCGCTCGTCCATTATAGAAAAGTAGGAGAAAGCTAATGATAGATTCCCTTTATGAAAAAGCCTACAACCCAGATGTTCTAACATGTATTGCAAATCTTAGCAATGATGAAGTTTTTACTCCACCAAGTGTTGCAAATGCAATGCTCGATTTATTGCCACAAGAAATCTTTAGTAATCCAGATGCAAAGTTTTTGGACCCGGCCTGTAAGAGTGGAGTTTTTCTTCGTGAAATTGCCAAGCGTCTTTTAAAAGGTTTAAAAGACAAAATTCCTGATTTACAGGAACGTATAGACCATATTTTCAAAACCCAGCTTTACGGAATTGCCATAACAGAACTTACAAGTCTTTTGAGTCGTCGTAGTGTTTATTGTTCTAAATATCCTAACTGTAAATATTCAGTAACTCAATTTGATAATCCCCAGGGAAATATTTTCTTTAACAATACAAAAACAAAACATCTGTGGATAGGTGGGAAATGTCTTCACTGTGGTGCAAGCGAAAAAGAATATGGTGATGAAGTCAGAGAAGGACTTGAACGCCACGCATACCAGTTTATTCACAACGCAATACCAGGAGAATTAGAAAATATGAAGTTTGATGTAATTATTGGGAATCCGCCGTATCAGTTAGAAACAGGGGGAGCTGGAAGGCAAGCAAAGCCTATATATCATCATTTTATTGAACAAGCAAAAAAACTAAATCCAAGATTTCTTATAATGATTATTCCTTCAAGATGGTTTTCTGGAGGATTTGGATTAGATTCTTTTAGGAATAAAATGTTGAATGATCGACATTTGATTAAACTTGTAGATTATCCTAATTCTGCAGATGTTTTTTCAGGGGTTGATATTGCTGGTGGAGTTTGTTATTTCAAATGGGATAGAGATCACGAATCAGATTGTGAAATCATAAATGTAATAGAAAATAATAAAGACTGTGAAATACGAAAATTAAATGAATACAAAACTTTTGTTCGATTTAATAAATCAATTTCGATAATACGAAAAATCTTTTCGATACAAAGTAGAGATATGACTTTAGAATCGGTTGTTTCGCCACAAAGACCTTTTGGATTACCAACTAATTATGTTCCTCGAGAGAAAGGAATACCATGTTGGTTTATCCAAAAAATTGGAAAGAAATTTGCAGATGAAAAAGATGTTGATGATTCAAATAAATTATTAGATAAATGGAAATTTATAGCACCCAAAGCTCCTATTGCAGGGCAAACAGATTTTACTAAGCCAATTGGATTCTATTATGAGGGAAATACAAAAATTGCAAAGCCAGGCGAATGTTGTACAGAATCTTTTATTGTTCTAGGAGCATTTGATACAGAAAAAGAAGTTTTATCTTATAAATCGTATATATTTACAAAGATAGCTAGATTTCTTTTATTGCAAACAGTTATATCACAAGATGTTCTAAGAAATAAATTTTGCTTTGTTCCTAATCTTGAAAAATATGATCATATTTATACTGATGAAGAACTCTGTAAAAAATGGGGTATTTCAAAAGCGGAATGGGATTATATTGATTCAAGGATATGCAACATTGAAAGATAACCTTGCTTTAAGGAGAATATAATGGCATCAACAAAAGACTATATATCAGAAAAACCAAAAGGCAGACCAATCATTTATGCATACCGCGATAAAAATATGCCTGACATTCTTAAAGTAGGTTTTACAACTCGAACAGCCGAAGAGCGTGTCGCAGAGCAATATCCAACTTTAAAACCAGGAGAAAAGCCATATCAAATTGTACTTGTAGAAAGTGCATTGGATGAAAACGGTGAGTCTTTTATGGATCATGATGTTTTTAAAGCACTTGAACGATGTGGTTTTCCTCGGCTTTCTACATCTGATGGTAAAGATATAGAATGGTTTAGATGTACTGTCGATGATATAAAAAATGCAATTATTTCTGTAAGAATTCATAGTGATGCATTAGAAAATCGTTCGCTTGATTTTAAGATGCGCAAGGAGCAGGAAGAGGCTGTAAATAAAACTGCTGATTATTATGAGCGCACAACAGAAGAAGGATATATAAAATCTCCAAAATTTTTGTGGAATGCAAAAATGCGTTTTGGTAAAACCTTTGCTGCTTATCAACTAGCAAAGAAAATGGAGTTCAAAAAAATCCTGATTTTAACTTTTAAACCCGCAGTTCAATCTGCATGGCGGGATGATTTATTACGACATGTTGATTTTAGAGGCTGGCAGTTTATTGCGCGCCCTTTGGAAACGGGCGATGCGAGCATTGATGAACAATATCAAAAAGCAGATAAAGATAAGCCAATTGTTTGTTTTGGTAGCTTTCAGGATTTTCTTGGCCGAAATGAAAACGGTGGAATAAAAGAGAAGAATGAATGGGTTCATACAACAAACTGGGATTTAGTCATTTTTGATGAATATCATTTTGGCGCATGGCGCGACAATGCAAAACATCTTTTTGAAAACGAAGATGAAGAAGATATAGATTCAAAATCAGAACCAGACAACTTAGGAAATAACATTGACGAAACCTGGCTTCCTATAACTACAAGATATTATCTTTATCTTTCAGGAACTCCATTTAGAGCTTTGAACAGCGGTGAATTTATTGAAGAACAGATTTTTTCATGGACATATAGTGATGAACAGCGTGCAAAGGAAGAGTGGGCCCTTCGACAAGCTCAGGGACCGCGCGTGGATAGTTCAGCAGCCGTGGAAAATCCGTATGCGGCGCTGCCAAAAATGATTATGTTCACTTACAAGATTCCGGATTCAATTCAGGAAATTGCAAAGGGGGGTGAATATGATGAGTTTGATTTAAATGAATTCTTCCGTGCAGAGTTAAAAGAAAACAATAAGGTAGAGTCGGCACAGTATGTTCATAAAGAATATGTTCAAAAATGGCTCAATTTGATTCGGGGTTCTTTTACCGAGACTGCAGTTGATGACCTGAAGCTTGGGGCAGAACGTCCACCTATGCCTTTTAGCGACACACTTTTAATGGGAGTTCTGAATCATACATTATGGTTTTTACCAAATGTTGCATCCTGTTATGCAATGAAAAATCTTTTGGAAGAAAAACAAAATCTGTTTTATCAGGAATATAAAATAATTGTTTGTGCGGGTACTAAAGCTGGAATTGGTCTTGGTGCACTCCCACCTGTTCTTAAAGGAATTGCAAATGGAACAAGTGGAACAGAATGTAATCCTCTTAAAACAAAATCTATAACTTTGTCTTGTGGAAAGCTTACAACAGGTGTAACGATAAGACCCTGGTCTGGAATTTTCATGTTGAGAAACCTTAATTCACCAGAAACATATTTTCAGTCGGCTTTTAGAGTTCAGTCTCCGTGGACAATTCTAAATGAAAAAGGCGAAACAGAAATCGTAAAAAAAGAATGCTTTGTTTTTGACTTTGCTCTGAATCGAGCGCTTAGACAGATTTCTGATTATGCAAGAAATCTCAGTGTAGATACGGGAGATACAAGTCAGGATAACAGCCCGGAAGTAAAAGTTGCAAAATTCATTCAATTTTTACCGGTACTTGCTTATGACGGTTCTAGTATGACTCAGGTAAATGCTGCTGAGATTCTTGATATTGCAATGGCGGGAACAACAGCAACGCTTCTTGCTAAACGATGGGAAAGTGCTCTTCTTGTAAATGTTGATAATGAAACTTTACTGCGTCTTAAAGATAATCAGGAAGCAATGGATGCCCTGATGAAAATTGAAGGTTTCCGCAGTTTGAACAAAGAAATAGAGACAATTATTAATAAGAGTGAGAAAATCAAGAATGCTAAAACTCAGGAAAAAGAACAGACTCAAGAAGAAAAGCGTGAAGTAAGTCAGGAAGAAAAAGAAATGAAGAGTCTTAGGAAACAGATACAGGAAAAGCTCATAAAATTTGCAACTCGCATTCCAGTTTTTATGTATCTAAGTGATTATCGGGAACACTCATTAAAGGATGTCATAACACAGCTTGAACCTCAGCTCTTTTATAAAGTAACTGGATTAACTGTAAAGGATTTTGAATTGTTAGTAAGCCTTAATGTGTTTAATGCAAACATAATGGATCAGGCAGTTTACAGCTTTAAACGATATGAAGATTCAAGTCTTTCTTATACTGGTATCGATCGACACGAAGGTGAGAGCGTAGGTCTCTTTAGTACAGTTCTTAGTGCACAGGATTACAAAGACTTAGCACAGGCACAAGGGTTGAGTGTTTAGTAAACTTGAGGTCAAAATTTTTGACCTTGAAAATTCCTCTCGGGTTTTAGGGCGGAGCCCTAGGAGAAAGGGGTGCGGTGAAGACCGTTCACGGGCTGAACCCAGGGGAAAGGTACGCTTCGCTATCGAGTTTTGTTTCCAATAGAAAATAATTGGATAACAAAACTCGCTTTTCCCCTTATCATATTATAATTGAATACTTTTATAGATTCCCCAAAATCATCGGAATGAAACTAGAATCCAGTATACTAAATCCAAAACACTTTTTACCCAAATCTTTTAACGAAGCTCCAATGTGATAAATCGTAGAGTTATCAATAATCAAAAATCTGTCGTGAGTTTTTGTTGTGTGATTTACAGTAAGGGTAGGGTATTGGGTGTTGAATGTGTGAATATCCTGCGCTGTTAGTTTTGTCTTGGGGTCGGTGTAAATTGTTACAGTAACACCTTTTTTCTTTCTTGCAAGGCGCTGAAGAATGGACAAGTCTACATAATTGTCTATTAGTATGATTTCCTTCTTTGCGGCAGCCAGAAAGCTTTCGAACTTTGCATAGGCATCGAAAATTTGTCCTTGAAAGAAGATGCCTTGAGATTCTTTTATATTGTATTTATCCATTAAAGAAAAGAGCTCTTGGACTTTTTTATCAGTTTCTTTGTGGTGTAAATCTGACTCCAAAAGATGCTTTTTTATATCATCAAGTTCGACAAAAATATGAGAATTATTCTGAACAAAATGTTTCATTTCTTTGAATGTTCTTATCAGCATTTTACTTTGGGCAACGGCTAGGTCACCTTTGAGGACGGTCATTAACATGTAGATTCCCTGCTCGGTAAAAGCCTTTGGTGCATATTTTATATTACTGCCACGTCCACTCTTCAAGGTCGAAAATTTCGACCTTGAAAGTTCTTGTATCTCAGTTTCTGATAATTGGAACATAAAATCTTCATCAAAGCGTTCTATATTATTTTTTACTTGTTCGTTAAATCGTTTCGTTTCATATCCATAAATCTGAGCTAAATCAAAATCCAGCATAACCTGCTGCCCGCGAATAACATGAATCTTTGAACGAATGGAGTTTTCTTCTAGAATTGAAATTTCATTTTCCATACCACATCCTCAAGAGTTTTTTAGGTTTTCAGCGCCTGTCCAACCCCGGGCCTGAATTATGGTAAAGAAAAATAAAAGATATTAGAAAGGGCTGTGCCCCCGAGAATTATAACCACACATACTAACAAATGGGGATAAGTTGTTGGAAATGACCTTCTGTGCGGTAGCTTTACATATTTAATATAATAATTATTTAAAATAAAGACAATTATAATCCATTGTAAATCTCCAAAATCATGTTATGATAGAAAAGACGTTGCGAAGATTTTTTGGAGGAGGCGGCGACGAATGGAATACGAAGTTACTGATTATATTACGCCGGAAGAATATATGGAGATGCGCAGGCTTGTGGAGTGGTCGGAGTTTCCGATGGAGCAGGCGGTGGAAGGGATAAAGCATTCGGCGTATCTTTGTGTTTTTAGGAAAGAGGGGAAGGTGATTGCGCTGGCTCGAGTGATTACTGATTTTGGGTATGTTGTTTATATTGCTGATGTTATTGTTCGGCCGGATTATCAGGGGCAGGGGCTTGGACGTCAACTTATGAATAATATTATGGATTATATAAAAGGGCAGCTCAAGCCCGGCTACAAAAAAATGGTTAGTCTGATGGCAGCGCAGGGCAAGGAAGAGTTTTATAAAAAGTTTGGATTTGTTACTCGCCCGAATGATATGTATGGCTGCGGAATGTGTCAGTGGATTATGGCTGAAGAATAATGTGGAGTGCTTATGCCGATTATAGCTTCTTTTATGGTGCCGCATCCGCCGATGATTGTGCCGGATGTTGGTCGGGGTAGTGAAAAACAGGTTGCAAAAACGATTGCCTCTTATGAAAAGGTTGCCGATGAAATTGCTGCCCTTAAGCCCGAGACTATAATTATCTCCAGTCCTCATAGCATAATGTATTCTAATTATTTTCATATTTCACCGGGGGAAGGGGCGCGTGGTTCCTTTGCTGATTTTGGTGCGCCTCAGGTTAAGTTTGATATTGAATATGACCAGGCGCTTGTGAATCTTCTGGCTGAAAAGGCGGAAGCCTCTGACTTTCCTGCAGGCACGCTCGGTGAAAAACGACCTGAGCTTGATCACGGTACAATGGTGCCGCTTTGGTTTATCACAAAAAAATACAAGGATTTTAAACTTGTGCGAATAGGTCTTTCGGGCTATGACCTTTTGAAGCATTATGAATTGGGCGTGATGATTAAGGATGTGGTTGAAGAGCTTGGTCGCAGAGTTGTCTATGTTGCCAGCGGTGACCTTTCACACAAGCTTCAAACTTACGGACCATACGGTTTTGCAGAAGAAGGCCCGGAATATGACAAGCGAATTATGGATGTCTGCTCCGGCGCTCGTTTTGGAGAACTGTTTGATTTTGATGAAACCTTCTGCGAAAAAGCTGCAGAGTGCGGACACAAATCCTTTGTAATGATGGCAGGTGCACTCGACGGGCAGGCCATAGAAGCCACCCAATATTCACACGAGGACGTAACAGGCGTTGGCTACGGAATCTGCTCTTTTATACCAAAGGGCCCGGATGCAGGAAGGCATTTTCTGGAACAACGCCTCAAGCAGGTGCAGGACGAACTCGCCGTAAAAAGCCAGAACTCCGACGCATATGTAAAGCTTGCCAGAGCTTCTGCAGAATACTTTGTAACAAACAGAGATATCATGCCGCTGCCCGACTGGGTGCCTGACGAACTGCTCAACAGACAAGCCGGGGCTTTTGTTTCCATACATAAGTTTGGAGGCCTGCGTGGCTGCATAGGCACAATTGCTGCTACTCAAAAAAATCTTGCTCAGGAAATAATAAACAATGCAGTAAGCGCAGTTTCAAAAGATCCTCGTTTTGACCCGGTCACAGAAGACGAATTAAAATATCTGGATATAAACGTAGACGTCTTAGGCGACGCAGAGCCAATAAAATCACCTGCAGAACTTGATGTAAAAAAATATGGCGTAATCGTACAAAGCGGCTACAAGCGTGGGCTCTTGCTCCCGGACTTAGACGGCGTAGACACCGTAGAACAGCAGATTGACATTGCAAGACGAAAGGGTGGAATCGCTCCTGACGAAAAAGTTGATTTATTCCGCTTTGAAGTTGTGAGACATTATTAGACGAGGTTGCATGGAGATTTTATGCCAGTATGTGATGTATGCTTTCGTTACTGCAAAATAGAAGAAAACTCAACAGGTTTTTGTGGGGGTCGTACCTGCCGCGACGGACAAATAGTTGCCGCGAATTATGGCCGGCTCACATCTATCACTCTCGACCCGATAGAAAAGAAACCTCTCAAAATGTTTCATCCGGGCAGTAATATTTTATCACTCGGTTCTTACGGCTGTAACCTGCGCTGCCCCTTCTGTCAGAACTCAAGCATTTCCTGGTCGCAAAAAGCCTTCGAGTATAAAGACCACGCCGACTACTACGCGCCAGAAGAAATCGTCAAAACCGCGCTGGACCTCCACAACAGCCCAAGCGGCAACCTCGGACTCGCCTTTACCTACAACGAGCCTCTTATCGATTACGAGTTTGTGCGCGACACAGCAAAGCTTTCAAAAGAAGCCGACCTTCACAACGTCCTCGTAACAAACGGCACTGCAACACAGAAAGTCCTGAACGAAATCTTGCCTTACATCGACGCCATGAACATCGACCTAAAAGCATTCACCCCGCGCTTCTATCACGACTTCCTCGACGGTGATTTTCAGATGGTAAAAGATTTCATCAAATCCGCCGCCACCTCCTGTCACGTTGAACTCACAACTTTAATCATCCCCCAAGAAAACGACAGCGAAGAAGAAACGCGCGAACTTTCCGCCTGGGTTGCCGCCCTCGAAAAACGACTCAACAAAAAAATCCCGCTCCACATCACTCGCTTTTTCCCAGCCTTCAAACTCACCGACCGCGATGCCACACCAGTCGCCACAATTCTCAACCTCGTCGAAATCGCAAAAGAAAATCTGGAATTTGTCTTCCCCGGAAATATCTAATCTCTCGACCGATAAATAATTATAAATTTGGCTTTAAAGACTTTTCCTTTTATCATATAAACATAAGGAGTTATCAACATGAAGAGACGAATCTTTTTCATCTTATTTTTAATTTTCTTCTCCCTTGTTATTGCACGCGATACAAAGCCTCAATATTCTGACAGCGATCTTGTGATTTCTAAAACTCTTACCTCGGGCGTGAACTTTGTTTATGTTGAAGGCGGAACTTTTACTATGGGCAGCATTGATGACGAACCTCTGGATCCCTTCAATTATGATTATGAAAAACCGCTTCATGATGTTACATTGGATTCTTTTAAGATGCTCAGCACAGAAGTTACTCAAGGACTTTTTGAAGCTGTCATGGGATATAACGAATCATATTTCACAGGCGGATCAATGGGCTGGAAGACTCATCCTAAACCTGAATATGCAGTGAAGATTAAATACAACAACGCTTATTACAAAGGCCTGTCCAAACCTGTTGAATGTGTAACCTGGTTCGAAGCCGTAATATTTTGTAACAAATGGAGTATGATGGAAGGACGCACTCCCTGTTATTCCTTAAACGGAAGCGTAAATCCTGATGACTGGGAAAGTCTTGAATATCATGATCCGGAAAAGGTCTGGTTAGGCACAAACTGGGATTGCATAGAGTGTAACTGGGAAGCAGATGGATTTCGTTTACCAACAGAGGCAGAATGGGAATATGCGGCCAGAGGTGGAAAGCATAAAAGTCCTTACAAGTATTCTGGAAGCGACAACATTTCTGAGGTTGCATGGTACTATATGAATATTTTTCGTCAAAACAGCTGGGATAAAACTCACAAAGTTGCTGCAAAAAAACCAAATGCACTTGGTATTTATGATATGTCTGGTAATGTCCGCGAATGGTGCTGGGATTGGTTTAATTTTAGGTTTCCATATCCTGAAACTCCTCAAACTAATCCGACTGGTCCTGAAGAAGGAAGACTTCGTGTGAACCGCGGAGGAGACTATGGTGAGTGGTTTTGTTGCAAGGTTAGTGCAAGATGGGAAGATCTTCCCTCTAATGGTTTTAATTGTTTAGGATTTCGGGTTGTTTGTAATGCCAATTGATAATTGACATCTTTTTCTATCTTCCTATAAAATAAAAATATATTAATTTTCAGGAGACATCGCCCAATGTAAATACGTAACTGATTTCCACATTTTTTTCTCAAATGAAATTTCGATATGGAAGTCGGTTGTGGTTTTACATTTTTATTTTATTTCGGGCGGCTTGTCGCTCGGGTCGTGTCTTGCTGCAACGGCTTCTGATTCAGGAGGCCATATGTCAATTCAAATATCTAATCTTAATTTTTCTTATTCATCTTCTAATTCAACTCTTTTTGAGGATTTCTCTATTCAATTTTTTGATGGCTGGACTTGCGTTGCGGGAAGCAATGGCTGCGGTAAAAGTACGCTGCTTAAACTGATTGCAGGGCTGATTGAGCCGGACGGTGGAAAGATTTCTTGTGATGGAAATACAATTTATTGCCCGCAGGAAACCGCTGAGATTCCGGACAACCTCTACACCGCTTTCTGGTCTGATGATAACGAGGTCCGCCGATTTTTCTCGCGGCTTTGTGTAACGGAAGAAATGCTCGAGCGTTATGACACACTTTCGGGCGGCGAAAAAAAACGTATTCAGATTGCCTGTGCTCTTGCAGAACAGCCGAATGTGCTTCTGCTCGATGAGCCTACTAATCATCTTGATGCAGAAACTACAAAAATGATTTCAGACGCCCTTGGTGATTTTCATGGCACGGGCATTATGGTAAGTCACGACCGAGGCTTTGCTGATTCACTATGCAACAGGACAATTTATCTTTATAACGAGTCTCACGCTTTTTCTGGTGGACGAGATTGTATTGCCTGCGACATCTATCCCTGCGGCCTCACTAAAGCTCTGGAGCTGCGTCAAAGCGGACAGACACAGTCACGCGAAAACTGGGAAAAACTGAATTCAAAAGCCGCATCAGAAAAGCAGCGAAGTGCAAAGCTCGAATCAGAAAATCAAAAATCAAAAGCACGTCTCTCTAAAAAAACAGTTTCTGCAAATGACCACGATGCAAAACGAAAACTCGACGTTGCACGCATCAGTGGAAAAGATCGCATCACAGGTGACGCAAAAGCCCGGCTGGAAACACAAATCCGCCAGACCGAAGCAGAACGCGACAACATAAAAAAAGCCCTGAGCCGCAAGGAAGGTTTTTCTGTTGAGAATACTGATTTTTCAAAACCGATTGTTATTGAAGAAACGCAGATTCAGGCTGGCTCGTACACACTGGCAGTTCCACACCTCGAAATTAAACGCGGTACAAAGCTCGCTCTCACCGGTCAGAATGGAGCCGGAAAAACTCTTTTTGTAAATCATGTGATTGGACTTCTGGAAGCGGCCGGCCGTCAAAACGAACTGCTTTATCTACCGCAGGAAATCAGCGATGAAGAACGAGGGCAGATTTTTGAAGAGTTCTCCCAGCTGGAAGAAGCCGAACGCGGCGAAGTGCTCTCAACGCTTTACAGACTCGGAAGCGAACCGACACGACTTAGTGCCGAGGCCACGGCAAGCAACGAAAGCGACAGACAGCAGGTAAGTCCCGGAGAACTCCGCAAGCTAATGATAGCCCTGGCCGTGCAAAGACCTCTCTCCCTTTTGATTCTTGATGAGCCCACAAACCACATGGATATCACAAGCGTGCTTGCACTTGAAGCTGCACTCGCCTCCCTGGATTGTGCTATGATTGTTGTAAGTCACGACAAAGCCTTTCTCGAAAAAATCACAAACGCATCGCTGACAGCAGAACGCACCAGTCCAACATCAGGAGTGATAAAGAAAGTATGATAAACGAAATCTCTTACCGCAAAAAAAATGACGACATTGAATGTGTTCATTACAAAAGCTGGACAAAGGCTTATCCGCCCCATACACACGCCGAACACTTAACTCTTGGAATTGTTGAAGCGGGAAAAGTCTGCATTGTGATGAACGGCGTGTCAAAAGTTTTTTGCGAAGGAGATGAGTTTCAGATTTCACCGGATGTTCTTCATGAAATCAAGCCTGTTGATAATAAGGGATATTCAATGCTGGTTACCTGCGTGCGGGTTCCAACCCCGGCGCCAGCACCAGCGGAATCAGAAAACAAACCAGCTGACAGCGCACTTGTAGAACTCAAAGATTCAATCCTCGACCAGCCCGAAAATCTATATCTGATTGAAGAAATGGCACAGGACACAAACATCAGTCCTTTTCATCTGATCAGAAAATTTAAAAAGCTGTACGGGCTTACACCTCATCAGTTTCAGATTCAGTGCAAGGTGCGAAAAGCACAGAAGCTGCTGGAAGAAGAAAAAAGCGTCTGCGAGGTAACTTATGATGCAGGCTTCTGCGACCAGAGTCACCTCGACAGATGCTTTCAAAAGATTGTAGGCATGACTCCTAAGGAGTACAAGGAAGCTTCGACCCCATCAGAGCCCGACAAGAAATCTAACACAAAGCCGGAATAAACTTCGCAAAAAGATAAAGACCTTTCGGCCCCGCATTAACTTCGTGCGGCACCTTCGCAGGCATAATCGAAATCACACCAGGCTCGTAAACAAGCGCCTTCCCGTTATTAATACACTCGCCGTAGCCCGCAATTACCTCGTGAGTTTCAAGCTGAGTTTCGTGAATGTGATTCTTAATGCTTTTGTTAGGCGCAATTCTAACCAGGTGATAGCTGAAATCCCCGCCAGTCTGTTTTGAAGTAATGATGTGCTTAAGCTCAACACCTTCAAAAACCGGATGTTTGTTCCAGCCGATTTCGCTGAACAGAATTTCCCCTTCCGGCAGTTTCAAATTACCACAGTTAAATTTTTCAAAAAGTTCTTTATTCATATTGTTACCTCTTGAGGAAAGTGTAGTAAAAAAACGGACTAAAAAATTGGATAAAATTGCTATATTTAGTATAATCAGATTATGAACATTTCAATTAATTTATCTAACCCATTTGTTTTAATTTTTCTCTGTGGCACTGTCGCAACTTTCCTTATCAATCATTTTCTCGAATTTATTGATTATCGAGCACGCGTAAAAAACGCCGGCAGCATTCCAGAGGTTCTTCAAAAAATCCCTCTTGCTGCCCAAACCTTTGACAGTGAAAAACTTAAAAACATAAGCGCCTACGAAGATGCAAAATATTTTAAGTTTTGCGTGTCTTCGGTGTTCACGACAGCGCTGGATTTCGCACTTGTTCTTTTTGGGTTCTATCCTTTTATATTTAATTTTGTCTGCAACATCACAGGATTCCCTTCAACAATCAGCAACAGCTTTTGCGCCTTCTTTCTTTTTATGTTGATTACAGCAGTTCCTTCGTTTATTCTTGCAATTCCTTTTTCACTCTATAGCGAATTTGTAATCGAAAAGAAATTCGGCTTCTCTAACATGACAATAAAGCTCTGGATAGCAGACACGCTGAAGAGCATGATTATCAGTATGCTTTTGATTTCGCTTTTAACTTTTATCGCCGCAGTTGCTTTTGTAAAATTTCAGACAAGCTGGTGGTTCATTCTCGCTTCAGTTTTGATAGCCTTTACTTTTATTATGCAGGTAGTTTATCCGAAATTCATTGCACCGCTTTTTAATAAATTTACTCCGCTTGAAGACGGTGAAGCCAAAGATAAAATCATGGCTATTCTCGAAAAAATCGGATTCAAAAACGGCGGGCTTTTTGTGATGGATGCCTCAAAAAGAAGCGGCCACAGCAACGCCTATTTCTCTGGTTTTGGAAAAACAAAACGTATCGTACTTTATGATACACTTTTAAAATCTCTAACTCCGGACGAGCTTGCTGCAGTTCTTGGTCACGAGCTTGGACATTTCAAACTTCATCACATCACAAAGCGCCTTATCATTATGATTCCAATGGAGTTTGTTGTAACCTTCCTTTTATATAAGATGGCACACCTGACCGGACTTTATAACGCATTCGGCTTTTCAAATATCACAGCGCAAAACATAGCAAATGTTCAGTTTATAGGAATCTTCCTTGCTTCAATGCTCTGGGGCGCTGTCAGCGAAATCATTTCTCCTGTCTCGAATATTTTCTCACGCAAGCAGGAATATCAGGCAGATTCTTTTGGTGCGAAGGCCTGCGGTAAACCGGATTACCTCATCACCGGCCTCATCAAACTCAACAGCGAAAATCTTTCTGAACTGATTCCACCAAAGCTTTACGTCTTCTGGAATTATTCGCACCCGACACTCGTAGAAAGAATCGAAAAACTGGAACAGGTTCAGAAGGATGATTCCTTTTAAACAGTTTCTTCAAACCAGTTCTCAACCTGTAAATCACTTACTTCCTGAATTGCTGTAAAATGCTTTGTATTACGTGTTACAAGAACCATGTGATTTGCAAGGGCGATGGCGGCAATCATGCTGTCCTCTTTTTGAGTAGGACGGCCCTTTTGCTCAAGCTTTGCTCTAAGTGAGGCGTGAATGTCAGCTGCTCTTTCTGAAAAGTTTTTTATTCTGAAGTTTTCATGAACATCATCTTTAATAAACTTTTCAAGATATTTTTTATTCATACCTTCAGGCAAACGATATAAACCAAATAATAATTCCTGCCACACTGGAGTACAAATGGCACAATCTGAGTTATGCTCCGCAATCTTTTTAATCACATTGAAGTCAGGTTCTGGTTTTATAATTTCGGAAACAATATTTGAATCTAAAAGAAAATGTGGTTCTTCTTCTGTATAATCAGTCATCAAACACTCCATCAAAAACATGCGATTCATAAGTATCTGGTGTATTATCTCTCACATCAAAAATCCTATCGATATCTTCATTAGTAAAGAGCCCTGCAGTTTTTCTGCGGAATTCTGCTGCGCGGTCAAGAATTGTGTCTTTGCGGCCTTTTGCAATTATTCTGTGGTAATCATCAATAGAGAGCAGCACACCCACAGTCTGGTTTCGTCGCGAAATAAAAACCGGCCCCGTCTCTTCTGCCTGGTGCATAAACAGCGGCAGTTTGTTTTTAGCTTCATACATTGGAACTGTGTTCATAGCATACCTCCAACGAAGATAATAAAACATAATAGCTATTCTGTCAACCTTTATATAGCTATGTGCAAAATTTGTAATAGTTAATAACTGATTTATTTGTTATAATTTAATTATGGAATTAAATAAAAAAAACACCTGGTACATTCCCTTCATATATGGTTTAGTAGTTTTTATTGCAAACTTTATTGGTTCTCAAATTCCAGTTTCTTCATCCATAAATATGGAGACTCAAAATTTTACGAACTATCAGAATCTAATTTCGCAACATCAGACAGCTGTTAATATTTTAACTTCTTTCTGTTATTTAATTCCTGTTTTTGGTTGTGTTTTTTATGTATTAACGATGAATGAAAAAAACAGGCAAAGGCGATTTATAAATCTACCGATAGCTTATTCCTCTATCAGTATAAGCGGATGGATTTACTATTATCTTGCAGAAGTTATAACCCTTTTAATCAGCAAAAGATATTTTGATATAACAATAAAAAATATTATACTTGTTTCTGCCATGTACATAATCCTTGAGTGCCTTTTTAGTTTTACTCTTGGATTTTTTATTATGGAAACCTTACATAGAAAAATTTTTCTTCCGCGCTTTTTTCCTGAAGGAAAAATTGCATCTACTTCAGGACTTGTAAAACCTTCGAACACTTTTCTGTTTACAGTGTTTTATATTTCTGTAAGTGTTTTTCCGATTTGTTTTATCAGCTTTGCATATTTTAGTAGTATCAGTTCAACTCTAAAAGAATCAGATATCCGGTTTATTGTTTTTTTCATTATTATTCTTTTGCTTGATATTGTTATCTTTATTACGTTTCAGAAGTATTATTCATCACCGTTAAAGAAACTGAAAGAAGGAACAGAAAAAGTAAAAAAGGGTGATTATACAGATCATGTTAAAATTGTAAGCAACGATTCCTTTGGAGAGCTTGCCGACACTTTTAATGACATGATTACTTCCATTGATTTGAATAATAAAAAACTGCTCGCTGTTCAGAATTCAATTTTAACCGGAATGGCAACAATGGTCGAAAGCCGTGATAATTCAACAGGCGGTCATATAAAAAGAACAAGTGATTGTGTAAGAATTTTTGTGAATTTTTTGAAAATCCAGCCGGAATATTCTGAGCTTTCTGAAAAATTCTGTAATGATGTTATAAAAGCCGCTCCAATGCATGATCTCGGAAAAATAGCTGTTCCAGATGCAATTCTCCAGAAACCCGGAAGATTCACAGACGAAGAATACGAAAAAATGAAAATGCATTCTGCCGAAGGTGCACGAATTGTAGGCGAAGTTTTAAAAGAAGTTGATGATGAAGATTTCAAAAAACTTGCGATTAATGTTGCTCACTATCATCATGAAAAATGGAACGGCCAGGGCTATCCTGAAAAACTGGCAGGTGATCAGATTCCTTTTGAAGCTCGCATAATGGCCCTTGCTGATGTTTTTGATGCCCTCGTAAGTAAGCGCTGTTACAAAGAAAGCTTTAGTTTTGAAAAAGCCTTTGAAATAATCCAGGAATCTGCAGGAAGTCATTTTGACCCGGATCTTACAAAGCAATTCATTCGGTGCCGCGACAAACTCGAAGATTTGTATTTAAGATGAAAAATACCGTGAAGGCAAAACCATGATAAAAGAATATAAAAACAAGCTTGTAAAAATTTTTGTCCCGATTATGCTCAGTAATCTTATCTCACAGGTTCAGATGATTATTGATAGAGTTTTTCTGGGACGCATGGATATTTTATACATGAGCGCAGTTGGAAATGCAACGGCTCCAATGTGGACTACAATGTCATTTATCTATTCACTTTCGACCGGAGCTTCAATTTTAATCAGTCATGCGGTTGGTGAAAAAGATTTAGATAAAGCAAAAAATTATGCGGCATCAATGGTAAAATTTCACAGCGTGCTTCCGGTTTTATTGTTCTTTTTCTGGCTCTTCTGTACACCGCTTGTATTTAAACTGATGGGAGTTTCACAAAACGTAATGAAGCTCTGCGTAACTTATACAAGAATTTATTCTCCGGTATTTTTGATCATTGGACTCGGCGCTTCGTATGGTGTTGTGTTCCAGACTTCAAATTATACAAAGCCGCTTGTTACTTACGGCATTCTTCGTTCGGGACTCAATATTCTTTTGGATTATCTTTTAATTTTTGGTAAGTTTGGATTCCCTCGCATGGAAATTGCCGGTGCTGCTCTTGGAACAACGATTGCAGAATTTTGCGGTGCTTTTTATCTTTTGTATGTAACGATTGCAAAAAAAGATAAGTTCTTCACCAGTCCTGGACTAAAGAGAATACTCGGTGCTAAATTACAGCCATATTTTCAGTCAATTAAGCTTGGTGTAAATACAGCACTGGAAGATTTATTATGGAATGTCGGAAATCTTTGTATCATAAGAATTCTGAATACTATCAACGAAACTGCGGCGGGAATTTATTCCATGGTATTTACCGTAGAGATTCTGTTTGTCGTAATAATCGGATCAATAGGAAGCGGCACTCTCACTCTTACGGGTGAAGCAACCGGTGCTAAAGATCACAAGCTTTACCGTGATGTTGTAAAAACTTCGATAAAGTGGTCATTTCTTGTTGCTGCCTTTGCACTGATTTTTATTTCGATTTTCCCTCGATTAACTTTAAGTCTGTTTACTACAGATAAGGACGTTATTGAAATGTCTGTAATCTTCATCATTCTTGTAGCAGTAAATCTGTTTGGAAAATCCGGCAACATTATAGTAGGTAACGGAATCCGCGGCTACGGTGATACCAGATGGATGTTTTTTACACAGAGTCTCGGAACAATTGGAGTAGTAAGTCTTGCAGCGCTTTTTGTTTTTGTTTTCAAATGGGGAATGCTCGGTGTCTTTATTGCAGTTTTATGTGATGAAGCAATCCGTGCCGTTATTAATTTTATAAGGTTCCTGAGGATTAAGTTCTGATGTATTAATATCGATGGATTAAAAATCTTTCTGGATGAAATTAGTCCATAGATGCTTTTCTTTTTCTGGCAGACCGAACTTTTCTTTTCCCAGTGCAATTGATTTTATGAGGAAGCTCATGTTTCGGGCAAGAACACGTAACGTCTGCATACCTTCTGCGTCATTTTCTGCTTCCGATGGGGCACCTCCGTGAATGTTGTTCCAGTACTGACTTGAAGCAACTGGCATTCCGCTTATTGTAAAAAACTTATTTAAAACATCAAAAGAAGCTGTTGTTCCTCCGCGGCGTGCACATACAAATCCGGCCCCAACCTTCATTGTTTTATCAAATTTTGAACTGTAGAAAAGCCTTTGTAAGAAAGCCTGTACTGTGGCATTCGGTGCTGAATAATAAACGGGACTTCCAACAACAATCCCATCGGCTGTTTCAAATTTTTTTGCGGTTTCATTCACGATATCATCAAAAACACAATGCCCAAGTTCACTGCATTTTCCACAGGCAATGCAACCACGGATATCTTTATTTCCGATGTTTATGATTTCGCTTTCAATGCCCTGCCGGGTAAAAATTCTTTCCATCTCTTTTATACCGAGCAGGGTATTGCTTGAGGCGCGTGGACTTCCATTGATTAATAAGACTTTCATTGTGGATTCCTCCTGAATAATCAGTGATGATTACAATGAATAAGTATAAACCTTTCGCATCTTATTTTAAAGCGGATTTCATTCGCCCAGAATATTTCCTACGTGTCTCTTTTCAAAGAACATATCTTTATTTGTAAGAACAATGATTGCAGCGGCAACAGCCAGGACAAAGGTTTCAATGCATTTTGTATTCTGAGTAAGAGCAACCTTCTCCTGAAAGAAGTTTACGAAAAGATGGAACAAAATACTTGCGAGCATGCTTCGCCCGTTCTTTACATAAACCCAGGTTGTAATAAAGCCCATAGGTACAACAGAAAGGAAAAAGTTCATCATGTAAATAACGTTTATTTCGCGGATTTCAAAATGATAGGTTCCAGGAATCCAGAATAAAGGAAGATGCCACAAAGCCCATACAAATCCAAAGATGATTGATTCTTTAAACCAAGAATGATACTGCGCAATTGAGTCTTCACCGTAACCACGCCAGCCAACTTCTTCCAGTACCGATGCCAGAAGAATTGTAAGGAAAGCAGAAAAAATACCGGGACCACTGAAAGAAAAATCTTTTGTAAAAGAAAACTGTTCTATTGATTCACCGAATAAAAGTGATATAAGAATTGAACAGCCGATTACCGCAGCAATAATAAGATATCCGCCGAGAATGTAGCCCGGTTTTAATTTCCAGAAATTGAAAATTTTACGCTTGAAATCCTTTTTGAGCGCATTGCTTTTTGAACTCAATACAAAAATAATTGCAAGTACTGACGGTGAAATGAGTCCAAGGAATAATCCAAGAAAATTGGAGATTCCTTCATTAAAAATAATTGCAAAGCCCCAGAAGGCCCAGGTTGCAGCAAAAACTGCCAGATAGAATTTTTTTGGTTTATATGTGTACATATGTGTTTCTCCTTATTTTAAAATCTGAACTTCGCTTTTCCAGCCGTTAAGTTCAACAATCAGGTCTGTCGGCTCTGACGGATCATCAAGATTGCGTTTACCGGAAATGATTTTTGAATCCGCATCTACAAAACGTGTAAAACGGCCTGCATTTTTAAGATAGTAATTCTGATTTTCAGCAAAACTGATTCTTGAAATTGCGTGGAACTGATTCAAATCAAGCTTACCCTTTGTCTCGCGTACTTCTACATTAAGATTTGAATTTGTGTTCAGTTCTACATGACCTCTTGCATTTGAAACAAAAACATTTTTTGCCTTACCGTCAAATTCAATTGCATCAAAAGTGATGTCGCGGATTTTCAGATTTTCAAGCTCACCCGAAAGTTCAATGTCTGCAACAAAACGCTCCGGAATCTTTACAAAAATAAAAAGATTTTCCTGAGCTGCAATATCAGTAAAATCCGATGAATGCTTAACAATAACATCCATGCGTCGTTTGTCTTCAATAATTTTTACCTTTACCTGCTGCGAAAGATAATTCAGTTTGTTTGAAGCGGCAATCACAAGGATTTTTTCATCCTTTGTTTTTTCAATAATAACCTCGTGAGCAGTTCCAACTTTCAAATCGATTTTTTTCGGGCAGTCAAGGTCATATTCGGTACGGCTTTCATAAAGAAAATCATGCTTGGAAATCAGGCTTTTTTCTTCACTCAAAAGAGAATCAAGTGATTCATTAAACAGGCTGGAAATTGCAATCAGATTTTCAATATCCGGAATGCCGTTTCCGCTTTCCCATTTTGTGATGGCTTGACGACTCACATAAATTTTCTCTGCAAGCTGTTCTTGAGAAATACCTTTCTGTTTTCTAAGTTCTTTAAGTTTTTCTGCAAAGTTCATAATGTGCTTTATCCTCCTTGGAAAAGCCATTAAACAAGTATGTCAAGGTTTTAAGCAAAGCGTGCCTTGACGAACTTGTATATGACTATTATTTGAAGTCATCTTAAGCCTCATTCATAAATTATAACAGAAACTTTGCATTACAAAAATGATTTTTTATGCTACTTATCGTAGCAAAAGCGGAAAATCAGTGAATTATTCAATAAATATAAATAAAAAAAACAGCTGCAGGTTATAAAACCAATACAGCCGTTTCTTATAGTATTGACAGTTATTATATCAATCTTTCGTTAACCGAAAATAGGTCTAACTCTATTTACAGTATCGCAAGCCTTGAGCTTTTCGATGATGTCGTCTGTTACTACACCGTCTACGTCGATGATGTTGTAAGCTACGTCGCCGCGGGCCTGGTTGATGAAAGATGAAATATTGAGCTTTGCTTCACCAAGAATAGTTGTGAACTTAGAAATTGTGTCAGGAATATTCTTGTGGCTGATGCAAAGACGTGTTCCGCCTGCTGGAATAGGGTTGTCTGTAACAGTTTTTGGGAAGTTTACAGAGTTTACGATATTTCCAAACTCGAGGAAGTCCTTGAGCTGAGCAGCGGCCATAACAGCACAGTTGTCTTCTGCTTCCGGAGTAGATGCTCCAAGGTGAGGCATACAAACAACCTTTGGATGATTAAGCAATTCTTCTGCAGCAAAGTCTGTGATGAGTGCTGCAACTTTTCCACTGTCCAAAGCAGCAATGATGTCTGCATTGTTTACAAGACCACCACGAGCAATGTTGATGATGCGGACTCCGTCCTTCATATTTTTGATTGCTGCAGCGTTGATCATGCCCTTTGTGTCGTTTGTCTGTGGAACGTGGATTGTAATGTAATCACACTTTGCATAAAGGCTGTCCAATGTTTCTGCAATCTGAACTTTTTTATCAAGCTTCAAAGCAGAGTTTACAGAAAGGAACGGATCATAACCAATAACTTCCATACCAAAGTGAAGTGCAAGGTTAGCAACCATATCACCAATAGCACCAAGACCAATTACACCAAGTGTTTTTCCCATAAGTTCTGGTCCAACAAACTGGCTCTTTCCTTTTTCTGCAAGGTCAGGAATTTCGTCGCCTTTACCGCTCAAGCCTTTTACCCATTTGTTAGCTTCAATTACAGGGCGGCTAGAAAGGAGGAGGGCAAGCATAACAAGTTCTTTTACAGCGTTAGCGTTTGCACCTGGAGTATTGAATACTACAACACCCTTTTCTGTAAGAGCAGGAATAGGGATATTGTTAGTACCGGCTCCAGCACGGGCAACAGCCTTTACATTGTCAGAAAGCTGCATTTCATGCATATCAGCAGAACGAACAAGAATAGCATCCGGATTATTGATGTCTGTAGCAATTTCATAGTTATCGCGGTCCAACTGGTTAAGACCTACAGTTGCAATTTTATTAAGTGTTTGTATTTTAAACATAATGTATCTCCTTTTGATATAGGTTCCAGGTTTTAGGTTCCAGGAATGTAGAGGGGGAAAGCCTTCCCCCTGGGTTCAGCCCTTTGGTCTTCACCGTACCCCCTTCGCCTAGGTGGCTGGCCGCCCCCTAAAACCCCTGGCACCTGGGACCTAGCACCTATAACCTAGTTCGCTTTAGCGAACTCCTTCATAAACTCAACAAGTGCCTTAACTCCATCCAATGTCATTGCATTATAAATAGAGGCACGCATACCACCAACAAGTCTGTGGCCTTTGAGGTTTACAAGACCTGCGGCACTGGCTTCTTTTACGAACTTGTCGTTGATTTCCTTTTCTTTTGCAAGAGCGGCTTTTTCTGCATCAGTGCGGTCTGCTTCGTCTTTTTTGCCGGCAGCAGCTGTTTCTGCAGTAGAGTATTTTGTAAGGAAAGGAACGTTCATAAGTGAGCGGCTTCCAATCTCTGTAGTTGTATGATAGAAATCAGATGAATCAAGATAGTTGTAAAGGTAATCAGCCTTTTCCTTGTTGCGCTTGAGCATTCCTGCGGCACCACCATTTGCTTCGATCCAATGCAAAACCTTGTCCAATACGTAAATTGTATAGCAAGGTGGAGTATTGTACATAGAACCGTTGTCTGCATGTGTTTTGTAAGCAAGCATTGTTGGAGTTCCCGGCAGACAGTTTTCTGGTTCAGGAATCAAATCTTCGCGGATAATTACAAGAGTAACACCAGCAGGAGCAAGGTTCTTCTGAGCACCAGCGAAAAGCAGACCAAACTTTGTAACATCAAGTGGTTCGCTCAAAACACATGAAGAAATATCTGCTACGAGTGGGATATTACCTGTGTCAGGAATGTACTCGTAGTGAGTTCCCATGATTGTGTTGTTGAAACAGATATAAGCGTAATCATAATCGCCTTCAATCTTTTCAACCTTTGGAATATATGAATAGTTCTTATCTTTAGAAGAAGCAATTACATCAACTTCAATACCAAGCTTTTTAGCTTCGGCAGCGGCTTTTTTTGCCCAAACACCAGTTTCGATGTAAGCAGCTTTTTTATTTTTGATACCAAGGTTTTCTGCGACCATGGCAAACTGAGTGGAACCTCCACCCTGTACAAAAAGTACCTTGTAATTATCCGGTACATTCATGAGCTTGCGAACCATTGCTTCTGCATCCTGAATGATTGGCTCATAGTTCTTAGAACGATGGCTCATTTCCATAACAGACTGACCGCTTCCCTGATAATCAAGCATTTCAGCAGCACATTCTTTCAAAACCTCTTCCGGCAGGCAGCTTGGTCCTGCACTAAAATTGTACACTCTTGCCATGTTTGTCGACTCCTTTGTCTTTTATTAGGTTTTAGGTGTTAGGTCCTAGGTTCTAGGGGTTTTAGGGGCAGAGCCCCTAGGCGAAGGGGGTGCGGTGAAGACCGCAGGGCTGAACCCAGGGGGAAGACTTTCACCCTCATCTCCTGGAACCTAAAACCTAGAACCTAGAACCTGATTTCTAGCACCTGTTTAATAGTTTCAATGTATTTAATATAGATAAATTCTCAACCCTAACATCCGACGGCACCTTAAGCACCGCACGTGTCATGTTCACAATTCCTTTTATTCCGGCACCAACAAGGCGGTTGGTAATGGTTTGAGCGTCCTTTTCGGGGACTGCAAGAATTGCGAGAGTTATTTTTTCCTGCTTTATTACCCAGTTCATATCGTGAGCAGGGTAGAGCGGAAAGTTCGAACGCAGGATTTCAACCCGGTTTACGTTGGAATCAAAACCTGCCTTAATTACAAAACTGCTGCCTTCTACAAGCGATTCATCCAGAAGAGCGGCTCCAAGTCGCCCAAGTCCAACTATGCAGACATTTGTAATTTGTTGTTCAAGAGCGAGTGCCTGGTTTATTGCCTTCTGCAAGTCAACCGTATGGTACCCGTTTGAAACTCCTTTGTTGTACCCAAGCAGCCAGAGATCGTGACGAATCAACGAATCCTTCCAGCCAGTCTGTCCGCTAATGTCCACCGAAGTGATTTTATCCTTAGGCCAGACACCGAGCAGATTAAGCAGAAGCAGCATACGCTTTCTGGTAGCTTCTGGAATTACAACTGTGGTCATTATATGGGGTCTCCTTATTAAATGGAATATAAATTCAAGAGTAAAAGTATGAATTTAAGCTGAATTCTAACGAATTTTGTAAAAAAATGCAAATACTGTTAAAAATTTAACAGAAAAAATAGATTGTCGGGTCACAAAAAAAAGGAACCCGCTGTAACGGATTCCTTTTGTAACTTAAAATAAATTGTTTTATTTTGCCTTAAGCTCTGAAGTTATATTACTGCCATTTTCTGTAAAGGTTATAGTATAACTTTCAGAAACATCGCGTGTAGATTGGAAAACAGGTCTTGGATATTCCGTATTATCAGTTGTTAAAACTACATAATCATTAGCGTTTTTATAGCCGTCATATGAAGAGTTTTTCATTGCTGTTTTTTTAGCATCAAAAGATTCTTTATCCATCCAATATAATTGAGCTCCGCCGCAGTCGTCCTTAAGCTGGAATTTCATAAGTCCGCCGGTAATTGTTTTTTTAACTGTTTTACCCGCTTCAACAATAAATACTTCTTTTGAAAATTTCTCATTGTAATCTACATTAAGAACCAGATCCTTTGAAGTATTGTTTTTGATTGTAAAGGTTGCTGCAGGTGTATTAAACATACAGCCTGTTAAAAGTATTGCAAGCAATACAGCCATAATACTAAAAGTGATTTTTTTCATTCATAGCACCTCTTTTTAAAAAAAATTTTGATAATTTAATCATATATATATATATATATTGTCAATCTTCTTTTAAATCATTGACAAAGGATGAACTTACACCCGGGGCAATCTGACTTTCGTAAAAGGTCACTACTTCCTGAATAAAGGAATCGTCTATTTTTTTCTGATATGAAATGATTTTTCCTATGTAATTGAGGGTGCTTTGCGGAGTCATGTTTGAACGTACACGTCCTGAGCCTGCATTATACATCGCAAGAGCGGTAACTTCATTTCCTGCCATCTTCATGCACATCCTTAAATGAGCCAGTCCATATCTGGCACTTGTCCTTGGATTAAAAAAATCTTCTTCCGTAAGCTGAGGAAAAGATGCGCTGTTTAACTGAAACAATCCCCGGTCTGTAGTTCCGTTAAGATTATGACCAACTGCCGTAATTTTATATTTACTTTCTGTCCAAGCAAGTGCAAAGGCTAGGGAAACAGGGATATTGTTCTTTTCTGCTTCTGAAAGAATGGCAACTGCAACTTCCCTGTTACCGGTAATTCTGGTATAAAAGGTGATTACGGAGCTTCTTGATCTGGATGAACGGTATAAGGTTAATCCTTTGTCTGATGTGTTGTTGAAGGCAGCAAAAGAAACTTCGGTAAAGTAAGTGTTTTTATCTTCAAGCTCTTTTTCTGCTTCTTCTGTAAGGGGAATGCTGAAGGTAACCTTTGCCGGAAAAGGATTTTCTTTTTCCATGGAAGGAACGTATATATAAACTGCCATTGCAGCTGCAATAAAAATGATGAAAATAACTGTAATGATAAAACAAGAAGCTGAAAATGTCCTGTCTTCAGTTTTTTTCGGCATTGCGTCCTCTATAAAATGACTAAATCAGATTCTGCATTTTTGTCACCGGTAAAATACACGTATTGTGAATGCTTTACTGAAAGTGTTTCTATAAATCTTCCGGTAAAATTCATCCTTTGTATTTCTTCTGGAATAAAAAATCCGGTAACGCTCACGCAGTCCTTTATTCTTCTTGCAGTGTGATTGAATGCATTTATGAAAAGCTCTGCCTGTTCTTCAGATTTCAATTCCTTGTCTACAACCGGAATAAGAACGGCAAATCTGTTTTCTTCATCAAGAAGCTTCAGTCTGTTTCTTAATTCAGCAAGATATTCTTCGTTATAAAGCTCATCCTCGAGTTCTGCTTCGGACCATTTAATCTGTATTTTTTCGAGCGATGATAAATCTACCGGGCTGTCATCTGCAATTCTATATAAACTGTTGTTTTTTACCTTGAATAGTTGTTCTAATTTCATTCTGTACCTTGTATAAACAAAAAAACGGTGAACTCAAAAATCAATGAGCCACCGTTCTTCCTGCAATCTTTATTTTCAAAAGATTTCTACTCTGTAAGGATTCTGATAACTTCAGCCTTATCCTGAGTATCAAGAATTTCCTGACGTTTTTCAGGGCTCTTGAAAAGTAAACTGACTTCTGCCAGGAATTGAAGATGTGGACCTGTTTTATTTACAGGTGAAAGTGTCATAATGAAAATCCGGCATGGTTCCTGATCTAATGAGTCAAAATCTACCGGATTGTCAGATATACCAATGCATGCAACTAAATCTGTAACTGTATCTGTTTTGCCGTGTGGAATTGCAATACCATGCTTCATTCCTGTAGACATTTTTCTTTCGCGGTCGAGTACGCATTCTTTTGCGGCAGCTTTATCTGTAACCTTTCCGGCCTTGAATAAGACATCAAGCATCTCATCTACGATTTCTTCTTTAGTAGTTCCTTTTAAGTGAAGGTTTACTGTGTCTGTTGTTAATACTGTTTTTAAGTCCATAGTAATAATAATTTTAATCTTGTTGCTTTTTTTGTCAAGGTTAAAAACCCCTATTTCATTAAAATTTATGATTTTTTAAAATGTTTCAAAAATTAAAGGATGATGACTAAAAGCATTAAAATCACTATACTATGCGCATATTCATACATATCAGAGGTTCTTTATGATTACATGGTCAAATGCAGATAAACTTGCTTCATGGAAAAAGTTAATGTCTTTAAAAGGAATGGTAAGTGTAAAGGAACAGTTATCATCTCCGGATGCTGTAAAAAGAGTAAATGATTATAATATTAAAATGGGCGGAGGTCTTACCTTCAATTATGCCGCAAAACAGGTTAACGAGCAGATAATCAAAACTTTTGCAGAATTTGCACAGGAACAGCAGCTTATAGAAAAATATGAAGATCTGCTTAACGGTTCTGTAATCAATACCGGTGAAAAAAGAATGGTTCTTCATCAGCTTGCACGCGGTCAGCTCGGAAAGGATGTTATTGTTGACGGTGTAAATAAAAAAGGTTTTTATGCCGAACAGGTAAAAAAGATTGCTGATTTTGCGAACGATGTTCATTCAGGAAAAATCGTGAACGAAAAGGGCGAAAAATATACAACCGTATGTCAGATTGGAATCGGCGGTTCTGATTTAGGTCCTCGTGCAATGTATCTTGCTCTTGAAAACTGGGCAAAGAAAAACAATACATTCAAAATGCAGGCTCATTTTATTTCTAACGTTGACCCCGACGATGCATCTTCTGTATGTAAATCAATTGATATTTCAAAGACAATTTTTATCCTCGTTTCAAAATCTGGAACGACACTTGAAACTTTAACCAATGAATGCTTCGTAAAGGATTTTATAAAAAAAGCCGGCTGCGATGCTTCAAAACATATGATTGCAGTTACATCAGAAACATCACCGCTTGCCCACAATCCTGACTATATGGCTGCTTTTTATATGGATGATTATATCGGCGGACGTTATTCATCAACCTCTGCTGTAGGCGGTGCAGTTCTTAGTCTTGCTTTTGGTCCTTCTGTATTTGCAGATTTTCTTTCGGGCGCTTTAGAAGAAGATAAACTTTCATTGAATAAGGATATTACAAAGAATGCCGCTTTAATGGATGCATTAATCGGTATATATGAAAGAAACGTTCAGAATTATCCTTCAACTGCAATCCTTCCTTATTCACAGGCGCTTTCACGATTCCCAGCCCATCTTCAGCAGCTTGATATGGAGTCAAACGGAAAATCTGTAAACCGCGACGGAGAACCTTTGAACTATGTTACCGGTCCTGTAATTTTCGGCGAACCGGGAACAAACGGTCAGCATTCATTCTATCAGCTGCTTCATCAGGGAACGGATATTATTCCCCTTCAGTTCATCGCTTTTCAGGAAAATCAGACAGGTGATGATGTCGTAATTGAAAACTCTACAAGTCAGGTTAAGCTTTGTGCAAACGTAACTGCACAGATAATCGCTTTTGCCTGCGGTAAAAAAGATGATAATCCGAACAAGGCATTTTCAGGAGAACGTCCTTCAAGTCTTATTTATGGAAAGACTCTTGATCCTGCATCTCTTGGTGCGCTTCTTGCTCATTATGAAAATAAGGTAATGTTCCAGGGCTTTGCATGGAACGTAAATTCCTTTGATCAGGAAGGTGTACAGCTTGGCAAGGTGCTTGCAAAAACCGTGCTCAGCGGAAAGATGGATGGTGCTTTAGAAGCATTTGCAGGACTTCTCATAAAATAAAGAGGTTTTTATGAAACGACTGGGTTTATCAGCCTTCTTGCTTTTGTTGATGTCTGTGCTTACTGCAGAAAATTATCTGGAGCTTGCAGGTACGCTTTTCATCCCTTCTACTGCCGCCGAAGAGCATTTTGAAATATCAGGTGTCCTTAAAACAGATTTTAATTTTACAGAAAAACAGACGGTCGATTTAAAAGCGGGCTTTAATATAAACGGCGGATTTACAGGATTTACGGAAAATGCAGTTTATCGTCCAGTTCCTTCAATAATCGATATGGATATTTTCCAGTTCAACATTGCGGCAGAACAGTTTTTTCACTGGCGGTATCTTTATGATGTAAGCAATCAGATGGATTTTATGATTGGTCCTCATTTTGAATTTGTTTTTGCCGGTTCATGGTTTTTAGACATAAGCCTGTATTATCTTTTCAAGCTTTGTATGATAAGCGGAATTGAAAAACCGTTCGGCATTAATGACGGACATTTTGCAGTATCAGTCAGAAAACAGTTCAATCAATCGTTTGCGGTTGATGTTTCGGTTTCTTCTTTTGATTATTTTTATTATCCGAGATTCTTAGTTCCGGTTTTTGCCTTGAACTTTGAATACAGGGCTTCTGAAGAGCTTTATTTTTTCAATCAGTTAAAAGTTCGCTATGTAGATATGTTCACTTTATCTGCATATTTTGAAACCTTCCAGATTGTAATTGGTGCAGGAGTAAAATTATAATGAAGAAATCTTTTTTATTTTTGATTTTATGTTTACTTTTTACATCATGCAAATACGGACTAACACAGGCTTTGTACAGAAAACACGGGGTAAATGAACGTTCAGCACAGATTAAAACAATCGCAAATCCTGTTACCGATGAACAGGCTGCTTCAGTTTATTCCATTATATTGGTTTCTGACATCCATTTCGGCTCCTCTCGTGAGCGCTCAGATGAACAGTTTCTCAAGGCTTTTGAAGAATTATGTGAAGCTTCAGATACAGCCCTTCATCCTTTGTTTGCAATCAATGTCGGTGACATGACAGAAACTGCCTCAGAAAAAGAATATGGTGATTTTCTGGATTTATGTAATTCAATGAAGCAGATTGCCCTTGAAAAAAACAGCAATGACACTTTCGAGGTTTATTCGATTTTAGGAAATCATGATCTTTTTAATGACGGATGGAATATTTATAAAACGAAGGTTGTTCCATATACATCTTATTACAGATTTTATACCGGCAGTGATGATAAAAAAATAGGCTGGTATTTTCTTGATTCTGCGAGTGGTTCACTTGGTACAAAACAGATAAAGAATCTTGAGTACGAAATGAAAAATGATCCTTGTGTAAAAATAGTTATAAATCATTATCCTTTGTACGAGCATAACGCCTTTTATTTTGCAATTCAGAATACCGATGAAGCAGACAGGCTTTTGAGTCTTTTTGCAAAGAATAACGTAAAGCATGTTTTTGCGGGGCATTTTCATACCGGCTGGGAATACGATCACGGGTGTTTTAAAGAAACAGGAGTAAAGGGTTATCTTGGAAAAAGAAAGTTTGCTTTATTAACGATAGATCAGCAGAACGGTGTTTTTAACGTAAAACATTTTGAATTTTAATCAGATTCAGACTCTTTCCGGAAAAAAGTGTTGAAATTTCCTCATTATGCCGAAAATTTAAGTGTAAAAGTGTAAATTTCTTAAAAAGAATTTGCAATTTAGTCATTTTAAATCAATAATGGTAGTGCTATGAATGTATTTAAAAGAGTATTATTATTAACATGTATTATCGGCTGTTTTACGTTCACAGGATGTGAAACAGGTCTTGGTGAAGAGATTGATCTTGAAGCACCAGTTCTTACTATTACTTCTCCTGAAAAATTCTCTTATCAGCCTTTGAATTTTATTCTGCGCGGTACTTGTTCGGATAATAAGGGAGTTACGAAGGTTGTTGTTTCTAACAAGGAATCCGGAAAAGTTTACGGAAACGCTGTGATATCAGGAAATGACTGGCAGTTCGAAATGAATCTGGTTCAGGAAGAAGAAGGAGAAATTACTTTCCTTTGTTCTGCCTATGATGAGTTCGGAAACAGTTCGACAAAATCTGCACGAAACATCACGCTTCTTGTAGATGAACACGCTCCGGAAGGCTCTGGCTGGTATGTAGAACGCGGAAATAATAAACCTGTTAATTTAAAGGATAAAGAATATCTCGAAAATCTTGACTATACGCTTTCGGTAAACAAGGATGTTCCGCAGAATGAAACTGTATATATTCATGCAAGCTTTTATGATGCTATGAACATCGATACTATTACCATAAAGCTTTATGAAGACGGTTACCAGACTCCTAAACTCCAGAAAACTGTTACTGCACGTCCATCAGATATCAATTATATTGGTGAAGGAAAATCAATGTATTCACCGGTATTTATGTTTACTCACAGTGAATTTTCGGCTGCAGGACTAGGCACCGGTAAGCATTACATGAGGGTTAAATATTACTCGAAAGATAATGACAGTGCCGACAATTATAACGAAAACGAAGGTGACACAGAAGCATATTTCCTCTGGTGGCCTGAAAGTGATAAACCAAATTTCCAGATTAATAATATAGTAAACGGTGAGCTTTCTGTAAGCGTTGGAAGTTCCATCCCTCTTGATATTTTTGATGATGACGGACTTTCTGAATACTATGCAGCACTTACCGATACATCTGTTAATTATTCCGAAGCTACGATTATTTCCAATGCATCGACCAGAACTACAATATTTGGCGGAACTTCTACAGAAGCGCATCCTATCGTAAAAAGAACATCTTTCCCGAATAAAATTACACAGCAGGACAGCCCTAGTATTACAGCTCCAGGAACTCCGACTCAGATGTATCTTTATGTTGCTGCAAAGGATGCAAAGGAAAACGGTGGAACTGAAAAATGGAACTGCCGCAGGGTTTCTGTAAAGGTTACAGATACAAGTAAACCGCTTTTATTCATTGAATCTCCTCAGCAGAATACAATTCCTGAAATTGCAGCCGGTGGAAGCGGAACAAGCTTTAAGATTACAGGTTACAGTCTTGATTCTAAAGGTTCTGACTTTGTAAAAATCATTTATATTCCTGATGATCCTTCAAATTCTTTAAATAATACTGCAGAAAAAAAATCAGAAAGGGCAAAGGCTCTTTTTACACAGTATGAATCTGATACTACTGCTAAGAAGGTAATTTCCGGTACAAATGAAGTTATATGGTATAAAAAACTCGGAACAGCACAAGATCAGGGCACCTGGAAAAAACAGTTGTTTGAAATTTCCATGGAGCTTCTGTCAGATTTCAAGAACAAGAACGGAACATCTACCGCAAAAGAAACAAAATATTTTGAAATCTTCCTTCGTGACCAGGACGGAAACGATGTTAATAAACCATTTATAGTTCTCGGTGACAACATAAGACCTGGTATAGATATTATTTCTCCAAATAAACAGCTTGCAGTTCATAACTTCGAGGAAAATGACCTTACGATCCAGTTCAAGGCATCTAAGGATTCAGGACTTGGAATTGATACAAGCAAATATAAGGTAACGACAAAAATCGGTTCCCAGAACTACCAGTGGGTTGTAAAGAGTGGTGAAATTTCTGTTAATGCAACTACAGGGGTTGGAACGCTTACAATTCCAAAAGCAACCTTGAAAACCTGGACAACAACGGAATCGCAGCCGACATTTACTTTCTATGCGACAGATAAGCTTGGAAACGGTGGTGAAGGTGAAGGTGAACGAACTGTTATTTTAAGTACAAATCCTGCTCCTGTTGCAATTACAGTAGATAAGGGTGAAGGAACTTATAAGCAGGGTGATATCCTCAGATTTAAGGTTACCTTTACAAAACAGGTTAAGGTTACCGGTACTCCAAAGCTCAGATTAAAATACAGTAATTCAGACAGTACATTTAAATATGCTGCTTATGAAAGCGGTTCAGGCTCGAATACACTTCAGTTTAAGTTTACCGTACCTGAAGGCGCTGAGTCACAGAAGCTTTTATGTACAGGCTTTGATACGACAAGTGAAAATGTTCTTTCGGGTGGTGCAACTATAAAAGCAACTGAGCTTGGTGAAAACAACATCTTTACCTCTATGAGCGGGGTTTCTATCTTCAGTGATACAAAAACAATAAAGCTTGATGGTGTTTCGCCTGTAATCAACAGTGTTTCAGTAGTTGCTGCGGATGGAAACAATTACTGTACGAAAGATAAAGTAATCCGTGCTACAGTTAAATTTTCTGAAGCAGTCCGAATCGAAGGTTCTCCAGCTCTTATCTTAAAAGTGAATAATACAAACGTAAGCTTCACTTTTGAAAACTGGAACGAAGACGAAATTGTATTCAAGCATTCAGTTACAACATCAGATCCAGAGGGAACACTTAAATGGGCCGCATCGTATGCCTTTACTTCTCCTGGTCTTATAAAGGACTCTCCAGGAAACTCACTTTCACTTTCAGGTAATGCATCAGGAAATTCAAGTGTTGTAATCGATTATACTGCTCCTACAAGCGCTCCTACGATTACTCCTGCTGCAGGAACTTATAATGAAGAAAAGACAATAGCTCTTTCAAATATTGAATCAGGCGGTACTGGATATTTCTCAAAGGACGGCGGAATTTCGTGGACAGGTTATTCTTCTGCAACTAACGCTCAGAAAACTTTAGGCAACGGTTCTTATGATTTGATGAGTTATCAGGAAGATAAAGCGGGAAATAAATCGGCTAATTCTGCAAAACAGACGGTAACAATCAATAACCTGTTCCCGGATGTTTCAAACTTTGGTATTGATTTACCGGACGGTTATTATAATGCCGGAACAACGGTTAAATTTGCAATAGACTTTAACGATCAGATTAAGGTAAATAATGCAACGGATTTAGTTCTGACATTTGCTTCCAATACAAACTCTTCTTTAACACAGACAGTTAATGTTACGGTTCCATCAGGAAATGAATCATCACACCTTGAGTTCAGCTATACTGTAGGTACAACAGATAACTTTAATGGTGTCGTAATAAAAGAAATTGCCTTTGCAGATAGTGTAACAGATCATTATGGAAACAAACCTGCATTCAGCACTACACCAAAGAAGCTTACTCCGACAAACTGTGCAATCTTGAATTCAACAGCCGGCGGTAAACGAACAGGTGTTGTCCTTGACGGTGTTGCTCCGACAATTTCTACTTATTCTCCGGTGAATAATGCAATAAGTTCAATTACAAATAATGCAAACTTTAAAGTTACTCTGACCTTTAATGAAAATGTATTTAAGGAAACAGGTTATATCATTCTTCAGCGTAAGGGTGACTGGGCAATTCCTGCCGTAATGACAAATGATGAATTCTTAAAGTATTACAATAAGATGAGTGCGGCAAACAAGACAATCGTAAGAAAAATGGGCAGCGACGGTGATGACTTAAAGCACGGTCGTACAGGTATTGAAGTTGGTCCTTACCGAAGAATAACACATGGTCTTAAGGTTGACGGTTCTTATTATGTACCGGATACAGATACTAAATTTGTACTTGCTTATGACCTTGGACTTTATTCCGGTTCTGCTTCGTTGAATGATGGTACAGATAGCGGAACCTTTACGGTAACTGTAGCTCAAATTCGTTCTGCACTCGAAAGTGTTGGTTATCACCAGCACAAGGTAGACGTTGCTTCGGATTATGTAACGATTACGGGAAATAAGGTTGAAATTACCTTCCCTGAAGCAATAGAGGATGGCCGTGAATGGGATTTGATTATTCCGGCAACAGCCTTCCGCGATAATGCAGAAAACTTCTTTGGCGGAATTACTGCCGGATCTTATTCTTTCTGGAGTAATAATGTTGCAAAACCAGTTGTTCGTGTAGACCGCTATACTCACGGATGGGGTGCACATGAACCTAACGCTGATGGAAGTGCGTATACAGATATTACTAAAAACCAAGGAAAATATAAGAATGCTAACCCTGCAGCAAATACTTCTGCCGCAATTGCCCCGACAGGATATGTACGGGCAAGAATTGACTGTGAAACTCCTGCTGTAACTATCAAGTATTCTAAGCTTGGAATAAACGGAACTGCGTGGACTTCAACTGCTCCAGCTGGTGTAGCTTATAATGCTGCCGGTGGAACAACAACTACAGGTAATGCTAGCGGTACTTATACATACACAAGGCAGATTCTTGCAGATATTACAACTGCAAATATTAATAAGCGTGGTGCAACTACTTACGTTGCAAATTCAGACATTATTGTAGGTGACGGTAACTACACAGCAGCAAGAAAAGATTATATTACTGCTTATGCAACAAAATCTGGTTTTACAGATTCTGCAAACGGTTATGAAGGAATCTTTAAAACAATTGTTTATATAACTTCAAGTAATCAGGCGCGAATTATTAATATCGAAGGTGGTACAGCACCTGGTGGTCAATCCTGCGTATTCGGTTTTCCTCTAAAGGATGCTACCGATGAAAATGACTCGACAAATGCCGGAAGGTATTCAAAGAACTGTTATGTAGTAGATGGAAATACAAGAAAGAATTTTGTATTTGTTTCTTACGAAATATTATCAAAAGATTGGGCTGTTTTAATCTGTAATGCTAACCACTCACGAGTTTATCCTTTGAATGATTATGGTGGTTCTGTTTATGTAACAGCAATGACATATTATTAATGGGAGGTAAAAAAGTATGAGAACAAATAACATGATTAAGAACATAAAAAAATTATTATCAGCAGCTGCTCTTCCTTTCTTCCTTTTCACTTCCTGCGAAGTAGGACTTGGAAAAGCAGTAGATATAAAGGCTCCTGTTATTACCGTTAATTCTCCTGAAAGAACAGGTTATATTTTAAAAACTTTCAGCATTACCGGTAAAGCAGAAGATAATATTGAAATTGACAGGCTTGAGCTTCTTATTGAACCTCTTGATAATCCTACAGAACAGAATTCCTATAAGTTCAGGATTGTAAACAAAAAGTGGGAACGCTTTGATTATTCATCAAAGGAATGGAATGAATATGAAAATGAATATACGTCTGTAAGCGGTTCAAAAACAAAGCTTGACTGGAAGCTTGCAGTAACTTTCCCGGATAGTGTTGTTACTGGAACTGAATTTAACATTACATCTCAGGTTTATGACTGCTTTAATAACGAAAGTCCTAACTCTAAGGATGAACGTTCTGTAACAGTCGATATGAATTCACCGAACGTTTCTATAATTCAGCCTGCTTTACGAGCTTATAGCGCCGAAAACAATGCATCATACAGCTTAAAAGACAATAGTGTAATAGAGAATTTAATGAACGGTAAATTCACCGTAAAAGGTTCTCAGAAGGAAGACGGTCGCTTGAGCAGTCTTTTTATCTATCTTGATGAAAAAACTTCTGCTTCTATTACAGACGTCGAAAAAGAGCCTGGTGTATTGAAAAACAATTCTATTGCCTGGAAAGAAGTAAATGGTGACAATATCCGAAACTGGAGTGCCGATTTTAATCTTTCAACTATAAGCGGATATGAGCATAATAGAAAGACTGTAAGACTTGTAACAGAAAGTCATGACCAGGCCGGTAACGTTGAATATGTAGTTCAGGGCTGGTTTACTTACTGGAACGATGCAGACATCCCTTGGATAAACGCAACCTTTGGTGGTGATAACGCATCAGATAGAATTGCAGTTTACCCGAGCAGTGCCTTACAGGGACAGTGTTATGATGATGACGGATTAAAGAAAATCACAGTAAAGGTTTATCAGTATCAGGATACAACTAAAAAACTTTATAAAACAGATACATATGATGCCGGTAATGTACTTGGTGATAAACCGAAGTATTATGCCTGGTCTGTCAATGCTCTCGGCGGTGTATGTAATTTTGATGTAGAAGTTGAATGTGAAGATATAAACGGAAAGAAAGCTTCAACAGTAACGCGATATCTTCATGTAAAGGATACAAACCCTCCTGTAATTAAAATTAAAGATGATACTACCAGATCTTTAATTGATGTTGCAGATGCATCTGGTAACTTTACTTTAAATGGTTATGTTGAAGATGACGGTGGTGTTGCTTCGCTCAAAATTGTAAGAATCAGTGAAAATACTCCTGATACTGAATTAATAAAATATTACGATAAGACTTATGCTCAATGGAACAAGGTTTCTTCAAGCAACAAAAATGCAACAGATGCAAACGGCAACAAGATGTTCTGGGTAGAATTAGGAAATGCATCTGGTGCAAATAACAGAAGAACTTTTGCTAAAACCTTTAACATTTTTAGTCATTTCGGAATCAATGGAAGTACAGAAAAGCTTATTACCCAGCAGTTTGTAATAATGGCTGTAGACATCGGCGGTGAAGCAAAAATCGATTCTTTTTCTTATGCTGGTGATTCTGACGGCCCGACCCTTACAATTGATAAGCTTGTCGTTTATAAGAGTGATAATTCGGAAAAAGAAACCCTTAATTTTGCGACTGCCGTATCAAAGAAACTTAAGCCTTATAACAGGAATTCTTCAAATGCAATTACCGATAAAATCCAGATAAGCGGAAGCTGGAGTGATAATTCTACCAATAAATGGTCAGATAAAACTAAACATGGAAATCTTACTCTTAATATTGACGGAATCGGTAATGTTTCTGTAACTGTAAACAATAACGGAACCTGGACAACCGGTAAAATCACTCCTGCAGATTCAACAACTGCTGTTATTTATGCAGAATTTTCAGATTATGCCGGAAACGTTAAGAAGGTTAATGATAATTTCTTTGTAAGCAGTAATCTTCCTGAACTTTTAAGAATCTCTAGTACTATAAACGATAATCCTTCGGTAAAATCCGGAGACGGCTCTTATAAGGCTGGTGAAGAAGTAATTGTTGCGCTTGAATTTAATAAGGCTGTTAAATATACAGGCGGAAATCCGACTTTGACATTGAATGTTCCTGCTTCAGGCACTAAGAAAACAATTGCATGTATCAGTCCTGCAAATAAGGAAACAAGTACTTATGAATTTAAATACACTGTTGCGGCCGGAGATGATATTGATAAGCTTGATGTAACTGCGGTAAATGCAAATGGAAGCGTATGGACAGATACAGACGGTGCTGCCGCAAATCTTTCGCTTCCTTCTGCTGCAAACAGATTAAGCGGAACACGTTCAATAAAGATTGATACAAAAGCTCCTTCCATCAAGACAATATCTGCCATTACATCACAGGGCTCTTATAAGGCTGGTGATTCGATTTTCATGAAAATTGAATTCGATGAAGATGTTGAAATTGATGAAACTAAGCTTTCAAATTTAAAGCTTTCTTTGAATGCAGCTTCAGATCCAACCTTGTCTGCTAAGGTAACAGGTTCAAAAACTGTTTTAATGACCTATACAATTGGAAGTAACAATAATGCAAGTCCGTTAAAAGTAACAGGAGTTACTTTTACAAATGCAGGAATTACAGATATTGCGGGTAATGCTATTACAACAGGAACTTCTACTGCAACTCTTACGGGAATCATAATTGATACTGGTGTTCCTGGCAAACCGACAATTACAGGCTTTGATAATAATGCCTATGTATATGATTCTAACGGTGTCTCATTTACGGTAACAGACATTGCTTCAGATGCAACTGTAAAACAGTATTCTATTGATAACGGTGCAACCTGGACAAATTATACAGGAGCTGTAAATTTACGTAATAACGGAACCTTTACTGTAACTGCAAAGGTAAGAGATGCTGCAGGAAATGAAAGTCCGGTTGCTGTTGCAAAGACTGTTACAATTGATGCAGGTAATTTATTAACTTCTGTTTCTGCAGAGCTTCCTACCGGTACTTATACAACAGGCGATGTAATTCCTGTTGTCCTTAATTTCAGAAGAAATGTAAAAGTTGCTTCTGGTTCAACTTTAACACTGAACAATTCAAAGACAGCGTCAATAAGAACAGCTTATGTTAATACATCTTCTGCAAAGCTTATTTATGATTATACTGTAGCAGAAGGCGATGACATTAATGCACTTGATGTTTCGACAATTGCAGGAACCTTTACAGATGCTGCAGGTCATAATGTCAATTCTTATATCATAGGAAAAATTCCGACCGGAAAGAATCTTGCTGACGGAAGAACCCTTAAGATTATTACAGGAAAACCGGTTGTTCAGAGTGCTGCATTATCGACTTCGGGTGGTAATGATGTTTTGACCATTACTTTCTCAAGAAGCATTAAAAAAGGTTCTGGTAACATTACTCTTACACATGGAGACGGCTATAAGGCACCAGGTGTAATCAGTGAAGAAACTTTCATAAACTATAAGGCAAAATCATCTTCACTAACAACTTATTATACTCTTGGTACAAACGGATCAGATGCAAACGGTAATTCAGACCTTACAGAAAAATATGTACTTAACTATGACAAGGATACAAATGATACAGCTGTTGTTGCAGCCCTGAAAACTGCTGATGCCGATAAGGTTATTATTCCGGTAAACAGCAGTAAAGTAACTGTAAACGATAATAAACTTGTAATTACCTTAAATGAATCTTATGCAATCCCGGTAAAGGGTGCTTCATATTCTGTTTCTGTTGCAGCTGGGGTTGCAAAAGATAATCAGAACCATTCAAATGAGTTGTCGAATTCTTTGAGTGTAAGTCATAAAGGACTTGAGGCTCCTGTTGTTCGTGTAAATAAAAAGCGTGAAACTACCGGTGCCACTGTGACACAACCGCTGCAGACAGGTGTAAAGGCAGACTGTCAGACTCCTGGTTCTTCTGTAACATGTGTTATTTACAGTCAGACAATTGCTAAAGAAACAATTTCTGCAAAGGATACTAAATCTACAAAGAAAGCTTTAAGCCTTACAAAAGGGGACACAAAGACTACCTATCCGTTTAATATTGGTGCAACTGATATTAATAACGGATACATTTATAGAATCAATGCAACTGCAAAAAAATCAGGAGCTACTGATGTTACAGCGTACGAATTTGCTTATCGAAGTGTTTATACTCTTACAAATGTTCCTGCAGGAGATGTAGGAGGTGAAAATGACTATAAACAGCTCTGGGTTCGCGGTTCTGATTTGCCAAATGGTGGTGTAAGTATTTCTTCATATCCTGTTTCCTGGGATACCGCAGATTTTAATAAAGTTCGCGCTATGACTAATAGTACTGGAACTACATGGTACTGGGTTTCATGGGAGATTAACAAGGCAGCTCATTTACAGCCTTTGCGTGGAGACATGCCTTCTGATGCAGGAACTAACGGCCCAAGTGTATGGTGCTGGGGTATGCAGAGTTATGTACCTGGTATTCCAAAAGGATTAACACCATTGTATCCTGGACATAGTCTTGCATTTAATGCAAGCTCACAATTCTACTATGGAGGAATGTCTTTCTATAACAAACATTGCGAATACCGTGATGGTACAAAAGTTATAAAGAAAAAGAAGGGTACCTGATAATTTATCCAACAAAAAAGTCCGACACTCGTCGGACTTTTTCATTTAGTAAAGTCATATAAAATTATATTCTCGGCTTACAGAGTCTGTTTTTTTAATTTCTGAATTTTTTTTATCGTCAGTCCGGTGCTCTGCGCAATCTGTTCATCAGAAATAATATGCATTTTCAATAAGTTTACAGCTGTTTCTACTGCTTTTTGCTGTAATCCCTGTTCAATTCCTTTTGCAAGTCCTTGTTGTATTCCTTGTTGTATTCCTTGTTTAACGGCGTTTGCCATTTTTGTATTATAATCACATTCTGCTGTGTAAATAGAGTTCTGTATATACCAGTTTGAATCTGCTTTACTCATATGTTTAACAATTCTGTCTGCAGCCATAATTCCCTTCTCGCTTTTTATTATTTCATTTATATAGTCTTTCTTATCTTCATGGTCTACATAAGAAAAGAAAAGACCCCACTTTTCAAGAGATGAAAGTTTTTCAACAGGTTTTGTTGTGGAATTATTTCGGATTGAAACTAAATCTATGAAGATTACATTCAGTGTTTCTGAAAGCTTTTCTCCTGAATTATCGGTCATAGTATACCATCTCATTTCATGTTTGTCATCTTTTTTATAATGAAAATTTAATACTGAGATTTGATATATTTTCGGAGATTCCCATTTTTTTCCTTTTCTTGCATTATTTGTAAGTAATCTTGCAGCCTGTATTTCAGCACGAATTCCATAATCATAATTCTGTTCCCAGGCCTGCATTTCGATATCAATAATTTCACCATCATCAAACTCTACGCAAATATCAAAAATCATGTTCTTCTGTTTTTTTGATTCTCTATATGGTTCATTTGATTTAATCGACACATTTAAAATTTCCCGGTTAAATATTGCCGAAATGAAGCTTTTCAGGGCAAGATATGATTCTTCGGTTTCTTGTGTAAAAATACCTTTAAATGTACAGTCATACAAAGGACTTAATATTGCCGTAGGATTCGGACGTTTTGTATAGAATTGAGCAGGGTATTGAGGTTGAATGATTGAATTTTCATTTTCCATATTAAATCTCCTTATTTACTTTTCTACATATAATATTGTTTCAAAAAATAAAAACAGGAAGTTTTTTCATATTTATGTTTATTTTCATTTATTGAATTTTATCTCTTTTTACATTATTATAAAAATTGTAAAATCGGGAAAAAGTTTTTCGATTTTTATGAGATTAATTTTATAAAGGAACAATAATATGACTATCACGGAAATGCTTGAACAAAGTGGATTACTTACTTTGCTTGGTATCAGCGTTGTATTCGGGTTTATTATCATCCTTATGTGTGCGATGAAATTATTGCATTTTTTCGTTCATATAACAAAGCTTGATTCTAAATCAGCACCTGAAGCAACTGCGAATGGATCTGCACCGGCTCAAAAAGATAATGGTGCTGTAGTAGCTGCAATAGCAGCAGCAATTAAAACTAAGGAAGGTAAATAATTATGGCAAAGGTTGGAATTTCAGAACTTGCTATCCGTGATGCTCATCAGAGCCTTCACGCAACACGTATGACAACGGCAGATATGTTACCTGCTTGTCCAATGTTAGATAAAATAGGATATAAATTTATCGAAGGATGGGGCGGTGCAACTTATGATTCATGTATCCGTTTTTTGAATGAAGATCCGTGGGACAGATTAAGAAAATTACATGCAGCAATGCCGAATACAAAAATCATGATGCTGCTTCGTGCTCAGAATCTTCTTGGTTACCGTCATTATGCAGATGATGTAGTTCAGAAGTTTGTTGAAACAGCAGCTAAAAACGGAATTAATTGTTTCCGTATTTTTGATGCATGTAATGATCCTCGTAATATGGAATGTGCAACAAAGGCTGCAAAGAAAACCGGTAAACATGTTCAGATGGCAATTTCTTATGCGGTTACTCCTTTTCATACAGTAGAAAAATATACAGATCTTGCAAAGGCTTATGCTGATTTCGGAGCTGATTCAATCTGTATTAAAGATATGTCGGGTCTTTTAAAGCCTTATGCTGCTTATGATCTTGTAAAGGCAATTAAATCAAAGGTTGATTTACCTGTTGAGATTCATACACATGCGACAACCGGACTTTCTGTAGCGACATTGCTTAAAGGTGCAGAAGCCGGGGCAGACTGGCTTGATACTGCAATTTCTTCTATGTCTATGGGAACTTCACATTCTCCTACAGAAACAATCGTAGAAATGCTCAAGGGAACTGACATGGACACAGGTCTTGATACTCAGGCTCTTCTTGAAATTTCAAAATATTTCCGTGAAGTTCGAAAGCATTATTCATCACTTGAATCATCATTCCTTGGAGCTGATACACGTATTCTTCTTTCTCAGGTTCCGGGCGGTATGCTTTCAAATCTTGAATCTCAGCTTAAACAGCAGAATGCAGCCGATAAGATGGATGATGTACTTGCTGAACTTCCACGCGTTCATAAAGATGCAGGTTATGTTCCTCTTGTAACTCCTACTTCTCAGATTGTGGGAACTCAGGCTGTTATGAATGTCCTTATGGGGCCATATAAGACAATGACTCAGGATTTCCGTAATTTGATTACTGGAAAATTCGGTGCACTTCCTACTGCCCCAAATGCAGAACTTGTTAAGAAGGCACTTGAACAGAATGGTATGGATAAAGTAATGACATGTCGTCCAGCCGATGAAATTCCTCCTGAGTGGGATAAAATGGTTGAAGAATCAAAGAAAAACGGCGGTGACGGTTCTGATGAAGATACTCTTACTTATGCAATGTTCCCTAATGTTGCTCCTAAATTCTTTGCTAATCGTGCAAATGGTCCTGTTGATGCTGCTTCAACCTTCGCTAAAAAAGAAGCTCCGTCTGTTTCTTCAAACGGTTCTTATACTGTAAACGTAAATGGAACTTCATACAATGTAACTGCTAACGGCGATAATATTACTGTAAACGGACAGGCTTATAACGTAACATTTGGTGCTCCTTCACAGGCATCTGCTCCAACAGCAGTTGTTACAGGTGGTACCGATGTGCCGTCTCCTGTTGCAGGAACAATCTTAAAGCTTGTTGCTGCTGAAGGTTCTGATGTTAAAAAAGGTGATACTGTAATAATGATTGAATCCATGAAAATGGAACTTGAGGTTAAGGCTCCTGAATCAGGAAAAATTTCATTTATCTGTAAACCAGGCGATCAGGTTCAGGCTGGTCAGAAGCTTGCATCTCTGGGTGGTGTAGTAATGGCTGCTCCATCTGCTGCAGTTTCGTCAACAACTGCAAACACGGCTAGTTCCAATGCAGTTTCCGGTAATGGTGGAAAGGCCGTGTCCGCTCCAGTAGCAGGAACTTTACTCCGCTATGCAGTTTCAGAAGGCTCACAGGTTCAGCCTGATACAACAATCATCATTGTAGAATCGATGAAAATGGAGCTTGAAATAAAAGCTGGTTGTGCAGGTAAAGTTCATTTTATTGCTGCAACAGGCAGTCAGATTGCTCAGGGTGCCACTCTGGCAGAGATTCAGTAAATTATGTTTTTGCCGTACATTGTTGCGGCAATTCATGAGGATTATATATGGACACAGTATTAAGTAATAAAAATGATAAATTTAAATATTTCAGAATTACTGCAATTATCTGTATGATTGCCCTGCTTTTATCTTTTGCAGGCTGCGATTTTACAGGTAAAAAGAATGATTCTGCAAATGCAGCAAGTTCTACAATAATCAAGGGGTCTGAAGGCATTCCTAATATTAATGCTAAGGCATTTTTTATGAATGTATGGAAAAACACCGGTATTTATAAAATCATTCATACTCAGACAGAAGCAGAAATTGCGCAGGAAAAAGCAGAAAAAGAAGCAGTTGAAGATGCCGCTAAAATTGATGTTTTTGGTGGAAAGATTGTTCCAGGCTGGCAGAAGCTTCTGTTGCTTGCAATCGGATTTTTAATTGTATATTTAGGGGCTGCAAAAGGATTTGAGCCGCTTCTTTTAATTCCAATCGGATTCGGTACAATTCTCGTAAATATTCCTGGAGCCGGTATGGGCGAAGGTCCGGATGGTATGCTTCATATCATCTATAACGCCGGAGTTGGAAACGAATTTTTCCCTATGCTTATTTTTATGGGAATCGGTGCAATGACAGACTTTGGTCCGCTTATTGCAAATCCTAAGACTGCATTGCTCGGTGGTGCCGCACAGTTCGGTGTTTTTGCCACATTGTTCGGTGTTGCTTTGATGAATTTCCTTCCTTTTATTGATTATAACATGAAGCAGGCATGTGCGGTTGCCATTATTGGTGGTGCAGACGGTCCTACTTCGATTTACGTCTCGGCAAAACTTGCTCCAAAAATGATGGCGGTCATAGCAGTAGCCGCGTATTCATATATGGCACTTGTTCCTATGATTCAGCCACCGATCATGAAGCTTCTTACAACAAAGAAAGAGCGTGTAATTAAAATGAAGCAGCTTCGCCCTGTTTCAAAGGCAGAAAAAGTTTTGTTCCCTATTGTTCTTCTTATCGTAACAATTCTCCTTCTTCCTCCTGCAGCTCCTCTTATCGGTATGCTTTCGTTCGGAAATTTCATTAAGGAAGCAGGTTGTGTTCAGAGGCTTTCAAAGACTGTAGAAAATGAACTTATGAATATTGTTTCAATTCTTCTTTCTCTAGGCGTTGGTTCTCAGATGACTCCTGAAAAGATCTGTAACTGGAACTCATTCGGTATTATTCTTCTTGGTCTTGTTGCTTTCATCATCGCAACTGCAAGCGGACTTATTATGGCTAAGATTATGAATCTGTTCCTTAAAGAAAAAATTAATCCGCTTATCGGTTCGGCAGGTGTTTCTGCGGTACCAATGGCAGCACGTGTTGCAAATAAAGTAGGTATGTCTGAAGATCCTACAAACTTCCTTCTTATGCATGCTATGGGACCTAACGTAGCAGGTGTAATCGGAACTGCAATTGCGGCGGGTGTATTTATTTCTACCTACGGAATGTAATTGAACTAAAAGGGTACCTTATTTTAATCTGCAGATATAATCGCAGAAGGTACATATATCCTTTGTACGGCCGGGCATTTTTTGTCCGGCTTTTTTCATCTTCTGTTTAATTTCAGGAATAGATTTTCTTAATCCTTTTTCATAGCACATCCTGATTATTTTGTTTTCTGCGGCATTTTTTAAAAGCGTTTCATAATCATCTTTTATTGTTCCTATTATGAGAGCATCGTTTTCATTTGCAAAACCACAGCAGGGAGCAATGCGTCCGTCGGGATGAATATAAAAAATATGACCGGGCCCTTCACAAAAATCATCCTTGAACCATACGTGAGATTTCCATGCCTCTTTATTATCTGATAAAAAAGACTGATGAAGAAAATGTATTTTAATATCTGGAAAATTTTCTTCTATAGGAAAAAGCTTGAGAGGAGTTTTTTCCGGTTCATTATCTTTTAATACGCACTGTATGTTGATTGAATTTCCTCCGAAAACAGACTGAACGGCTTTAATGAATATGATAATCCTGTTCATCTGCTGGGAATGAAAACTGTCTGCGCTTAGTGAAAATTTCCCGTCATATCCTGAATCATATAATTTTCGGAGAACTGTTCGAAGCTCCCCTTCAGTTTTCCACCAGTCACCGTTTGTAGTTATCTGATCAAAAAGAAGATCAAGCTTTATGGTTTCTCTGGAAATTTTATAAAGGAATTCGGGATATAAAAAAGGTTCTCCGCCGCTGAAGCCGACTTTTTCAAGATGTTCTTTTGTGATGTTTAAAAAATGAATTGCATCATCTATTGAAAGCTTCTGACCGGTTCGTTTTACGAAGCAATGTGCACAATGCAGATTACATTCACTTGTCGGTGCAAAAATTACCTGAGATGGAGTGTAAGGTCTTCCTTTTGTCATTAACTGTTTTTATCCTTATTTTACTTTTATTACTGATACCATTCTTCCATCCGATGTATATGCTTTTTCTGAATTTGTATTATCCGGTACTGGTGTAAATCCAATGTAATAATTGTAATAATAAGTTCCATCTGCAAGCGGGAGATTCAATTCATAAATTCCAGATTTTGTTTCATGCATTGTATAAATCCATGGATCCCAGTTACAGAAGGAGCCCGAAAGCCATACTTCTTCACCAGGATCTGTCCGGTATACAAAATGAACAAATCCGTCTTCGGTAACCTCTGTGTTGTAATTATCAGCATTAACTGCATTTACAATGGAAAAATAAAGGTTTACATCATCATCATATTCTTTAAGAGGATTAAGCGGATCTGTAGTCCACAAGCCCTCTATTACAAGTCTGTATTTTATTGTCGAAATTTTATGATTTCTCTGGTAGCAGTAAAAAAGGTGCTTTGGTGTTTTCTTTCCATTTTCATCTACTCCGATATATGCTTTAAAAGGATGGATTGTCTTATAATCTTCAAAATCAAAGGCAATCCCTACTGTACGGTATTTTGGATCTGCAGTGAAGAGAATGTAGCTGTCCGATATAACAGGTGCTCCGGGACCATCTGTTTCGCGGATGATTTTATCCTGTTCATAAGGGGCATATACTATTTTTTTTTCAGAATCTTCACCACAGCCTGTTAACATAATTGCAGCGTTAAAAAGCAGAAAAAGAAGAAAAAAACGGTTAAAAATACTCTTATTCATAATAAAATTATCGGAAATCGGTGATTTTATATTAGAAAAAATAATTGTTAAGTTTATTTTTTTTCTTCCGTATATTATAATATAGATAGTGCATACTGTTTAATTTTTGGGTGAAGGGGTAAATTAAAAAAACAAATGCCAGGCTTAAGTCAGCTTAAACAATTCAATAAAGATATCCAGTCTCTTGGTGATGAATTAACTGCCCGTGCAGGACGTGGTGAAAAGCCCATAAAAATTCCTATTCCCCGTTCAGTAGAAGACCGCGACGATACAGAAGATTTCGTTCTTGGTATGCCTGAGGTAGCAGCTCCTGTTGCCGAATCAAATGTTGATGATGATCTTTCAGATATTACCGGTGTAAAGACTAAAACTGATTCTTCTTCAAAAGAAGAAAGCAGTGCCTTTGAAGCACCGGATATGTCTTCTTTATTAAATCCTATTATGAGCGATTCTTCCAGTGGAGGTGACGGATTTCCTGATCTTTCGCAGTTTATGGATCAGACTCCTGTACAGGAAGAACCGGTTGAAGAAGAAGTTGTCGAAGAAACTCCGGTTGCAGTTGCGGACATGGGACTTGAATCACTTCTTTCGGGAGTTGGATTTGACGGTTCAGAAGGTACAGAAGACAATGTTCCTGTTATAACAGAAGATGAAGAAGAAGATTCGACAGTTGAAAATGAAGGCGAGCCTGTCGAAGTAGAAAAAGAAACTGAAAAGCCTTTAAGCCCGGGAGCACCTTTAGATATAGATTCATTTGGGACTGAACCTATTCCTGAAATGAACGATTCGATTTCTGAGCTTGAACAATCGATGAAGGAAATGCAGAGTTCTTTCGATGAACATCTTCCTGATTCTGAAACTCTTCCAACGCTTGATGAAATTGCCGCACATGCACCTGCTCCAAAGCCGGAAGAGCCTCCTGCAGATATAGATGAACCTGTACCTTCGGATTTTGACATCCCTTCTGATTTTGTAGTTCCTTCTGATGAATCTTCTGAATTTGATTTACCTCAGTCAGAGCAGAGCGAAAATGCTTCCGATTTTGAAATGCCTGAAGGAATGGAACTTGGTTCTGATTTTCCGGTTGAAGAAAATCCATCTTCTTTTGACAGCGATTTTGGAAGCACTGCCGGTCTTGATGATTTTAATATTTCGAACGAACCTCTTCCGCAGATGGATTTTGACCAGGATGAAAATCTTGAAGCGGGACTTGATGATATAAATTTAAGTGATTTTGGAATTGATGAGCCTTCGGTAACTCCTGCCGATTCTTCTGATTTTTCTATGGAAGAGCCTTCTTCAGATGCGGAACAGGATTTTTCTGCAGAAGCTCCTTCGATGGATGATTTTGCTGCGGAACCTTCCGGTGAAGATTTTTCTTCAGATGTACCGTCTGCTGATTTTGGAGAGGACATGCCGTCAGATTTCACAGCAGACATTTCTTCTTCGGATTCAGAAACAGACATGGATTCTGGTCTTGAAGAAGGCTTTGGTTCAGACGGATTCGGCTCAGATGACGGCTTAGATGGTTTTGGTTCAGACGATTTTGGATCAGAAGAATCTGGAGTTGATGAAAATGCACCTGTAGAGGTTTTCGATACTACAGGGATGGACGAAGACATTGATTTTGGAATTAAAGATACAGATTCGCAGCTTAAGGGAGACAATGATTTTGATTTAGGAAATGGTGATGATTTCCCTATGGAAGGCTCTGATTTTGAGATTCCAGGTTTTTCTGATGTAGATACTGCAAAGGAAACTCCTAAAAATCCTCCTAAAAATGCAAATCTTGATATTCCAGATTTTGGCGGGGCGGTAAAAGGCGAAAAAGGAAAGCTTCCTCCAAATACACTTTCTGATGAACAATACAAGCAGTTCTTAAAGAATTTTGGTAATTATCCATTGAATGTAAGGCTTGCTTTTGAAAATCTTATTGTTCAGGATGAATTTACAGATGACGCAGAATTTGAGATTATAGAAAAAATCCTTAACAAGGCACCGGCACGTCAGGTTGCTTCGTTACTGGAAAAAATGCTTGATATTTCCATTCCGGTTCCACGTGATTTTGAGCACAGAACTGCGGAAGAATATGAAGAATACAAAAAATCTTTATCATATCAGCTTAGAAATAAGGTAATCCCTCTTGCACTTGCAGGAATTGTTGCAGTAATTCTTGGCTGGGGACTTTTCTTATTTACAAAGAACTGTATTGTAAATCCTATAAGGGCATCTAAACTTTACAAAGAAGGATATGTAATGCTTCAGGCAGATGAATATCCTCAGTCAGAATTGAAATTTGAAAATGCCGCTTCTATCCTCATGAAGAAAAAATGGTTCTTTAAATATGCGCGTGGTTACAGGAACAAAAAGCAGTATCAGCGTGCAGAAAAGAAGTATAAGGAAATACTTCATTATTTCAATCACGATAAGGGAGCGGGTCTTGAATATGCCGACATGGAGCTTTACGATTTAGAAAATTATGATCTTGCAGAAGAAATTGTAAGGCGTGAAGTTCTTGATCATCACATAAATGATAAGGACGGACTTTTGAAACTCGGCGATATTCTTCTTGAATATGGGACAGAAAAAAATCTTCCAGATAAGCTGGAGGATGCAAAGCTTCAATATCTTGCTTTCCAGGATCTTTATCCGAAAGAAAAGCTGCCGTTTAATACACGAATGATGCGTTATTATATAAGGACAGATAATCTAGCACAGGTTCTTTCTTATAAAGACATGTTTATTGCAAAGGAAAAGAATCTCAATGCAGATGACTGGACTGAATTGAGCGGATATCTTCTCGAAAAAATGTACGGTAATATAGCACCGTCAGATGAATATCTGCGTGATAAGATTGAAGATTTACGAAAGATGCTTGTTCGTGCAGTTTCTCTAAATCCGGAAAATCCTATTGCACTTTTTAATCTTGCAAAATATTACATCAATACAAATGAAGTTAGTAATGTTGAAATTGTACTTAAGGATGCAATCGATAAATTCAATAAGGCTGTTCATCTTAAAAAGCGTGATATATATAAATACATTGATTCTTACCGTCTGCTTGGTGAAAATTATATAAAGACACAGGATTATCTTCGTGCACAGGAGCAGTATTCAAACGGTATTGAGCTTTATACTGTTGAGCATGAAAGTGCAGCTTTTGAAGGTGATGTAAACATCGGTCATCTTTATGCTGACCTTGCCGATATAAATTATTTTTCTGCCGGTGATTATCAGAATGCAGAATTGAATTATCAGAAATCCGTTGAGCTTGGTTATGATAATCCTCAGATCCGCTACAGACTCGGATACATGCAGTATAAACGCAATGATTATGCAAGTGCTCTTCGTTCATTCATCAAGGCAGGAGAAGGAAACGTTAAGGAAAAGAACCTCATGCTTTCTATGGGCAACACGCTTGCACTTCGTAATGATGATTATGCCGCAGAAGGTTATTTTGGTCAGCTCATAGATAAGCTTGATGAAGAGATGATCCATAACGGAGATACTTTGTTCCCTCAGAATGATCCGGATGATTACGATTTTGTAACTACATATCTTTATGCCGCAAATAATTATGGAGTTGTTTTATACCGTCTTGCTAACAGAACCGGCGACAGTTCAAAGAATGCAAAAGCGATTGTTCAGCTTCAGCAGTCGTTAAGGGCATGGGATGCATTGACAAGAGATCAGAAAACTATGAAACGAATGGAAGGAAGCAATCTTGCAGAACAGAACATTAAATATATTACACACCCTGTTTCTGATTTTGAACCTTCTATCTATATAGAAATTCCAAAGACACTTACAGATAAAGAAAAATTCTAATGGAACAGAAGAAAATACTTCAGAAGGAACTTGTACGAAAATCAATTCATATCTGCAGCTCGTTTATTCCGCTTCTGCTATCTTTTTTATACTGGCCTACTATTGCTGCTCTTTTGGCAATGGTTATTTTTTATTCAATAAGTGAATTTCTTCGATTACGTAACATTAATATTCCCGTTATAAGCTTTATAACTAAAACTGCAGCACGAGAAAAGGATGACGGTAAATTTGTGATGGGACCTGTAACGCTTGTTATTGGAATCATTCTTACTGCGCTTATGTGCCAGAAAATGCCATGTGCAATCGGTATCTTCTCTCTGGCATTCGGTGACGGATTTGCATCACTAATCGGAAAAATGTTCGGTAAACGAAAACTGCCTTTTTCAAGAGGAAAGACTTATGCAGGAAGCCTTGGTTGTTTTATTGCATCATTTATTTCACTTTTCCTTCTTACAAAATCATCGTATATCAGTTTAATAATTGCAGCGGCTACCACTTTGATTGAATCGCTTCCACTCGGTGATTTTGACAATATAATAATTCCGACTTTTACAGGTGCAGTTGCAACTCTTCTTATCTACGGATTGTAGGTTTTAGAAAAGAAGATACTGTTTATGAAGCTCGTGCAGAAACAGAAACGTTCCCATGCAGAGCAGAAAGATTGAAATCATCAGAAAGAAAACAGAAGATGCAACGAATAAAACTGCTGTTCCGCCGCCAATCATAGCAAAACCAAGAGTAGTTATCTGATTTGTAAAATGCTGCCGGTTTTTAGCGAACAGTGCGATTAATGCAATCAGGATGCTGAATATTCCGACAAAAATCAGGATTCTGCGGTAAGCAAAGTTAACTGTAAAGTTATCGTTCATGATTGCTGAATTAAGCGGGATGAATTGTGTAAGAAAGACTGCTCCAAGAAGCGTCAGAAAAATATTACGTTCAATATTCGGTCTCTGTTCAGGATTACTTAAAATCACAGTAAAAAGCAGGGCAATAGGATAAAGAACTCTCGAAAACAACGTGAAATTTCCGCATGCGATTAAAAGGGAAGAATAGGTTTTAGTTATGTTAAAAAGGATTATAATTATGCGGGAAGTGTCAAAAAGCATTGCAAATAAAAAAAGCGTCAGGTAAATAACTTCCGAGGCCTGTGTTTTCTGAAAGCTCCGGTGGATTATGAGTGTAGAAGCGAGAATGTATATAAGTTCGAAAAGTAAGGCGGCCAGAACACAATGCGGGCTGTAGCGGAAAAGGAAAAAGCTTCTTCCTTTATGTTCTATAAATGCAGGTGGAAAATAGTTTTTGTTTATTATTGAATAAAAAATCATTGTAAGGAAAATCAAAAGAAGCACGAGTGTTAATATAAAAAGAAGGATATTTATCCTGTTTCTTGTCTTTAAGGTCATAATAAAATAATATAGTCTAAAGAAATATTAGTAAAGAGTTAAAAAATTATTCCGAAAATTAAATAGATGCTTATTTTCTTTACATACTTGGGAGGATAACAATGAAAAAAACTTTATTGAGTCTGTTTATCTGTCTGACTGCTTCATTTTCGCTTTTTGCAGGAGATGTTGCTAATTTTGTTGATATGGGATTCACACAGGACGGAAAATCTTACGTTTTTGCTCAATATGGTAGAACAGATAAAAAATTTCAGGGCTGGGCAGAAATATATACTGTAAATATCAGTGAAAATGATTTTGTTGATGGAGGAGTTTTCAGAACAAATCCAAGTGCAGTTACTGCAGAAAAGACGGGCAGTGAGGTTTTTGAAGCACTCCAGGCAAAAAGCTTTTATTTTTTCAAGAAACTTAACTGTCAGAAAACTGAACCTGAACAGATTCTTTATGTCTGTGATGATGCAGAAAAAAGCGGAACTGATAAAATTGTTTTTAAGGATTTTGATTCTGCAGATCTGGATAATCAGGAAACCTATAATATTCAGCTTGTACCGACAATTATCGGAAGCGGTAAATCGGTCAAATCATCATTTTATATTTTAGTAGAAAAAAAGGATGCTGCCGGAAACGTGATTTCTACAACGAAGGTCGGAAATCCATCTGTTGTTCGTAAAGGAATCAGCGGATATAAAATCGAGCGGATAATCTGCGATAAAGCAAAAAAGAATTTCATTTTTGTTGTAGAAAAACACCTTGAAGATGAAAGCGGACTTTCCATCAGATATATGGTAGAGGCATCAAAAATATATTAAAAAATAATAAAAAATTTTCAAAAAAGTTGCAGTTTTTTAACTAATTCGAACATATTATATATAGATAAAAAATCTTTCATAAAGAGGACCGTATGTTTTTCATGCGGTTCTTTTATTTTTAAATTAGAGGTGTATGATGAAGATTAGTTTAAAAAGCTGGTTAATTGTACTGTTACAGGCTTTGTGCATTGTAGCAATGGTTCTGGTGGCGATAGTTCCATTTTCGTGTAAAATCACGGCAGAAGGGGTAAAATTACTGGTTGGAGATTATAATCCTCCGGTTTTGAATTCTGTTCTTGTCGTTGATGATACTACAGTCGAATTTGTTTTTTCGGAAAATGTGAAGGTTACCGGTTGTGTCATATCCGTAGTAGACGATTATGATTTGTTCAGTTCAATGAGTAGTTCTAAAACAAAGGATTTGTCTGAAGCTTTATCTGCCGCAAGCGGTAAGTATGGTTCAATTGAAAGTGAAATATCTTCTGGTGAATCAGAAAACATTGTAAGGATAAAGTTGAAGGAGAAAATGGTTACGGGACAAAAGTATGAGGTTTATGCAGGTGTGAAGGATAATCGTGGAAATTCCTTGAGTTTTGTGGTTCCTTTTATCGGTTATAATGCGCGGTTACCGAAGATTATTTTTTCTGAGATTCAAAGTGCTTCTGTGAGCAGTCAGACTAAGAGTGAAAAAGAAAATGGTTTTTATAGGAATGAATTTGTTGAACTTGTTTGTCTTTCGGATGGAAATTTGTCAGGGCTTGAAATCATCAGCGCTAATGATGGTGAAAAGAAACGTTATGTTTTTCCTGCGGTGGAAGTTGTTAAAGGCGAAATTATTGTTGTTCATCTTCGTAACCGTGGAAACGGCTGTGTGAGTGAAGAAGGCAATGATTTGAGTCTGGCGAAGAATTCATATAGTTCTGTCGGTATTAGAGATTTGTGGTCAATGTGCGAAGAAACGGTTCTTGGAAATAAGACAGACGTAGTCATTCTGAGAAATAGTGCTGATAATAAATTGCTTGATGCGGTAATGTACAGGGATGCATCGATTGATGAATGGGGAACTAAATTTATTGATTTTGCACAATTGGTGTATGAGTCAGGAATTTATTGCTCATCGGAAATTGATTGCGCGTCGGTTACCACCGGATTGACAGATACTAAAACTATTTACAGGAAAGATGCTTCAGAAATAAGAAGACGTGCTTTATCTGGTGAAGATATTGAGTTTCCGATTGTTTGTGATGCAGATGACTGGATTGTTGGAACAGAGAGTGCCGGCAGGCTTTAAAAGACATTAAAATTGTGATACATTTTTCGTATGGTAGAATTATTAGCTCCTGCGGGAAATATTGAATCTTTGGATGCAGCGGTTGGTGAAGGTGCTGATGCAGTTTATTTGGGCTTGAAAAGTTTTAATGCAAGAATGCGTACAACGAATTTTGCATGGAATCAGTTTGAAGCTGCGGTAGATTCATTACATAAACTGAATAAAAAGATTTACGTCACAGTTAATACTGTCTGTGAAGAACGCGAGACAGAACGATTATACAGATTTTTATCTTATCTGAATCAGATCCGTCCGGATGGAATTATTGTGCAGGATTTTGCTGTTCTGCGGCTTGCACAGGAATTCTTTCCGGATTTGGAAATTCATGCTTCTACTCAAATGAATGTGGCAAGTTCTTCAGGTGTAAAATTATTACAGGCTTCGGGAGTTAAACGTATTGTTCTTGCCAGAGAACTTGGTATTGAAGAAATATCGAAAATTAAGGCTGAAACAGGTGCAGAACTTGAAGTTTTTGTGCATGGAGCACTTTGTGTAAGTGAATCAGGCCTTTGTCTGTTTTCAAGCTTTCTTGGTGGAAAATCTGCTAATAGAGGGATGTGTGCTCAGGCATGCCGTCGTTATTATACCGCTGAAGTTCCGGGTGGAATAAAACAGGGGTATTATTTTTCTCCATGCGATTTACAGCTTATAGATTATATTCCTGATTTAATTGAAGCCGGAGTTGATTCATTTAAAATTGAAGGAAGGATGAAAAGTGCTGAATACGTAGGAAGTGTTGTAGCTGCATACAGATATGTAATAGATCACTATAAGGAAGATAAGAAAGGGGCTGTAGCCACAGGAAAAAGAATTCTTTCTTCTGATTTTGCACGAAGTAAAACGACATATTGGTATGGTTTTAATGATTTAAATGAAGGAATTGAAAATGCTGCACAGAAAATTTTAAATCCTGAACAGGCTGGTGGGACAGGAATATATCTTGGAAAAATTGATAAAATCAGACCTGCACCAAAAGAACTTATTGAAGCTTTAAAAAACTCATCAATTGGTAACAATCAACAGGAAGTATTAAAAGTTCAGATGGCTTTATTAAAGGGTGGAAGTTATGAGCCGGATCCAGGTGATTCAATAAGGCTTCATAAACAGGATGATTCAGGACGTGTCAGTCATAAAATACGTTCTGTTGAAATTGAAGAGAATACCGGTAAACGATGGATTGATATTCCATCAGGATTTAAGCAGGGAGATGATGTATATCTTCTTCAGATAAAATCTACATCGAAACGTTATCAGAGAGTCCTCCCTCATGATATAAGCAAATATCGCAAGCAGCCAAAAGATGAATTGTTACCGATTCTTGATTTAACCCCGGTAAAAGATAAAGAGTTAAACTATTTTCCAGATGGAATTTATGTACATGTATCTTCTATCGCCGATATATTTGCAGTGCAGGGACTTAATCCAGTCCGTGTTATCATCGAATATAATCACGAAACCATTTATGATATTCTGAATAATAAAACAGTCCTTCCTTTTTCAAAAAAGCAAATCTTTATTTCTCTGGATCCATTCTGTTCTGAATCTCAGGAAGAGGTGCTTAAAACACATCTTGAACAATTGATCGAAAAAGGCTTCTGTTCATTTGTTGTAAATAATATAGCTCATCTGCAGATGTTGAAGAACAAGAAAGTAAACCTTATAGCAGGTCCTTATTTGTATACATTCAACAGATGGGCTGCTTCATGGTTGGAAAATAATAATGTCTCTTCTTTTATTATGCCTTATGAAAATTCACGGCGTAATTTAGAAGCAACTTTTGAACCAAATATCAGGTCAAGAGTATTGGTCCCGATTTTTGCCTATCCATCGTTATTCAGAATGCGTTTCAAGCTCCCTCAGGATTATGATTTTACTTATTTCGAAGATAAAGAAGGAACCGTCTTTAAAGTAAATTCAACAGTAGACGGATCTTTCGTTATGCCCGAAATCCCTTTTTGTATTACAGATAAAGCGAACTTTATAACTTCAACTGGCTTCAAAAAACTTTTGATTGATTTTTCAAAAACAAAAGTTTCCAGAAGTCAGATTAAAGCCATTGTTTCATCTCTCGCTAAAGAACAACCATTGCAAGGAGTCAGTCATTTCAACTGGAAAGATGGTTTTTATTCTCAGAAGCAGATAGATGAGTACAAAGCTGCAAATGAAAGAGCAGCTCAACGTGCTGCAGCAAAATCTTCCGGAAAACAAAGATCCGGCCGCAAATACCATAAATAAAAGATTTGCTAGAAAACAACATCTTCAAGCTGTTCAAAAGATTTATCATTTGCTTTTTCAAGTGAAGATTGATTCTTTGAATCGTTGTTTTCACCTTTCTGGTCATTCACAACTTTTGGTTTATACTCGACATGTTCTGCCACAATATAAATTTTACTCTGATTCTTACCACTATCATCTTTCCAGCGGTTTTGTTTCAATCGACCTACAACTCGAACTCCACGTCCTTTTGATAAATTCTTTTCGCAGGTTTCTGCAATTTTACCATAAGATTCCACATCAAAGAATGATACTTCATCCATAGTTTCGCCGTTGTTTGGATTTTTTGTATAACGGTTTACCGCTACCGGAAAACGACATACTTTAAAACCTTTCATCGGTTCAGACAATTCTGCATTTCGCACGACATTGCCTTCAATAATAATCGAATTAAGATTATTCATTTGTAACTCCTCTTAAATTTTGATATCCGCATCTGGCCATGATACTTTGTACAAAAAATGCATACGCATCTTCTGTTTCCACGTATATAATATGTATTCAAAAGTTAAAAAATATCACTTTTTTTATAAAAAAATTTAAAAAGAAATCATTTTTTTTTTCAGCGGAATATTTATTTTTCTATAAAACGTTTTTTTTGCTAGTTAAATTGTGATTTTTGGTGTAAAATTATTCTATATGGCTACATCTACAAACTTAAGTTCGATTATAAAATTTTATTCTGATAAACAGAAATCTCCATTTATAGATTTAAGGGAATTCTGTGCTTTTATTAAAAAATATGCCGAAAAACATGTTGAAGAAGAAGCAGGCCTCGTAAAATATCTTGGTGATCCTACAAATACAGTTACTGCAGAACTTGCCGGTTTGGAAACAAAACATCTTGCGGCCGTAATTCCTAATGGTTCTACTAAAAAAACAATTGTCTGTATATCTCATTTTACGTTCAGTTTTGCAGAACGCTACAAAGAGCTGATTAAGAACGAAAGTGTACCTTATCCTATTGAAACAGATTTGCCGAAAAGATTTCCAACCCAGGTTCTTGAAAAAAAACAGGCAGAAAATTATATTACCCAGTGTCTTGAAAAACAGGATACAAAATCACCATTGCTTTATCTGATGGCATTCTCTCGTGATATACCGGCGCTCGTTCTTCCTGCATGCGTTCCTATCCAGCTGCTGATTGAATCGGCACAGCAGAAAATACGAAAGATTGTCCGTAAAAGTGAATATCATGATTATTTTCTGAAAAAGCTCCGGAGCTCCAATCCCTCGAAAGAAATCACTATAAAGAATTTTTACGGCGTATTTATCGATAAAGAAAATTCCGGATTTATTCAGGTTGATGATGGTGATGATTATTATCTGTGGAATCAGCTTTGTTATTATCTGCGGCTTGATTTTGAAAAAATTCAGGACCGTACAATTGAAGATACAAACATTCTGCAGGCAATCGAGATTTCAGAAATTTTCAGTACATATCTTAAACAGAAATTCCAGACATCAAAGAAACGAACCGAAGCATTGAATGAATTAAAACGTCAGCTTGGTGAATCACCGTATTTCTTTTCAATGAATCAGATTTTAAAATTTCATGATAAAAACGGACGTCTTCTTTACGGACAGTATTCAGAGGATGATCTTAAAAATTGTCTTCAGACACTTTCAACAGATACCGGTGGAAACGGATTGCCTGAGCTTGTAGTTTTTAAGGTTGCTTCCGGAACAAGATATTATGTTTATAAGAAAAAGGTAATTCCACTTGTTGTTCGTCTTTGTAATGAAGCACATGATGCGATTGAATCAGTTCTTGTAAAAAAATGGAACAATGTGCTTTTAGATTTCAGAAAGCTTCCCGAAATGACTGATGCAGCAAAATTTGAAAAGATTCTTGAAGCACAGGTTGAAGAACATTCTCCGGTTTTATTTGCATTATTAAATGCCAACTTCATGACTCTTTTTGCCTTGAATAACAGTGTTGATTTTGAATCTAGTTTTTCTCTATTTGATGACGGAATTTTAAAATCATACAGTGAGCTTTTACTTCTTACAAATTCACAGGTGCTTTCAAAGGCAAAAATGGATCTTCCGTTTGTATATACATTCCCGTTAATTTCGTGGATTATAGGATTATTCAAATCAAACAAAAAGAAAAAGAAAGTTAAGCCTGTAGAAGAAGCCCCGGTTGTTCAGGAAGAAGAAACTGTAAAAACAGAAAAGCATTATTCAAAGGAAGAGGCCCTGTCAAAAGCGGCAAAAGAGCTTGCTGATGATTTTATTCCTGAAGGTTCAACGCTTGACAGGGAATTGAATTATCTGAACAAGCAGTGGAATAAAATGATTACGAAAGAAGCAAATATGACTTTAACGGAGGATGTAAATTCTTTGATTCGTGATTATACCAGACGCGTCGTTAAAACTTTATCGGCCGTTTCGTTTACAAAGGAACGCGTTCAGAATCTTGCTGAAACACTTGTAAAAACTCCGAACATGCAGAAAATCGGAGAACAGAAGGCTCTTACTGAATACGTTGAATTGTATATTCTGAGGCTTGTAAGTAATTTTCAGCGCAAATCATAAAAGTAATCTTATGGTTTAATTTCCTGAAATTCAGTTTATATTTTTATTTTTACTTGTTATAATGAAGATATGATAACATCAAGCAGAATGAACGGTGTTGCTCCTTATGTGCCTGGAGAACAGCCTAAAGACAGAGATTATATAAAACTTAACGCAAACGAAAATCCATATCCTCCGTGTAAAGAGGTGATTAAAAAAATCAGGAAATTTGTAAGTAAAAATCCGCAGAAGCTTGCACTTTATCCTGATCCTGATTCAAATGAGCTTCATAAAGAAATTGCAGAGCTTCTTAATAAAACAGGCGGTGTTTTGTGTCGTGCAGAAGTGAATAATAAAGAGGTATCTCCTTCTGTTCAGGATAAAATTCCATTTACAGTTACACCGGAAATGATTTATACAGGAAACGGTTCTGATGAAGTTCTGTCCATGGTTTTTTATGCTTTCTTTGATTCTTCTAAAAAATTCGTAATGCCGGAATTTACTTACAGCTTTTATCCTGTTTATGCAGGTTATTATGATATTCCGATGGATAAGGTTCCTTTGAAGAAAGACTGGTCTCTTGATAAAGAAGAGATGCTTAAGCGTGCAGCAGATAATAAGGGCGGAATTATTTTTGCAAATCCTAATGCGCCTACAGGAATAGGATTGACTCGTGAAGAAGTCCGAAAAATGCTTGACGAAGCTTCGAAGGATGAAGTTTTTATTGTAGATGAAGCGTATGTTGATTTCGGTGGTGAATCTTGCATTCCGTTGTTAAAGGATTATAAAAATCTGGTAATTGTAAGGACATTTTCAAAGAGTCTTTGCGGGGCAGGTCAGCGTCTTGGTTATATTGTTTCATCGCCTGAGCTTGTAAAAATCGTTACGACTGTAAAAAACTGCGTTAATCATTTTCCGATTGATGCACTGGCACAGGTTTCGGGTACAGAGGCATGTAAGAATCCTGCGTATTATGCAGAATGTGCACGAAAAGTTGTTGAAGAAAGAGAAAAATTTTATAACTTTTTATGTGAAAAAGGGTTTTATGTATTGAAAAGCCAGACAAATTTTCTTTTTGCAAAAAAAGATGATCTGGACGGTTACGAACTTTATACAAAAATCAAGGAGCAGGGAATTTTAATCCGTCATTTTAAGACACCTGGAATAGAAGATTTTGTGCGGATTACAATCGGTACTGCAGAACAGATGAAAATGTTAAAAAACGCATTCGAGAATGTTTTGAAATAGAGGACAATATGAAGATTTTAGTTTTAAGTGATTTACATGCGAACAATAAGGTTTTAGACAAGCTTGATTCTGAATTTGAAAAAGCAGATGCAGTAATATTTGCGGGAGATTATGCGGAGTGTTTTAAACCAAAAACAGGTCTTGAAGCGCTTGAAAAGCTTTGTTCAAAGCATGACACAATTTTTTCAGTGCTTGGAAACTGCGATAATATTGAATTCCTTGAACAGCTTGAAGAAAGAGATGTAAGTGTAGAAAAAAGTCTTGTATTTCATGAAGGACTTGCCTTTGCGGGAAGTGGCGGTGGTGAATATTTTACCGGAAAAACTGAATTTGAACGTACTGCAGAAGAGCTGCTTTCTGATTTTGATATTGTTAAAAACAGTGCACAGGATGGTTCTGATAATTCTTTGTGGCAGAACTTAATCCTTATAAGTCATAATCCACCAAGGGGGCAGGTTGTTGACCGGATAAATGATGAGCTTCATCCGGGAAGTCCGCTTTTTACAGATTTTATAAAGGAAAACAAACCTCTTGCAGTTATCTGTGGACATATTCATGAGGGCTGCGGTTCTGAAAAAATCGGTGATACACTTGTAGTAAATCCGGGATCAATCGGTGAAAAAGGAACATACTACTGGCTTGATTTATCGAAGGATGGAGACGGAAACTGGCAGGTAAAAGAAACTGCCTGTTCTATAAAATAATAATAACAAGGAGTAAGAATGAAAAAATTATCTGTTTTGATTATAATTCTTTTCTCATCTGCACTTTATGCACAGCAGAGAGATTTTAATTCAATTCAGATGGTATCTTTTCCGGCACCTGTCGTTTATAATCAGGGGCAGGATTCTCAAAGTTCTTCGGTAAAAAGAACCCTTTCTCCTTTTTCAATCAATAAATTTGAAACGACGTATAAGCTCTGGTACGAAATTAAACAGAAGGCAGAAAAACTCGGTTACAGCTTTCAGAATCCCGGTCAGCCCGGTTCAAGAGGAAAAAGGGCAGCTGTTCCTGATGAAATAAATTCTTATCAGCCGGTAACAATGATTACCTGGTACGATGCAGTTGTGTGGTGTAATGCTTTAAGTGAGCTTGAAGGAAAAAATCCATGCTATACATTTAAAGGAAAAATCCTTCGTGATTCTTCAGATTCGGCAGCTCTGGATTTGTGTGAATGCAATTTCAATGCGGATGGTTACCGCCTTCCGAGTGAAGCAGAATGGGAATATGCGGCAAGAAAAACATCTTCTGGATTTCAGAAAGGAAACAGGGCAAGCGGAACTAATTCAAGCAGCATTGAAGAAATAATGCTCTTTGCATGGATTTATGACAATGGGGCGGCAACAAGGATTGTTGGTACTGCTGGCGTTCCTTTTGATCCTAACTTTGTTTCAAAACCATCCAGCGGAAATGCGAATAAGGCAGGAATTTTCGATATGACAGGCAATGTTCTTGAGTTCTGCTGGGACTGGCTCGGAGATTATTCAGAAGAGCTTCTTTATGGTCCAAAAATGGGTTATGAACGTATAAGCAGGGGAGGAAGCTGGTCTCCATATACAACCTTTTATTATGCAGGCGACCGTTATTCTTATGATCCGAATGAATGTTATAATTACATGGGCTTCAGGTTCTGTTCATCTGAAGTAAAATAAAGGTTATTTAGATAATTTTTTTTCCTGTATTTTTAATCTTCTTTTTTCATTGCGCACATTTTTTTTCTGCATGCGTGAAAGTTTTTTTGCTTTTTTAATTGCAGATTCTGATTCTTTGTTGAAATTCAAAAGCCATGAACATATGAATACTGAAACAATACATGTGATTGTTGCAAAAATTACAGGCCAGTATCCCGGCAGTGTTTCAAAAGGAAGTTTAAAGTTCATTCCGAAGAAGCTTGTTACAAAGGTCGGTGCCATCATTACAAGGTTAATAATTGCAAGCTTTTTCATTACGATATTCAGGTTGTTCGAGGTTACCGAAGAAAATGCATCCATGACTCCGAAAAGAATGTCTGTATAGGTGTCGGCCATTTCTATTGCCTGGCGGTTATCGATTGTAACTCCTTCTACAAAATCAATGTCTTCTTCGTCGAATTTGATGAGTTTTGTGCTTTTCATTTTCTGAAGAAGAAGTGCATTACTTTTAAGGGATGTTGAAAAATAAACAAGTGATTTTTCCAGTCCGAGCAGTAACATAATTTCTCTGTTTTCAATTCCTTCACGCATTTCATTCTGGATGCTTGTTGAACGTCTGTTTATTTCTTTAAGATAACGCAGAAAATTAAGGTTTGCCCTGTTCATTATCTGTACAATAAATGACGGAAAATCTGTAAGCTTGATGTTTTTGATTCTGTTTGAACCAAAATCCTTTATAACCTCACAGTCTGTCCAGCAGATTGTAATGATTGTTTTTCCTTTTATGATGATACCGATTGGAACTGTAAAATATGGAGTTTCTGCCTGAGGATCATAAATAGGTACCCTTACAATCGTAAGAATGTAACCTTCACCGTCTTCGAGGCGTGAAAGTTCATCGGGGTCTAAAATATCAAGAATATGATCCTGTTCGATTTTATATTCATCCTGAATGAATGTAGTTTCATCGCGGGTAACGTTTCTTACATCAATCCAGAGCGGTTTATTTGTCGTGATTTCTTCTTTTTTCAGTTTTATAAACTGTCCATCTTCCTGCTGCCAGTATGTAATCATAGTAAACTCCTATTGATTAAGATAAGACCATCAAACTGATAAATTTATAATATCACAAAATAAAAGATATGAAAAGTCATAAAAATCTGCCTGAAAAATCAGGATAATAAAAAAATAGAAAAAATTGAATTTTTTTTTTAAAAAAAGTGTCATTTTTTGTCAATCTCGACAATATATATAATGAAAGGGGAAAAGGAGATTGTGGTGAAGAAATGTCAATTTAAATTGAATGATACATTTTGCTCTCTTAATTGTGTTGAAATACTTGAACAGCATGGTTCTCATATTACATTCTTTTTAAAACGGAAGGATATTAGTCTTGAAATCAAATTGAAAAAAGCATTCGAACAGTTTGTTGATTATGCATCGAAAACTATTAAAAATGCGAAGAAATTTAAAAAAGTCACAAAAATTAAATTCATTTATGCTGATTTTTCTGACCGCAAGACTCCTTTACCCCTTCATTTTCTTGGATTTAATCAGGTTCAGCTTGAAAAACTTGAACAGCTTGTTAAAGTTAAACGAGGCTTTTTCCTTATCACAGGTAAACCTTTGACGGGAAAAACAACGACCGTATTATCGCTTGTTAATAGGATGGTAAAAAAATCCGGAAAAGAAATGAAGATTTTTACTGCATTTAAAGACAGACACAATCAAATTGAAGGTGCAGTTTCTGTTGAGCTTTTTGAAGAGCCTTATTCGAAGGTTATACGAAAGATTTGTTTTCATAAACCGGATATTCTTGTTATAGATGATATAGAAAATGCAAAGACTGGTTTTATAATCCGTAAAGCATTGAAAAACGATATTCTTGTTTTTGCCGTTCATTGCTCGGAAAATGAAACGACATCTCTCGTTAAACTCCAGAGCTATGGTATTTCCAGACGTCTGCTAGATAAAAATCTGAATGCGGTTATTTTTCAGGATTTAAATTATTTTGAAGGAGAAATAAGTCTTCTTGCAGATCTGATTATTCCGGATAAGAATAAAAATTATGAACATTTTAATAACTATATGGATGTTACGATAAAGGGATTGAATATCCTGAAAAAGAAAATGCCTGTAATTGAAGCGCAGGAAAATACAAAAAGTGAGGTAAAATAAAATGTACAGGGCGTTAAAAAGTTTATGCAGAAATCAGTTTGGTGTAAGGATTACAAGAAACAGAAACAAGCGTGAGGTAAAGGTTATAAGGGATTATTTTTTGCAGAGCGATGTACGGTTTTCTATCTTTCGCGGTCCGCCATTGGAGCATCAGTATGTGAAAAATTGTCCGTTATATATTACAGATAAAAAAAGACTCCATGTAAAAAAAACACGGAGCCCTTTAAAGCTTATAAAGACTTTGTTCAGTTTTATTTAGCAAGACAGTTATCGAGATCTTTCGAAATCTGCTCTTTATCGAGATGTCGTCCGATGATTACAAGCTTAATCATACGGTCACCGACTTCTTCGTCCCAGTCTTTTTTCATCTGTGGTTCTTCTTTCAATACCTGTTCGATTTCTGCAGGAGGACAGCTTGCAAGCCAGTTTCCTGAATATCCTGCCTGGATATTTCTTCCGCTTGTTTCAAGAACGACAGCCATGTCTTCTTCATCGGCGAACCATATTACACCCTTTGAACGTATGATGTTTTTCGGCCAGTGAGAAGCGTATTCATCAAGCTTACTGCGGTCGAACGGTTTTCTGCGGTAGTATACAAAGCTTCCTATACCGTATTCATCTTCACTTTCGCCTTCATGCTTGTGTTCGTGATGATGCTCGTGTTCATCGTGATCATGATGATGCTCTTCGTGATGTTCATGTTCGTCGTGATCATCATCGTCTTCTTCTGCATCGTGTGCTTCGAGTTCTTTTACCCATCCGGCACTTGCATATACGTCTTCAAAATCGAAACGGTTTGTTCCGATTATTTCTTCTACAGGGACTTCGCAGCGTGTGGTTTCAATAACTTTTACGGTAGGCTGAATTTTATTGATTACTGCCCGTACCATTTTTAATTGTTCGTCGGTAACAAGGTCTTTTTTGTTAACGATGAGTGTAGAACAGAATTCAATCTGCTGTATTAAAAGCGATTCGATGTCTTCTTCATCAATGTTCTTTTTAAGAAGAGCCTTTCCTTCATCAAATTCATCGACAAGACGACTAGCATCTACAACTCCGACTACATTGTCAAGCTTTCCTATTTCAATTGTTTCAATTGCCTGTGCAATAGGCATCGGCTCACAAACTCCGGATGCTTCTATCATTATGTAATCGAATTTACCGGTTTTCATCAGACTTTCTATCTGATTTACCATATCGCTTTTTAAGGTACAACAGATACATCCGTTTGTAAGAGGAACAATTGAACTGGAATCTTCAATTTTTGCTTCCTTTGAAATTAAACGTTCATCTACGTTTACTTCACCGATATCGTTGACAATAACGGCAACCTTATATCCTTTCTGATTTGTAAGGACTCTGTTGAGCAGTGTTGTCTTTCCGGCACCTAAATAACCGCATAATAATGTAATTGGAATACGTTTATCGTTCATTTTACACTCCATTTTTAATAAATATAATAAAAAAAACGCATAAAGTACAGAAAATAATTATTTAAATCCTGAATATGTGTGATATAATATTCTGACGGAAGGATATGGGGCGTAGAAAACGGATTGGGTTAATTACAATTTCTCCAGAGCGTGATTATCAGAGACGCATCATAAAGGGTATTTTAAAGCAATGCCAGAAATATGATTATGATGTTTTTATGTTTTCTTCGATGGTCCAACACAGTCTGTTTTTCAAGGATTATCTTCAGGGTGAATTGAATATCTATAATCTTATAAATTTTGATCTCCTTGATGCAGTTATAATTACGCCTGTTCCCATGACTGACGACCATGATTATACGCTTGTTAATTCAATTCTTAAAAAGGTTCAGACGGAATGTAAAAAGCCTGTAATTTCAATAGATCTTGGTTTTGGTGATTATGAAACCGTCTATACCGATGATTTTTCGGCATTTTATTCTATTGCTCATCATCTTATAACTGTCCACGACTGTAAGGATTTTGCAGTTCTTACAGGGATGAAGGATTATTACGGTTCAATTACAAGACTGAATGGAGTAAAGGCTGCACTCGAAGCATGTAATTTACCGTTTGATGAAAACAAGGTTTATTACGGTGATTTCTGGTTTGACAGCGGAGAAAAACTAGCCGAGCGTTATATAAGCGGTGAACTTGAACTTCCGGATGCAGTTGTATGTGCTTCGGATCATATGGCAATAGGGCTTGTAAACCGTCTTATTGAAAACGGAATAAAGGTTCCTCAGGATGTTATAGTAACAGGTTACGGGGCAGAACGTGATGCAAGCCTTAATAATCCTCCAATAACTTCATTCTATCCTGAATATCAGCAGACCGGTGAGCTTGCAGTAAAAAGGATCCATTCAATCTTAACCGGAAATAAAAGTGAAAATGAAAAAATTGATTTTAAGAAAAATCTATGCTTTGGTGCTACCTGTGGCTGTAAAGAGGATGTAAATTATACCCGTGAAAGATTTAAGACAAGTGAAATGAATTTCAATCACGATTTTCATGATGAAACTGTCTGGAAGGGCGTAGATATGGGAATCCTTAATGAAAGCTATCTTTTTGAACGTCTTACTGCTTCTCATACAACTTCGGAATGTTTTAAAAATATTTACGAATCAAAATATCTTCTTCGTCCGTTTGAAAGTCTTTTTCTCTGCATGAATCAGAACTGGATAGACAGTGACAGTGATCTGAAGGAAGGCTTTACGGAAAAAATGCATCTTCTCATTTATGCAGATAACCTGAACGATAAACATGGCATTGAGAATCATTCATTTTTAGATAAAGAAAATGAAGTGCTTTTTGATACGAAGGATATGCTTCCTCCCGAACAGTATATTCCTCCGTGTGATGAAGCAGTCCTTACATCCTTTGTTTCGGTTCATTTTAATGACATTCCTCTTGGATATGCAGTTGTACGTAATAAGTGCTCTGAAAATTTTGTTCCCGGTGCAGTCTGCAGAAATTATATGCGGTATGTTAATAATTCAATTGAAATGATTCGTGCAAGAAACAGGATTGTTTATCTTTCTGAGCATGATACAATGACAGGACTTTACAACAGGCTTGGAATGGAAAATGCGTTCAGGGAGCTTGCCGGCGGTATTGAAAAAAGCCAGAAAATGCTTGCAATCGTAATCGATATGGATGGCCTTAAGCTTATGAATGATACTTATGGTCATGCTGCAGGAGATGCCGGAATAAAGAAAATTGCAGCTTCAGTACAAAAGATTTCAGAAAAGCATGAAATATGTGTACGTGGCGGTGGAGATGAATTTTATCTTCTGGGAATCGGCGATTATACTGATGAAAAAGTAAAGGCGAGAATCGAAAAATTTAATAAACTGCTTGAAGCATCAGAAAGTGAAGATGATATAAAGGTTGGTGCCAGTTCAGGATATTGTATTCTTCCGTTTACCGAAGAAACTGATTTTAACGAGGCGCTGGACAGAGCAGATATTCAAATGTATTTACAAAAAAGATCAAAGAAGGATAGAAGGTAAAAGACAATTACAGCAGGAGGAGATATCATGAGCAGAGATTATACAAATAATATTCTGATTATTTATGATATTGAATTAAAAAAGTTTTCTTATCCTGTACAGATTAATAATTTCTTTGATGCTGATTTCTGTAACCGTTCATTTTTTTCGGTTTTGAGGGATGAAGGAATTGCTACTAAGGTAACGGTAGCTCTCCTTGAAGAAAAATTTAATCAGATTATACAGAGCGATGAAGAGGTTTATTATACAAAATGTCATTTAAAGGCTGAATATGATCTTGAAAAATGGTTTACGGTAGGCTTTATAAAATCTGAAAAAAAGACCATTCTAATTACAATAACAGATACAAATGATGACGCCGATTATACGCATCATCTTGAAAGACTTGTCGAGTACGATGAGCTTACAGGGTTATATTCACGAAGAAAATTCACGCAGCAGGTTAACTCAATAATGCTTTCGGATAAAAAGGAACTGCTAAGCGGAAAATATGCAATTGTTTATTTTGACATCCAGCGTTTTAAAGCAATTAATGACTTGTTCGGAAAAGCAGGCGGCGATATGCTGTTGATTCACATAAGCGAGGTTATTCATAAGCTCATAAGTGAAGTTGGTTTTGCAAGCCGAATTGAAGCAGACCGTTTTGTCATTTTCATAAGGATGTCTGGCTTAAAGCTTAAGAATCTTCTTGATGAACTGATTACAGAGATTAAGGATTATAATCTTGTTTTTGATATAGAATGTAATCTTGGTGTTTATGTAATAAAAGAACACATTTCTGCTTCTGTAATGATTGACAGGGCGAGTCTTGCACAGAAGATTGTTAAGGGAAATTATCAGAAACGATATCTGTTTTACGATGAATCGTTCAGAAATGATCTTTTGTCCGAGCAGGAAATTTCGGGTTCAATGGATAAGGCTCTGGAAACGAATCAGTTCATAACATATTATCAGCCTCAGTATGATCATGGAACTGGAATGCTGATTGGAGCGGAAGCGCTTGTAAGATGGAATCATCCGGAAAAAGGGCTTATCTCTCCTGCAACTTTCATTCCTCTTTTTGAGCAGAACGGTTTTATTACTGTGCTCGACATGCATGTTTTTGAGCTCACTTGTAAGTTCATCAGAAAATGCCTTGATAAGAAAATTCATGTTGTGCCTGTTTCTACGAATTTTTCCCGCTATGATATATTCCAGGATGATTTTGTAGAAAAGCTTGAAGTAATACGTTCGCGTTATGCTGTCCCTGTAAAAAAGCTCAGGATTGAAATTACTGAATCTGCGGCATCAGGCGGAAGTTCCTATACAAATAAGATTGTAAAGAAGCTTCACAAATATGGATATGTTGTAGAGATGGATGATTTTGGAAGCGGTTATTCTTCACTCAATGTTTTAAAGGACATTGCTTTTGATATCATCAAGCTGGATATGAAATTCCTTTCAGATAAAACAGGAAGCAGAAGGGGAGGCATAATCTTAACTTCAATCATCAATATGGCAAGATGGCTTAAGATGCCTGTAATTGCAGAAGGTGTTGAAGATATTAAACAGGCTGATTATTTAAAGAGCATCGGCTGTAATTCAATTCAGGGATTTTTATATTCAAAGCCGCTTCCTGAAGACAGATTTGAAGATATTCTTGTTTCAAAGCCTCATGGACTTCCTGACTCAGAGGTTGAATTTGTTAATAACTTTGATTCGGTTAATTTCTGGTCACCAGGGTCGCAGGAAAGTCTTTTGTTTAATTCCTTTGTAGGTCCGGCAGCTATGTTCATCTATCATAATAAAAAACTGGAGATTCTTCGTGTAAATAAAAAATATGTGCAAGAGCTTGGGATGAATAATAATGTTTCTGAGCTTGTAAGTCAGGATATCCTTAAAACTATGGATAAGGAAAATCAGGAACTATACATCAGGATGATTGAGGATGCAATTTCTTCAAAAGAAGAAAAGACCTGTGAAACCTGGCGTAATATTGAATCTGAATGCTGTGGCGAAGAAAAAATCTGCATAAGGACAAACATTATGCTTATTGCAAAAAACTCAAAGACTTATATGTTCTATGCAAGTGTAAGGAATGTTACGAAAGAAAAGAAAGCGTCCATTCAGTTTGTTGAAAATGAACGGCGTTTTAAAATGGCAAGTGAACAGGCAAATATATATTACTGGGAATATAATATACTTACAAAAGAAATGTTTCCATGTTTCCGATGCATGAGGGATCTTGGACTTCCACTCGTCGTAAAAAATTATCCTGAGCCTGCAATAGACATGGGAATTATACCGAAGGATTATGCAGATATTTATCGTACGGTTCATAAACGCCTTGAAAGCGGAGAAAAGAGCATTGAACTGGAAATCCCGTTAACTGTTGGAAGGATTCCGTTTAAGGTTCGTTATACTACGGAATTCAATTCTGCAGGACGACCGGTTAAGGCGTATGGTTCTGCCACCTGCATTGATTAATAATACAGAATAATCAGTTATTATTTTTGATAAAAATACCTCTGGCGTTATTGCATAATTTCTACAAAATCAGTAGATTATTAGGAAATATTATTCGAGGTATTAAAATGAAAAGAATCATTACTATTCAGGATATTTCATGTGTCGGTAAATGTTCATTGACAGTAGCACTTCCGATTATTTCTGCAATGGGTGTAGAAGCGTGTGTGCTTCCTACGGCAGTTTTATCAACTCATACTGCATTCAAGGGGTTTACTTTCCGCGATTTAACACAGGATATAAAACCCATCTGTGATCACTGGAAGAATGAGAAAATTCATTTTGATGCAATTTATACAGGATATCTTGGTTCTTTTGAACAGCTTGATTTAATGAAGCAGCTTATTGATGATTTCGGCGGTAAAGATACAATTACGATTGTTGATCCATGCATGGCAGATAACGGAAAACTTTATCCGGGCTTTACTCAGGAATTTGCATTTGCTATGGCTAAGCTTTGTTCGAAAGCAAATGTAATCGTTCCAAATCTTACTGAAGCAAGTTTTATGCTTGGTGTCCCTTATGTTGAATCAGGTTATGATCAGGCTTATGTAGAAGATATGCTTAAAAAACTCGCAGCTTTAGGAGCAAAGAAGGTTGTTCTTAAGGGAATTGAATTCAGCGAAAATCAGAAAACAATCAAGGGTGTTAAAGGAAAAATCGGAATTGCCGCATATGATGCTGAACAGAATAGATTCAGCTGGTATTTCCACAAAAAAATGCCGGTAAGCTTCCACGGAACCGGTGATATTTTTGCAAGCGTTCTAACCGGTGCTTTGATGAAAGGTTTTACCCTTGAAAAAGCATATTCACTTGCAGCAGATTATGTAGTTGAATCTATAAAAGCAACTCTCAGCCATAAGGATTACAACTGGTACGGTGTTGACTTTGAAGCTGCAATGCCATATCTGGTAAAGAGATGCTTTTAGAATATATGTACAGGGTATGAAAGATTATTTTATCGTAATATATTGTTTCATTTCCTGTGCAAGAGCCTTAATTTCATCAAAACAGTTCTGTCCTAAAAGCTCGTAACAGTTTAAGAAAACTTCGTCTGCATTATTTTTATCCTTTCCTTTAGGAAAAGAAACGCAGTCGAGGTAGGTGTATTTTTCGTAATTATACGGTTCGCTGTTATATGGTGCAGTCTGATTTGCAAGCTGATCAAAACTTCCGGCAAGCTGTTTGTTCTTGTCTGAAGGTTTTTTAAGATTTTTCATGCTGATGTAAGTGTAGTTGTCTTTTTTCGAATTGGTGAGGACAATTACATTGTTGATTGAAACAAGAACCTTTTTATCTTTCTTTTCCATAATTGCAGAAAGACAGATTTTCGTGTCATCATCCGTTTTTATGATATTTTCCGGGATTGAAATTTTAAATTTTTTTGTTTCAATGGTGAGGAAATTACTTTTATTCAGACTGTTATCCTTACCGGTATTTTCGCCTTGATTGATGGTTATTTCTTTTAAAAAGGCTGGAAGTTCACCGGCAATCTCTTTTTTAAGTGCAAGAAAATCTTTCCATTGCTGATAATTTCCGATATAACTTGTATAAACATGGTCTGCAACGAATTTCATGTCAAGATAATTGCTTGTAGTAACCATTTCTTTTGAACCTGCAACAGACATTACATAAACTCCGGTCGGTAAAGGCAGCGCAAACGAAAGATATGCAGAATCTGCAAATTTAATGTCATATAAATTTACAAGCCATGTTCTTCCGAAATAGTCAACGTATTTTTCAGATTTAGAAGGTTTTCCAAACGATTTAATAGGTACAGATTCAGAGCCGACATAACGGCACATCTTTGTTGCATCGAGTACATATTTTAAATATTCATCAGGATCAGAAAGAAACTGTTCTATGTTGACAGATTCAGGCTTTGTGACAAGACAGCAGTCGTAACCAAGCATTTCGCAGTAATCAATGTTTCCGTTATCGGGCAGTGATTTTGAAGAAAGCATTGCATAGCCGAAATCCCATTCATTTGATTCGCTGTAGAAAATAGTATGAGGGAATGAGGTTGTTTTTGAATCAAAGAAGAAGAATTCTGCTTCCTTCGCATTTGAAAATCCTTTTTCTTTTTCAGGATTGTATTGATTCCTCATTGTGCTTATTGTTTTATTGATTTCCTGTCTGTAGGCGGCAGTTGCTTTTGCATGTAACGATGTGTAAGTCATTGGAAGAGGAAGCTCAAGATTAAAATCGAAGTTCTGGCTTTTATTGAAAATATTCGGAAGTTTGTATTTAAGTTTTAATTTAATCTGTGCAATGTTTTCGGGAACCTTTTTCATTTCTTCCATCGGAAGTGCATAGTTCAGGTTTTCGTTCTGGCTTTTCATCGTTATAATACCGAGGACGTTTCCGTTTGAATCGACAAGGGGACCTCCTGAATTTCCTGGACTTGCGGCGGCAGAGAATCGGAGCCATTTCCATTCGCCGTCCTGAGTTTCATATGTCTGGCTTGTTAAAAGACCATTTCTGATTATTATTCCTTCTCCGAGCGCATTTCCTACAGAAAAGACATTTGTATTCATTTCCAGTTTCTTCTGGATTTTAAGGCCGCTGCCAGTTTTTTTTGTATATTCAGGAACTGTAAAAGAAATGAAATCTCTTCTTGTAGAAAGGGCAGTTATATTTTCAACCTTGTATACATTCTGATTTACATCACGTATGTAATAATCCGGGTGGAAGGAATCTTCGTAAATTGAAAAAACATGTGCAGCTGAATAGAAAAGTCCGTCTTCAAGAAGGAAGGCAGTTCCAATAGGAATATATTTATCGTTTCGTATTGAAAAATCGATTGAATCAAAAGGAAGATCTCTTTCGTAAACGATGGATTCGTCTTCAACCTTTTTAACGACTACTTCGAATACATTGTCATTGATTTTTTTCAAGATTTCCGGTTTCATTACTTCCTGTGCAAAAATGAAGAACGATACGGTAAAACATAAAAAGATAGAAAATAATTTTTTCATAATCAGCTTCCTTATTAATTATTTTTATACATAAATTATAGATGAAAAAGTCTTTTTTTTCCATTGAAATAATCACATATTTATTCTATTTTTATAGTATGAAAAAGATTGAGTTTCTTGATTCAACATTACGTGACGGTTCTCAGGGCGAAGGAATAAGCTATTCTGTACAGGATAAAATCTATATCTGTAAGGCACTTGATGAGCTTGGAATATCATATATTGAAGCAGGAAATCCGGGTTCAAATCCAAAGGATCTTGAGTTTTTTAAACAGATAAAAAAGGTAGAGCTTAAGAATTCAAAAATCTGTGCATTCGGTTCAACGCGAAGAAAAGATACCGGATGTGAAGAGGATGCAAACCTTAAATCGCTTTTAGAAGCACAGACAGAATATGTCGTAATTTTCGGTAAATCCTGGAATTTTCAGGTAACCGAGATTTTAATGACGAGCCTTGAAGAAAACCTTAAGATGATAAAGGAATCGATTGAATATCTTAAGAATAACGGCAGAAAGGTTTTTTACGATGCAGAGCATTTTTTTACTGCATACGAAAATGACAAGGAATATGCATTCAGGACAATTCAGGCAGCAGTCGATGGTGGAGCAGAAGTAATATGTCTTTGTGAAACAAAAGGTGGAATAATGCCTGATACCTGCAAAAAGGCAGTAAATGAAGCAGTTTCAAGATTCGGCGGTAAAGTTAAGATTGGAATTCATACTCATAATGACTGCGGACTTGCAGTTGCTAATTCACTTATAGCGGTACAGGAAGGTGCATCTCATGTACAGGGAACACTTATCGGTACAGGAGAACGGACTGGGAATGCAAATCTCTCTACAATAATTCCGGACCTTCAGCTTAAGCTCGGCTATGAATGTATATCTGAAGAACAGATGAAAAATCTTACGTCAATCTGTAACAGGGTGGCAGAAATTTCCAATCTCAGTCTTAACGCACAGCTTCCGTTTGTCGGTAAAAGTGCATTTGCCCATAAAGCCGGAATGCATATTGATGCAGTTTTAAAAAATCCTTTTGCCTATGAGCATGTGCCTCCTGAGGTTGTGGGTAACAGCAGGGTTTTCCTTATGAGCGAAGTAGCAGGACGCAGTACAATAATCAATAAAATCCAGAAAATTGCTCCTGAGGTAAAAAAAGACGATAAGGTTGTTGATGAAATAATAAACAAAGTAAAAGAGCTTGAATATGAAGGCTATCAGTTTGAAGGTGCAGACGGCAGCTTTGAAATTCTTGTGTATAAGATTCTTGGTTATTATAAGAATTATTTCAAATTACATTATTATCAGACAAACGGTTCTAATCCCCGGCCGGAAAAAGGCGTAAACAGCTGTGCGCAGATAAAGGTCGGAGTTGGTAATCAGATTGAAATTACAGCAGGTGAGGGAGATGGTCCTGTCAATGCGCTTGATATTGCACTTCGCCGGGCCCTTGAAAAATTCTATCCGGTTGTTGCAAAAATACGGCTTGTCGACTATAAGGTACGTGTTCTTGATGAAAAATCTGCAACCGCATCAAAGGTTCGTGTAATAATCGAAAGTACTGACGGTGAAATAAACTGGACTACGATAGGAGTTTCGTGCGACGTTATTGAGGCTTCATGGATTGCTCTTTCTGATTCAATTGAATATAAGCTTATATACGATTCAGTTCATTCTCTGCATGTTTAATGCGTTTTTCTTCGTAAAGCTCCTTGTCGGCTGCAGAAAGAAGCTCCTGAAGCGATGAGAATTCTGTCGAAAATTCAGCGGCACCGATACTGCAGGAAATGGTAAACGGAAGATTAAACTGTTTTGAAAATTCAATGCTGTATTTTTCTATTTTTTTCCTGAGCTTTGGTAACTGTTCAATAGGCATACCAACTGCAACAGCGGCAAATTCATCACCGCCGATTCTTGCAACAATATCATTGATTCGGAAGGAATGAGAAAGCACCTGCGCCTGACACTGGATTGCCGCATCTCCCATTTCATGACCGTAAGTATCATTGATTCGTTTCAAACCGTCCATATCACCGTAAATTACAAGACCTTTCGTGTTCATTTCTGTAGCAATGTTTATCTGACGCTGACCGTATTCAAGGAATCCGCGTCTGTTGAGGATATGTGAAAGTTCATCGGTGTTTTTCTGAACGTTAAGCGATGAATTGTCTTTCTGAAGTACAAGATTTTCTTTTGACAGAAGATCGTTTACTTCTTTTGTAGTTGTATATTCATAGGCCTGTGCAATTGTATTGATCAGGATTTTCAGGAAGATTGAATATACTGCAATTTCTTTTGATTCAAGCTGACAAAGAAGGTAGCCGTAATTCAGTTCACCGGAGAAAATCGGCTGCAGTATGAAAAATCCTTTTTCTTCAGGGAAAATATTTTCCGGATAAACTTCTTCTCTTGGATTAAAGGTAATGCCCGGATCAAATTTGATTTTTTCAGATTTACCGTAAAGAATCATTGAAACAGTCATCCTTTCAGGAAGAGAGAAATCTGTTTCTTTTTTAATGCATTTAGGTTTGTCAAAAAAGCAGACTGCCATATTCGATATTTTTGATATTTTCATCATATCAGGCATTTTTATCGAAAGTTTTTTAATCGTTACTGCTGAACGTGAAATATCGAACAAGGCATAAAAATCATCAATTTCTTCAAGGAAATTAAAGAACTGTCTGTTTTCCTTTGGATTATCCTTCTGAATCTGTTCTTTATGAAGAAGCTTTCCTTCAGATGTTTTAAATACATCGCCGAAGGTTGTCATAGGAATACATCCGCATGATTGTCTGTATAAAGGCTCTGTAATAAAATCATATTTTCGCGGTATATTATTGCCTTCAAGCTTACGCCATAAAAGATGAGCACCGGTATATCCCTGTTTAATCATGTTCTGGTTAATTGTTGACATTGACGGAGATGAAGTGGAAGCATGTACTGAATCATCAAAGCCGATGAGCTTTACATCGTCGGGCACCTTTACGCCTATTTCGTTAAATGCATCATAAATTCCTGTAGCCATTAAATCGCTTGCAGAAATGATTGCATCAAAATCTATATCAGCCTTTGATTTATATCTGTTTAAAATAACTGCTTTTGAAGTAGGCGGTGTAAAATCACTGTCCAAAACAAGATTTTTATTGAATTTAAGTCCGTTTTTTCTGAGTGCTTTTTTGAAGGCTTCGAATCTTTCTTCAGATTCAGATGCGTGACGTAAAGCGGCAGTCATAAAGGCAAACCGTTTACAGCCATGCTTTGTCTTAAGATGATGAATTACATCGTTATAGGCATCGCTGCAATCTGTGTGGGTGTACGTGAGGTTATCATGCTCAAGATCGGTTGTAATTGAAACTACAGGTTTATTTTTAAATTGTTTTAAAAGAGGTACAAGATTATTATGGATTGTTTCAGAAGGAAATCCGCCTGCTACAAAAAGAATACCGTCAATATCATCAGAAACAAGATAATGTGCTGCCGACCAGTTCTGATATTCATAAATACCTTTTGCTGAGCTGGGCGCTTTTATCTGACCGATAATCAGTTTTACATCTTTATCCTTGTAAAAATCAGCAATACCGGTGAGGATCTCAATTGAGTACTCAATCGTTATACTTTGAACAAATATAGCAATTTTTTTCATCTTGTTATTTAATTATAAGTCTATAAACCATAAAGTGCAAATTTTTTTTCAGAAGTGAAATAAGTGTAAGCATGATAATATAATAATTTGAGCTCTTAATTGAATATAGTGTGTAAAAATGTTAATATGCTTCATTATGGATTTGATTAAGAAACTTGATGAATGTGAAAACCGTTTTAAAGAAGTAAATGAACTCGTTATGGATCCGAATCTTGTTAAGGATCCCAAAAAATATAAGGATACAATGAGGGAGCATGGTTATCTTACAGAGGTCTGTGCTCTTTATGATGAATACAAAAAGGTTTTAAGCGGAATTCAGGATGCCAAGGAAATGATTACTGCCGAGGATGATGCAGAAATGAAGGAAATGGCACGAGAAGAGCTTAAGGAGCTTGAAGAAAAACAGCCTGTGCTTGAAGAACAGATAAAGCTTAAGCTTGTCCCGCCAGATCCTCTTGATGAAAAGAATATTATTCTTGAAATACGTTCTGCTGCCGGTGGAGATGAAGCATCTTTGTTTGTACGAGATCTTTGGGAAATGTACACTCATCTTGCAGACCGCAAGGGATGGAAAACAGAAACAATGGAAGCTCAGGAAACAGAGGTCGGCGGTTTTAATAAAATCGTAACTTCTATTTCAGGAAAATTTGTTTATGGTACCTTAAGATGGGAATCGGGCGTTCATCGTGTTCAGCGTGTTCCTCAGACAGAATCACAGGGAAGACTTCAGACTTCTACGGCGACTGTTGCAGTTTTACCGGAAGCAGAAGAAACAGAAATTGAAATTAAACCGGGTGATGTCCGTATTGATGTAATGCGTGCCGGTGGACCTGGCGGACAGTGTGTTAATACGACAGACTCTGCCGTTCGTTTAACTCACATCCCTACAGGTCTTGTAGTTATTCAACAGGATGAAAAATCACAGATAAAGAATAAAGAAAAGGCATTTCGTGTTCTTCGTGCACGACTGTTTGACCTTGAAGAAAGCAAGAAGCAGGAGGAACGTGCAGCTGCAAGATCCAGCATGGTCGGTTCCGGAGCACGTTCTGAAAAAATCAGGACATATAACTTTCCGCAGGATCGTGTAACAGATCACAGAATCAATTATAGTGCGCACAATCTTCCGTCGTTCATGATGGGCGAAATGGACGATATGCTTGATGCCTTGAATGTTTATGCAAAGGAAGAGCAGCTTGCCGCAGATGTAACGACGCTTGAAAGCAATGCCTAGTTTTACAATCCGTCAGTTTAAAAACTACGCCGTAAAAGAGCTGGAAGGTTTTTCGGTGAGTCCTGAGCTTGATGTTCAGGTGTTTTTACAGCATGCTTTCAATTTTGATAAAACTCATCTGCTGCTGGCTTCAGATGAAATAATCCCCAAGAAGCATCTGTTGTGGCTTAAGGAAGCGGTTAATAAGCGGAAAACAGGGCTTCCGGTTGCATACATTACAGGGATAAAGGAATTTTACGGATATGAATTTATTGTAAGTCCTGATGTTCTTATTCCTAAGCCGGATACGGAAATATTAGTTGATCATGCAGTCCGTCAGATAATGGATAAAATCAGAAGAACAGAAAGGATTTTATGTATCTGCGATATGTGTACCGGAAGCGGATGCATAGCAGTTTCAGTTTTAAAGACACTTTCAGAAAAATATAAGGTTGAAGATGAAGCACTTCCTGTTTTTACCCTCGCAGATATAAGTGAAAAAGCACTTGAGGTTGCCCGTAAAAATACTACGAATGTTTTAAAAACACCATCCCTTTTACAGAAAATACGATTTATCCGTTCGAATCTTTTTGAAAACGTCACAGGAAGCTTTGATTTTATTATAACGAATCCTCCGTATATCCCGCATTCGATGGTAGTTGAGCTTTTAAAGGACGGAAGAAATGAACCTCCTCTTGCACTCGATGGTGATGTAACACTTGAAGGTGAATTAACATCGAAGGATGACGGAATGGAAGTTATACGGAATCTGATTGAGCAGAGTACAGTTTATCTTAGTCCAGGGGGGACAGTCCTCATGGAAACAGGTGAATATAATGCGGGAAAAACTTCGGATTTTGCACGAAAATATGGTTTTAAAACAGCAGTTTATAAGGATCTCGAAGGACAACCGCGAGTAGTAGAGATGAAGTTGTAATTCTTTTTGTTATGAGCAGATAAGTAAATAATTTCAAAAAAAATTTGTAATTCTGTTAATCAATGTTATAATTTAGTTAATGCTCTTTGGTATGGAATACAGTTTGTGCGGCTTTGTCTGTCTGTGCGTAATATTTATTCTGAATTGTATTACGAATAACTTTCCGACCCGTACAAATATCATTTACAGATTTTTCATGATCTCTGTTCTTCTTGGAACATTTTTCCAGGGGGTATCAGTTGTTTTTGTAAAAATTCTTCCTGTAGATTATAACTGGATAAAATACATAGCATGGTTCTGTTTTATCGGTGTATCGAATCTTGAAGCGATTTTGTATTATATGTTCATCGTTTCCATAAGTCATGAACAGCTTCGTTTCAGAAAAATACATCTTTTTTTGGTTGTATTGCCGTTTATTTATGAATCAATAACACTTATTTCAAATTATTTTACGCATTTTGTCTTTTATATTGATGCAGACGGAAATTATGTCAGGCAGCTTGGACTTTATATTTTTTATGCAATAGACCTTTACTACCTTTTAATCTGTCTTTTTGAGCTTATTAAAAACAGGGCTTCCTTAAAAACAATCATATATGTTGCTGTGTTCTCGGTTTTTGTTCTTATAGGAATGGGAGTTCAGCTTTTAAAACCTGATACAAATATTCTTTCGTTCTGCATTTCAATGTCCTTCATCATCATCAATTATATCCTTAGAAATCCACGCGAGCTTCATGATGCAAATAATGGCGCCTATAACAGAATTGCTTTCAGGGAATTTTATTTCTGCAACAAGAAAAAGTTGATTGATAACAAGGTGCTTGCTCTGGTTCAGCTGAGTAATTTCGATGTGATTTTAAGCAACTACGGTTCGTCAAAATGTTATTCAATCCTCCGTCAGATTATTCCTGTTATAATGAAAAAGGTCGGAATAAAATACTGTTTCTATCTTTTTCATAACAGTTTTCTTTTTACCTGTAAGGATAAGGAATCGGCACTTGAGATTCTTGAATATATAAAATGGTATATGCCTTCACCAAAGGATTTATCGGACGGAATACGTAAGAATCCTCTTCATCACGTTCAGGTAGACAGAGATCTTTTTATTCTTGAAAATACAAACTTTATAGATCTTGTTGATGAAGATACTTCTGAATATCACAGGATAGACGCACTTACAGAATTGCTTCAGTATGCCGTTGTAATTAATTCAAATCATAATTCAATCAATATAATTGATGATAAGGTAATCGATGAATTTATTGCGGCAAAAAAACGTCAGAAGGCAATTCATGAAGCAATTCAGGATCAGTCGTTCGAGGTTTACATGCAGCCTATTTATGATTTAAAATCGAAAACCTTTACCGGCGCAGAATCGCTTTTACGTTTAAAAGATGAAAACGGTAATTTTATTCCTCCGTCACTTTTTATTCCTGATGCAGAAAAGGATGGAAGCATAATCAAGCTTGGAGAAATTTCACTTAGGAAAACCTGTGAATATATCAAGCATGGAAATCTTGTAAGCAAGGGAATCAAAAAAGTTAACATCAATCTTTCAATAATCCAGTGCATGCAGGATAACATCGTCGAGCAGATTATAAATATTCTTGATGAATATCAGATTCCTCCTGATTTAATACGCTTTGAAATTACAGAAACAATCATGGCAACGAATCCGGAGCAGCTTGAAGCAGTTATGAGGGGACTAGGAGAATTCGGCATTGAGTTTGCGCTTGATGATTATGGAACGGGCTATTCGAATACTTCGCGGCTTTTGAATTTTCCGTTCTCTGAAATTAAATTTGACAAGAGCTTTGTTAATTCAATGGTTGTCGATGATAAGAATTCAATTCCGTTAAAATATCTGATGAATATGGTAAAATCTTCCGGAATGATTACACTTGTTGAAGGCGTTGAAGAAAAAGAAACCTCCGATCTTATTGAAGAATTCGGAGGGGACTTGATACAGGGCTTTTACTATGCAAAGCCGATGCCTTTAGAAGAATTCAAGAAGAAAATCTCAAATTAAATATCTTCACTTTTACTTATAAAAAGACTGATTCCTTCTTTTGGAAATTTCTTTTTTATTGCTTCAATTATTGCCTTGATTTTCTGAATGCCGGATAAATCTGAATATGCAAAAAGAACAAAATTAAGCTCAGGCCAGATTGTGTCTCCAAGCTTTTTAGAGCTTCCGCCTCGTCCCTTTACTTCAGGAAGAATCGTGTACTGAATGTCAGGGATTTCCTGTTCGAGCAATTCAATTATATCATCTTCTACAGACTGATTGGAAATTATTTCTGCCTTATACATTTTTTTCCCCTTAATAATTTACTTTGACCGGTGATTTTTTAATTTTCTTTTCCTTCATTACAAGGCTGTAGATTACAGGAATTACAAGCAGAGTGATGAATGTACTTGAAATTAATCCTCCGACAACTGCTATCGCGATCGGTTGTACCATACCTGCCTGTCCGTTATTGTTGAAGCACATCGGTAACATTCCAAGGATTGTAGTTAATGTTGTCATGAGTACAGGTCGTAATCTGCTTATGCCTGATTTGAAGCAGGCATCCTTAAGCTTATAGCCTCGCCCAATAAGAATGTTTGTATAATCTACGAGAATAATACCGTTGTTTACTACAATTCCAAGAAGCATGATGATACCGATCATAGACATTACGGAAAGTGAATTTCCCGTAAATTTGCTTATGATTATTACACCGATCATTATAAAAGGAATTGTTGCAAGATTTATTAACGGAGCCTTAAAGCTTTCATAAGTAGAAGCCATAACGCCGAATACAAGAAGAATTGCCATGAGTGCTATTTTTATATAAAGGATATACTGCTTTTTTGTATCCTTCCATGCACCCTCATAGCTTATGCTTACTTCTTCAGGAATTACAACCTTTGTATTTACAAGCTCCTTTATTTCCTGTTCAATTATATTGTCGTTTTCTTTTGTAAGATTGCTTGCCTTTATGTGGATGATTCGTTTTTGATTTTCACGATTAATGGAAACCGGTCCCAGCCCTTTTTTGATTGAAGCAAAGTTTGAAACACTTACCATGCCGCCGTTTCCCCGCACATAAATCGAGCTTAAATCGTTGATTGTTTTTCTGTCTTCAGGGCGATAAGATACTACGACGTTGTAATCCTTACCGTTATTTCTGTAGACACAGGCTGTAGAACCGTTGATTGCATAATTTATCTCTCGTGCAACCGTTGAAACGTCGATTCCAAAAGAATATGCCCTGTCTCTGTCAATTACAATTTCTACCTGCGGAAGACCGTTTGACATGCTTATAGTTGGCTCACTGATTTTCTTATTAGCAGAAATTGCATTTTGAATTTCTGTTGCAGTGTTCATTGCCATAGTTATATCATCAGAGCGGAGAACAATATCTACACTGCTTCCACCCCACTGACCGCGGAAACCAGCCCTGAAGTTGAAATTAACGCCCGGGAATTCTGCAAAGTGCTTACGAAGCTTGTTCTGCATTGTATCTGCATCGTCAATCTGTTTGTCTGTTGTCGGAAGCGAAATTGTAATTGAACCGCCGTTAGTAGAATTTCTGTTGCCGCCGATAGATGTTCTGATTGTCCGTATTCCCTGAATTTCATTTTTAGCATAATTTTCCATTGCAAGAACAACCTGCTTTGTTTCATCGTAAGTAGAAGCAGTAGGAAGCGTGATGTTCAGCGAAACCTGATCATCGCGGCCACCTGTCATCTGATTGAACTGCATTGTAGGTAAAAGTGCAAGGGAAATTACAAGCAGTGAAATTGCAAGAAGGATTGTTATAAGTCTGTTGTTCAGGGCTTTATTTAAAAGTCTTGAATAGAGCTTTGTAACTGCACCGATTATTTTTTCAAACCCTTCATAAATAGTTTTTAATACCGGATTTGTTACAGGTTTTTCATTTCTGTTTGAAAGAGGGAAGAATTTTCCTGCAAGAACCGGAACAAGGAATACCGCAACAAGAAGAGAAGAAAAAAGTGAAATTACGATTGTAAAGATTGCATCCTTGAAAACCTGTCCCATCATTCCTAAATCCTTGATAAAGAAAACGAACGGAAGGAATACACATATTGTAGTAAGGTTTCCGGAAAGAACAGATGTGAACATTTCCTGAGATCCGAGTATAGCGGCAATTTTTGGTTTTGTTCCACGCTGCCGGTATGCATAAATATTGTCTATCATAACGATCGAGGCATCAACTATCATTCCGACACCTAGAATAAGTCCCGTTAAAGTCATCATGTTCAGAGTTAAGTTAAAGATGCTCATTGCAAACAGCGTGATGATGATTGAAAGAGGGATTGAAATTGAAATGATGATAGTTGACTTAAAGTTCTGCAGGAAGATGAAAAGTATTAATACTGCAAGTAAAAGTCCCTGCCAGGCCGAGCTTATGAGCGTGTTGATTGTTTCACGGATTGAGTCAGTCGAATCCTGAATGATTTCAAGCGTAATATCAGACGGAAGATTTTTTTCTGCCTGTTGGATTTTTTTATAAACGTTATTTGCTACAGTTACAGTGTTTGCATCTGATTCCTTTGAAATGCTTATATAAACTCCCATTTCACCGTTGATGAAGCTTTCCTGAGTTATTTCTCCATAACCAAGGTATACATCAGCAATATCCTGTAATCTTACTGAATAACCGTTGATGTTCGAAATTACCGTATTTTTTATTTCCTCGATCGATGTATATTCACCGGTTGTTCGTACGATATAATTTTTTTTACCGTCCTGAACCTTACCGCCGCCAAGCTCTAGATTCTGTTTTGAAAGTGCAGAGGTAACTGTTGGAACAGAATAACCGTAAGCAGCCATCCTGTTCTGATTTAAAAGAACATTTACCTGTGCATTTCGTCCTCCGTAAACCGTTGCTTCACCGACACCGTCTGCCTGTTCAAGAATGCTTATAACTGAATTTTCTGCGATTGCTTTTAAATCATCTGTGGAACGGTTGCCTCTTATAAGTACACTCATTATTTCGCTGTTATCCATTCCGAATTTCATGATAGAAGGATCACTTGCATTGTCGGGTAACGAGCGTTTTACACGGTCAAGCTTTTCGCGGATTTCATTTTTTATTTTATCAAGGTCGGTTCCATATTCAAATTCAAGTGAGACCATGGAAGAGCCTTCGTTTGAGGTTGACGAAAGATTTGTTAAACCGCTGATGCTTACTACAGCACTTTCAATCGGTTTTGTAACTGTTTTTTCAACTGATTCCGGACCTGCGTTAGGGTAGCTTGTCTGAATCATTAAGAAAGGGTTTTCCGTTTCGGGCATAAGTGCAATAGAAACATTGCTCAGCGTTAAAATACCGGTAATACCGAGAAGAACGAAAATAATTAAAATAAGAACAGGATGCTGAAGTGTTTTTCTACTTAAACTCATTATTAATCCTTGCTTTTTGCAGTTTTCTTGTCTTTAGCAGTTTTTTTGCCATCAGGAGCATTTTCGTCTTTTTTATTTTTTTCTGATGGAATTTTATCTTTTGGAAAATCCTTAAACTTATCTTTATCACCGAAGGTTTCGGGCATTACTGCATTTCCGCTTACATCACTTACAGAAGCACCATCAAACAATGTGAGCATCCCTTCTGTAACTACAATTTCATTGGCATCAATTCCTGAAGTAATTTCGTAGTAACCGTTTACGTTATGTCCGAGCGTAACTTCACGCTTTGTTACCGTACAATCCTGGTTTACGACATAAAGATAGCTTTTATCATTTACTGTTACGATTGAATCCTGTGCAATAATGATGCAGTTTTTATAGGTCGATGTGAAAAGCTTTACCTTTGCGAACATTCCGGCGTTTATTCTCGGATCGTTTTTTTCGAAGGTAAGATAGATTTCCTTTGTTCTTGTAAGTGAATCTACGACCGGTGAAATTTTCGTTATTTTTGCAATGAAGATTACTTCAGGATATGCTTCAAGCGTAATTTCTGCAGACTGACCGATTTTAAGCTCCGAGATATATCTTTCAGGAATGTTTGATTTTATCTGAAGATTTTTCGTATCGCCTATTTTGGTAATGACAGAATTTACGTTTACTTTCTGACCTGTTTTTATAGGAGAAGAAAGAATTGTTCCTGAAATTGATGCAGTTACCGGGCTTTTTGCATAAACTGTTCCCGGTTCCGACGGATCTATATAGGCAATTACTTCGCCTTTATTAACATAGTCACCGAGAGTTTTATTTACCTGAACGACACGGCCTCCGATCGAAGGATAAACTTCAACAGAAACCTGGGTTTCAATATCACCGTTTGTAAGGATAAAATCAGTTAAATCTGTTTTTTGTGTTCTGATTGTCTTTACCGATGTAATCTGCTGACCGGCTCCACTGAATCCGAATCCGCGGAAGCTTTCAGGTCCCTTTGAATTTCCTTTGTTTCTATTGATGATGAATACGGTAGTAAGCACTGTAATGATTATTATTGCTAATACGATTATTACGCTTTTTTTTCCGGATGTCTTTTTTTCCTCTAATTCGTAATCCATTTTTGACTCCTATTTGATTGTTCCGAAAGGAACTCCAAGTGTATTTTCTAAATCGAGAATTGCGCTTATTAATGAATATAACTGCGACTGCTCGTTTGTTTTTGCTTTTAAAAGATTGTCTGCGGCTGTCTGAAGTGTAAGAAGATCCTTAGAGCCGTGATTATATGCTGTTAAAGTCATGTTATAGGTTTTCTGTGCAAGTTCAACGTTTGAAGAAAGAATTTTTAACTGTGATTTTGACTGTTTGATCTGCCTGATTTTTGTCTGAATGTTTATATCGGCAGAGTCCTTTTCATCCTTGTACTGAAGCTCCATTGTCTGAAGATTTGCTTTCTGTGTTTCAATGTTCATTGCTCCTGTTGACCATGGAAGATAACCGTCGAGAGGAAGCCTTAATCCAAGTGTGATTGAATTTCTTGTCTGAGTTTTATCTGTTGCATCATTTCCCGTGAGGCTGTATGTATAACCTGTAGAAAGAGACGGTCCCCATACAGAAAAACGTGTTGAAAGAAGATTGTTCTTTGCATTCTGAAGCTGTAAGTGCAGTGATTTTATTGAAGGAATTTCGTCTATGTTATATTCAATTGTAATATCACCGGTTGCCGTAAAATCATCTAAGCTGCCTTTAAGTTCAATTTCCTGTTCCAGTGGAATTCCTGTCATCTGTTTAAAAGAAGCAAGGGAATTATCATAGTTAATGGATGCATTTTCCAGGTTAGGCTTTAAGCTTTCATAATTGTACTGTGATGTAAGAAGATCAAGCTCTGAAAGCTGCCCGCGGTTGAATCTTTCTCTGTTTGCATTGTATCTCTGGCGTGCTGTTTCAAGATTGCGTTCCTGTAATGCAATGTTTTCTTTTGTAAGGATGAGATTGTAGAAAAGTTTTCTGACATTCAGTTCAACAGTGCGTACTGCGGTGTCGTAGGTTATAAGTCCGTTTTCATAATTTATTCTGGAACCGTTTATTGCTGTATAAAGCGAAGGTGTGAGTGAAAGATTAACGTTTGCCGAAAGTGACCAGGTTGAAGGAGTGTTGTCTTCTAACGAGGGATTATATCCTGCACTGAGTGAAGCAGACGGTGAAATGCTATTCCACGAAGTTTTATTTTTTTTATCAAGAAGATTAAGATTTATTTTCTGTTTTTGAATTGAAACATTATTCTGACAGGCAAGAGAAACTGCATCTTCAATGGTGATAACTTTTTTAACGGCAGCAGCTTGATTTTCCTGTCCCGTAAGGATTACGGCAGTAAAAAAGAATGATAAAATAAGAAGAGTTTTTTTCATTTTTTAGTCCTACTATATTAATTCAGTATATATTAAAACGTTACATTAATCAAAAAAAATGGTTTAAAACGATGTTTTTTTTTGATAAATATTGTATTTTTATTATATGGGAAAAGAAAACATAGAGGATTTTTTTCTTGAATATCAGTATTTTAATGACTCAGAAAAACAGAAGATCCGCTCTGCATGGGATTTTTTGAATTCAAAAACTGAATTATGTTCTCATCCTCTGCGTGTTGCAAAAATACTCGCTTCAAATCAGCTTGATTGTGAAACTATAATTGCTGCTCTTCTGCACGAAATAAATGAAACAGGAACAGAAGATGAACAGATAAGGCAGCAATTCGGCGATGCTGTTTTTTCCATAATTTCTACGACAAATAAAATCCTGAATCTTCCTATAAATGCAAAACGAATTCAGCAGAGTGATGCAATAAGAAAAATGTTTTTTGCACTTTCTGATGATATCCGTGTCCTTCTGATTACGCTTGCCGAACGTCTTGACAGAATCAGGAATATTAAGGATTACGATGCTGATTACCAGAAAATCCTGGCCGAAGCGGTCATAGAGGTATGGGCTCCGCTTGCAGACAGACTTGGAATGCAGAATGAAAAAAATGAATTTGAAGATTTGAGCTTAAAATATACGAATCCTGCAGTTTTCCGCCAGATAAAGGAAATAGTTTCTCAATCAAAGGAAGAACGTACTAACTATCTTGAAAAAGCACAGCAGAGTATTTATAAAGCTGCAGAAAAAACCGGCATTAAAATTGAGATTCAAAGCCGTGCAAAACATTTTTATTCCATTTACCAGAAGATGAGAAAGCGCAATAAGGAAGCGGGCGAGTTATACGATCTTTTTGCATTAAGAATCCTTTGTGAAAATTCAACAGACTGTTATACGCTCATCGGTATAGTTCACGGTTTGTGGAAGCCTCTTGACGGACGCTTTAAGGATTATATTGCAATGCCTAAAACCAACGGATATCAGTCTCTTCACACTACGGTAATGTGCGAAGGAAAGCCCCTTGAAATTCAAATCCGTACATTCGAAATGCACATGAAGGCTGAACACGGAATTGCAAGTCACTGGCTTTATAAAAAAGGCTCCGTTCATGATGTTGTAAAGGAAAGCAGCCTCAATATCTTTAATAAGCTTCAGTCACTGAAGGAACAGGGCTTTAAGAATGAAGAAAATTTTGCAACAATAAAAAATGAACTTTTAGGTGATGAAATTTATGTTTTTACTCCAAAGGGTGATGTAAGGAAACTTCCGTACGGGGCAACTGCGATAGATTTTGCATATTCGATTCATTCGGCTATAGGTGAAAAAATAATTGCGGCAAAGGCAGACGGTAAAATCATTCCTTTGAACAAGCCGCTTTCGAATACACAGATTATTGAAATCATTACGAATCCTAATTCTCATCCGACTGAAGCGCAGCTTAAAATCGTAAAAACGACAAAGGCTCATCAGCGCATTCATTCGTGGTTAATGGCAAATGATCCTACTTTTTCTGAACGACAGATGAATGAGGCAGAACCGGAAACTCCGCAGCGTCAGAGAAAAAGACGATTTAAAAGTACAGGTCATCTTGAAAATGCAGTTGAACGTAAACCAAAAAAGGTTCTTATTCAGGGAGAAAAAAATGTACTTTATAATCTGGCACAATGCTGTAAACCATGCTATCCGGATCTTATAGCGGGATATGTAACAAGAACAAAGGGTGTTTCAATTCACAAGGCTGACTGTCTTGTTTATCAGCGTATTCCGTATAAAGAACAGAGAAGTGTTCAGGTTGCGTGGGATAAATCTGATAAGGATTAACGGCCGGTATCGCGTATCTGTCCTTCGATGTAATCAGGATCAAGAGTGCGGAGCAAGGTCGCTTCCGGTAAACTCTTGCTTATATATAGAACGCACGGATGACTGTCACATACCCAGTTTAATTTTAATCCTGTTTCCGGATTTATTATCTGATAATCCTGAGGCAGAACCTTCAGCGAAACAAACTGTGGTGAAACAAATTCAATTTCATCCAGAGCGTTTATTTTATTAAGGGCAAGACAGGAGTACATTTTCCAGCCGTCTTTTTTTTCAAAAGGAACAACCCTTCTGTCGGGATGAATTTCAAGATCCTTTAATCTTGCTTCACGTGCCTGAGGATGCATTTTTTCAAGCTCTGATTTATATTCACCGTAATTTTTCTGTCCCAGCTCATAGATTTTTTCAAAATCAGCTTCTGTGATTTCTGAGCCGATTTCTGCTGCAAGCTGATACTTGCTGTCGGATGCCCCTGTAGTAGTTTTGTCTGCATCTGCTTTATTGTAATAAAAACCGGTTGTGCTTTTTCTGTGGGCAGCATTTTCAAGCTCACTGATAAAAGGTTCTGCTTCTTTTGATGTAAGCTTTCCGTCAAGAACATCGAGTGCCTTTCTGTATGCTCTTGTTACCATTGCAACATAGTAGACGCTTTTCATTCTTCCTTCAATTTTCAGTGAATCTACTCCGGCGTTTTTCATATCTTCAAGATGTTCAATCATCCGTAAATCTTTTGAAGATAAAATTGCGGTAAAATCATCACCTTCGAAAATCGGAAAAAAATCACCTTTGCGCTGTTCTTCTTCGATAGATAAAAGTCCTGACTGTGCCAGAGCCTTTGCTTCATCCTTCGTTAAAAGATGATTTTCGTCGTGCCTTGAATTATCAAGTTTAAAATTCCATCGGCACCCGTGTGAACAGAAACCGCTTTGTGCACTTCGTCCTGTAAGATAGGCGCTCATAAGGCATCGTCCAGCATAAGCAATGCACATTGCTCCGTGACAGAAGGCTTCAAGCTCAATATCGGGAACAGAATCTTTTATTCGTTTAATCTGATTGAGGGATATTTCCCTTCCGAGAACGATTCTTGAAAATCCTATGGTTTTATACATTTTTACTGCTTCTGAATTCACGCATGAGGCCTGGGTCGAAAGATGAAGCTGTACATCCGGAAATTCTTTTTGTAAAAGCGGGACAATTCCTATATCCTGAACAATAAAGGCGTCGATAGGGTAGAGATGGAAATAATCAAGGTTTTGTTTTAAAGAGTCAATTTCATCATCATGAAAAGAAATGTTCAGGGCACAGTGAAGTTTTTTTCCGGGGTATTTATTTTTAAGGTCAATGACTTTTTTGTATTCATCATCATAAAAATTATCTGCTTTTATTCTAAGTGAAAATTTTTTTAAACCGATATAGGCTGCATCGGCTCCATAAGCATAAGCGTACGAAAGTTTTTCTACATTTCCTGCCGGCGATAACAATTCCATAAGGTTTTCCGTTTATGCTTCTGAATGAAGGCTGTGCTCAAGTCTCGGCTGATTTTCAATCTGGATTTTTTCGAGACCTGCAAAATATTCTGTAATTACAGTACCGACCTTATCCATTGCAAGGTGCGATTCGTGAAGATATTCATCTGCCATCTGGAACATGAACATCATATCCGGCCAGATATCAAGCGTACATTTGTTTCCGTTAGCAATAAGACGTTTTGCAAAGGTCTTTGCATCATCTACGAGGATTTCCCTTTCGCCCATCTGGATGAAGGTCGGCGGAAAATTCTGAAGCTGTTCATCTGTTGCCAGAAGCGGAGATACGGATGGGCTTGAAGTATTTGCGGCATAGGTATAATCGGAAGCGCTCTGACGTATTACATCGGCACTTAAAATTTCATCGCTTGCTTTTTTTGCAGTAAGGATTCTTGAGGTTGAAGATACGTCTAGCCATGGAGAAAAAAGGATGAGATGCTTGATGCACGAACGGTAACGGTCACGAAGATTTAAAATCAGTGCACATGCGAGGGATGCTCCGGAGCCATCAGCGGCGATTATGATTTCAGGTTGTTTTGTTTTTCCTTCTTCTGCATTTAAGGAGCAGGCAACCTGTTCTTCTGTATAAACTGCACGGAATACTGTCTGAATATCTTCTATTGCGGCAGGACACGGATATGCAGGAGAAAGACGGAATTCAGGAACTATGACACGACTGAATGCCTTGCTTGCGAGAGATGAACAGAAGCTCCTGTATGATGCGCGTGAACCTGCAACAAAGCAGCCTCCGTGAATATAAATTAAAACTCTGTTAGAAGCATAGATTTCAGGTGAAAGGATATCGCACGCAACAGACGCATGTTTTACTTCGTGACATTCAACACGGTTCGGTAAAAAAATAGTTTTGAATTCTGATTCAAGAGCACGTCTGAAACTGTCGACTGTCTGTTTCGGCTGATATGAAAGAAATCTTAATTTTTTAATTGCACCTTTTCTATCGTTTGTAATTCCCATACAAACATTATAGCAAAATTCAGAATTATTTGCTACAATTCAATAGGAGTAATTAATATGCCTATAAAGATTCAATCAGATTTACCAGCCTGTCATATTCTTGAGCAGGAAAATATTTTTGTAATGACAGAAAAAAGAGCCGCTTCTCAGGATATACGTCCACTTAAAATCGCGATTGTAAATCTTATGCCTACAAAGGAAGTGACCGAAACACAGCTGCTTCGTCTTCTTGGAAATACACCTCTTCAGATTGAAATATCTTTGGTGCGCATGGAAAATCATGACAGCAAAAATACACAGAAGGATTATCTTGATAAATTTTATATTCCGTCAAGTGAGATTTTTAAACAGAAATTCGACGGCATGATAATTACAGGAGCACCGGTTGAACAGCTTGCATTTGAATCAGTTGATTACTGGAAAGAGCTTTGTTCAATTATGGATTATGCAAAGGAAAATGTTTATTCAACCCTTTATGTGTGCTGGGGAAGCTTCGCGGGACTTTATCATCATTATGGAATAAAAAAATATCCTCTTCAGAAAAAGCTTTCGGGTATTTTCATGAATGAAAGGACAACAGAAGGTGAGCCTCTTTTACGAGGGTTTGACGATACCTTTCCTATTCCTCAGTCACGGCATACGACACTCAAAAAAGAAGATGTCCAGAACTGTAAGGATTTAATCATTCTTGCAGAATCGGCAGAAGCCGGAGTTACAATCATAAAATCAAAGGATAACCGTGAAATTTTCATGACCGGTCATCTTGAATACGATACCCTTACACTCGCCGAAGAATATTACAGAGATACAGATAAAGGAATGAAGGTTCCGCTCCCGAAAAATTATTTTCCGACGAACAATGTAAACAGAATGCCGACCAGTTACTGGAGAAGTACGGCTCATCTGTTCTATACAAACTGGCTCAATTATTATGTATATCAGGCAACGCCGTTTAATTTCATTTAAGCAGTTATTTATTTAAAAGCTCGTAGTTGCAGTGCGCGGGTCCCGATTCCATATCATGATGAAGATGAAGTCCGTTGCCAAGACATTTATTCCACTGTCTGCAGTTTTTACATTTTCCTTTTTTTGTCCATGAACGGTTCCTTAAAATTTCGAAACGGTTGTTCCATATGTCCATAAAGCTTTCTCTATAAATGTTTCCCTGAATAAAATTCTTTGAACGTACGCTGAGACAGGCAGATATTGAACCGTCACACATTACAGAGCCAACATTAATTCCACCGCGGCAGAAGAAAAAGAAATCTCTTGCTTTAAGTTCATATTTTCCAAGCCAGCCTTCGCATGAATAATTTAAATGGATGGAACGCCCATAACTGTCTTTATACGAGCGTGTTTCTTTTATAAATTCCATGAGTTTTATGTATTCATCCTTCGTAAGCGAAAGATCGTTTTTTTCTGCACGTCCTTCAGGGAAAATTGAAAAAATGCGCCATTGTCTTACACCACGTTCAATAAGGTCATCACGAAGTGTGTTCAGAGTGCCCAGGTTTTTTTTATGTATACAAGTGATTACGTCAAAAGCAAAGCTGTAAGGATTTTTTTTCTGATGTTCAACTGCAAGCTTTATTCCTTCACAGACTTTTTTGTAGGAAAGAGGATTTACCCGTAAATAAGAGTGCTCTTTCTCAGGTCCGTCAAGACTGAAGCTCATAGAAGTCATTCCGCTTTTTACGAGGGATTCAAAACGTTCGGGTGTTAAAAGCATTGCATTGGTAACTATTCCCCAGTTAAAACCACGCTTCTTTATCTGCTGACCGATGCTCTCAAGATCATCACGAAGAAGAGGTTCTCCGCCTGTTATGCAGACTGTTAATTTATTTGATTTGTTTTTTGATTTAATGTCATCAAGAACGTTCAGAAAATCCTGAGCCTTCATGTCAGGAGTGTCCGAGGTTTTAAGACAGTCACTCCCGCAATGAAGACAATTCAGGTTACATCTGAGCGTGCATTCCCAGAAAAGATAATTAAGCTCGTGCTTTTTTACGACATTTTTTCTGTAGATACTGAAAATCAGGTGTTTAAATGAAATTAAAGGATTCATCTATATATTATATTTCAGTTTAATTCTCCAGAAATATTCTGTTCTTCAGGAGTTTCTTCGGTCTGCTCTGTTTTGTATTTTTCAAAATCTTCATCAGGCGGAACGACCATTCCGTAGCATGAAACAAGCATTCCTATTCCGAAAACTGTTGCCATAAGGGCAATTATTTTTTTCCACGTCCAGGTGATTTTTTTCATTTTTATCCTCCTGATATGATTAAAGTACAGGTTTCATTGCAGTCATGTAAGCGCGGAGTCTTCGTCCTACTGCTTCAATAGGATGATTTCTTATCTCTGCATTAACTGCAACAAGTTCTGCGTTGTTTACGCCAGTATCTTTAAGTTCAAGACCTTTACCGATAACATCTGTATGAAGCTTAGGCATCAAATCCTTTGCCATCATAGGTGCTGCTACACGGCTAAACAAATAACATCCGTATTCTGCTGTATCTGAAATTACCCTGTTCATTTCGTAAAGACGCTTTCTGTCAATAAGATTTGCAATAAGTGGAACTTCATGAAGCGATTCATAATATGCACTTTCAGGTTTGATTCCTGCGTCTACCATTGTTTCGAATGCAAGCTCACAGCCGGCTTTTACCATTGCAACAAGAAGTATTCCTTTATCGAAATATTCCTGTTCTGTTATTTCTTCAGTGCTTTCGGCATTCTTTTCAAAAGGAAGCTTTCCTGTGTCTTCGCGCCATGTAAGTAAATCCTTATCTCCTGCTTTCCAGTCTTCCATCATAGTGCTTGAGAATTTTCCGCTGATGATGTCATCCATGTGCTTCTGATAAAGAGGAGCAAGAAGTTTTTTAATCTCTTTTGAAAGTTCATTTGCCCTGATTTTTGCAGGATTAGAAAGTCTGTCCATCATGTTTGTAATACCGCCCCATTTAAGAGCTTCACTTACTACATTCCAGCCGTGCATCAAAAGCTTTGTTGCATATTCAGGTGAAATTCCTTCTTCAATCATTTTATCGTAGCATACGATTGTTCCTGCCTGTAGCATACCGCAAAGAATAGTCTGTTCGCCCATAAGATCAGATTTAACTTCTGCGATGAATGAGCTTTCAAGAACACCTGCCTTAGAACCACCCATTCCTACTGCGAGAGCCTTTGCATAAGCCCATCCCTTGCCCTCAGGATCATTTGCCGGGTGAACTGCAATTAAATCAGGAACTCCAAAGCCTCTCTGGAATTCGTGCCAGACTTCAGTTCCAGGACCTTTAGGTGCACACATTACTACTGTAATATCAGGACGGATAATCATTCCTTCTTCTATCATATTGAAGCCGTGTGAATACCACAAAGCAGAGCCTTTTTTCATTTTTGACATTACTTCTGTAATTACAGGTGTATGCTGTTTATCCGGAGTAAGGTTTCCGACCAAATCGGCAGTAGGAATCATTTCGTCGTAAGTTCCAACTTTGAATCCGTTTTCTGTCGCATTTTTCCATGACTGTCGTTTTTCCTTGATTGCTGCTTCACGCAATGCATAACTTACATCAAGACCGCTGTCACGAAGACATAAGCCCTGGTTTAATCCCTGTGCACCGCAGCCTACTATAACGATTTTTTTACCTTTAAGAGCATTAACTCCGTCTGCAAATTCGTCTTTTGACATTGAACGGCAGTGACCTAACTGTAAGCGTGCTTCACGCCATGGAATTTTATTGAAATAATTTTCACCCATATCTGTACCTCAATTTTTCTATATATAGTTCTATAATTATAATTCAAAGAAATGTTTGTGTAAATATTCAGTTTTCTATTAATAGCATCGCTTTCTTGTAAATAGCGTCTTTTTATAGTATAATTATTGAATTGAAAACACCTGGATATTTTGGGAGAACAAAAATGGACGAAATTCTTGATTTATTGAGACAGAATGCAAGATTGTCTGTTTCGGACATTGCATCTATGACTAAGAAAACACCTGAGGAAGTAACTGCAATCATCAAAAAACTGGAAGATGATGGTGTAATTCTTAAGTACGCGGCCATTGTTAATCCCGAAAAAGATAAAGTCGCGAAGGACATGGTAAGAGCTGAGATTCAGATTCAGGTTCAGCCGCAGAGAGAACACGGTTTTGATGCAATTGCAGACCGCATTTACCGCTTTCCGCAGGTAAAATCTCTTTATCTTATGAGCGGCGGCTATGATCTTAAGGTAATTATCGAAGGAGACAATCTTAAAGAGGTTGCCCTGTTTGTAAGCGAAAAGCTTTCTACACTTGAAGGGGTGCGTTCAACAAAAACAAATTTTGTACTTAAAACATACAAGGAAAATGACATTGTTTACGTAGAAGATGAACGTGACCGGCGGGAAGGTGTACAGGCTTAATCTGGAGTGTTAAATGAATAATAGAAAAGATAAATTTTCCAGTAAGATGGAATCAATTCCGCCGTCCGGAATCCGTAAATTTTTTGAACTTTGTATAGGTCATGATGATATAATATCGCTTGGTGTAGGAGAGCCTGATTTTCCGACTCCATGGGTAATAAGGGAAGAGGCTTTCTATCATCTTGAAAAGGGACATACATCGTATACCTCAAACTGGGGTTTGATTGAACTGCGTGAAGAAATCTGTAAGTATCTTGAACGATTCAATCTTTTTTACGATCCGAAAACTGAGATTTTACCGACGGTTGGTGCTTCTGAAGGACTTGATTTAGTTCTCCGTTCAATTTTGAATCCCGGAGATGAGATAATTGTCTGCGAGCCTTGTTATGTAAACTATCAGCCGCTTTCTGCTTTGTGTGATGCAACTGTAATCCATCTTGATACAAGTAAGACAGGTCTTTATCCCACGGCAGAAGCAATTGAAAAAGCATGTACATCAAAAACAAAGGCTGTAATGTTCTGTTCACCGAGTAATCCTACGGGACGAATAATACCGGAAGCAGAACTTAAAAAGATTGCAGAGGTTGTTAAAAAGCACGAAATCTGGTGTCTGAGCGACGAAATCTATTGTGAACTTATTTACGATAATCATAAGCATGTATCAATCGGTTCGTTTCCGGGTATGAAGGATTATGCAATTATTTTCAACGGATTCAGCAAGGCTTTTGCAATGACAGGATGGAGGATCGGTTATATTGCCGCTCCACACGATCTGCTTGTTCAGTGCTGTAAGCTTCATGGTTATAATACAATCTGTCCTCCGATTTTCAGTCAGTATGCTGCGGCAGAAGGCCTTAGAAACGGATGGGCAGAAGTAGAAAGAATGAGGATAAGCTATCAGCAGAGAAGAAACCTGATGCTCAATGCATTTAAAGAGATGGGACTTTCCTGCTTTGAGCCTGAGGGTGCTTTTTACATGTTCCCTGATATCCGTTCTACAGGTTTAACAAGCGAACAGTTTGCAACTGAATTGATTCAGAAATATAACGTTGCTGTTGTACCTGGCAGCTGCTTTGGAGAGGCTGGAGAAGGCTTTATCCGATGCTGTTATGCTACGGACATCAACAAGATAAAGATTGCTATGGAAAGAATAGCAGAGTTAGTAAAGCAAAAAACTAAGAAATAATTCCAGGGGAGATTATAATGGGTTTTTTAATAATTACAGTTCTTTCTTTTGTTATTTTAATCTCGATTGTCGTAATCATAATAATGATTGCAAAATCACCGACGGATAAAAAGAAAAAAGAAAAAGTGGATAATGTAGTTCAGAAAAAAGGACGGACTACTGCAATCCGTGATTTAGAAAAAAAACTTATACATGATCCTCATAACATCCAGAATCTTGAATCCCTCGGCGAACTTTATTTTATGGAAAACAACTGGGACAAGGTCTGGCATATTTACAAGACTCTTTATGATCTTTCCAGTGTTCATCCTCAGGTAGATTACATAAAGGCAACCTGCAGAATGGGAATAGCCGCATTTAACCTTACAAAATATGATGAAGCAATTCAGTCTTTCATGCTTTCGGGAAAAAGAGATCCTGATGTGTTTGAGACAAATTATTATCTTGGCAAGGCTCTTAGTGAAAAGGGTGTTTTTGATAAGGCAATTAATTGTTTTAAAAAATGCCGTATTCTTAATCCTGATAATCTGAGCGTTTTCGAAGATCTTGGACTTACATATTTTAAGGCAAATCATTTTAAGGATGCACTTCCTTATCTTAAAAAAATACTTGATGAAGATCCGTCGAACAAGGAAATCCTTTTTGATATGGCAGTAGCACTTGTAGAATGCGGAATTAATGATAAGGCGCTAAAAATCTTCATGCATTTAAGACCGGATCCTATTTATGGTGCGCAGGCATGCCTTGAAGCCGGAAAGATGCATGAAAAAATGAAGGATTATGATACTGCAATCCAGGATTATGAGATAGCGCTCAAGCTTCCTTCGATTACCGACAATGTTCTGATGCAGATAAAATACCGCTATGCATGCTGCTTCTTCCAGATGAATAATATTCCTAAAGGACTTATGATTCTTAAGCAGATTGCAAGTACTCATGCGGGTTATAAGGATGTTGAAGCGCTTATAAGCAGGTATTCAGAGTTGAACAAAAACCAGAACCTTCAGACTTATCTTATGTCAGGAACAAGTGATTTTGTTGCCTTATGCCGAATGTTCATTCAGTATCATAATAAAGACGGCTTTGTAAAAATTGAAGATGTTTCGGTTGCGCAGGAAAGCATTGAAATTATATGTTATGTAGAAAGCTCTAAATGGGAAGCAAAAACACTTTATCGTTTTTACAGGACTCAGACTGTAATCGGTGATATTTACATCCGAGAGTTCCATTCAAAAATGCGTGATACAAAATGTGATAATGGAATATGTGTTTCAATGGGAACCTTCTCTGAAAACTGTCACAAATACATTGAGGGCCGTCCGATTGATCTGATTGAAAAAGATGAATTGTGCGCATTACTTAAAAAAATCAATGTATTTAATTAAGCTGGAGTTTTATGAATATCTGCCTTTTTAAAAGTGAAGAAATAGGAGTTCCCCTTTCAGTAAAGGATGAACGCTCCAGGCATCTTTTAAAAATCCTTCATAAAAAAGAAGGCGATTCTTTTACTGCGGGAATAACAGGCGGTAAAAGCGGAACGGCATTTATTGAAAAAATAACAGAGGATGGAATTTATTTTTCATTTAAAGAAGAAGCCGACGGTAAAAAGCTTTTTCCGTTAAAGTTAATAATAGGTTTTCCGCGTCCGATCCAGTTAAAAAGATTATTACGCGATGTAGCGGCGCTTGGAGCCTGTGAGGTTCATCTTACAGGAACTGAGCTTGGTGAAAAATCGTACATGAAATCAACGCTTGTAGAAAAAGGGAATGCATATAAAATGCTTTTTGACGGAACAGTTCAGGCGGGAAGTACTCATGTGCCGGAGCTTTTCCTTTATCAGTCGTTTAAAGAATGTCTTTCGGTTGTGTGCGAAGAAAATAAAGACAGGCTTTTTTTAGGACTTGATAATGTTTCTCCTTCGATGTCGCTGAACGATGCTCTTGAAAAAAACATGAAAGATACAATTGTAGCTGCGATTGGAAGTGAAAGGGGATGGACTGACAGGGAACGTAAGATGATGGTGGACGAGGAGTTCATTCTTTGTTCAATGGGAAACAGGATAATGAGGACAGAAACTGCTGCTACGGTTGCCTCTTCAATAATTTTAAATAAAATGGGATACTTATCATAACGAGGGGAAAATGACAAACGATCGTATAAAAGAAATCCTTCTGGATATACAGAATTGTGATATTGATTTTTCGGTAATTCAGACAGGAAAAGAAAGCAAACGGGTAAATGGATTTTATCGTCCGGACACTCATGAAATCTACATTCATAATCTGAATTTAAAGACAGATACTGAGCTTGTTTATACTGCAGTTCATGAATATACGCATCACCTTTTGACAATTGAACGACAGAAATATGATCCTGAATTCGGAATTGCATGTAAATCTCATACTCAGGAATTCTGGGCTAAATTCGGTAATCTTATTGCTGTGGCAGAACAGAAGGGTTATTATTCACTCGGTTGGGAAAGCAATGAAGAATTAAAGGAACTTACAAAGGATATAAAGGATAATTATCTTGCAAAAAACGGTGAGCTTATGAAGGAATTCGGCAAGAAGCTTTCACGGGCAATGGAGCTTTGTAAAGAAGCAAATATCCGTTATGAAGATTATATAGACAGGGTTTTATGTTTACCGAGAAATACAGAAAAAGACATACGTAAGGTTTCTGCGGCAGATGTGAATCCGGCAATCGGTTTTGATAATATGAAGGTCGTTGCGTCAGTTAAACGTAAGGATGACAGGCAGCAGGTTGAACAGGAATTCTTACAGGGCGGAAAATCTGTATCTACGGTACGCGAAATAATGAAGCAGAAAAGCGCACGGAAATCTGACAATGATCCTAAAATAAAGCTTGAAAAAGAAAAATCGAGACTTGAAAAAACAATTGCACAATTGACTCAACGTCTTGAATATGTGGAGGAAAGTCTTGCAGCACTGTAATATTAATTTAAAGAAAACAATCGGAAGCATTTTTGGATTGATGCTTTTCTGTACTTTGTATTCTCAGACTGTAAAGATGCCTGACATGCCTGATTTTCCGCAGATGCCTGATATGCCTGTTGTAGGCGGTGGATTTTACCGTCCGGCAGTTCCAGGATATAAAGGAACGGAAAAAAATAAAACAAATTCATCGTCTGCGAAAGAATCTTCAGATAAAGGAATTAAGGGAAGTTCGGAGACAATCCTTACAGAAAATACATCGTCACAGGATTTTGTTGAATCTTTGCTTAAGAATTCATCTATACTTACAGCAAACGATATTTCTGCACTTTATGATTCAGGACTTTTTACTAACATTTCATCACTTAATAAAACTGCAATTTCTTCATCTTCATCTGATGTGCTTTTGAAACAGATTCTTTCAAAGCTCGAAGAACTCAAGGAAGATAAGAAAAATGCATCGGCTGTCCAGCTTGAATCTCTTGAAAACAGACAGAAGGATAATCTTTCGTTTAAGACAAGAAATCCCGGCATCCTTCGTTTTACGATAAACGGATACAGTATAATTGAATCGTTAGAAAAAGTATTTTTCAGTGAAACAGAAGCAGACGGTTCGTTTCTTTTAACGGGCGACCGGAAATATTTTGTAAATCAAAAAACATATAAAGAAACCTTCTATTTTTTGTTCAGGACAATAAAATCAAACGGTTCGGTAACAACTTACGAGGTCATTCCCTATATTTCACAGGATGTAAAGAATGATAATTCATATATTGCGCGCATGTCCCGTGAACAGACAATGACAGCCGAGAAAACAGGAAATTTTGTAGTTCTGCATCACACAAAAAATAATCTTAAAATAGATCTGCTTCTTGATATTGATAATCAGCAGCGGGAATAATTATGATTGATTTAAAACAGGGATTATCGGAATGCGGAATTGAAAAAGAAAAAATTGATCTGCTTGCCGAAAAAATGGAAAGCTATATCAATGAAATAATCCTTTTTAATTCAGCATATAATCTTACAAATACGTCAGATCATGATGAACTTGCTGTCCGTCACATACTCGATTCATTGAGTACATATCCGTTTATAAAAAGCATTGCCGGAGGTAAACAGGATTTTATCATCGGTGATATAGGCTCAGGCGGCGGACTTCCCGGCATTCCTCTTGCAGCTGCATTTCCTGAACATGAATTTGTACTTGTTGAAAGAATGAGCAGAAGATGTGCCTTTTTAGAAAACTGTGCCGCAATGCTCGGATTAAAAAATGTTATTGTTCAGAATTGTGAAGCAGAGAAGGTCGAAAATCAGAAGATGTCGCTTACTGTTTTCCGTGCTTTCCGTCCGCTTGATGAACAGATGACAAAAACACTGCTTGCCCTCACAAAAAAGGATGGTTATCTTTTTGCATATAAGGCAAAGCTTGAAAATATAAAGGAAGAGATGGGTAAAATCAAAGAAATTGTTCCATCCTTCGAAATACAGAAACTTACGGTTCCTTTTTTGTCAGATGCAGAAAGAAATCTTGTAATCATAAAAAACAGTGAATGTACATTCTGGAGTTAATAGATGGCTGAAAAAGAAAGAAGTGCCGCACAGATTGTTGTAGAAGATGTTGTGGCTGTAAAGAAAAATGAACGAGTCCTTATAATCGCAAATCCTTCGACAAATGTAATTGCACAGGATTTATATCTTGCTGTTGAAAAACGTGGAGGCATTCCATCCCTGATTTTCCAGAGCGATAAAACAAGCTTTGATAATGCGAATGCAGAAGTTATAGCGGCAATCGGAACGGAACCTCAGGTGTGTTTTTCAATTTCTAATTTAAAGCTTGGAAAAGATGAACAGGCTCAGAAAAAGCCTTATGTAACTGAAGACGGACAGAAGTTTACTCATATTTTTGATTATCTTCTTGACGGTAAAAAGACTATGCGCGGAATCTGGACGCCTGGAATTACTGAAGATATGATGAATCGAACCGCAGGCATTGATTATTGTGAGTTACAGAAAAGATGTAAAAAACTCGAAGAATTATTTTGTGGTGCAGATAAGGTTCGTGTAACTGCACCTGGAGGAACAGACATTCAGATTTCCGTAAAGGGCAGAAAGCTTATGTTCGATGACGGAAATTTTACAAAGCCTGGAACCGGTGGTAATATTCCGGCAGGTGAGGTTTTTATAAGTCCTGTCGTAGGAACTGCAGAAGGAAAAATCGTTTACGACGGATCAATGACTTTTTTTGATGGAGATTCAATCCTTAAAACACCGATTGAATGTACGGTAGAAAAGGGATTTGTATCAAAAATAAATGGTGGTTCTGAAGCAAAACGTCTTTTAAAGACAATTATAGATGCGGAGCTCAAGCCGTTCATCATGGAAAAAGAAAAGAAGCTTGATCAGGGAATGGCAGAACAATATAAAAGGAATGCACGGAATATAGGTGAACTAGGAATTGGACTTAATCCGTCAGCAAGAATTACCGGTAACATGCTTGAAGATGAAAAAGCCTTCCATACCTGTCATTTTGCAATAGGTGAGAATTATGATAACGATGCTCCTTCACTTATTCATCTTGACGGGGTTGTTAAGGACCCGACAATCGTGATTGTTTACGAAGATAATTCTGAAAAAACAATATTGCAGGATGGAAATCTTGTAATTTAAATAAATAATTGTAAAATATTGACGAACATTAATATATGAAGAAGGATAAGAAAATGAAATTACAGTTGAAAATTCTTTCCGTAGTATTTGTTACAGGAGTTATAGTTTTGGGTTTTCTCGGAGCATCTGCTTCAGGAAAGAAAACTTCGAATGCAAAGGATTCAAAAAAAACAGAATCAGTTAAAGCAGAGGCAAAGAAACCGGCAGAGGATCCCCGCATTGAAAAGCTTAATCTTGTCCTTTCAAAAATGACGCCTCGTTTCAGAATGGAATGTAAGGATATAATTCTTGCAGATAAAGAAACATTCCTTAATGAGCTTGAGGCTGTTCTTGCAGATGAAGATAATTATCCGTCAAACGAAGATCCTTCTTCAAAGCAGTTTTTCCTTATAGATAAAAAGCATAAGTCTCAGCCGGAAATGTATGTTCCTGCAGATTTAGTTCCTCTTGTTAAAAACAACTATTATAATATTTCGCGAAATGATTTAAGCCTTCGTTCTTATGTTCAGGATGCACTTGTAGAAATGGCAAAGGGTGCACGTCAGGATGGAATTACACTTCTCGTAAGTTCTACATACCGTTCGTGGGAATATCAGAAGAATTTATTTCAGAAATGGGTACGCATCGACGGACTTGAAGAAGCAGAACGTGAATCGGCACGCGAAGGAACAAGTCAGCATCAGCTTGGATTCGCCATTGATTTTGGAAGCATAGACGATTCGTTCATTCAGACATCCCAGGGAAAATGGCTCAACAGTCATTGTGAAGATTACGGCTGGAGTTTGAGTTTTCCACAGGGATATGAAGACGTAACTGGTTACCGCTGGGAGTGCTGGCATTACAGATACATTGGAATTCCTGCATGCAAGCTACAGAATAAATGGTTCAACGATATCCAGCAGTTTATGCTAGAGTTTATCGATGAATGGAAGAAAAACTGACCGTAAAATATAAAGGTTAATTGTTATAAATCATCTTCAGGTCCACAGTTCGGGCTGGATTTTCAATAAATCAAGAACCGGCGGCCTGGAGTTTTTTTTGTCCATGCCTGTTTTTTTTGCCCTTATCAGCAGATTTTTCGGTGTATGTTCTTCATCAATAAATTCAAGAAGCTGAACTTTATATCCCTGCTGTTCAAGCCACTGAGCACGCAAGGCATCGGTCAGAAGCGATGAAAATTTTTCCCTGATAAGTCCATGCTTTAAAAGCGGTTCAAAAGGAGAGTCTGCCGCAAGGATTCTGTCTTTCTGATTTTTTTCAAGCTGTGAATTAATCTGATGCTGGCAGCATGGGACGCTTAAAATTATCTTTGTGTTTTTTTCTACTGCATATTTAAGGGCATAATCTGTCGCTGTATCACATGCATGCAGGGTTATGATTATGTCAGGATTCTGAGCATCCTTATAGCTTTCAATGCTTCCTTTTTTGAATCCGATGTTTTTTAAGTCAAGTTTTTTTACGATATTGTTACAGTAATCAATTACATCTTCTTTTAAATCAAGTCCTTCGATAATACAGGGGATTTTTTTAATTTCGTTCAGAAAATAGTGGACGGCAAAAGTCAGATAAGATTTACCGCAGCCAAAATCAATTATATGAACAGGCTTTGAATTATCTGCAAACTCCGGAAGAACATCATCAATAAATTCAAGGAATCTGTTTATCTGGCGGAATTTATTGTATTTTGAAGAAACAACTTTTCCATCGCTCGTCATAATCCCGCTGAGAACTAAAAAAGGAATGACGTTTCCTTCCTGTAAAATATAGTTTCTTGTAAGCTTATCTTTGTTTTGTGCAGTAAAAAGATTTTTCTGATAATTTAGCGCTTTTCTTAATTCTGTCTGTTTTCCTTTTTTATTCGTAAGGATAGTGATTTCTTCTTTTTCCGTCCGTTTTACGCTGTTTCTGAAAGTTGTTCCTTCATGCTTCGATAAAAATTCATCAAGCTCATTCTGAGAAAAATGCTTGTGAAAAACCTGAGTTTTAGTAAAAAATTCGGCAAACCAGGCACTTCCTTCAGATGAATTTTCTGCAGTGATTTTAATTTTCTGATAAGGTTTTCCCATTATCGTTTCAATATTGGCAACTGGTTTTGAAAGTGTAACAGATAAAATCATTTTATATCCTTATTGTTTATTTTAATTCCTTATTGTTATTATAATATAATGATTTTAATATGGGAAACAATTTATTGTTTTTTATAAATCAATATTCAATTCATATAATCATTATATAATAAAGGGAAAAATGATATATCCGACATTGAACCGTTAGGCTTGAAGTGCGTGCCCCAAAAGGTTCACCGGAGGAGATAGCATTTTTCCCGTATACGATATAATGTTTGTATAAAATTCATCCCTTATTTGCTATATAGAAATAGTATACTAATTCTTATAAAAATGTTATATTAACCTTATGGGAAAGACTATTGTATTTGTTAATCAGAAGGGAGGAGTAGGAAAAACTACTTCTGCCATTAATATTGGTGCTTATGTCGCTCTTGCAGGAAAAAAAGTTCTTCTTGTTGATTTTGACTCTCAGGGAAATATGTCAAGCGGTGTCGGGGTATCGAAGGATAAGCCTACAATTTATGAGCTTCTTGCCGGAATGGTAAAGCCCGAAGAAGCAGTAAAACATACAAATGTTAAAAATCTTGATGCAATCAGTGCGTCTATTGATTTGTCTGGTGCCGCAATAGAGCTTGTTGATCAGCAGGATAGGGAATTCTATCTTAAAAATGCACTTGCCCCATTAAAATCTAAATATGATTATATTTTTATAGATTGTCCTCCATCTTTAGGTATCCTTACATTGAACGGTCTTGCTGCAGCAGATTCTGTTCTTGTTCCGATGCAGTGTGAATATTTCGCACTTGAAGGAATCACACTTCTTCTTCAGACAGTTCAGAAGGTTCAGAAAGAAATAAATCCTTCGCTTAAAATCGGTGGAATTTTCTTTACAATGTATGATTCAAGGACTCGTCTTGCCCAGGATGTCGTTGTTCAGGTTAAATCATATTTCAAGGATGTAGTTTTCAGTACAATCATTCCAAGAAACGTCAGACTTTCGGAAGCTCCTTCTCACGGGCTTCCTATCTGTAAATATGATCCTGAATGTGTAGGTGCAAAAAGCTATGAAAAACTTTCAGAAGAGGTAATCCGTCGTGGCTAAAAATGGTTTGGGTAAAGGGCTTGGTGCTCTTCTTTCAGAAAGTTCAATAGAAGCTCCGGTAGATACAACTAAAAAAGTAACTCTTACTCAAAAAAGAGATTCAAAAATTCCAGCTGCAATCGATGTTGATGAAAACGGCTGTCTGTGGATAGATCCTTCGTTATTAAAGCCGAACCCTAAACAGCCTCGAAGTGAATTTAATCAGAAACTTCTTGATGAATTATGCGAGTCTATAAAAGAAAATGGAATTTTACAGCCGATTATTATTGAACATAACGGCGGAGATGATTTCTACATAATTGCCGGTGAACGACGAACAAGAGCTGCAAAAATGGCCGGTCTTAAAAAAGTTCCTGTTCAAATCCGTAAATTTGATGAGCAGCAGAAGCTTGAAGTAGCACTTATTGAAAACATTCAGCGTGCAGATTTAAATCCTATTGAAGAAGCAACAGCATATTATAATCTTGTTCAGATGGGCGATTTAACTCAGGATGAGGTTGCAAAAAGAGTCGGTAAAAATCGTTCTACCGTTACAAATGCAATTCGTCTTTTAAAATTACCGGAGGATATTCAGAAAGCACTTGTAAACGGTCAGATTTCATCAGGTCATGCAAGAGCATTGCTTATGGTTAAAAGTGAATCTGACATGCGTGTTATTTTCGGAAAGATTCTTGGAAGTGGAATGTCTGTCCGTGAAACAGAAGCAATGGCAGAGTCTTACAACAACGGTGGACGTGCTGCAAAAAAGAAAGCCGCAGGTAAAAAACACAGTAAGGATCCTGATGTAGCCTTGTTCGAACAGGAATTAAGGAATCTTTTCGGTGTAAAAGATGTAAATTTCAAGGGCGACACATCAAAGGGATCCATAGAAATAGGTTTTTCTTCTAAACAGGATTTCGACAGAATTTACAGCGTATTGCTCAACGATAAAAACGCCTTGTAACCTTCATAAAGCTGGCATATATCTTCTTTAGAAACAATTTCCCACGGTGCATGCATGCTTAGAACTGCAACTCCTGCATCAAGAACATTCATTCCGTATTTTGCCGCATGATATGCAATTGTTCCGCCGCCACCCTGATCTACTTTTCCCAGTTCAGCCATTTGATAGGAAACCTTTGCATTGTCCATTGCATCTCTGATTTTTGCAATGAATTCAGGATTTGCATCGCTTGCTCCGCTTTTTCCACGTGAGCCTGTATATTTCTGAAAAGCAATTCCTCCGCCCAAAGCAGAAGAATTTTCTTTATCAAAAAGATTTGCATTCATAGGATCATAAGCTGCGTTTACATCGGATGAAAGCATGAATGAATTTGAAAGGCATCGTCTTAAGGTAAGCTCAGAATAATTGTTTTCTGTACGACTAATGATTTCTGCAAGCATGTTTTCAAAAAGATTAGATGCCATACCCGTAGCCCCGACGCTTCCTATTTCTTCTTTATCTACACATAAGCAGCAGATTGTACGTTCACCGGCAGATGAATTTAAAAGTGAATATACGCTTGTAAAGGCGCACGAGCGGTCATCCTGTCCGTAGGCAAGAATCATCGATCGGTCAAGTCCAAGGTCTTTTGCTTTTCCGGCAGGAACAATTTCCAGTTCTGCAGATTCAAAATCCTTTTCTTCAATTGAATATTTTTCTTTCAGGATTTCAAGAATCTGTTTTTTACATTTCTGTTTTTCTTCTTTTTTATCACCGGTAATTTTCTGGGGAACAGTAAGTCCCATGATTAAATCTAAATCTTCACCATGAATGAAGTCTGAAGCCTTGTCTTTTAACTGTTCCTGTGCAAGATGAGGAAGAATATCTGAAATGCAGAATACAGGATCAGCAGCATCTTCTCCTATTACTATATTTAATTTTGTACCGTCTTTTTTGCAGACTATCCCATGAATAGCAAGTGGAATTGTAGTCCACTGATATTTTTTTATTCCGCCGTAGTAGTGGGTGTTCAGGTATGCAATATTATCTTTTTCATAAAGAGGATTCTGTTTTGCATCTAGACGAGGTGAATCGATGTGAGCACCAAGAATATTAATTCCGTTTTCGATTTTACCGCTTCCTATTTCAAAAAGGGCGATTGCTTTATCCATTTTAGTAATATAAACCTTGTCCCCGGCTTTAAGAGAGTTGTATTGAGAAATGTCCTTATATCCTTTGTTCTGTGCAAGTGAAATTATCTGATTTACACATTCACGTTCTGTTTTACCGCTATCAAGAAAGCTTTTGTAATCGTTTATGAGTTGTTCGTTCAATTTGTTAGTCTCCTTTGCTATTAATTTAATTATTCTTTTGATAAATGTAAACAGGCGGACGAGCTTTGAAAGCATGCAGATAAAGATGTACTTTTACAGAATAATCAGAAATTTTTTTTGACATATTCTTTTTCAGGTTGTATTCTTATCATAAGGAAGATATATGAAATTTAAGAATTTTTTACTTGGTGCAATTTTAATGGTTACCGGAATCCTGATGATAGCTGTTCCTGAAACGTGCATTAAAACAATTGTAATCATGATTGGTGCCGCAACAGCTGTTAATGGCATTTATACTCTGATAAATTTTTATAAATTAAGTGATGATAAGATTTACAAGCGGACTGTTTTAATTAAATGCCTTTCGAGTGTGATTGTCGGTATTATTGCAGTTTTATTCCCGCTTCTTCTTATGAAGACTGTTGCTGCAATCTGGACTGTAATTACAGTTATTCTTGCAATTTATTTCATCCTTTTTGCAGTAGCAGGATTTTTTTCATCGTCGTTAATCCGCGATCTGCCGGATGAAGAAAAAAAACGCATTACTCAGGAAAGCTTCATCTATCTTTTAATTGCAGTCGTACTGTTTATTATTCCGATCGGAAAGATTATTTCAACATTATTCAGGATTGCAGGTATCGCAGGAACTGTAATCGGTGTTGTCATAATCATCAGGGAAATCATCACGGTGAGCATGAAGAAGGGTGCCGATAAAGCAATTGCAGAGGCTGAAAAATCCGGCTCAGATGATATTGTTGAAAAATAACGTTTTTTTTATTATCATAAGTTCATTCTAATAACGAGGTAATTTTTTATGGCACATTGTATAGTACCGGAAGCAGAAGAAATTTTAGACAAGGAGTATCCGGTTTTAGATAAAGGTTTTGTAAGGCTTGTAGATTATTTTGGCGGGGACCAGCGTATTGTTCAGTCTGCAAGAGTTTCTTATGGCGAAGGAACAAAAACCGTTAGTCAGGATGGTGCTTTAATTGATTATCTTTTGAGACATCAGCATACTTCTCCTTTTGAACAGGTTGTAATGACATTTCATGTTAAGATGCCTATTTTTGTTGCGCGTCAGTGGGTTCGTCACAGAACAGGAAGAATGAACGAAGTCAGCGGCCGTTATTCTATCATGAAAGATGAATTTTATGTTCCGGCAGAAGATAAGGTTTCTCCTCAGTCAACAGATAACAAGCAGGGAAGGGCGGCAGAAGCATTTGATAAAAAAACAGCAGATGATATTATTGCAAAGCTTGAAAAAGGACAGGAGGACGCTTATGAAGGTTACAACGAATTGATTGAATGCGGACTTGCCCGTGAAATTGCCAGAATCAATCTTCCTCTTTCATTATATACAGAATTCTACTGGGAAATGGATCTTCACAATCTTTTTCATTTCTTAAAGCTTCGTCTTGACAGTCATGCTCAGTATGAAATTCGTGTTTATGCAGAAGTCATTCTTGAAATATGTAAAAAGGTTGCTCCTATGGCAACAGAATCCTTTATAAACCATATGAACCAGGGCGTAAATTTCAGCGGTGAAGAGATGCGTGCCTTGCGTGATATTATGGACGGAAAACCTAATCCTCTTGAAGGAAAAAAACTTGAACGGTTCAACGAAAAAATCAGGACAGGTGTTCAGCTCTGATTTTATTCAATAAAAATGTAATCGGTAAAATAAAGATCCAGAATCTTTCCTAGAGTCAGCTGGTCATTGATTTTATGTTTGAGTTCTTCCTTTACCTGCTCTTCTCCTGAATAAAGAAGCTCTTTTCTTGTGTGACTCGAAAAATACGAGGTAATGGTATTTTCAATCAGTCTGTTTTTCCTTGAAAGCTCTTCGAAAAAGGCAGTCTCTCCTGCAGGATAGGTAAACCATGGTGTAACTACAAGAATAGTTCCGGTTTCTTCTTCGTTTTCAGAGGCTGTCAGAATTCTTAAGGAACCGATTCCCGAAAATGCAGACATTTCTTCTCCTGCTTTTTTGCTTAAATGTCTTATTTCAAGCGGCGACGGATCTGCTTTTCTCAGATATTTACCTGGACGCGCTTTCTTTGAAGCAAAACCGATTATAGTTACAAGAAGGATGATGAGTATTAATGAAGTTATTATATAAACAAGAATCCTTTCAAATTTATTGAATTTTTTCTGGAATTTTTCCCAGAGTTCGTAAAAAAACATTGTGTTCATTTTCCCCTCACAAATGATTATATTTTAAATTCTGCAATTAACGCCGAAAGTCTTCCCTGTGTTCTTGCCGTGATATGAACTCCGTCATCAAGCCATTCTTCGCTTTGAATGCAGCTGTTTTTACGAAGCTCATTTATCAGTGAAAGCATCGTTACAGGAATAACATATTCGCCTGTATCACCATATAACATTTCGTAGATTTTGTCTTTAAGTTCGTCAAAGCCAGTCTGTTCTTTAGCGCTTATACAGATTGAATCTGTAAATCTTGCTTGTAATTTTTGCAGCAGCTGAGGATTTTCTTCTGTCTTATCGCATTTATTCAAAAGGATGATTCTCTGATTATTAATGGCACCGATATCTTCAAGAACTTCATTTACCGTTTCGTACTGTTGTTCAACCTGTTCATCTGAAGAATCAAGGACAATAAGAAGTAAATCGGCAAATTTTGCTTCTTCGAGAGTTGATTTGAATGCATCTACAAGATGATGCGGAAGATTGCTTATAAATCCGACTGTATCGGTTATCAGTGCCCCTGCGCTTTCGTTGAGCGGAAGTTTTTTCGTAAGGGGATCAAGGGTTGCAAAAAGCTTGTTTTCTACGTAAGCATCGGCTCCTGTCAGAGCATTTAAAAGACTTGATTTACCGGCATTTGTATAACCGATAAGTGCGCACGAAGGAACCTTTTCCCTTTGTTTTCTCTGAGTTTTACGGTTTATTTCAATTTCTGCCAGTTCACGCTTTATCTGTGCAATTTTATTTCTGATTAAACGCTGGTCAAGCTCAAGTTGTGTTTCTCCGGAGCCTTTTGCACCGAATGCACCGCCTCGTATCCTTTCATAATCATTTTTCATATGGGCTAGTCTTGGAAGTGAATACTGTAGTCTGGCAAGCTCAACCTGTAAAACGGCTTCTTTTGTCTGTGCACGCATAGCAAATATTCTGATGATTACTTCCTGTCTGTCAAAGCAAGAAAGCTTTGTGAGTTCTTCCCAGTTACGCTGTTTTCTTGGTTCAAGATTAAAATCAAAGATAATACAGTCTGCTTCAATCTTTTGTGCAAGCTCATTGATTTCCTGTGCTTTTCCAGTTCCCATACCGTAAGCAGGATGTACTTCGAGACGATTTAAAGTAAGACGCTGAATGGCATCCATTCCCAGTGTTAAAACGAGACCTTTTAATTCCTGTAAATCGTTTCCCGGTTCTCCAATTAAGAGTGCGCGCGGAATTCTGCTGTTTTCTTCTTCAATATTAATCATTACTATAATTTTAACTTAATCACAGGTAATTCGCAATAAAAAAACTTATACAGAATCTCATTTTTTTTTAAATTTTACCGATAATATAATAAGGAAATAAGGAATAAAATGTCTTCAGTACAGAAGGTAGCATTAAGCATTTTAACAGCAGTTATTCTCTTTACAGGTTTTGTTTTTCTTGGACAGACTTCGCTGATATCGAAGATTCAGACAAGATTCTATGCTCAGGCAAAGGTTTCGGAAAAACAGAATCAGCTAAAAAAGCTTGCAGAAGATACTGATGCTTACATTGAAAAAATCCTCAATCAGATTGTTTATGCAGATAATGCTTATTTAAAGAACAATTCTGTGCGTACATATACAATCCAGAATCCTACCGAAAAGGATGAAGTTGAACGAAGAAAGGAAACAACAAAGCTTTTCGATGAGATTGAAGAACTGGACGGTATGCGTCTTATTGATGATAATGCGAAGACAATGCATTACAGCTCCTATTATTCTGATGTTCTTAATATAAACGGAAATTTCAAGACATATAAGAATTATTCAGAGCTTAATGAGCTTGATTACAGTTTTTTTAATTTTTCAGATAAAGATTATAAGCTTCTTTTTGACAGGAATCAGAACAGAATAATCGTTGCAGTTCCTTATCATATTACAGATAGTGTAACGCGCGGAAAATTCCTTTTTTATTTTAATTTCTACAAAATATGTCAGAAATTCATAGACAGTTCAGTACTTTCGTTCGGTGAAAATCTTTCGCTTGTTTCATCAGAGGATGATCTTGAAGGTGGAATTGTGAGTGGACTACCGTCTGAATCACAGAAGGATTTTTATGAACCGGTTCTTGCTGCCTGGAAAAATAATTCTCAAAAAGAAAGGATTCTTGAAGCGCCCGATAATTCTTATTATCTTTTGTTTACCGACAATTCAACGAAGCATTTAAAAGTATCTTCTGTTTATAAAAGCACAGTTTTTGAGCTTTCAAGAGAATTCATCTGTCTTATTTATGTATGCGTATTTATTACTCTTGTTTTAATCTGCATGCTTCTTTTTAATATACGTCGTGATTATCTTACTAAAATCCGTTCGCGTATTAAAAAGGTTCAGATGGGAATCATCAATGAATATCTTGAAAATAAACAGGAAATTGAATGGGCCGGTGTTTCACGTCAGCTTGATTTGAGAAAGGAAGAGCTTTCGGAAGAAATTAAACGAAGTATAGGTAAGAGCAGGGAAAAATATTCAAAGAAAATTGATGAATATATTGATGCAAGCTGGAAAGAGATTATTGAAATCCTCGGCGGTGATAAAACGGCTTCCAAAACTCAGGCAGTCCTTGGTGAAAATGCAATAAATGAAATCCGTAAGGTTATAGAAGATGTTCTTGTTTCTGCACGACTTCATGTAAATCTTGATGAGATTAATGTTCACAAAGATGAGGTTCAGAGTGCTGCTGCAGAAGAAATAGAAGAAGTTCAGGAAGTTGAAGAACTTGATTCTGATGTTGAAGAAATTGAAGAAATAGAAGAAATTGATTCAGATGATGTTGAACCGGTTGAAGAAATAGATGAGATTGAAGAAATAAGTGAAGCAGATGAGCTTAAAGAAGATGATTCTTCAGAAGAGCTTGAAGAGTTAGAAGAAGTTTCTGAAGATGAGCCTCCTGCATTTGTTCTTAAAAAACCGGTTCCTGTTAAATATGATTATTTTGTAAGTGACGATACATTTATCGGTGGTACGACAGATGAATTTGCAACTGTAGATAATATTTTCGCAGAAGATTTATGTATTGGTCCTCAGTATACGAATGATTATCCTGAGCTTTCAAAGGACTTTAAGTTTACTGCAGAAGCTCCTCATTTTGGTTCTGATTTTACCGAAGCAGAAGATATTGAAGAAGCAGAATTGATTCCTGAAGGAGAGATGTTCTATACAATGACTGAATTTGGTGCAAAAATTCTGCCTGTTGCAGAGCTTCAGAGCGAGCAGGTAGAAGCAATCGTTGAAAATCAGGGTGTGTATTCAATTTCGGATGACATCAGTTATACAGATGTAATTCAGGACAGCGAATTCAAGAGTCTTGTAGATTCAGTTTTAGGTCAGACAGTTTAATATCAGTTTGCAAGATACTGCTGCATGAGCTGTACGAAAAGATAAATCTTCTTGTAGACAGATACCCCGAATTCCTTCATCGGTCGTTCAAGATAACGTTCCAGTTCCTTCCAGTTCTGAATTATTACCGGTTGCGGCTTCATGTAATCTTCAATAAGCTGTTTTAAGGTTTTACCGATTGTAATGAGCTTTTTAGTCCCGGTTGTTATGAATAACTTTGCCTGATTGTTTGCATCATCAATAAGCCTGTTGATTATGTTTTCTGCTCCCGAATCATGTGCTGTTTTTGGAAGAAGAGTCTTTATTTTAAGACCGATAGTTCCATCGTCTACCGAGATTGAGTTGTCAAATTCAGTAATCTGATCTGAAAGCTTGAGTAAATCCTGATATGCTTCTGAAACAGGTGCAGAAAGCGTTGAATCCCATTGCCCTCTGATTACAATTACATCAAAAAGCTCACGGATATCTTTTTTTACATAATCAAGCAGGAAGGTCTTTAAAAAGTTCAGAGGTTCTGTAAATGTAAAGAATTTAAGGTTCTTTCTGTCAAGGGCAGGATTAAGCTCCGGTGTATAATATTTTAAATTCTGTATATCTACCGAGCCGAATATCTGCATGCAGATTGAACTTGCCTTTGATTCCTTCTGCGCTTTATTCATTTTTTTAAGGACGTTGTGTGCTTCTTCTTCAATCTGTGCTACATAAGGATCTACAATTTCTTCCCGGGTTTCACGCACTTCCGGAATATAATCAGGAGAGCTTAAAATATGACGAAGCATAAGGTCGAACGCTTCGGAAGCCTGTATTGATGAAATTTTTGCAATGATTTTTTTCCACGTACCCTGAGGAACAAGTTCATTTCCGCGGGTGAGCTTTAAGAATTCAAATAAATCTGACCAGACGATTCTACTGTCCGTAATTGAATAGGCAACAGCAATAAAATCCTTTAAATCATCTGCTATGAATTCTGCATTTGCTTTTCTGAATTCAGGAACTGCGTCAAAATTATTTTCTACAAGTCCCGGAGCAAAGCGTTTTACAAGCATGTAATAATCGTAAGTGCAGAAATCCTTGAAAGCGATGAAGGATTTATAGAGGTTTTCTATTTTAGTTACTCGCTCAGGAGTAAAATCATTCTGGAAATTAATAAGATATTCTTCGATCTTTTCATTTACAGCATCTAAATCCATTGTACGTGAAAGCTCCTGAATTGCTTCCATACTAAGAGATTCTAAAAGTGATGTCTGTTTTTCAGAGAGTGAATAATTGATAATCTGATGCTTGAAAAGACCGACATTAGGATTTGCCTTGAAAACAGCCTGTGCAGGTGCGCAGATTTTATATAAATCGTAGAAAAGCTTTGCAAACGGTGGCTGTACTTCATAAGTTGCAGGCTTGTAGAATGAGTGATACTTTGTTTTAGAGAAGCTCTTTACGACAGTTTTTAATCTGCGTTTTTTATCCATTTCCGGATTTGCAGATTTGAATATGCTTGAGAAAAGATTAGAGAAAAAATTTCCGCCTGAGCTGTTTGAATCCTTTGTCTTGTTCATACTATAAATTGTAAGTCACTTTTTCTGATTTTTCAACAATCTTATAGTAAAAAATAAAATTTTGTTCTATAATTTAACAATATAAAAATATCAAATTGAAATTATAGAAGGCATGATAAGAAACAGTTTTATGTTTTTTTGTCATTTCTTTTAAGGAGAAAAAATGAAACGTTTAATATCCATGATTATTTGTTCCGGTTTATGTGCTTTTACGCTCAGTGCATATAATCCTCCGGTAAATGGAGATAATCTTTTCGAGCTTGCAAGTCCGCATCAGATTGCAGATGCTTCTTCTGTAACCGGCGGTGCTATTTTTTACGGAGGACCGGATTCAATCCTCGTTAATCCTGCATTGCCTGCTTCTGAACAGAGAGTATCCCTCAATCTTTCGTATACCGCTTTAATCAATTCAGATAAAGCAGATTCCCATAAATTTTCAAGTGCATATCAGCTTGGAATAGTAATTCCTTTTAAATTTGCAGTTTTTACAGGTCTTTTTGACGGTGTTCACGGTGATTTTGACAACATGTATGTCGGAAATACACTCAGTACGAAATTTGCACTTTCAAAAGAGATTTCCGAAAGACTTCAGATTGGTTTGGGAATGAACAGTGGTCTTTTCTGGGCAAAGGACAGCGGTTCTGACTGGATTCTTTCTGCAAACCTCGGATACCTTTATACTTTCGGTGACGTGGGTTTCCTTAAGGATTTTAAGTACGGTGTTTCAGTGCTGAACCTTGGAAAGAACGTAAAGGATGTAAATCTTTCAATATTGAATAAAAAGGATGAAGATCTTTCTGCTTTCCCGACACTTGCTACAGTTAAAGTCGGCGTTTCGGGTCTTTTTGTTTCTAACAGTGCAGTAAAATTCGGATTTTCTCTTGGTGTAACAACTCCTATGTTCATGAATGTTATTTTTGATGCAGGACTTCAGTTTTCTGTAAAAGACTGTTTCTATATCCACGTATCGGACAGATTCAATCTTTCGGAATTCTGCAACGGTCACAAGGATTTCATTCCATCTGTCGGTATAGGTGTAAGGTTTACTTTTGATTTCAACAACGATTACATGCAGAAGAACGGATGGGAACAGAGCGAGGTTTCATCAACTTTTGTTTACAAGAATTACTATCAGACAATAAATGCTTTTTCTCTTGGCGTTGACATGAATCTTGGTATGCAGGATACAACACCTCCTGTAATCATTTTATGGAATAATGAAGGAGATGATGAATAATGAAGAAATTAATATTTACAGTCGCATTACTTTCACTTGCTGCAGTTTCTTTATCTGCAAAACCAAAATATATTTCACCGAATAATGACGGTGTCCAGGATGAGCTTGTAATTCCTCTTAATATTTCAGATAAACGTTATATTCAGGGCTGGAGTCTTGTAATTATGGATTCCAACAAGAATGTAATCAGGACAATTGAAAATAAAATTGCTCTTGGAAAGAAAATCGGATTTAAATCCTTTTTTAAGCAGCTTGTCGCTCCAAAGCAGGGTATTACTGTTCCTTCTACAATTACATGGAACGGTGCAATGAATAACGGTGAAACTGCTCCCGACGGAACTTACTGGTATTATGTTACAGCAACAGATGATAACGGAAATACCGGTAAAACAAGGGAATATGAAGTTGTAATTGATACCGTTGCCCCAGAAATTACACTTGCACAGCCTTCAGATAAAACTTTCGGTGAAGGTGCAAAATCTTCTTTCAGAATCAGACAGTCAGGTTCAAAAGAAGATGAATGGACAGGTGTTTTTAAGGCAGCAGACGGAACTGTGGTAAAAACAGTGAAATTTACCGGTGAGCCTTCTGATTTCAGCTGGTATGGTACAAAGGATAATGATACTCAGGTTCCGGATGGAATTTATTCTTATGAAATTTCTGCAAAGGACAGGGCAGGAAACGTTTCTTCACAGGCAGTAATTTCAAATATCATCTATTCTGCAGATAAACCTGCAACAAATATTTATGTTCTCGGTTCAAGATATTTTTCTCCGGGAACACAAAGTAAAAATAAGGATGTAACTTTTAACGTTACAATTCCTGTTCCTGAAGAAAAGACAGGTAACAAGCTGGTTGAATGGGCTGTAGTAATTAATAAGGCCGGAAAAGCAGTAAAGACTTATAATCAGACAAAGAACGGTGCAGTTCCTCCAGAAAAGATTGTTTTTGACGGTACAGGCGATGACGGAAAATTCCTCGGTGACGGTGAATATCAGGCTTCTGTAACTGCAAAATATCTTAACGGATATGTTCCTGCTAAAATTTCTTCTCCGGTTGTAGTACTCGATACCGAAAAACCTTCTGCTCAGGTTACAGCTTCCGACAAGGTTTTTGGTGCAGGTGCAAAATCTGAAGTTAAATTTAATATTCTTATTCCGCCTGTAAAGGGTTCGCCTGTAGAAAACTGGAAGGCACAGATTAAATCGGCAGATAACAATCAGGTTATCAAGACTTTTGATCTTGGAGAATACCCTTCAGATACACTTTCATGGAACGGTTTGAACGAAAAGGGTGAAATCGCAGAAAAAGGCAAATATTATCTTGAGCTTACTGCTGTGGATCTTGCAGGAAACGAAGGAACTGCTAAAACTGTAGATTCAGTTACCTTTGATACAACAGAAACTCAGCTTTTACTTGCAATGCAGGATAATGCTTTTTCTCCTAATGCAAACAGAATTAAAGATACAATTTCAATCACTCCTGTAACTGCCACTAAGGACGTTACTAACTATGAATTTAAAATTTCAGATGCAAAAGGAAACATTGTTTATTCGAAAAAGGAAAATAAGAAGCTTCCTGTAAGCTTTATCTGGGATGGTAAGGATAATGACGGAGTGCTTTGTGACGACGGTTTGTTTGCGGCAAGTCTTACGGTAACTGCTGCCAACGGTTCAGTTGCTTCTGCTGCAACTCCGACATTTGAAATTGATACAAAGTTCCCTTCAATCAAGGCAGAGGTTCCATATACATTCTTCTCGCCGGATTCAGATGGAATTCAGGATACAGTTCCTGTTAAGCTTACAGATTCTACTTCGGAAAAGCTCTGGACTGCAGAAATCAGAAATGCAAAGGATAAGGCTGTAAAGACTTACAAATGGAACGGAACAAAATCTGATATTTCATGGGACGGTACAGATGAATCAGGAAATCTTGCATCGGATGGAAAATACAGCATTGTTATTTATTCGACAGATGATGCGGGAAACAGCTTCAGTACAGAAATCAAGAATATTGTACTCGACAGCAGAGAAACAAAGCTTTATCTTACAGCAGAATACGAAGGAATCTCTCCTAATAATGATAAGGTTCTTGATGTTCAGGAATTTGCAGTTAATGCATCTGTAACAGAAAATATTCTTTCATGGAATTTTGACGTAAGGAAAGAAGACGGAAAATCTGTTTATTCCCTTTCAAATAAAGATTCTGCAAATCTTCCGTCAAAAATCAGATGGAACGGTGCAGACAGCGAAAATAATGTTTGTGAAGGAACCTTTACAGGAACTCTGAATGTCGTTTATAAAAAAGGAAATGTTGTAAATGCAGTTACATCTCCATTTATCTGTTCTGCAACACCACCTCAGCTTAAGGTTCAGACTGCACCTGTATATTTCAGTCCTGATAACGATGGTATTGATGATGATCTTTTCATAAAACTCACTGGAAATACTAAAGCAAAAATCAGGAACTGGTCTTTCAATGTTTATGATCCTAAGGGAAAGCTTTTCTGGAAGAATGAAGGAAAGACATCGATTACCGAAAGACTTGTATGGGATGGTCTGAGTAATGTTCAGAAAGATAGATACGGAAATGCAGAGCGTGTTCAGTCGGCAATGGATTATCCTTACAAGTTTGTCGTAACAGATAATCTTGGAATGACATCTGTCGTAGAAGGCGTAATTCCTGTTGATGTTCTTGTAATTCGTGAAGGAAATGTTCTAAAGATGGCAGTTCCATCGATTATCTTTGAATCTGATTCTTCAAACTTCCAGACTTCAAATACAACGCTCAGTGCAGATCAGGTTAAACGAAATATTGAGATTTTGAATCGTGTTGCAGAAATCCTCAAGAAATTTACAGATTACAGGATTCTTATTCAAGGTCATGCAAACAGAGTTTCTGACAATGAAAACGAAGAAACACAGGATAACATGTCTCAGTGGGGACGTGCCCTTATTCCTCTTTCTAAAGAGCGTGCAGATGCTATCAAGGCATATCTTGTAAAACGAGGCGTAAGTGAATCTAGCGTTTCAACAGAAGGTATGGGTGGAACAAAGCCTGTAGTAGAACCAAAGGATAAAGATAACAACTGGAAGAACAGACGTGTAGAATTTATCCTTGAAAAATAAGATCCATTTTTACATCGTTTTCCGTAACAGGAAGATTCTGTAAAATCTGGAAATCAAAACATACACCTGCGGTTTTTATGCTGCAGGTGTTTTTTTTATCAAGGTTTTTAAGTTTAGAAAGGAATTTATCGTAAAAGCCTTTGCCTCGTCCAAGTCTGTCTCCATTGCCGGTAAAAGCACGTCCCGGAACTAAAACAAGGATATTTCCTGAAAGAGTGTTCAAATCAAGCTTTCTGCATTTGTTTTCGTCAGGTTCTTTAATTCCGCAGTATCCGTCGTTCATGCAGTAATCGCTTCCGGCTGATGAATCAAAATAATAAAAATCAAGGGTATTTGAAGAAAGATTTACCTTTGGTACTGCAATCATCTTTTCCTGAACAAAAGCAGAAATAATTACTGCTCCTAAATCAACTTCATCATCTAGTGCCATATAGGCAAGGATTGTGTCAGCGGTACAGTATTCGTCGGAAGTAAGGATTGTGTTGCTTATTGAAAGTATTTTTTTATGAAGAAGAGGCTTGTTTTCCATGAAGAGATTTTTTATCTGTTTACGGATTTCATCTTTTGTCATATTTTCATTTTAGCAGTGATTTTATTTTAGTCAAATTAATCTTATTTTTTTGAAAAATCTATTCTGATATGTTGACATTAATTCTTTTTTTTAATAATATTACATCACGTTCGAAAGAACAGTGGTTCCTTAGCTCAGTCGGTAGAGCAACGGACTGTTAATCCGTGTGTCGCTGGTTCAAGCCCAGCAGGAGCCGTTTTTTTATTTTAAACACTGACTTAAGACAGATTTTGTTTTAATACAGAATCTGTTTATTTTGTCTTATTTTTTTCCTTCACTGCTGTATACTCTGAAAAGCGGGATTTCCGGAAACGCCTGCAGAGCCTGGATGTAATCTTCTATGCCTGCCTGCTGTATGTAGTTGTACATTTCAAGATAATACAAGGCATCTGATTCATAAGGAAAATATTCAAAGCCCTGCTGTAAAAGCTTTGCGGTGCCGGTTGTTGTTCCTGCTTCTGTAAATTGTGTTGAAGTCCATATGTCTTTTATAAGCTGAACTGTTTGTGAGGTTTTTTGTGATGTAAGCTCTTTTTTTATCTGCGATATTGTTGTTTTAAAGGTAGAATCAAGTTCTTTTGTATGAGGAACATTCTGAACTACTATTGCGGCTGTATCCATCTGTGCTTTTGTAAAAGAGGCTGCCGCTGTACTTCCTTTTAACCGGGGATTTGAATTTATGTTATCCTGGAGCTTGTTTACTATATATAAAAGCATTGCATTGAAAAGCGCTTCATCCTTTGTTCCGAACTGAGGGGTAGAGAAAAAGTACATTACAGGATCAAGAAATTCAGTTGTAGGAATGAGAACTGCCGGCATAGGTCCCGCTTTTTCTGCAGGAATGTCTGTTAAAAATGTATGATTAATCTGAGTCGTAACGCTTCTGCCTGTTGTCAGCTTTGTTACGGCATATGAAATGTTTGTTTTGTTCTTATTGTTCGTTAATAAACCAAGTGTCGTGTTCATTATGGTAACGATGTTGTCAGAAAAATTACCGGTAACAATCAGCTTGTATCTTGAAGAGTCAAGAAGCAATGGATAATATTCAAGAATCTTCAGATATGTGGTATCTTCCAGAATGTCTTTTTTTGTTTCAAAGAGTGTAATGAACTGTGAGTCAGGATAAAGCGTTTCTACTGCCTTTGAATACATTTGATTTACAGCGCTTCCGTTTTCCATTCTTTTTTTGTACTGTCTGTTTGCTACAGCCCTGTCTGCCGTTGCCGGAAGTACATCTGAATAAATAATCGCATCTGCAACTGCTTTTGCGATTTTCGGTAAATCAACATTTTCACATTCAATTATAATCTGACTTGTCGTTATGTCTGTATTTGATGTTACGACCGGCATTCCCTGAATCTGTCCTTTCTGCTGAAGTGCAACTATTTCCCGCTGGATGTTTGTCGTAAGAATGTTTATCATCACTTCTTCAAAGCCGTGATTATTCGCACTGTTTAATTTTCCGCCATTAACTGAAATCAAGAAAGTTACCTGAGAGGTGTTTCCGTTATATTTTGTAACAAGAGGAATTCCATTTAAAAGTTTGACTTTTTTTATCTGTTCCTTATTAAGCTTATAGAATTGCTGTGCATCGTTTACGTAAGCGGCTTCTTCCGGTGTAAAAAAGTTCTGTGAATCCTTTGGATTATAATTTTTTATATCTGCAAATTCCTTTTGTGTGTACCAGCTTGCATTTTCAATTGTGATTTCTTCAAAGCCTGCCGATTTGTATTCTGCTTTATGAGCATAATAATCCTTTGAGTTGATAATTATAAAAATGAATGGTTTTTCTTTTGTCAGTTTTGAAGAGATTTGCGATGCCTTTATTTTTTTATATTTTTCGAGCCGTGATGATAAGGTTTGTACTTCTATGGAATCCTGTGCTTTATCTAAGGATGATTCTAAAAAGGACTGATATGGTTCTATTGCCCACCATGAGCTTAAATTATCCATATATTCAGCAGATGATGTATTAATCAGATTCATTGAATATTGTGCATTCTGAAGGGCTACTTCATATTCTGCCGAGTTGATGTTTTTGATTGCGTTTTCTACTTCCTTTGAAAATAAAAGTGACTGCTTGAGTGAGTTTGTCTTGATTTTTGGATCTGCCGGATTTTGAAGAAGCGTCTGTATGATGAGTCTGTTGCTGTTTTTTTTGTGTGCAGAAGATGCATTTATGTATTCATTACCGGGAATATTTAGTTCGGCAAGATTTAACAGATTATATTTGAAAAAAGAATAATCGTTGTTGTAAATCAAGGCGGCTAAATCACTTTCTTCCATATCAAGATTCAGATACTGTATTACGACCTGTGTAAGTTCATCTGAAAAATCAGGATTATGAAGTACGAATTTTCTTTGTGTCACTTTATGTTCAAGAGGTTTTTCCTGTGGTGAAGAATAAACGCTGTAGAATCTTCCGAAGGTTTTGTTCAGCACGTTGAGAATCTGTTTTGAATCGAAATTTCCGCTAATGAAAACCGCGCTGTTTTGAGGAATGTAATATCTTGTAGAAATTGTATTTATGATTGAACGTGCGTTTTTTACGGTTGTTTTATTGAATAACGGAGGATATATTCCCGAATCATGCTTCCATGGAGAATCTGAAAAAACCTTTGCATCAATTGCACTGTTTATAAAACCGCTCATCGATTCTGCGTTTTCTTTAACTTCGAGTTTAAGTGCATTAAGTTCCTTTTGAATTAACTCATTGGAAAAATTAGGCTCAAAGGCTGTGCGTGCAAGAAGCTCCAGAATTACATCCTTTTGAGAAGAGGTTGCCTGTATTACATAGCGCGAAGAATCGGCGTTACAGAAGGCCTGTTCGAATTTAATGTCAGAAAGACTTGCGGCAAACAGTCTTGAATAAAGCTTGAAAAATCCGCTTGTGTTTTGTGTCTGTGATGAAAAGCCTGCACGAACGGTATATTCTATTCTTATAAGCGGATCTGAATGATCTTCAAGTAAAAAAACAGTCAGCCCGTTTTCAAGAGTATATTGTTTTACAGCATCCTTTGGTGCAGAAAATATCAGGGCGTTAAAAAATAAAAATGAAACAACTGATATCAAAATGTTTTTATAAATCTTTTTCATTCTTCTATTATATAATAATTTTATCTTTTTGCATCTAGAAAATTGATGTCAGTTATAGTAATATGTTTTTCATGGTAAGTGTAGATTATAAATCAGATATAGACAAAATTGAAATTCCTAAAGATTTAATCAAGGGTAAAAGACTTTTAACTAAAGCAGAAATTCAGATTCTCGAAAAAAATCTGAATCATAACGAAGATTCTTTGTGGAATAATTTTTATGTAGACGCTGAAGAAAACTGCTTTGATGCAGAGCTTATTCATTTCTGTGATTTTTCAGGCTATGTAATCCTTGGTAAATTAAAAAAAGGAATGCTCAATTACAACGACCTTCATCTTGAATGCGGAATTGAACGTTCAAAGCTTCATAATGTAGTTACCGGTGATGATAATGTCATCCGCAATGTTGCTTATCTTGATAATTACAGGCTTGGAAACAGGGTAATTCTTTTTAATATAAACGAAATGTGCTGTACCAGGCATTCGAAATTCGGAAACGGAATCCTTAAAAACGGTGAAAGTGAAGATAACAGAATCTGGATTGGTGTTGCAAACGAAAACGACGGGCGAAGCATTCTTCCTTTTGAATCTCTTATTCCTGCTGATGCATATCTGTGGTCTCATTACCGTGATGACAATGAGCTTTTGAACAGGTTCGTGCAGCTTACAGAATACGGCAATACAAAGGAGCTTAATACCTTTGGTTTTGTTGATGATGATTGTGTCATTAAAAATTCGAATATCATTAAGGATGCAAAAATAGGAAAATGTGTTTATATAAAGGGTGCTTTTAAATTAAAGAACATAACAATCCTTTCATCACCCGAAGAGCGTTCACAGATCGGTGAAGGCGTTGAAATGGTAAATGGTATTTTAGGTTATGGAAGCAAGCTTTTTTATCAGGCAATTGCAGTCCGCTTTGTAATCGGAAGAAACTGTCAGGTAAAATACGGAGCACGTCTTTTAAATTCAGTCCTCGGTGATAATTCTACTATTTCCTGCTGTGAGGTTTTGAATAATCTTATTTTCCCTTTCCACGAACAGCATCATAATTCATCCTTCCTTATTGCAACAACAATTATGGGACAGTCAAACATCGCATCAGGTGCAACAATCGGAAGTAATCATAACTCACGAAGTCCTGACGGTGAAATTTTTGCAAAGCGTGGTTTCTGGCCTGGTCTCTGTTCTGACTTCAAGCATAATTCGCGTTTTGCATCCTTTGTTCTTGTTTCAAAGGGAAGTTATCAGCATGAGCTTGATATTCCTTATCCGTTCTCGCTTGTAAGTCCCGGTGATAAATCTGATGAAGCAATTTCTATCATACCGGCATTCTGGTTTATGTATGATATGTTTGCAATTACAAGAAATAAAAATAAATTTACAAAAAGAGATAAGCGTATCGTAAAGGTTCAGCATATTGAATTTGATCCTCTTGCACCGGATACAATGCAGGAAATCCTTTTTTCAACTGAACGTCTTATCGGTCTTACTGCTGAATATTTAAAGGAAAATCAGCCTGATGCAGTAAAGAATGCAAAGACGCAGCAGCAGATTTTTCAGTGTGCGAAGGATTTTCTTCATAAAAATGAAGAAGCAGATTTTACTTTATTCGATCAGGTATGCCAGAAAAAATTCGGTGCAATCATCTTAAAACCTGTAAAGGCCTATAAGATGTATAGAAAGATTGTAAAATATTTTGCAACACGTACACTCATGGAATTCTGTAAATCATTGCACGAGGAATATCTTAATCCTGAAATGATTGAAGAAATAAGAAAGCTTCCTCTTTATACCCAGTGGGAAAATGTCGGCGGACAGATTATTCCGTGCGAAAAAATCAATGAGCTTTTTGCAGATATAAAGAGCGGAAAATATGTAAACTGGGATGAGGTTCATGATTATTATAATCTCTGTGAAGCATCTTATGAAAAATTTAAGGTACGTTATGCGCTTTATCTTCTTGAGCAGCTTTATTCACGACCGATTGAAGATTTCTCTTCTGATATTTACAGGGATGTAATTGAAGATGTTATTATTGTTGCAAATGAAATATATAATCATTCCGTTCAGTCTCGTGAAAAGGATTATACTGATTATTACAGAAACATGACTTACCGAAACAGACAGGAAATGGAAATTGTAATTGGACCATTGAGCGACAATTCATTCTTAAATCAGCTTAAGGTAGATACAGAACAGTTTGTTAAAGAAATCGGAGTAATATTTAAAGGACTGATAAAATAGGATTATACGGCGGATGAAGGTAAACGGAAAATACAGACAGTTTCAGACTATTAATCTTCCTGACAGAAGCTGGCCTTCGAGAAGAATTGAAAAGGCTCCGGTCTGGTGTTCTGTTGATCTGCGTGACGGGAATCAGGCTCTTGTTAATCCGATGGGGATTGAACAGAAATTGGAATTTTTTGATCTTCTTGTAAAAATCGGTTTCAAGGAAATTGAAGTCGGTTTTCCCGGTGCAAACGAGGTCGAATATACCTTTATCAGACGTCTTATTGAAGAAAAACACATTCCCGATGATGTTACGATTCAGGTTCTTTCTCCGATGCGTGAAGAGTTTATTAAAAAAACAATGGAATCGGTAAAGGGTGCATCTGAAGTAATATTTCATCTATACAATGCAACTTCTCCGTCACAGAGAAAATACAATTTCGGAAAATCAAAGGATGAAATTATATATCTTGCGTGCAGCGGTGTTGAGGCTGTAAAAAAATACAGGTGCCTTGTTCCTGATACAAGGATTATCCTTGAATATTCACCTGAAAATTTTACGGAAACAGAGCCTGATTATTCGGTTGAAATATGTTCAAAGGTTACGAAAACCTGGAATGCAGATAAAGACAACCGTATAATCCTTAATCTTCCGTCTACCGTTGAATGCTGTCTTCCAAACCAGTATGCTGATATGGTTGAATCTTTTATAAGGAATATTTCTGACAGAAAGTCCTGCATCGTGTCGCTTCATAATCATAATGACAGGGGAGAGGGGGTCGCAGCGTGTGAAATGGGAATACTTGCAGGTGCTGAACGTGTCGAAGGATGTCTTTTTGGAAACGGAGAACGTACCGGTAATCTTGATATAGTAACTATGGCACTAAATCTTTTTTCACAGGGCGTAGATCCACAGCTTGATTTTTCGAATCTTGAGGAAATATCAGAGAAATATGAACGGTTGACAGGAATGAGTATTCATCCCCGTTCTCCTTATGCAGGAGAGCTTGTGTTTACGGCATTCAGTGGAAGTCATCAGGATGCAATCAGAAAAGCAATTGCAGAAAGGAAAAAATCAGGTGAAAATCAGTTGTGGGATGTTCCATATCTTTTGATTGACCCTCACGATATCGGCCGCGAATATGAAGGAATTATCAGGATTAATAATCAGAGCGGAAAAGGCGGAGCTGCCTATATTCTTGAACACGAGTTCGGTATTATTCCTCCAAAGCCGATGCTTCCTATTATCGGTCGCGTAATCAAGCAGGCTGCAGATCAGGAACAAAAGGAGCTTTCTGCTGACAGTGTATACGAAATTTTTGCAGAAAAATGGCTTAATACAAAATATCCTCTCAACGTATTTGAAATTACAGAAAAACATATTGAAGGAGAACGCGGCGGAAGCGGAGAAGAGCATGTCGCTGCCTCTGCAAACATTGAATATTTAGGAAAGCGTTATGTAATTACTGCAAGCGGTAACGGACCTCTTGATGCTTTTGTAAAGATTTTACGAAGGACTACTGCACCTGTATTCAACATTACATCCTTCCATGAACATTCAATTGGTTCCGGTTCTGACACTCACGCTATGGCTTATGTTCAGATTACGTATGAGGATGGAACCGTAAAATGGGGTGTAGGAAAGAGCTCCAACGTAGGTCGTGCAGGTATTGCCGCAGTAGTAAGCGCAATCAATTTTGAAGAATAATCATACAGTAAAAATTTAGAAAAACTTTTTTGCTTTTTCCATGAACTGATTTCCCCTGTCAAATTCATTGCTGAACATTCCGAATGAGGTGGCTCCCGGAGAAAAAACAATAATTTCGGAAGTTTTTGTTTCTGAAAGTTTTTCTTTAAGGCTTGTCATCATTTTATCAAGGCTTTCGAAAGGTCCGTGGTATTTAATTCCTTCTTTATCAAGCTGTGGTAAAATTTTATCTGTAGCGCTTCCCTGTAAGAAATAAATGTCTTTTACAGGGATTACCCCGTTTTCGTTTAATTCGTCTCTGTTTCCTTTCTGGCAAAGCACATTTTTAAGCGGTGTTAATTCAAGCCCCTTGTCTGTTCCGCCTGTTAAAAGGATTACTGATTTATCAAACGACTGTGATGCCGCAGCCGCTGCTTCCGGTACTGTTGCACACGAATCGTTATAGAATTTAATTTCTTTTCCATTTATGTTTTTCCAGCTGTGAAAGTACTGGAGGCGGTGATCAATTCCTGTCCAGCTTTTACAGATTTCTCTTGTTCTTTTTGCATCCACTCCCATAAGATAGAGGACCAGCGCTGCATTTAAAACATTGATTTTCATGTGTTCGCCTGGAACAGAAAGTCCGTCTAGAATAACTTCGGGTTCTGTCATTCCGCCAAGCAGGACCTTGCCGCAGAAAGTACCGTCTTTTTTAGTTTCCTGCCATACACCATAAGTTTTTTTATCCTGCACGACTGTGGCACTTGTATTTTCCAAAGGCTGTCTTCCGTATCTTAAAACAGTTGCCTTTGATTCTTCTGCAAAAAGATTTCCCCAGGTTGTGGCGCCCGGGTGGAGTGATTTATCAGGCCCTGTTCCGCTTTCATCATCTTCGGCATCAAAAATTGAATAATCCCCTTTAGTCTGGTCCTTATAAATAAGGCGCTTATCTTTTACATAATCTTCCATGTTGCCGTACCAGTTCTGATGGTCCGGAACTATTTTTGTGATGATTGAAATGTATGGTTTTAAAACACCACGTCCGCGTAAATCAGAAAGCTGCCATGAAGAAAATTCAATTACTACAGGAGTGTCCCTGTTGACTTCATCGAAAAAGGATAGTGGACTTACCGTGATGTTTCCGCCTAAAAATGCGTTGTAACCTGCCTGTTTTAATCCATAATAAATTGCGCTTACAGTCGACGATTTTCCCTTGCTTCCTGTTACGGCTATTATCGGGCAGTCTGTAAACCGTAAAAAAATGCTTAAATCTGTTTCTATCGTTTTTGCAGCTGCAAGATATTTGTTTCCGTCATATTTAACTCCGGGATTTTTTATGACACAGTCTGCATTTTCAAAATCGCTTAAAATATGTTCTCCAAGACGGAAGGTGAGTCTTGAGGTATCAAGAGATTTATCGTTCATGAGTCTGTCAACTGTAGGCTTGAGCTGACTTTCTGTTTTCATGTCAGTTACGGTAACAAGTGCCCCTTTGTTCAGAAAAAAACGAACTGCTGCTTCACCACCTCCGTTTAAGCCCAGTCCCATAACTGTAATTTTTTTTCCTTTTATGTCAGCGATTGATTTGAACGGACATTCAGAAGAGTATGTGTGAAAAACCATTGATTCCTCCGGATAACACGGAATTCTATAAAAAAAGGCCTTCCTTGAGGAAGACCTTCTGCCGGGAACCAGAATCGAACTGGCACGTCGGTCGCCCGACACAGGATTTTAAGTCCTGGGCGTCTACCAATTCCGCCATCCCGGCAACTGAATACATATTATAGAATTGATTAAAAAAATGCAAGGGGAGGAAAAAAATGGTAAAAAATTTATCTTTACTTTTACTAAACTTTGTGGTAAATTATAAAATAATAAGATGTTTTTTGTGAGGAAAATTAATGAGTTTTAAAAAGTTACCGGCTCTTGTCTGTACAATGCTTATGCTGTTTGTATTGCCTGCTGCCTGTAGTAAAGAAAATTCAGAATCTTCCTACAAGGGAAACTGGTCTTACAGTTACGAACCCAAAAAACCTGCACTGTTAGTTAAAAATGGTGGCAAAGCAAAGTTAGATGGTAAGAAATTTACCTATACCGAGAAAGACGGTATCCTCAGGCTGGAAAATAAAGCCGGAGATTTAGCTTTTGCAAGATTTAAGAATGATGATAAAAGACACATCTTTCTTTTTAAACACACAATCTACACAGGTGCAGATAATGATGGACTGATCGGTAAGTGGACATCAGGAAAATGGTCTTTTGAGTTTAGTGCAGAAGGAACATTTTTAGAGGATGGTTATTTTCCCGGTTATTATTCAATAGATGAAGGAAATTCAACCATAGTTCTGATTTATAACGATCAGTTTGAAAATACCATTATTCCTTATGAGCTTGAAAATAATAAACTTGTACTTGACTACCCTTGGGAAATGGTAAAAATGATTAATTAGGATTTATGACCGGCAGGTCACAAAATAAATCAGGTCACTAAGTTTCATAAAAAGGCATAAACCTTTTAATGGAACAATAGTAAAATTAATCCGAAAGGATTGAAAGAGTATTTTTTTAATTTATCATCAGGAGGATAAAAAAAAAATGAAAAAAATTCTTAAAGTATTGGGATTAGGACTTATGGTTCTCCCATTCCTTACTGGTTGTACCAAGAAGGATGGAGCAAAAGCTGGTGGCAAGACAAAGCTCGAAATGTGGTGTATCGCTACAGAGTCTGACTCTAACCGCCATTCTTATGAAGAAGCTATCAAGACTGTTACAGCAGCTCATCCTGAAATTGAATTCACATGGGAAGCTTTCGAAAATCAGTCTTATAAGACAAAGATTAAGGCAGCAGTTGCAGCTGATGAAATGCCTGATATCTTCTTCACATGGTCTTGTGCATTCATTGGTGACTTCGTAGATGCAGGTCGCGTTTACTGTCTCGATGATGAATACAAGAACTTCGCAAGCGAACTTGATGCAAAGATGCTTGGAAATACAACATTCAACGGAAAACACTATGGTGTTCCTTTAACAATGAACATTGTTGGTCTTTTTGCTAACATGGATCTTCTTAAACAGGTTGGATACACAGAAGTTCCTGGAACATACGAAGACTTCATTGCATGTTGTGATAAACTCATTGCAAAGGGAATCATTCCTTTTGGATGTGCAGGAAAAGAAACATGGTGTGTTACAGAATATCTTGAATCTGTAATCGAAAAGAGCTGTGGTGCTAAGACTCTTGATGATATCTTCATGGGAAGAGCTTCTTGGAACAACAAAGATGTAGCTAATGCTGTAGATACATTCCAGGCTATGGTTACAAACGGATACTTTGATCCAAACGGTATGGCTCTTTCTAACGACGAAGTTAAGGCTAACTTCATGGCTGGTAAATATGCATTCTATATGAACGGTACATGGAACTGTGCTGACTTCGCTGCTAACGCTGACTTCTTCCCAAAAGTAAAGGTTGCTGAATTCCCAGTAATCGATGGATCAAAGGCTAAGCTCGGACAGCTCATTGGTGGTCCTTCAGACACATTGGCTGTTGCTAAGAGCAGCAAGAATGCCGCTGTTGCAGCTAAGTTCACATTTGAACTTGGTAGAGAAATCTGTCACTATGGATACCTTGATGGTTGTGGACTTCCAGCTTGGACACCATTCTATGACACTTCTTCTGTAAACGGTTTAACACGTGAAGTTCAGAAGATCGTTGCTAATGCAGATCAGATGGTTCTCTTCGGTGATACAGCTATGAGTGCTGATATTGCTCAGATTTATCTTTCTTATGTAGCTAAAGTTTATGGTAAGGAAGTAAACGGATCTGAATTCATTGCAGGTCTTGCTAGCGAAATTAAATAGTTTAGAAATATAATATTTTTCTAACTTACGGGGGGACCTTTCCCATATATTTTATATAGGAAAGGTTCCTTTTTTTGAAAGGAACAATTATGAATAAAAAAACTGAAAATCTTTTAAAACCTTTAAATATTACTGCTTTTTTACTTCCTGCTCTGATTCTTTTTATTGCAATCCTTATTGCACCTATTATAATGTCTCTTTATTACAGTTTTTTTGATTGGAAGGGATTTGGAAACAAAACTTTTGTCGGGTTTTCAAATTATATTGAACTTTTTAAAAGTAAGGATATAAATTTCCTTGATGCGTTGAAAAATTCGCTGCTTCTTGCGGCTTTATCAGTATTTATACAGTTACCTATTTCTCTGGCTTTTGCTTTGGCTTTGGGAAAAGGTATTAAGGGAGAAAGAGTTTTTCTTTCTGTTTATTTTGCACCGGTTTTAATTTCTACTGTTGTAATCGGTCAGCTTTGGCTTAAAATTTACAATCCGGACTATGGTCTTTTGAATGTGTTATTAAGAAAGATTGGTCTGGAAGAGCCGATTATGAGATGGACCGGCGATGTCAAAGATATTCTTTGGCTTGGAAATAAGAAAATTACTCTTGGCGCGGTTTTTGCTCCAACCTTGTGGCAATATGTAGGTTATCATATGCTCTTGATGTATGCAGGTGTTAAAGGTGTCCCTCTTGAGCTTAGGGAAGCCGCTATGCTCGACGGTGCTACTCCGGGTCAGGTAAATAGATATATAGTAATTCCATACATCAAAAATATTATCAAGATTTGTGTTATTTTTGCTGTTACAGGTTCCCTTAAAACATTCGACCTTGTATATGTCCTTATGGGAAACAGCCACCAGCATCTTGTCGAAGTTCCGAATACCTGGCTTTTCCAGATGCTTTACTTAAGTAATCGTTACGGAATGGGTAGTACAATAGCAGTAATGTTGATTATTCTTTGTTTTGCCTTTTCTTTAATTATTAGTGCCGTATTCAAGAAGGAGGATTAAAAATGGAATCCACAGTTTATAAGACACAGGGTGGCGGCAATAAATTAAAATATTTTATTTATGCATTACTCATATTCTGGCTTTTAATAAATATTTTCCCTATTTACTGGATGTTTACTTTTTCGTTGAAGGATAATGCAGAAATATTTGGTGCAAATGTAGCAGGTCTTCCTCATAAGTGGTTGTGGAGTAACTATGTAACTGCTATGCGTACTGGAAAGATGGGAATTTATTTCATGAACAGTATCATTGTTGCTTTTGTAACAATCGCAATCACTATTGTTGCTGCAGTTATGGCTTCGTATGCTATGCAGAGAATTATCTGGAAGGGACGAAAATTGATGAATAAGTTCTTTATGCTGGGACTTACTATTCCTATTCATGCTTCCCTTATTCCTGTATACATTACTCTCAAAAAGCTTGGAATGCTTAATTCTTATCAGGCTCTTATTATTCCATATTCTGCCTTTTCTCTGGCTATGGCTATTCTTATAAGCATGGGCTTTATGGAAGATATTCCTATGGAATTAGATGAAGCGGCTACAATTGACGGTTGTGGTACTTGGGGCATATTCTTCAGAATTATTTTCCCATTGATGAAACCATCAGTTTCTACAATCGGAATTTATACTTTCCTTCAGTGCTGGAATGAACTTATGTTTGCTACAACCTTTAACAGCAAGCAGGCACTCAGAACTCTTCCTGTTGGTATTCAGGCTCTTTCTGGTCAGCATACTACAAACTGGGGTCCTATTGGTGCAGCGCTTGTTCTTGCAACATTCCCGACTTTGATAGTTTATGTGTTCTTAAGCAAAAAGATTCAGTCTAGTTTTATGGAAGGTGCTATCAAGGGATAAGGATTTTTTTAGTTTTTTATCTCGGTTTAACAATTCATAGTAATTCGTTTAAAAAAGAGGTCGAAGAAATGAGTTTGTTATTTCAAAGTCATATTCTGCGATCTCTTTTTCATTTTATTTATATAATTGATTTCAATGTTACAGGCAAGTGACGGATACATCCCCTTTAAATTTACAATTGAATTCATTATAATAGCGTCTTATGTTACTCGCACAGATTTTATCTATTCTGATATTTACAGTAATGTTCATGCTTATTATTCTTGAGGTTTTTGAAAGGCATTACATTACATTGATTTGCGGTGCTTTGACTCTGCTTCTTGTTTTCGGACTAGGCATGCACAGCTTTCAGGCAGTTTCAGAAACGCTCAATATAAAAAATATTTTTACCATAGATTTCTGGTATTCAGTTTCTGAAGCAAAGGAAGTTACAACAGGTATAAACTGGGCAACCATCTTTTTTATTCTTGGAATGATGGTAATGGTAGAAGGAATGGCCCGCGTCGGTTTTTTCCGATGGCTCTGTATGTGTCTTGCAAAGGCCGTTCACTATAAAGTAATTCCTGTTTTCATCACCTTTATGATTATGTCGTCTGTGCTTGCAATGTTCATCGACAGCATAACTGTAATTCTTTTTCTTGCTACAGTTACGATTGAGCTTTCACAGTTATTAAGGTTTAATCCTCTTCCTATGATTTTGTCAGAAATCTTTTGTGCAAACTTAGGTGGTTCGGCAACAATGTGCGGGGATCCTCCGAATATAATCATCGGTACAAGCTTCGGATGTTCGTTTTCAGATTTTTTCATGAATACAGGAGCAATTGCCGGTATAAGTCTTGTTGTAATCATCATCTTTTTTTATTTTGCATACAGAAAGGATCTTAAGGTTAATTCTCAGGTCGATACATCAACCTTCCCGACACCGGAATCTGCAATTACCGATAGAAAAGGTTTTGTCATAAGCACGTTTGTTTTTTTGATTGCAGTTGTGCTTCTTGTTACTCATGCAATGACAGGACTTACGGTTGCTTCCATCGGAATGTTCATCGCTCTTTTAACTCTCATTACTGCTCCAAGACATATCCCTGAAATTTTAAAGAAGGTTGATTATAAGACACTTTTATTTTTTACGGGATTGTTTGTTGTTGTAGGAGGACTGGAGCAGACAGGCATTCTTGAAATTGTGGCAGGTTTTATTGGAAAAATTTCTGGTGGTAATGTATACTTACTTGTAGCGATTATTATCTGGGTATCTGCATTTGCAAGTGCCTTTATCGATAACATTCCTTTTGCAGCAACAATGATTCCTGTAATTCAGTCACTTTCTGTTTCTTCCGGTGTAAGTTTGCCTACGATGATATGGTCTTTGTCTATGGGAACAGATATAGGAGGAAGTGCAACACCGATTGGAGCAAGTGCAAATGTTGTAGGAACCTCTGTTGCCGGTAAAGCGGGTTATCCTGTAGGATGGGGTACTTATTGTAAAAAAGCACTGCCCGCTACAATAATCGTAATGATAATAAGTACGGTTTATATTTTTGCAGTTTATTTATAAGGAATAGTATGGAAAAACAGCTGATTGTTTCTATCGGAAGACAGTATGGAAGTGCAGGTCGTGAAATCGGACTCAAGCTTGCAGAAAAACTTGATATCCCTTTGTACGACAGGAATCTTTTTGAAGAAATCGGAAAGATTAAAAACATTGATACAAATAATCTCGAAAAATATGATGAGGTTCCAAGAAAATTTTTCTTCAGCCGGAAAGTCAATGGATATTCAAATTCCCCGGAAGAAAATGTTGCAGAGCTTCAGTTTGGACTTTTAAAATCAAAGGCAGCGGATGGAGATTCGTTCATTGTAGTAGGTCGTTGTGCCGATGAGCTTTTCCGCGGGATGGAAGGTTTCATTTCAATCTTTATCATTGCCGATATGGATGAAAAAATAAAAAGGATTATGGAAATCCGTAATATGGATCCGAAAAAAGCCAGGCTCACGATAGAACGTCATGACCGTAAGCGCAGAGCATATCACGATTATTTCTGTAAAGGCGGTAAGTGGGGCGACTGCACGAATTATGATATATGCATTAATTCCAGTCATCTTGGAATTGACGGTACGGTCGATCTTCTTTATACAATGATACAGAAAATGCGCGGAAAATAGATTTTATATATTAAAGACGGGGATTTTTTATTATCTTATCATTTAACAGGAGTTTTTATGCAGGGTTATATTCATCAACTGGAAAGCTTTGGTTGTGCAGACGGACCTGGTTCCCGATTCATTATTTTTTTCAGCGGATGTCCTTTGAGATGTCAGTATTGTCATAATCCGGATACGTGGGATAAGACTAAGGGAAAACTTTATACTGTAGAAGAGCTTCTTGCTGAAGCAGAAACCTGTCGTGCTTACTGGGGAAAGAAAGGAGGCATTACCGTCAGCGGCGGAGAACCTCTTTTTCAGATAGATTTTCTGCTTGAACTTCTGACAGAATGTAAAAAAAGAAATATAAATACGTGCATTGATACAAGCGGTGCAACTTTTGTCCGCGGTGACAAAAAGGATTCTACGCCTGCACAAAAAGAATGGTTTTCAAAATTTAATGAGCTCATGAAAGTTACCGATCTTCTTCTTATGGATATAAAGCATATTGATGAAGAACAGCATATTAAGCTTACCGGACAATCTGGTAAAAATATACAGGAGATGTTCCGCTATCTTGATGAAATCAAAAAGCCCATCTGGATTCGTCATGTACTTGTTCCCGGTATTACCGATAACGACGAATATCTTATACGGACGAGGGATTTTATCAGGACACTTTCAAATGTTGAACGAGTTGAAATACTTCCATATCATGGGCTTGGAATAATAAAATATAAGGATCTTGGTATTGATTACGTTTTAAAGGATGTTGAAAGTCCGTCAAAGGAAAGGGTTGAAAATGCCAGAAAAATCCTTGAATGTGAAAAATATACAAAATGGGAAGTCTGAAAAGGAGTCATGAAAATGAGTAAATATCTTGAACGTGCACATGAAATCCGCGCAATCGAAACACCGCATCATAACTGCGCACAGTCTGTTTTAATGTCTTTTACACAATCATTGCAGCTTGATGATGAAACTGCATATAAAATAAGCGTTGCTTTTGGTGCCGGGATGAAAAGTGGAATTACATGCGGTGTTATTGTCGGAGGACTTATGGTTCTCGGGCTTTTTGGAGTTGATGATCAGCAGACAACACAGAAATTAATCAGAGATTTTAAGGATCGTCATTCTCAGATGCTTGATTGTGCAGATCTTCTTCGTGCAAATACCGAGGCCGGTGGTCAGCGTAAGCCTCATTGTGATGTGCTTGTTTACGAAATGGTTGAATATGTTGAGAATATCCTCAGAGAGAACAGTAAAATTTAAATGTCAATATTGAGATAACTTCTTTTTTCAGATATACTATAGTTCATTATTTACTTTGAGGATAAAAATGATAGATAAATGGGAAATTGTAATCGGTTGTGAAATTCATACTCAGTTGCTGACAAAAACAAAAGCATTCTGTTCCTGTGAAAACAGATATGGCGGAATGCCTGATACAAGAGTATGTCCGGTTTGTCTTGGACTTCCAGGCGCTATGCCTCGTATTTCAAAAGGATATGTAGAACTTGGAGCAGTTGCGGGGCAGGCTTTGAACTGTAATATTGCACGTTTTACAAAATTCGACAGAAAACATTATTTTTATCCGGATCTTGCAAAGGGATATCAGATTACACAGTACGATATTCCTCTTTGTACCGATGGTTATGTAGATCTTCCGTTCAGAAGTTTTCCAAAGGATGAACAGCCGGGCGGTAATAAATGCCGTGATAAGAATTTTAAAGGCGAGGATTGCATCATCGAAAATGACGGGCAGAAATACAGACGTGTCCGCGTAGAAAGAATCCATCTTGAAGAAGACGTTGGAAAATCACTTCACCTTCAGGGCTCTCATTCATACATCGACTATAACCGCTGTGGTACTCCTCTGATTGAAATTGTAACTAAGCCTGATATGACAAGTCCTGAGGAAGCGGCATTATTCATGCAGACAGTTCAGGAAATTTTACGATACGTTAAAGTTACAAACGGAAATCTTGAAGAAGGAAACATGCGCTGCGATGCCAACATAAATTTAAATGTTTGGGAAGACGGAAAGCTTTATCATACTCCTATTTCAGAAATCAAGAACCTGAACTCCTTTAAGGCAATCCGCGATGCATGTACTTATGAAGCACAAAGGCAGCTTAAGGAATTCCAGGAAGACCGGCAGGAATTTAATCCGGGCTTTAAAGTTACAATGGGATGGAATGAGGTCGAAGGAAAAACAGTCGTTCAGCGTACAAAGAATTCTTTTGTCGATTACCGTTTCGTCGTTGAACCTGATATCAAGCCGTTTACTGTAAGCGAAGAGTTGATTGCTCGTGCAAAGGAAAATGTCGGTGAGTTACCTGAAGCAAAACGTCAGCGGTATAAGAAGCAGTACGGAATGACAGATTTTGATGTAGAGACAATTACTTCTTCAAAGGATCTTGCAAACTTTTTTGAAGAAGCCGCATTAAAAGCTAAAAATCCTAAGAAAGCGGTAAATCTTATTCTTGCAGAGCTTCTTGCAGTTCTGAACGAAAAGAAACAGACTATAAATGATGTTTCAATTACACCGCTTCATATTGCAGAGCTTTCTGATTTTCTTGATGACGGTAAAATCACTTCAAAGCAGGGTAAAGAAGTTTTCGCAGAAATGCTTGCTTCAAATAAAATGCCTTCACAGATTATAAAGGAAAAGGGCATGGAGGTTGTAAGCGACAGCAGTGCAATTGAAAAAATGGTACAGGATGTAATTGCTGCAAATCCTAAGGCTGTAGAAGATTATAAGAGTGGAAAAACAAATGTAACAGGATGGCTTATGGGACAGGTTATGAAAATGTCTCAGGGTAAAGCAAATCCTAAGCAGGCAACAGAACTTTTAACAAAGGCACTTTCAGAATTGTAATTTATTTGGTTATCCGAGATTGATGTATGAAATAAAATCGGTTTCGGCAAGCGGCTTTGAATAGAAATACCCCTGAACCTGATCGCAGTTAATCGATTTTAAGAAATCAATCTGCTGTTGTGTTTCTACACCTTCGAAAATTGTTCGTTTTTTGAGGCGTCTTCCAAGACCTACAAGGGTTTCTATAAAATCTGCTGATTCGGCATCTATTCTTCCAGTTTCATCCGTCGACGAAAGAAGAAAATCCCTGTCAAATTTCAAGATGTCAACCGGAATTTTTGAAAGCATGTTCAGTGAAGATTCACCGCTTCCAAAATCATCCATTGCAACTTTAAATCCTTCGTTGTGAAGACGGTCAACAATTTCTTTAAGTGAAGAAGAATCAAGCACAGAGCGTTCAAGAATTTCAACTTCAATCAGACTCGGTGGAATCGAATATTTATTGAAAAGAGCCATGAATTCGTGCATGAATTTATCGGGCTTGTTGTGATAGCGTGACATGTTGAGCGAAACGGGTACAACCGGATGATTGTTTTTCAGACAGTTCTGCAGGAAATGAAAGACTTTATCATAAACATAAAAATCAAGCTTCTGGATAAAGCCGTTTCTTTCAAAAAGAGGGATGAATTTATCAGGGCACATAAGTCCATGTTCACTGCTATACCATCTGACTAAAGCTTCGGCACCGACTGCTTTATCGGTTGTAAGATCAATTTTCGGCTGGTAAAGGACAAAGAATTCTTCGTTTTCAAGAGCCTGTTCCATGTGAGTTTCAATAAACCGTTCTTCGTTGATTTTGTTCAGCAGTTTTGAGTTATAAAGCGCATACTGGACAATCATGTTATCTTTTATTGAAGCTTTTGCAAAGGTTGCCTGATTTATCATGTTGTGGATTGTCGTTTTTGCATGAGTTTTTCCGAGCTGAAATGTAATGCCGTATTTCAAATGAATCGGAATTTCGAATGATTTGATTTCTTCATTGATGCGTTGAATTTCTTCTTTAAAATTGTTCATTGCTGCATGAACTGATTTGATTTTAATGAAAAGCGTAAAATGATCTGCAAAATTCCTGCAAAGATATCCTTTATGTTTAGATGCAATCCTTGAAAAAATACGTGAAAGAAAAAGAATCATTTCATCGGCTTTTGTTTCAGTATAATTCTGGTTTACGAATTTAAATCCTTTTACATCACATTCAATGAGCATGAATTTACTTTTAGGAAAAAAACGCAGAAGCTTTTCACATTCATTTTCAAAATTTTCACGGGTCCACAAATTTGTAAGCGGATCGTAAAGGGTGGCGAGAAGCTGCCGTTTCTGAAAAAAGTTGAGCAGGAAGGTTTCGAGCATTATTAAAAAAATGATGCAGATAATTGCAATGAAAAAAATCATGAGTTTGTGCTTCTGCTGATATTTGAATTCATCGGTCTTTTGAAAATCACGGACAGTCAGTATTATTTTCCATGGAGTCATTTCAATATCATTGCTGAGTGTAAGCGTCTTGTCCTGAATGAAGGACTCATCCTCTGAATTTAAAATACTGATGATGCTGTTGTTGTTTTTATCTGTTACTGCAATTTTTCCTTTATTGCCCAGATGAAAATCTTCAAAAATTTTACGCATTGAAGAATGAAGAACAGAAGCAGAAAGGACACCCTTGATTTTATGCTCCTTGTCATAAACAGGTTCAGAGATAATAAATACTGTGCGGTTCGAAAGCGGGGTTTTGATGAGTGACTGACTTACCTTAAAATCAAGATTAAGATTAATGATTGACTTGTAGTGATTGCTTGCAGAAAGATTAAAGGTTGAGCCGTCTGAAAAATATGAAAAGCCGTTGAGATTAGTAAAATATATATGAAGAAAATCGGGATGAAGCTTTTCCTGATAGCGTTTTAAAAAATCAAAGATTTGTTCATCTGTAGAACCAGCCAGAATCTGAGGCACATTAAACGCATGGAGCGCAGTCCTGTAGGTCTCAATCTGCATTGTTACGGCTTTTGAATATCCATCCAGAATGTTCTGACTGTTGTAAAGGTATTCTGTTCGTGTTTTAGTGTTGATTTTTTTGATGGATGTATCGGTAACTATCATCACTATTGTCATCATTATAACTGTGATAACAGATGATGATATAAGCTTTGCGACATTCGGATTGATAAAATGTTTTTTTGGCATATGCATCCCCCATTTTTCGTCAATGGCGAATATCCCACCCTAAAAAACACGACTAATTGTATTATTTTAACATAATTCTTAAATAATGCAAATTCAAAATAAAATATAGAAAAATACAATATATAGGGATTTTTCTTCATTGTAAAAAATCAAAAACTAAAATAACATAGAATTATCAGGAAAACGTTTTAGTTAAGCGAGGTATAATATGAAATACGGTTATTTTGATGATGAAAACGCTGAATATGTCATCACACGCCCGGATACTCCTGCTTCCTGGAGTAATTATTTAGGATCAACAGTTTATGGAGCTGTCATAACGAATAATGCAGGTGGATATGGCTTTTATAAATCAGGTGCGCAGGGTAGATTTTTAAGATTAAGATTTAATTCAATTCCTATGGATCAGCCCGGCCGGTATTTTTATCTTCGTGATATGGAAGACGGAGATTTCTGGTCGGCATCTTGGCAGCCTGTTGGAAAACCTCTTGATCAGTATAAATCAGAGTGTCGTCATGGAACAGCCTATACAACAATCACCTCTGAATATAAAGGAATAAAGTCAGAAACAAAATATTATGTTCCCCTTGGTCAGAACTTTGAATACTGGCGTCTTAAAGTAACGAATAATTCAGACAAGGTGCGAAAAATCCGTCTTTTCTCTTACTGTGAATTTACAAATCAGTGGAATACAACACAGGATCAGGTAAACCTTCAGTATTCTTTGTTCATCGTAAAAGGTCAGAAGGTTTCGGATAATCTTCTCCGTTATTCAATTCAGGACAATCTTTATATTCAGCATCCTGAATACGAAGTAGGAGGAGCATACATGAGTACCTGGGTTGCTTTGATTGGTACTCCGATGACTGGTTTTGATACAAGCCGCGAAGCATTTATCGGAACTTACGGTTCTTATGAACATCCGAAAGCTGTTGTTGATGGTGCATGTACAAACAGCGAAGCCTTTGGTGATAATTCGTGTGGTACGGTTCAGGGAGATCTTGAACTAAAGCCAGGAGAAACTAAAGAAGTAATGCTTATGCTCGGTATTGATGATGCGCTTGCAGTCGGACAGAAAATCATAAACGAATACGGAAATTTCAAACGTGCCGATGAAGAGTTTGAAAAGCTTGTTTCGGCATGGCATGCAAAACTTGGTTCCTACAAAGCAATTACTCCGGACGATGATATTAACCACACTGTAAATGTATGGGGACTTTATAACTGTCTGATTACTTTTGCGTGGAGCCGTGCCGCTTCGCTTGTATATAATGGTGAGCGTGATGGACTTGGCTACCGCGATTCTGTTCAGGATATTCTTGGTGTTTCTGCGGCAATTCCGGAAGAAGCAGAAGAACGCCTTGTCCGTATGATAAGCGGTCAGTGCCAGAATGGTGGTGCTGTTCCTGTAATTTCTAAGGATTTTAATGCAGGCCACGAAAAGGCGCCAAACCCAGATCAGTTCCGTTCTGATGACTGTGAATGGTTCTTTAATGCAGTTCCATGTTATGTTGCCGAAAGCGGAAACTTTGATTTTTACAATAAAGTTGTTCCTTATGCAGATGGAGGGGAAGCTACTGTTTACGGACACTTGCGCCGTGCTTTGGAATTCAATCTGGAGCGCATGGGTGCAGACGGACTTCCTTGCGGACTTTTGGCAGACTGGAACGACTGTCTGAAATTGGGTTATCACGGGGAGTCGCTCTTTGTAGCATTCCAGCTGCGCCTTGGTCTTACAACTTATGCAGACATCAGTGAGCGCCTTGGAAAGAAAGATGAAGCTGCCTGGGCTTTGAAACAGCGTGAGACCCTTGATGCAAACATTCAGAAAAAATGCTGGGACGGCAAATGGTTTATCTGGGCTGTTGGCGAAGACGGAACTGTTTACGGAACTCAGTCTATAGAAGAAGGCCAGATTTACTTTAATACTCAGGTATGGGCTGTAATGTCAAGCGCCGCTACTGCAGAACAGGCCCGCATCTGTATGGAAAGCGTAAAGGAAAAGCTTGCAACTCCATACGGTCTTATGCTTTGTGCGCCTCCATTTGTAAAGACAAGAAGCGACATTATGAGCTCGGTTGTATTCCTGCCAGGTATTAAGGAAAACGCAGGTATCTTTAACCACACACAGGGTTGGGGTATTATTGCCGAAACAATCCTTGGAAACGGTGACCGCGCCTACGAATACTGCAAGGCTGCCATTCCTGCCGCCTATAACGACAAAGCCGAAATCCGCCAGAGTGAACCTTATGTAGTTGGTCAGACAACTTATTCAACTTTCAGTAAGCGCCCTGGAAATACACGTGTAAGCTGGCTTAGTGGAGCTGGTACCTGGAGCTACTACGCAATCACTCAGTACATGCTTGGTATTAAACCACAGTACGACGGCCTTTTGATTGACCCATGTATCAAACACGACTGGGACGGTTACACCGTAGAACGCCGCTGGCGCAAAATGAACCTTCATATAGAAGTAAAGAACCCGGAACATGTTTGCAAAGGAATTGCATACCTTGAAGTAGACGGAAAGCACCTTGACGCACCTGTTATTCCTGTTGGAATGCTCAAGGATGGTTCTAAGATTGTGGCTGTTATGGGTAAGGATGCAGTTGAAGTGAAGGCTGAAAGGGTATAGAAAAAAGATTGCCGGATCAAGTCCGGCAATGACAGAATATTAGCAGCCCTGACAATGACAGTGTTATTGTAATGACGAAGAAGTATATTTAATCACAATGATTTGTCATTACTGTGCTTGACACGGGAATCTATTACAAGAAGCAGTTTGTTTAAAACAGGCTGCTTTTTTTTGCAGATTTAAAATCTTAGACTCTGTTGTATGTAGTGGAAAAATCTGGAATGTGTGGTATAATAAGAATATGAACAAATCAATTTATTCGCTTGAATACATTAAGGATAAGCTTTCTCCTGTCTTTCTGCTTTACAATGTAAAGTCGGCAGTGCTTTTTGGTTCGTATGCCAAAGGCTATGCAACCGAGAAGAGCGATATTGATTTGCTTGTAGATAGTAATCTTAAGGGTTTGCGTTTTTTTGCACTTTTAGAAGATGTAAAAGAAGCCCTTGAAGAAAAAGAAGTTGATTTGTTCGATGTTACTCATATAGAAGCAGGTTCTAAAATACAAAACGAGATTAACAACACAGGTGTAAGAATTTATGAGCGATCTTGAGATAGTTGAAAAAATAATTTCGTTATCTGAAAAAATTGTCTCATATGTTCAGACTCTAAATTATGATAGTTTTTCAAAAAATGAAATAACAGTAGAAGCCTGTGCTTTTAATCTTGGTCAGATAGATGAACTTGCACATGGATTAACAGAAGAATTTCAAAATACACATCTGAATATTCCCTGGAAATCAATTTATGGAATGTGCAACAGAATTATCCATGATTATGATGGCGTAAACCTGAAAGTTGTATGGGAAACAATATCTGATGATTTGCCACAGTTGATTGAAGAATTGAAGAAGTGTATTGCTTGAGATAGGCATTTGGGGTGTTACGGGGCTTGGAACAGATTGTGTCCCCCGTTAGAGGGGGTAGCGGAAGACGTAAAAAAAGCGATGGTTGATAGACCATCGCTTTTTTTATGGCTGTAGCGAGGGGCAGGCGCCCCTTTTGTATTTTTTTAATCTTCCAGATTTTTGTATTCTTCGAACTTGGCTGCGGTTTCTTCATCTACTTTGGAGAAGAGAGAAACTACTACAGTTACTACGAGACATACAATAAATGCTGGGAGGATTTCGTATACGTCGAAGATTCCGCCGTGGAGGTAGTGCCATATAACGTCTGTAACACCACCACAGATAAGGCCGGCAATTGCGCCAGGAGCGGTTGTCTTTTTCCAGTAGAGGGCCAGGATGATAAGTGGACCAAAGGTACCGCCAAAGCCTGACCATGCAAATGATACAAGGCCAAAGATTGAGCTGTCCGGGTTCAAAGCAAGCAGCAAACCAAGAACGGCAATTACAAATACACAGATACGGCTTACAAGGAGTACCTTTTTGTCGTCTGCATCTTTTTTGATGAGGCCCTTGTAAATATCCTGTCCGATGGCAGAAGAAGCAGAAAGAAGCTGTGAGTCTGCTGTAGACATAGAAGCTGCAAGAATACCACAAAGGAACAAACCTGCAATAAAGGCCGGGAACATCTTGAGCATTGTTTCGCTGAATACTGCTTCCTGAGTTCCTGTTCCAAGTACCTTAAGGCCTGCTGTTGTTACTTCTGATGGATCTGCACCAAGAATGATTCCCTTGTTCAAAAGGTAAGCTGTACCAAGGGCACCAATTAAAACTGCACCAATGTAAGAAATAATCATCCAAACAATACCTACGCGGCGGGCTGTTTTGATTTCTTTGTTCGAACGGCAGCCCATAAAGCGGATGATAATGTGAGGCATTCCAAAGTATCCAAGGCACCATGCAAAGGCAGAAACTGCAGACATTGCGCTGAAGCTTTGGTTTCCGGTGAATGATTTGAGCATTGCGGCACCGAATTCTCCGTTGAGCGCGCGTGTTGTAAAGCTCTGTACCTGAGCTGTTGCGTTACCGAATCCGCCAAGAGATACAACAATTACGATTCCTGAAATTACAAAGGCTACGAAAATGAGTGAGCCCTGGATAAAGTCTGTTGTACAAACGGCACGATAACCACCGAGGATTGTATATGAAAGAATGATTACGAATCCGATTAAAAGTCCTGTGTTCCAGTTAAGGCCGAATACTGAGCGGAAAAGCTTAGCACAGGCAACGAATCCGGAAGCGGTGTAGATTGTAAAGAAAACTACAATAAAGAAAACCGATACGATTGAAAGAATGTGAGTCTTGTCGTTGAAGCGGTTTGTAAGGAATTCCGGAATTGTGATGGAATCTTTATATACTACAGAACACTTGCGCAATGGTTTTGCAATCAAAAGCCATGCAAGATATGTACCAACTATAAGACCAATGGCAGTCCAGAAGGTTTCTTTGAAGCCGCCAAGGTAGCAAAGGCCAGGGAGTCCCATCAAAACCCAGGCTGATGAGTCTGATGCTTCGGCACTAAGGGCAGTTACCCAAGGTCCAACTTTTCTTCCGCCAAGGAAGAAGTCCGAAGCCGAATTGTTGCTTTTTGCACTGCGAATACCTACAAAAACCATAAGGCC
>JAFYZU010000054.1 GCA_017548565.1 Treponema sp.
CTCGAAGCATTGAACACAGACTTGGTTTGTGATGCTATCAACACTGCTATGCGCGAGCTTTTCCTTCAGATTGTATACGGACGTTCACAGTCTGCTTACTCAAAGGATGGTCTTAAAGTTGGTGCTTCTCTGGAAGACCTTGGAAAGAACCTCCGCAGCCAGGTTGGAACTATGTTTGCAACACGCAAAACTGGTCCCCGCTACCTTGAAATGACAGAAGGTTATGTAGAAACTTGTGCTATCGACAAGGACAATCAGATTATCGGTTACAACTGTATTAACGTTGGAAAATTGATGGACAACCTTAAGGCTGGAATCGATCCAAAAGAAGCAGTTGAAAAGGCACGCACACACTATGGTCGTGTAACAGCAGATCAGGGTATGGTAAAACTTATCGACCCAAGAAAGGAATAGGGAGGAATTGACTTATGGCATTATTTGAAGATTACGCAGGCCGCATTCCTCAGGTGAATAAGGCTCTTAAAGAATACGGATTTAAAGAAGGCGAGGACGGCTTGAACGAAGCTCGTGAACTTTGTAAGTCTCGCGGATTTGATCCATACGAAATCTGTGAATCTACACAGCAGATTTGTTTTGAAGATGCAAAATGGGCTTATGTATTGGGCTCTGCAATTGCAATTAAAGAAGCAGAAAAAACTGGTGACAAAACTGGTTCTACAGCTGCTGCAAACATAGGTAAGGGACTTCAGGCATTCTGTCTTCCAGGTTCAGTTGCCGATGACCGTAAAGTAGGTCTTGGACACGGAAACCTTGGTGCACGTCTTTTGAGCGAAGAAACACAGTGCTTTGCTTTCTTGGCAGGTCACGAATCATTCGCTGCTGCCGAAGGTGCTATTAAGATTGCTGCTAACGCAAACAAGGTTCGCAAGAACAAGCTCCGCGTTATTTTGAACGGTCTTGGAAAAGACGCTGCTCAGATTATCAGCCGCATCAACGGATTTACATATGTTCAGACCAAGTTTGACTATTTCAACGGTGAAGGAACAGACAAGGCTCTTACAGTTGTAAAAGAGATTCCTTACGGTTCTAACCCGGACCGCCTTATCGTAAAGTGCTACGGTGCCGACGATGTTCGCGAAGGTGTTGCAATTATGTGGCACGAAAATGTTGATGTTTCTATTACAGGTAACTCAACAAACCCAACACGTTTCCAGCATCCTGTTGCAGGTACATATAAGAAGGAACGCTTACTCGCCGGTAAGAACTACTTCTCTGTAGCTTCTGGTGGTGGTACAGGTCGTACACTTCACCCAGATAACATGGCTGCAGGTCCAGCTTCTTACGGCTTTACTGATACTTTGGGTCGTATGCACTCAGATGCTCAGTTCGCAGGTTCTTCATCAGTTCCAGCACACGTTGAGATGATGGGATTTATGGGAATGGGTAACAATCCTATGGTAGGCTGCACGGTAGCTTGTGCAGTAGCTGTGGCTGGCTCATTTTAGTTATTATTTGACGGACACTTCTGCAAAGTGCTGTCAAAACAGTTTAAACGCCGGACATCTTTGATGCCGGCGAAACTAATTTCAAAACCGACAGGCTTCGCTTGCGGTTTAAATTATAAGGAAACAGTCTTGAAGGACTTTTTTTTTTTCAGAATTTTTTATTCTACTGTAATATTACATTGTGCTGCTACTGCTGATTTAAAATCTGCAATTGCTGTTTCTTTTGTCTTCCATCCCTTTACATAAGCACGTACCTGTTCAATGAATAAATTGCTTATTTTAACTTCATGTTCTGTGTAAATTGCACCAATTCCTTCTGAATTTGCAGAGGCTGTAGCATACTGTTCAAAAATATTCTGATTACCGCATAAAGTATGTTGATATGAATTATTATCCATTACAACTTTAGATGGAACACAATTGTTATCGATATAGTCAATTTGTCCATTTGCAATTAAAGACATTGCACCATTTGTTGAAGTATCTAAGAGTAACCATGTTATTAAATCTTTTATTGCTTTCTTTTTAGAATCACTCATATTCTTGTTATTTACAAGAACAAAGTTTCCTCCCCAAAAACATGAAAGGGGAGTCTGACAAATACCCCATGAAGCAGGATCTGAGGTTGAATTAATATAAATAGAATATTTTAAAAACCACAAAGGGGCAATGAACCCGAAAGTTTTTCCTGATTTTTTCATTTCTCCATACCATGCTTCATTCCATTGGTCAAAAGCAGTATTTATATATCCGGAATCATAATAGAGTTTGGCAGTATCAAAAAAGCTCAGGCGATATTCATCTATATATAGTTTATTATTTACAACCCAGCCATTTGTTTTTACAGAATCTTTCGACATCTGCCATAAATCACCAATGCTAGGTAAGAAAGCATAACCTGAGGTTTTTAATGCGGCAATAGAATTTGAAAGGTTTGCAGGGGATATTTTTCCTGTAATGGCGGCAGGATCATCTGTATTAAATACTGTTTTCGCAATATCTTTTCGATATGCAAAACAGCAGATATTCGAATAGAAATCCAAACCAATGAGTTTTCCCTGAGGATTTTTTCCTAATTCCAGTAAATATGGAGAAATTTGAGCAGCATTTATTTCCTGTTCAGTAATTCCCAGTTCTGTAAAAGGCATTGCATATTGTGAGCCATTACCTTTTAAATATTCACCGATATAAGCAGATTCTACCATATAGATATCATATTTACCTGTTTCAAGCTTGTTTGTTAAAGAATCATGATATGTGTCTGTTGCTAATTGATTTGCTTCTAAATCAAATCCACAGTCTTGATGTGTATCAATATACTTTTGAATTAAAGCTTCTAATTCTGATGTATATAGTCCTACCTTTAATGTAAAAGGTTCTGAAGGTTTATCCGGAATACTATTATTTTCGTTTTTACATCCGGCAAAAAAAAATACAGCAGTTATAATTAATGCTGTAAATCCGATAAGTTTTTTCATAAGAATTCTCCTTTGTTATAAGTATTGTATTTATTATGACTTTATAATTATAAAAGAAATAGTTTTATTGTCAAACTTTTTCTTTTGTTGATGTGACAATTCCTTGTGAATGCTTTATAATTGATTTTATGAAAAAACAACCAAAACTTTCCGGTTTAATTGATAAGGCATGTTTTGATTATAATCTCATCAATAACTCTGACCGTATCCTTATAGGGGCAAGCGGCGGTAAAGATTCAACTCTTCTTGTAAAATATTTTGCTGAGCGTTTAAAAAGACCTGATTCAAATTTTTCTTTTAAGGCTCTTTTTATAAAATCAGATTTTTCACCTGATTTTCCTCCGCAGATTAAAAATATGTTTGATTCGTTTAATGTTGATTTTGAACAGCTTGATGTAAATATTCTTGAACGCGTAAAGGATAATCATAAGATGAGCTGTTACTGGTGTTCTACCCAGCGCCGGATTGAATTATTGAATTATGCAATAAAAAACGGTTTTAATAAAATTGCTCTTGGCCATCATCTGGATGATATTCTGGAAACGCTGATTATGAATATGACGGAAAAGGGTGAGCTTTCAACAATGATTCCATCTCTTTCTTATAATAAATATCCTGTTACGATTATAAGACCCTTGTGTTATATTACTGAAGATAAAATTATTTCCTATGCTAAAGATGAAGGGTTTGACGGTTTTACCTGTACATGTAATTATATGGAAAATTCATTCAGAAAAGCAGCAAGAAAAAAACTTGAAATACTTACCGATAATGACCCGATAAAAAAAGAGAGGCTTTTTGCCTCCCTTAAAAACATTCAGAAAGAATATCTTCCGTAAATCATTCAAACCAGTAAGAAAGAACTGGTTTAAAGCCGTGTTTGTTAAGAACTTTTACCGCATCATTATATCCTGTTTTGATAAGAAGCTGGATTCTGCTTGAAGTGAAATTTGTGGTTCCATCAAGAATGTTTCCAAGATCTATCGACGGTATTATACGGATAAGCTCATACTGATCATAATCAATATCACGATAATCACGGCTTGGTTTATTTGAAAGAAAAACAATGAAAATTTTGCTGATATTTGTTCCTTTTGGACGTGTAACGGTAAGAGGATCAAGCGGAACATTATCGCCACCGGCCTGTTCAAAGCCTCCATCGACATATTCATTACCATCATTGAGTTTTATAGGTTTACATACGATAGGGAAGGCTGAGGTTGCAAGAAGCTTGTTCTTGATTTCCGATGTATAAAGCTCTGAGTTAAGATTGAATCTTGTTGCATTTGTTCCCGGTTTTTTTGTAAATATTTTCCCTGCAAGAAATTTATTTTTTACTGCAGTCACAAATACCTGAGGATAAGGATTTCTTTGAAGCTTAGTTAATGCAATTCTGTCGATGATTGTTCCCAACCCCTCCTGAGAAATAAGCGCATCGTTCTGAGTCAGACGGCTTGGTACCATGGTAACCCAAATTCTTTCAATTTCATTTATATCCTTAATGCATGCAAATAATGCTGCATTTAATCCGCCGACTGAAGTTCCGGAAATAGCAGTTGTTTTTTGTGCAATTCCATATTCATAAAGTGCTTTCCATACACCAACCTCGTAGGCACCTTTTCCACCTCCGCCTGAAAGGACAACTCCGTATTCCTGGGCACTTAAAATGTTTATGAATAATAAAAATAATGCGGCTTTAACAAATGATTTTTTCATTTTCATGTTCTCCTTTTATTCAAACTTTTCGAGTATCGTAAAATTATAGTTCTGATTCTGGAAAATTGAACTGAAAAATCTGAACGTTCCGTCGAGTTTTAAGAGGGATGAATCCTTTAATTCTCCGGTAGAAAATACATCAAGATTTTTAATTACTGTTCCTTCCGGAATAAGGATTTCAACATTGCTTACAAATTGAACGGAGGTTGGTCGCCGTACCTTTACGCCTTTTTGAATTCCATTTGCATCTGAGAGAGGATAATTTTCATGATAGATATAAGGAATTGCGGCGAATCGTTTGCTCCACGCATTTTCGATGGTAATGTTTGTTCCGTTCGCATATGCAAGCCATTTATAGGAATCATCAGTTTCGTTATATCTGATTAAAAAATAATCGGTGGCTCCAATTTTATAAGGATAAATGATTGTAAATTCGTCTCCAACCCATTTTCCTTCAAGATTTGAAAGTGCAGTTGCTTTATTCCATTTTACCTTTGAATATTTTGATGATTCGGTATTTTCATCTGTTGTTGCACCTTCTTTTGTTGTTACGCAGGATGCCATGAAAGCTATGGTAAATAATACAAGTAAAATTATTTTTTTCAAAATTTTGCTCCTTTTAATATAAAACAAATTTAAATGAAATCTGTAACAGATAATTCTTCTTCTGTGACAGTCTTTTCATCAGGATTGCAAGGTCTCTTTGCATACTTATAAGTAAATCTTGCAACTGTATATCTTCCGACAATGCGTGAAAGAAATGCATTGAATTTCCATTTAAACCGAAGCATTGAGGTTTTTCTGCCTTTGAATGCACGTTTCAGACATTGTTTGACAACCTTTTGAGTACCGATTCCGCCTTTTACTTCTTTTCTTGCACCGTTTGATGCAACATCTGCAAATTCTGTGCTTACAGATCCGGGACATAAAGCACATACTTTGATGTTTTTGTCCTTTAATTCAGCGGCAAGAGCAATTGAAAAACTAAGTACATATGCTTTTGTTGCACTGTATGCGGCAAAATTTCCAAGAGGCATATAGGCGGCAAGACTTGCTGTATTGATGATAACTGAATCTTTTTTCATGTAAGGGATTGCAATTGCACAGAAGCCGGTGAGTGAGGTACAGTTTAAATCAATCATCTGCATGGAACGTTCAGCAGAGGTTTGAGTAAACGGTCCGTAGGTTCCAAAGCCTGCATTGTTTACAAGCAGCTTTATTTCAATTGCACTTTCAACCTTGTTTAATTTTTTATTTTCTTCATCGAGCAGCTTCTGGAATTCATAAACGCCCTGTTTTCCGCTTATATCCATCTGAACCGGTCGGACTACAGTGAAATTTCTGGTGGAATTCAACTCATCAGCAATTTGCTTAAGCTTATCGATTCTTCGTGCAATAATCCATATTTCGTCGTATTCATTTTTATCTGTAATCTGTCTTGCAAATTCCTTTCCTATTCCTGAACTTGCACCTGTTATTATTGCTAGACTTTTCATAATTTTATTATAGCGTTTTTCTTACTTTTACAACACCCCAAAATAGTATATAATTTTGTTATGAACAGAAAGGCTTTTTTTGCAGCGATTGTTTTATCAGTTCTTTTTTTATCATGTACTGGAAAAAAAGAAAAACTTTTGACTCAGAAAGAAATTAAAATGCATCAGTCTGCTTCAGAAATGAATGATTTTTTATATCAGAGAGTTGAACAGAAGAAGAAAGCGATAGATGAATATATAGGTAGACTTTCAATTGCAGAAAAAGTATGTCAGCTTTTTATCGAAAATCTTGAAGGAAACAAAGAATTTACACCGGTCGAAAAAATGTCTCTTGTCGATCCTTCTTCAAAAAATGATTATATAATTCCGGGCGGATATATTTTTTTCGGATATAATATTGCAGATACCCGAGAAGACATGAAAGTCTTCAATAAATCAATTTATGAATATTGTAAGAAGAATGATATGATTCCACCGTATCTTGCAGTTGATCAGGAGGGTGGTTCTGTCTGCCGGTTAAAGAAAATCAATACAAAGCTTTTATCATGCCTTGAAATTTCAGAGCTTAGTCTTGAAGAATGCAGAAAGATTTATGATTCTCAGGCAAACCAGATGCATGAACTCGGATTTCATATGAATCTTGCTCCTGTGGTTGAAGTCATAACGGATGAAAACAAGGATTTTCTTGATGACAGAAGCTTTGGTTCAAAAGAAAAAGTCATTTCTTACGGAAAACAATGCATCCGTTCTTATGAAGATAATAATATTGCGACAGTATTAAAGCATTTCCCCGGAAATACTAATACAGATCCTCACAAGGGACTTCCGGTAATTAATCTTTCAAGACAGATGCTTGAAGAAACTCTCGTGCCTTTTCAAATTCTTCTTGAAGAAAAACCTTGCGCAGTCCTTATGTCTCATGCAATTACGACCGCTATTGAATCAGAAAAAAATACTCCGTCATGTCTTTCTGAATACTGGGTTAATGAAATCCTTCGTAAAAAATACGGATATGATGGAATTATTTTTTCCGATGATATTTTTATGGGCGCACTGAAGGATAACGGATTTCCACCGGAGACAGCAGTTATAAAAGCGATTATGGCTGGTATTGATGTTATTATGATATCTGAAAAAAGGATTTCTGTTCCGGTTAATCTTATTGTTCAGCTGGCTCAGGAAAATCCGGATATTTTAAACAGGATTAATCAGTCGGTAAAACGAATCATAAGCTATAAAATAAAAGCGGGAATCCTCTCATGCAGCTATAACAGGGATGGAAGTTATACGATTGAAATTTCAAATCAGATTTACTGATACGGATTAAAATGAAAAAAGATAAAAATATACTTCGCGGAAAAGCAGGCTTTGAAGAATACTACTCAGAGATTTTTAACGAAAGATGGGAAAAATTGAAGCAGGCCTTTCTTTCGGAAAAAGAAAACGTGGAATTTAAAATAAAGGATGCTGAAAGTTATTTTTTAGACAGCGCATCGATAATTGCAGCTCTTTGTCTTCCTCTGAAAAATGCAGAAAAAATCCTTGATTTATGTGCGGCTCCCGGTGGAAAAACAATCGTACTTGCAGCACGTATGAAAGAATCCGCTTTACTTTATTCAAATGAACGCTCTTCTGAAAGAAAAAAACGTCTTTTGACTGTCGTTAATAAATGTCTTCCTCCCAAAATCAGTGAAAGGGTTGAAGTAAGCTGCAGTGATGGTGCTGTGTGGTGCACGAAACAAAGTGAATGTTATGATGCTGTTCTGCTGGATGCACCGTGTTCTTCTGAAAGACATGTTTATCTTGATCCAAAATATCTGAATGAATGGTCTCCCTCGAGAATAAAAACTGTCGCTATGGAGCAATGGGCTCTTCTTTCAAGTGCTTACAGACTTTTAAAACCCCGTGGATTTCTTGTTTATTCTACATGCGCTTTATCTCCGGTGGAAAATGATTTAATGATGGAAAAACTGATAAAAAAATACAATAAATCAGGAAAAAATTTCGAATTTACTGCGCCTGCACCTGATTTTTCTGAAATTCAAGATTTTGTAAAATTCAATCCTCCTGAATATGAAAAAACACAGTATGGATATCAGATTTTTCCCGATGTTCAAAACGGTGCAGGTCCAATATATTTTAGTATTATCAGGAAAAATAATTCGATTTTTTCTTGATTTTTACCGACTATTAATATATAAGATATAGTGTATCTGTCTGGGGTAAAATGCTATGAATAAAAAAATAATCTCTGATTTAGATATTTCAAATGATGGAGATAAACTGAAGCGTGTAATTGAAATTGAACGGGAGCTTGGTGAAATTCAGGATGTCGATGTCCTTCTTGAACGGATCCTTACCGAAACACGAAAAATAGTTAATGCTGATGCCGGTTCAATTTATGTAGTCGAAGGCGATAATCTTCGTATTAAATATGGACAGAATGATACTCATCTTAAGGAGCTTCCGGCCGGTGCAAAATTGCCATATACATTTTTTACTTTCCCGATTAATCAGCAGCAGATATGCGGTTATGTAGCTTTAACTGGAGAACCGCTTAACATTAAGGACTGTTATAAGATTCCTGAAAACAAGCCTTATAAGTTCAACAAGGTTACAGATCTTACGACTGAATACCGGACAAAATCGATGTATACTATTCCGCTTAAAATGGCAAACGGAAAGCTTCTCGGTATTCTTCAGATTATAAATGCAAAAGATGAAAATAATAATATAATTCCTTTTGATGATGAAGCACAGCTTTTGATTTCTCACTTTGCTTCCAGCACGGTTCAGGCACTTCAGCATGCATATTTAACGAGTGATATGGTTCGACGAATGCTTAAAATGGCTGAATTCCGTGATCCTAAAGAGACGTATCCGCATGTTGAGCGCGTATCTTCCTACTCACTTGAAATTTACGACCGATGGGCATTTAATCATAATGTTCCGGTTTCTGAATCACATACCTTCCGTGATACTTTAAAAATTGCCGCTAAATTCCACGATGTCGGAAAAGTCGGAATTTCTGATGTTATCCTTAAAAAAACATGGCCGCGTTTTACTGAGGAAGAAAGAAATATCATGAAGGGACATACCTGTATCGGTGCGCAGCTGTTTGATCCTCCAGAAAGTCTTCTTGATCAGATGTGTCAGGATATTGCGCTTCATCATCACGACAGATGGGATGGCGGAGAAATGGGCTATCCCGGTAAAATAGAGCTTTCTCAGTTTTCTATAAAAAATGGTGTTGTTCCGCAATGTGAACCTCTTTCGGGTACAGATATTCCTCTTGCCGCAAGAATTGTTGCCGTTGCTGATGTTTTTGATGCCTTGAGTCATAAGAGATGCTATAAGGAGTCCTGGTCAATAGAAGATTCTTTTGCAGAAATACAGAATTGTGCCGGAAAACAGTTTGATCCTGAAATTGTTCTTGCTTTTATGGAAATAAAGGACAGAATCTGTTCAATTCAGCTTGCCTATCCTGATGAACCGGAAGAATAAGCGTTAAACTGTCCCTAAGAGTCTTGTCAGTACTTTATCAAAGCAGTTTGCAAATTTTTCAAATTTTTTCTTATCGTAGCCTTCTTTGTAGTGTTTTACAAGGCCTATCTGTGCAAGATTATAGTTATATTCGCGTTCACTTAATAATTCCCTGATGTTTTCACCGGTAAATTCAGTTCCTCTGTCGTTTATGACCGTTATGTGTTTTTCAACAAGGCGTGATGCAAAAAGAATATCCCTTGTAATTACAAGATCATTTTCGGCTGCATTTTCAAGGATATAGTTATCGGCAGAATCCTTTATGGAATCGGTAACAATCATTTTGTAGTTATTAAAATCGCAGGAAATGCTTGTGTTTGCAACGAAATTTATATCAAGATTATATTTAGCGGCTGTTTTAGTACAATGATTTCTTACCGGAAGAGGGCAGGAGTCAGCATCAATCCAGATTACAGTTTTTGACAATTAAAGCACCTTATTTATTTTATCTATCATATTCAGGGTACGCGAATTAATTTCACGTTCATCTTCTGAATTCTGTGATGGAAGAGGTTTTCCTTTTGTTATTGCAAGAAGCTTTGATTTTTCTTTATATAATTCATCGCAGAGCATAATTCCCGCAAGAATTGAATTCTGAAGCGGTGATTTTACTGAAGGGATTTTTTTTATGTCTTCTGTGATTTTTTCGTAATAGTTTAATAATTTTTTAAGATATTCTTCGTCTTCGTCGGCCTGAATAGTGAAGGATGTATCAAGAATGTTGATATGAAGTTTACCCATCAGAATATATCGAATCCTAAATCTTCTGAATCACCATCATTTTCTCCATCTTCTGTTTTCTGTTCATCAAGATTTTCCATCGTATCAAAATTCGGTGCTTCATTTTCAACAGATGACGGTTGTTCAGAATTAAACATACTTATTACAGGTATGTCATTTTTTGCAGTATCCTTAACAGGTTCTGCAGTCTGTTCTATTTTCGGCTCTTTATTTTCGGCCTTTTTTAGAGTAGTAGTTATTTCCTGACCGACTGTTTTTAAGACTGAATGTTCAATCTGATTAAGATGGTCAAGGGCTTTCTGAATACCAGACTCGATCTTGTCCTGATCTGTTTCAAAGGTCATAAGCTGCTCCGACTTAACCGCCAACGCATTTTTGAGCTCTGAACATTCATTGCGCAAAGCATCGTTTTCGGCCTGCAGCTGTCTTATTTTTTCAACAGCACTTTCAACCTTTTGTTCCAGAAGTAAGACTTGATCGAGTGTATTCATTCGCTTATGCCTTTAATGCTTTCTTTGCTGCTTCTACAACTGCTTTGAAAGCTGCCGGATCTTCAATAGCCATATTAGAAAGAGCCTTTCGGTTCAATTTAATACCTGCTTTGTTTACACCGTTTATAAACTGTGAATAGTTGAGGCCTTCTTCACGAACAGCAGCGTTAATACGTGCAATCCATAAAGTGCGGAATTCATGTTTACGGTCACGACGATCTACGTAAGCATGTCCTAAAGCCTTTGTTACGGCATCCTTTGCCGGTTTATAATTTGATTTTCTGTCGCCTCTGAAACCTTTAGCAAGCTTTAAGATTTTAATACGACGATTCTTTCTTTTTGTTCCGTCTATTGCTCTTGACATTTGTTCACCTCATTAACCGTATGGAAGCATCTGCTTTCTGATTTTTCTTGCATCAGCTTCATCTACATAACCTGCAGATCTAAGATTTCTCTTTCTTTTTGGAGAACGTTTTGTCAAAATATGACGAAGGTTCTGCTTCTTGTGCTTAACTTTGCCAGTGCCGGTTAAAGAATAACGTTTAGCAGCTGACTTTTTTGTTTTCATTTTAGGCATTTTATTCAACCTCTTATTTTGCGGCTTTTGCCGAGATAGTCATTGACATATTTCTTCCGTCCATAGCGGCCGGCTTGTCAATGTTGTACGCTGAGGTAAGTCGCTTTAACACCTCTTCCATAACTCCAAAACCAAGGTCTGTATGAGCAAGCTCACGTCCGCGGAAACGGATTGTAATCTTTACCTTGTCGCCTTCGTTTAAGAATTCCTGGATATGCTTGGCCTTTGTATCAAGGTCACCGGTACCGATTTTCGGCTGCATTCGGATTTCCTTGAGTTTCAATACCTTTTGATTTTTCTTGGAATCACGGAGCTTTTTTTCCTGTTCAAAACGGTATTTACCATAGTCCATGATTTTACAAACCGGCGGGTTAGCATTTGGCGAAACTTCAACAAGGTCGAGTTCCTTTTCATCTGCCATTTTGAGAGCGTCTGCAGTGGCTACTACGCCAAGCTGATTTCCCTCATCATCGATAAGTCGTACCTCACGCACACGGATATTCTGATTAATCCGCTGCCCCTTATTGTTATTGTTAGTAGTTTGTGCTGTGTATGCCAACGATCCTCCTAGTGTTCATAAAAACACTTTTTGCATATAGCGTTTATCTTCATATTATATGAATTTTCGGGATTTATGTCTATATAATAAAAGAGATAAACGTTCATTGTTTATCTCTTTTATATCGGAAAATTATAGTTATAGAAATATTTATCAGATTAAAAAATTAAGCATTAACTGCAACTTTTTCTTTGATTTCTGTAAGATATCCTGTCCTGATGCAGCTGTCAAAAAGTTCGCGTGAGATATAATCAGTTTTGATATCTTCATATCCGTCCATATCCCTTACGATTTTTACAACAAAACCGTCTTCCATTTCACGAACAATTGTCATATAGTCTGTGTTCTTACCAATGCTCTTAAGTGTATAGCTTTTCATTTTATTTCCCCTTTATTAAAATGATTTATTCTTTTTTTTCAAAAGAAAGTATGCTTATATTATATTTTTCGGTTATAATGGAAAAAATGTTAGAAAATAATTCAACTTTTTTTGTAGATGCTCATTTTCATTACAGCTGCTGTATTGCTGACTGTTGTTTTAATCCTCCTGAAAACTGGAAGGGCTGTTCATGCGCCCATAGTATTGAAGAATGGGAGATGCAGAAAAAAGGAGTCAGCGGTAAAAATATTGTTTCTGCATTCGGACTTCATCCTCAGGGTAATTATACCACAGAACTTGATTTTTTAAAAACACTTTTAGAAAAAAATGAAGTTCAGGCAATAGGTGAGGCAGGTTTTGATTATTTTACGCCTGAGTTTAAGGAAAATCGTGAAGAGCAGGAAAAGAATTTTACTTCTCAGATTGAACTGGCTGTTAAATATCAGAAGCCCGTTATAATCCATTGCAGGAAGGCAAACGATAAGCTTTTTGAATATTCATCCCTCCTTAAAAAAGCTCCGTCCGTTCTTTTTCATTCATTCATGGGGTCTTCTGTCGAAGCACAATCACTTGTAAGGCGTGGAATTAATGCATATTTCAGTTTTGGAAAACAGATGATGAATAATAATAAGAAAGTATTGGAATGCGTAAAAAATCTCGATATCAAAAGACTGCTTGTAGAAACCGATGCTCCCTTTCAATTTCTGAAGGGTGAACAGAAAACTTATCTTTCGGATATCGTCAAAATCTACGAGGCTGCTGCAGAGCTTCTTGATATAGATTATGAAAAGCTTTGTCCCGTTCTTTCAGATAATTTTGATTCAATGTTTAATTTTTCCAAATAATGTATCTTTTGTTTTGATTTTTTGTTATATTTATATCAGGAAAAATAATTTATGGAAAAATCAAAACGTTTTAATCTTTATATTTACATTGAACTTATAAGCGCAGTTCTTTTTTCGTTGTTATCGGTTTCTTTTCATGCTGATATTTCTCTTCTTGCATTTCCTCTTGCGGCCGGCTTTACTGCTGTAACTGTTTATTATGTTTATTTTAAAATGCTCAGGAACGAGGATGGAAAAAAAGCATTTGGTTCATTAAGATTCATTGAATATCTTCCGTTTGTGCTTCTTCTTTCTTTTATTCTCCGTAGAGCAGGAAAAGAGGGGACTTATTACTGGTATGATCTTATTCAGGTGCTTTTATGGTGTGTAACTTTCATTACATCACTTATGAACGCATTTATAATGAATGAAAAGCGTATAAAAAATTATACTTCCGGATGGAAGGTAGTTCCTGAAAAAACAAAATTCAGCGGTAAGGCAAAGGTAGTTTTTGAAGTTATAGACTGGATAGATGCTCTTGTTCAGGCAATCTTCATGGTTCTTCTTATTCAGATTTTTGTTCTCCAGCTTTACGTAATTCCTTCTGAATCGATGGTTCCTGAATATCTTGTAAAGGATAAGGTTGCAGTTTTAAAGCTTGACTGTGGTCCGAAATTTCCTCTTACCGAAATTGGATTGTCAGATTTTAAACCATATAAACGCGGCCAGATTGTCGTTTTAAGAAATCCTCATTATAAGCTTGACCGTAAATCAGAAGTAAAAACAGTAACATCTCAGCTTGTATTCATGCTTACGTTTACAAAGGTAAATCTCAACAAAGATGAAAACGGAAAGCTTAAGGCTGATCCTCTGGTAAAAAGAATTACCGGACTTCCCGGTGAACAGCTTGTAATGCAGGACGGAATTCTTTATGCACGAACGAAGGATTCATCTGATTTCAAGCCTGTAACAGAAGACGAAAAATATGCCTGCTGGAACCTTAATGCTCTTCCTAAAAATATTAAGGCAAAAGTTCAGGAATTTAAATTTTCGCAGGAAGAATATGATGCCATGATTCAGGTTGAAGCACTCCGAAAAAGCTATGATTTAGACAAGGCATATGCTGATGTAGAAGATATGGTTCAGACTCTTAAAAAAATGACTGAAGGCAAAAATAAGAATGGAACTTTCAGCGAACCTTCACTGCTGCTTAATAACTGGGATTTTAATTTCCTTAATGCTGCTGCAAACATTCTTAATCAGAACGGGGGAGTAGAGTGGTTTGAAAAATTCATTACCTCGTGGATTTCGTCAAAGGACATAAAAAAAGATATGTATGAAGAAGCGGCATATAAGCTTAATGTAATGCATAAAATCCTTTATGGAAAAATCATTACAAGAATAGCATCTTATATTGTTGAAGATAAATCAGAAATGATTAACTCCGATGAAAAGTTAAAAAATAATGCTCAGCTTGAATATTATATATATATTTATCAGAGATATTATCAGGATGAACGAAACATGCCTGTATTCCCGGCAAATGATGAAAATGGTAATGCACAGTATATTCCGCAGGACTGCTATTTTATGATGGGTGACAACAGGTTTAATTCCCTTGATATGCGCCATACAGATAAAGAATATAAAGCGCCTGTTACAAAATATGATTCAATGCCGTTTGAATACGCAAGCTTCATGCAGCCTCAGTATGTAAATAAAAGCCTTATAATAGGAAAACCGATAATACGACTTACAAAAAGAAGATAAGATTTAATGAAAAAAATTAAAATATTAATAATATTTTTGATTTGTATTTTTATGACCTCATGTAACAAAAAAACTGAGTTAAATTATTTTGGATTTTACCAAGGGGGGGAAAGAGTATATACAGCTAAAGTTAAAGGAAATAAAATTTCAGTTTATTGGAAAGATTCATATAGAGGTGGTGGTCCTCCCCAAAAATTTGACCAAATTTAAGGAGAGTTTTTTTCAGTATAAAACAACGGTTGTAACTATAAGGAGTTTAAAAACTTTATTGAATTATAAGTAGATTATTATATTATCGTGTGATAAAATGATTTCGATGGAGGATTTATATGAATTATTCATCAATAGAAACAAAATTAAAAGATTTACCTCAACCGGCGCTGGAAGAAATATCATCATATATTGATTATATCTTTTATAAATTTTCTAATTCGTCTGATAATAAATTAAATAAATCCTCAAAAAAAGGATTCGGTTGTCTCAAGGAAATCCCTTGCAGAATGTCTCCAGATTTTGATAAAACTCCAGAAGAATTTGCGGAGTATATGTAATGTATTTACTAGATACCCATGCAATAATCTGGTATGTCTCAGGTAATGAAGAACTGTCATTAACTGCAAGAAAAATAATGGAAAATGAAAAGTGTCTTTTTAGTTTTGCTTCATTATGGGAAATTGCAATAAAACAAGCAAAAGGAACTCTAGAGTTTAATATAGATATACCACGATTAAGGAATGTTTTAGAAAATGAAGATTTTCTCTATCTTCCTCCTACCGAATTTGATGCTGAAAGAATTAAACAATTACCAGATATTCACAAAGACCCATTTGATAGACTTTTGATAGCACAAGCTATGGAAAATAATTTAACCATAGTTACTAAAGATACCAAGATCCCTTTGTATGACCTTAAAACGGTCTGGTAGTAATTCATTGGTTCTTCAATTAGTTATTTACCTTGTTCTTTCATTCATCCCATGTTAAAATTAAAAATAATCACTAAGGTAAAAGTATCACAAGCATAAAAAAGTATACGGAGAGTAAAAGGTACATGTTCAAAGAATATTTCGGTTTTTCTTTACCAACATCAAGCAGTACATATACTCAAACATTCAAATATGGCGGAGACGTTATAAATTATTCTAATAAACGACGATACGAATGGGACGACTGCAATCAGCTTATAAGAACAGTTGATAATCTGTATGACACTTATTATGTATACAATAACGAAGGCCAGCGTGTAGCAAAGTATACCTCTAATTCTAATGCAATAAGCCAGACTTTGTACTTTAATAACTTCTGGACCTGGCATTATGATACGGCAAATGCATATAGTTCTTATGGCCAGTATTCAAAGAATATCTATCTTGGTGAAACAAGAATTGTAACAAGATTGTTGACAGAAGAGGAAAAAACTAACAAAGAACTTGAAGCACAAAGAACATTCTATTACCACACCGACCACCTTGGAAGTGCAAGTCTTGTAACAAATTACGAAGGAGAAATCTACGAACGGCTTGAATACACTCCATATGGTGAAACCTGGGTAGAAAAGCATAACATCATCAATTACTACATGCCTGATAAGAATAAAATTAAGCCTGAACAGAATAACTTAAAACGTTAGGAATTGTTTCTCCGTCTATCTGAAGAGGTCGTTCTTTGTCAAATTCAACGAGGATTTTCTTTCCTGTAAACGTGATGATATTGTTCGTATACTTTACATGCTCTCCGGTAAATACCTTTGCAAACATCATAAGACATTTGAGTCTGTTTTTTCCCATGAAAACATATACAGAAACTTTCTTTTCAGGATCTTTTCTGTCCTGATTTGGAGTTGCCATCATACCGCCGCCGTAGTAACGTCCTTTCATGGTAGAAGTGAGCCATACATTCTTGAAAACATGAACTTCACCATCTACCGTTAATTTTACATTTGTCGGCTTGTATTTAAAAAGCATTCCCTTAACTGCAATTGATGTGTAGTTGATAGGTTTGGTTGTATTTTTTCGAAGCATATCGCCGACAGCACAGCAGTAACCGTCAATACCAAAGCCTATTCCGTTGAGGAAGTATTTATGTTCTCCTTTAACTGCAACTATCGGTAAATCACGGATGTAGTCATTTATTCTTATTAACGACTGATGCTCTTTACCGAAAATATCCCTGATAAAATCATTGCCGCTTCCAAGAGGATAGTAATAAATCGGTTTGCTTAATTCTTCTTTTTTGATTGAATTAATGAGGGAGTTTAAAGTACCGTCTCCACCGCATACAACGATTGATTCATCATAGTTTGCATTATGAATGAATTCTTCGTAATCAAAATCCGGGGTCATCTCTATGTAAGTGAGATAATCGTCTTTAAGGATTTTATCCAGTTCATAAACATTCTTTTTAGCAGTTTTGTTACCTGCCATAGGATTGTAAATAATTAAATATTTTGCATTCATTCTCTATACCTTAACTTATGATACAATTTTATGCAAAAAAATACAATAAAACGTTTTAAATTCAACTATTTTTATATATATACTTGTAATTATATGCAAATAATTGTATATTTTCTGTATATTTATACAATTTTTGGAGGTACCGTATGGCAAAGGATAAAGTAGTTCTTGCTTATTCAGGTGGTCTTGATACAACTGTTATCATCCCATGGCTTAAAGAAAATTATGATTATGATGTAATTGCTGTCTGCATTGATGTAGGGCAGGGGGATGACTGGAAGGCTATCAAGGAACGTGCACTTAAAACAGGTGCCGCTGCATGTTATGTTGTAGATGCACGTCAGGAATATATCGAAGAATACATTTGGCCTGCGCTTAAGGCAAATGCTGTTTATGAGGATGAATATCTTCTTGGAACTTCTACTGCCCGACCTCTGATCGGAAAAATTCTTGTTGAATATGCACGTCAGGAAAAAGCAGTTGCAATATGTCACGGCGCTACAGGTAAGGGAAATGATCAGGTTCGTTTTGAGCTTGCTATCAAGGCATTTGCTCCGGATATCAAGGTAATTGCAGCATGGCGTGATGATAAATGGAATATGGACAGCCGTGAAGCAGAAATCAAATTTCTCGAAGACCGCGGACTTGAAGTCCCGATGAAGAAAGATCAGTCTTATTCAAGAGACGAAAACATATGGCATCTTAGTCACGAAGGTCTTGAGCTTGAAAAAACAGAAAATGAACCTAATTATAAACATATGCTTAAAAATACATGCGTTCCGGAAGAAGCACCTGCAGACGGCGAATATGTAACTATCGATTTTGAAAAAGGAATTCCTGTAGGCCTGAACGGTAAAAAAATGAATGCCCTTGATCTTTTGAATGAATTGAACGTTATAGGTGGAAGAAACGGTGTCGGACTTGTAGATATCTGTGAAAACCGCTGTGTTGGTATGAAGAGCCGTGGTGTTTATGAAACTCCTGGTGGAGCAATCCTTTATTTTGCACACAGAATGATGGATCACCTTTGTCTTGACCGCGACACATATCACTATAAACAGCAGATGGCAGTTCGAATCGGTGAATTGATTTATGACGGTAAATGGTTTACGACACTTTTTGATGCATGTATGGCATTTGTAGATAAGACTGAAGAGACAGTAACCGGATGGGCAAAGGTTAAGCTTATAAAAGGTGCTGTCAGAGGTGCAGGTTCCGGTTCTAAATATAGTCTTTACAACGAAAGCATTGCAAGTTTTACAACCGGTGAACTTTATAATCATAAGGATGCAGAAGGATTCATTACTTTGTTCGGACTTCCATTGAAAGTTCGTGCAATGATGGAACAGAAGGTTGGAGAAGGCCAGGCAATCATCGAAAGTAAAAATCTTAAAAAACGTCCTGTAGAGTAATAATTATAGTTTATATGAGGACTGTCCCCGTTGTTCATAAAGTTCAGCGGGGATTTTTTTTGGTTAAACGTTTTTCCTGTTGATACGATTATCTTATTACCTTATAATACAATTATGAAAACAATAAAAACAGTATTATTAAAATTTGGTCTATTATTAACTTGTTTATGGTATGCAAACGCTTCAGGAATGAGGGATTATGTTTGTATAGTTCGTTCAAATTATTCTGAACAGAATAAAGCTTTTCTTAATTCTTATAAGACAACTCTTGAAAATTCGGGCTACAAGTCTTTTGCAAAATATATTGAATCGTATTTGAAAGGATCTTATGGTTCTGGCTTTATTTATACTGCTTCAAATGGAAAAAGTTATATCGTTACTAACAGACATGTAATTTCTTCAGCAGAAACAGCTACAGTTCAGTTTGAAAATGATGACGGTTCTACAGCAGAATACAAGGATTTGAAGATTCTCGGTGTAGATGAAGATCTTGATATTGCAGTAATTGAAATGCCTTCATCATTTAAAAAAGCAGGTCTTACCTTCAGGTCTTCTAAAGTAACTGATGGTGATGATGTATGGACTGCTGGTTTCCCTGGTCTTAATGGAGAGCCGGTATGGCAGTTTGGAAAAGGCTCTGTAACTAATGCTTCTGCTCGTATCAAGGAACTTGTTAATCCTGATATTTCAGTTCTTATCCAGCATTCAGCACAGGTAGACGGTGGAAATTCCGGAGGTCCTTTACTTATTGCAGATTCAAAAGCAAAGGGTGGATATTCTGTAGTCGGAATCAATACATGGAAGGCAACAAAACGTGAAAATACAAATTTCGCGATTCCTGCTGCTGCCGTAAAAGAATCTGCAGATAAAATTATTTCATCTAAAGGTCAGAATAAAACTATTGCTGAACGAATTAAACAGTTCAATGAATCAATTGCAAATAAAGATGAAACCTTCTCAAATATGTCAAAATATATTTCAAACGAAATGGTTTCTAACTGTAAGAGCAATTCTTTTACATCCATCGTTAATTCAGCATCTAAAGCTTCTTCTGAAGTAATTGTCGGAACTTTCGCAGTAGATCCGATTGAAGGCGTACGATATGCCCTTGCATATTATATCTGGAATGCCTTCAGAAAAGGTGAAAATCCTGTTGATTATAAAACAACAGAGCCTGAAGAATCCGGTAACGGCTATAAAGTAATGTTCGATATTACAGAAAAAAAATCCATCAGTTCTTTCTGGACAGTTGAACAGGGCAGATGGCGCCTTACAGATTTTGATGATTTAATTTCAAAGGGTGCATCGGCAAAACCTGCTTCCGGTTTCAGTATGACAAATCCATATATGTTTACATTATGGGGTGGTGCCGGCTTAAATGATTCTGCAAAAGGTTTTATCGTTGAGGGAAGCCTTTCAGTTTCAAATGCACAGATTTTCTTCAGTCTCAGAAATGATGTTCCAAACTGTAAAACTGGTTTTGCATTCGGAACAAAATTCTATCTTCCTTTAAACTTCGGTACATTTATAGTTCAACCAATTGGTGGACTCGGATTTGGATTTTATGAATCAAAAACAAGTTCTTCTGATTCACTGGTTGAGAAAATGAAGGTATTTGTTGATTTTGGAGCCGATGTAATTATCTGTATAAACAGTAAAATGGGTGTTGATATTTCTGCACGCTACAGCATTATTGATATCATGGGATTTGATAAAAATAATTATAAATCATTTTCTATCGGTGCCGGTCTGACCTTCGGTACGGGGCAGGTAATATCTTTGTGGTAAAGATACTGAATATTGATAATTTTTTATCTTTATGATAAATTATTCTAATTGATTTAGTATTTTATTTTATAAGGAGTTCCTAATGTCAGGACATAGTAAATGGGCCACCATCAAACATGCAAAGGGTTTGGCCGATGCAAAGCGTGGTAAGATTTTTACAAAATTTATTAAGGAAATTTCTATTGCTGCCCGTATGGGTGGTGGAGATCCTAACTCTAACCCGAGATTGCGTACAGTAATCATTAAAGCACGTGCTGCTAACATGCCGAAAGATAACATTGAACGTGCTATCAAAAAAGGTACTGGAGAAGACGGTGGAGCAGCATACGAAGAATACTTGTATGAAGGATATGCTCCTGGCGGTGTAGCTGTAATGGTTGAGGTTCTTTCTGATAACAAAAACCGTGCTGCAGCTGACGTTAAGAACATCTTTACAAAGAACGGCGGTAACCTCGGTACATCTGGTTCTGTATCACGTATGTTCCAGAGAAAAGGTACTATCGAACTTGATGCAGAAAAAGTTAGCGAAGACGAAGTAATGGAAGTTGCTCTTGAAGCCGGTGCAGAAGATATTGTAAACGAAGACGGAATCATCACTGTAACAACTACACCGGATGGTTTCTCTGCTGTTGCCGAAGCATTACAGGAAAAAGGTTTTGAAACACTTTCTGCAGATGTAGGAATGGTTCCTGATGCATATACACCAGTTGATAAAGATACAGCTGCAAAGGTACAGCGCCTTATCGATCGTCTCGAAGATAACGACGATGTTCAGAATGTTTATCATACAGCTGAATATCCAGACGATTTCGAACCAGAGGAGTAATAATAGCAACTGCGTTAAGAAAAATTGCGAATACATGGAGCAATTTTTTAGTAGTTACTTAATAATAATAGCAACTGCGTTAAGAAAAATTGCGAATTAAAATTGCCCGGTCTTTGATCGGGTAATTTTTTTTAACAGTTTCATCAATAATCATAAATAAAAATACATTTTATTATTCTTTTCTTTCTTGCTATAATATTGCAGATATTATATATTATAGGTGTTACTATATAAAGGAACATGACATTATGGCAAAACAAATGATTATGGGAAACCAGGCTATTGCTCTTGGTGCATTAAAGGCAGGAGTTAATCTTGCTTCGGGATATCCTGGAACTCCCTCAAGCGAAATTATAGAATTTATCTCGAAATATAAAGAAAAGACAGGAACTTATGTTGAATGGTCTGTAAACGAAAAAGCCGCTGTTGAAGTTGCAGCCGGTGTAAGTTATGCAGGCGGAAGAACCCTCGTTACGATGAAACAGGTCGGTTTAAACGTTGCAAGTGATCCTGTAATGTGTCTTTCTTACGTGGGAGTTAAAGGAGGGATGGTAATTGTGAGTGCCGATGATCCTGGTCCTATTTCAAGTCAGACAGAACAGGACACAAGAACCTTTGCACAGTTTTCCAAGCTCCCATGCCTTGATCCTTCTACGCCTTATGAAGCCTTTACTATGGTACAGGAGGCCTTTGAACTTTCTGAAAAATACAATACACCGGTTTTATTGCGCCCTACAACACGTGTAGATCATGCATACGAAAGCATGGAAATACCTGAGCTTCCTTTATGCAAAAAGGATGAAAGTTTTACGAAGGATTCTGCAAGATGGGTAATTTTTCCGCTCAGTTCGTTTAAAAATCATAAGCGTATTTTTGAAAGAAATGAAAAAATCCTTCCGGACTATTTTTCTAAAAGCACAGTGAATGTTGTTGAAAACTCTGAAGCTAAAGGTCTCAGTTTTGCAGCAGGCGGAATATCATACTGTTATCTAAAAGAAGCACTTGCAGTACTTTCTTCTGAATATCCGGAATTGAAAGATTGTGCCGTCATGAAAATCGGAACTCCTTACCCGTTTCCTGAAAAACTGGCAGAACAGTTTTTAAACTTACATCCGGAGATTATTGTTTTTGAAGAGCTTGATCCTGTTATTGAAGATGCACTTGTTTTATTAAGCGGTAAAAAACACCTTAAGACAACTATCCATGGAAAGAAGGATGGTACTGTACCTGAGGCCGGTGAACTTAGTGTAGATATTGTAAGGAAAATAGTACTGTCGCTTCTGAAGGGAGATTCCCGGATCAAGTCCGAGGATGACAGTGCTGGTAATCATGAGAATGAAACTGGTAATAAGCCGGAGCTTCCTGTAAGACCTCCGGTATTATGTGCAGGATGTCCTCACCGCGGAGCATTTTATGCAGTTAAACAGGCGATGAAAGGTGAAAAAACTGTTTTCTGCGGAGATATTGGATGTTATACTCTTGGTAATGCAAAACCACTGGATATGACCGATACATGTCTTTGTATGGGTGCAGATATCACAATGGCGCAGGGCTTTTATCATTACGAAAATGACAGAAAATGCTTTAGTTTTATAGGTGATTCAACATTTTTTGCAAGCGGAATTACAGGAGTTGTTAACGCAGTATATAACCAGAGCCATCAGACAATCTGTATTCTTGATAATTCAACAACTGCAATGACAGGTCATCAGCCGCATCCAGGAACCGGTGTTACTATGATGGGTGAAATAGTTGATAAAATCAGTATCCCTGAAATTCTTAAGGCAATCGGAGTTAAACCTGTAATTGAAGTTGATCCTTTTAATCAGGAAAAAGCTGTGCAGGCGGTTAAGGATGCAGTAAATGCAGAAGGGGTAAGTGCCGTAATATTTAAATCCCCTTGCATAAGCATAGCATCAAAACTCGGCTGTAAACTACCGGGACCAAAGTCAATTGATACAGAAAAATGCATCGGTTGTAAAAAATGTATAAACGAACTTGGATGTCCTTCTTTAAGTATAAGCCTGACAGAAAATTCAAAAGGTAAAAAACTGGTGGAAATAGATAAATCACTTTGTACAGGCTGTGGATTATGCGCTTGTGTATGTCCCTGCGGCGCAATCGGAGGCAAAAAATGAGCACTAATATTTTAATCTGCGGTGTCGGAGGACAGGGAACTGTACTTGCGGCAAAGGTTTTATCTCAGGCTGCAATAACACAGGGAAAGCATGTTTTATCTGCAGAAACAATCGGTATGGCTCAGAGGGGTGGTTCGGTTGTAAGCCATGTACGCATTGGTGATGATGTTTTTTCTCCATTAATTACCAAAGGTCAGGCAGATATAATAATCGCATTCGAAGCGGCAGAAGCAGTAAGAAACATTGAGTATCTTAAAAAAGACGGAACCGTGATTGTAAACAGAAAATGTGTTCAGCCAACAACTGCAAGCTTAACCGGAAAAGCCTTTTCTTTTGAAACAATGATTGATTATTTAAAGACTGTAAGCGGACAGGTGATTGATGTTGATACAGATAAAATCTGCCGCGAGCTTGGATCTGTAAAAATCGTAAATATGCTTCTGCTTGGTGCTGCATGTAAATCAGGAGTTATAAAAAAGGATGATTTAAAAGCTGCAATCAAACTTCTTGTAAAACCTGATTTTTATGAGCTTAATATAAAAGCAGTTGATTATTTTTAATCCTATTTCAGATAGATATTAAGCAGAATCGAAAGAGCAAGAACTGCTAATCCTGTGAGGATGAAAACAAAATCGCACAAGTGATGTCTGTATCTTTTAGAACAGCTGTTTCTTTTCCTGAAATAAAATCCTCTTAATTCTGCTGCCTTTGCGGTAAATTCAATCTTTCGTACAGCGCCCATCAGAAGCGGAAAACAAAGCGGTAAAATCATTCCTATTTTTTTGAACGGATTTTTAACGTCAAAATCAACTCCGCGTGCTTTCTGACTTTCCATGATTCCGCTCATCTCAGAAGAGAATACCGGTATAAAACGGATTGCTGATGTAAGGGTGAATGCATATTTGTATGGAACATGAAGCTCCTGAACAAGAGTATTCGACAAATCATTAAGATTGATTACAGAAATAAGAACAGAAAGAGGAAGTGTTGCAGCAGTAAGACGCATGACTAAAAGAAGTCCGTTACGTATTGCAATATCAGTTATACCATAATTTGAAGTGATAGGAATAATAACCTTTCCCTGTCTTATCAATAAAACCTGAAGAATAAAAAGAAAAAGTGACATTTTAAAGAGTCCTTTAAAAACTCCCAGCGTTCTCTTAAAAAGTCCTGAATGAGTTTTACCTTCACCGATAACAGAAAGCATTATGTCAAATAAAATGAGTCCTGCAAGGAAAAAGAAATTTGATGATACAAAAGCCGATGCACACAATAAGGCTGCAACAAAGAGCTTTGTAAGCGGATGAATTTTATGAAGGATTGAATTTCCCTGTAAATAATCTAAAAAGCCTTTCATTTTGATTTTCCTCCTTTTTTCATCTGTTTTAGTGTATTAATCATTTCATCAACGGTAAAAATATTATTGAACTGGTCGCCGAGCAGTGAACAGGTTGCCGCAATCTGAGGCTGTAAAAGTCGTGCACGTTTTAAAAGATTTGTATCTGAAAGGATGGTACGTGTTTTTCCCTGAGCAAGGATCTGTCCTTTATTCATTACGATTACTTCTTTTGCAAAATCAAGTACGACTTCCATATCGTGACATACCATGATTACTGTTGTTCCGTTTTCGTTCAGCTTTCTGATGTGTGACATTATTTCCATACATTCACGGTAATCAAGCCCGGTTGTCGGTTCATCAAGAATAAGAATTTCAGGATTTAAAGCAATAAGGCAGGCAAGGCACAATCTCTGTCTCTGTCCGCGGCTCATGTTGAATGGTTCTGTCTTCGCATTAAAATCAAAATCCCGGATTGTTTTTTCTACGCGTTTTTTGATTTCTTCAGCGGAAAGTCTGTTGTTTTTTAAGCTGAAGGCAATTTCTTCTTCAACAGTATTGCAGCATATCTGACGGTCTGGATTCTGGAATAAAAATCCTATGTGCTTTGCAAGATTGCTTACCTTATTTTTTTTAGTATTTTTACCAAGTACAAGAACATCGCCCTGACCAGGTTGTAAAAGTCCATTGCTTAATTTTGAGACGGTTGATTTACCGGCTCCGTTTGATCCGATGATGGCAGTAAAGTCACCTTTGTTGATTTTTATGTTGAGACTGTTTACGTTAGCCGTTGAATTATAACAAAAGCTTACATCCTTGAATTCCAGAACAGTTTCCCCGTTGTCATTACCGGCTGTTCTGAAGTTGTCATTTTCAGACATACTGGATGTGTCATTGGCGGGTAAGACACGGTAATCTTTTTTTATAATCTTTTTTACAAACTCAGCTGCTTCTGTTGTATTAAGGCAGATTCTTTCTTCTTTTTTCATACCTGCCGGAGTTAATCCTTCATCCATCATTTTTCCGGTTAGAGTAAGGACACGCGGACAGTTGATTCCGGCTTCTTCCATCTCTTTCTGATGTGTAAGAGTACTCCTGATTTCACCATAATGTACGACTTTTCCTTTTTCAAGAACAAGGAGTTTTTTTACGAATTCACACAAAAGCATGATTTTCTGTTCTGCAATGATGATAGTTATTCCTTTCTCTTCGTTGAGTTTTTTAAGAAGCTTAAATATCTGAAGTGATGAAGCAGGGTCAAGTTCTCCTGTCGGTTCATCAAGAATAAGATAATCGGGTTCAAGTGCAAGAATAGAAGCGAACACAACCTTCTGCTTTTGTCCGCCGCTTAAAGTCGATATTTCCCTGTGACGAAGATCTGATATTTCAAGGGCTGCAAGAGAATTTGTAATCCTTCTTTCAATCTGATCTTTAGGAACGCCGAAATTTTCAAGACCAAAAAGAATTTCATCTTCTACAAAATAACTTATAATCTGACTTTCAATATTCTGAAATACGGAACCAACTTTAAGTGCAAGCTTATCAGGTTTTATTTCAAATGTATCCTGACCTTCAACCTTAACGCTGCCGTAAAAATCTCCGGTAAAGTGATGCGGAATCAGTCCGTTCAGACAGCTGCATAAAGTTGTTTTCCCGGCTCCCGATTCTCCGATGATTCCGACAAAATCACCTTTTTCGATTTTAACCGATACATTTTCAAGGGCGTTTTTCTGCGCACCTTTGTACTTAAATGTAAGTTCCTGTATTTCAATCATCTTAAGTTCCTTCTTAGAAAAAGATTACCGGATCAAGTCCGGTAATGGTATTTAACAAATCGACTTATTTTTCACAGATAAACGGCTTTTTAATCGCTTTCATTAATGGTGTATAAAGGAGTGCTACGATTACAGCGTTTAATGATGCTGTTCCAAGTACAATCGGTACATAAGCGGCGAGTGCGCTCGGTTCAGATTTGATTACAACAAACAGAAGGACTGTGAATAATCCGCCGGATATTACTGTACTTATAAATGTACTTACAGCTGCAAGACCTATTTCCATCGGTTTATTTTTTGCAGGAATCTTAATTAAAAGCCCCATGCATAATGCACCTGCTAATTCAGAAGCAAAGTTTAAGCCCGGAGTACCAGGGAAAAACTGACATATAGCTCCTGCAAGAAGTCCGACTATTATACTGTACCAGAGCTTTGGTCTGAGAATTACGATTATCATACAATACATTGCAATGATAAAATTAGGCTTCATTCCGAAAAAGTTGATGAATGTTCCTACAAAAAACTTTAAAACAGCACCGGCTGCCAAAAGAACTGCTGTGAGTAAAAGATCACGAAGTGTAAGACCTTTTTTTTCTTCCTGTTGAATAACTCGTTTTTCCATATTGATACCCCTTATTTATGTTTCTATAAAAAGAAACATTTGATACTACGGATAGTAACATAAATTATAAAACACTGTCAATAAAATTTTAAAAAAAATTTTTAAAATTTTTTATTAGATGAATAAAATAAACATCAGAAAAAAAATGTATCTATTGACAGAAACAAAACTTCATGTTAGTATATTACTATAAACAGAAACAAAAACAGGAGTATATATTATGAAAATGACAGAAAAACAGCTTGAACTTATCCGTGAACAGATCCGTCGTGTAAAGGCATGTGGAAATCCTTTCTATACAGAACGTTTTAAGAACGTTAAACCGGAAGATATTAAAACACAGGAAGATTTTGAAAACCTTGTTCCATTCTGTTCAAAACAGGATCTTCGTGATGCATATCCGCTTGGACTTGCAGCAGTACCGGAAGATGAAATCGTTCGTATTCATTCATCAAGCGGTACAACAGGTTCACCTGTAATCATTCCATATACAAAAAAAGATGTTGAAGACTGGGCTATTATGTTTTCCCGATGTTACGAAATGGCAGGAATTACAAATAAGGACCGCATACAGATTACACCGGGATACGGACTTTGGACTGCAGGTATAGGTTTCCAGGCAGGCTGTGAAAGACTTGGTGCAATGGCAATTCCAATGGGCCCTGGTAACACAGAAAAACAACTTCAGATGATGCAGGATTTACAGGCAACTGTAATCTGTGCTACTTCTTCCTATGCGCTTTTGCTTGCAGAACAGGTTGAAAAGCGTGGATTGATGAACAATATCAAACTTAAAAAAGGTGTAATCGGATCAGAACGCTGGGGCGAAAAAATGCGTAACCGCATCAAGGATATTTTTGGAATCGAGCTCTATGATATTTACGGTCTTACAGAATGCTACGGACCTGGAATCGGAATCAACTGTACTAAACAGACAGAAGGAATGCATATTTTTGATGATTATCTTTATATAGAAATTCTTGACCCTGTAACAGGTAAGCCGGTAAAAGAAGGAGAAATGGGAGAAATCACTTTAACAACTCTCGTAAAAGAAGGTGCTCCTTTGTTCCGTTTCCGCACTCATGACCTTGCTTCATTTATTCCTGGTGAATGTCCTTGTGGTTCAAGCTTCCCTCGTATTTCCCACATCATGGGACGAAGCGATGATATGGTTAAAGTAAAAGGAAACATCATCTTCCCAAGTACAATCGAAGATGTAATCAATTCTGTTCCTGGTGCTTCAAGTGAATACCGCGCAGTAATTGAACACGTAGACGGAAAAGATCAGATGACAGTGATTGTAGAAGTAGAAGGCGGTACAGACCGAACTGAAGTTTCTTTACAGATTCAGTACACCTTTAAACAGAAATATAACATGACTCCGGAAGTTAAAGTTGTCGGAATCGGTGAACTTCCAAGATCTGAAAAAAAGACAAAGCGTATTGAAGACAGACGCTTTAATTAATTCTGTAATATTCTGATTGATTAACATAAAGGATATATTCTATTATAATCTATGAAAGGTTATTTACATAAACTCTCATGATTAATAAAGATAAATCCTTTATTCCTTTACCGGGATCTGAAAATCAGAGTGTTCCTCAGAAACAGAAAATCCATCGTGTGCTTGGAATCGATCCGGGGCTTGCTAATACAGGCTTCGGTGTTATTGATTTCTGTCAGGGACGTTATCGTATGGTAAGCTACGGATGCATTACCACAGATAAGGATGAACCTCATGGGCAGCGACTTCTTTCAATTTATAACAGGCTTTGTGCGGTAATCGATGAATTTAAACCTGATGAAGCGGGAATGGAAACACTTTATTTTGCAAAAAATGCGAAATCTGCGATGGGTGTCAGTGAAGCGCGTGGAGTAGTAACACTCTGTCTTTTTCAGCATGATATAAAGCTTGGTGAATACACTCCGAATCAGATAAAGATTGCAGTCAGCGGAACTCAGAGTGCCGGTAAACAGACAGTCCAGCAGTATGTAAAGCTTCTTCTGGGATTAAAAACAATACCAAAACCTGATCATGCGGCAGATGCTCTTGCAGGTGCCATAACTCATATTCATTACAGCACGAATTTATGATATAATATGATATAAAAAGAGGTAAAAAAATGACAAATGTAAATGTTATTCCAGATTTGTTATATCCATTATTAACGTTAATCGTTTCCGGCTGTATTCTTCAGGGTTTATTTATTTTCAGCGAATATAAAAAGAAATTTGTTCCTGCAGTAATTTTCAAAGGGCTTGCTTCGTGTATTTTCTGTATTCTTGCCTTTATTTCCTGTACGTTTACTTGTACCAGTGTATTAAACATAACGATTTATTGTCTTTTTATCGGAGCCGTTCTGGGAGCACTTGGTGATGTGCTTTTAAATCTTCGTTTTGTATTTAAGAATGCAGCAAAAAAATTATTTTTAAGCGGAATAGCTGCATTTTTATCTGGTCATATTTTTTATGTAATAACAGCACTCTGGCTTGGAAGCTTTGCGGGAGGAATCAGCGGTTCTTCAAAGCCTGAGGGAATACTCATCTGTCTTTTGTGTACAGCCGTTGCTTCATTCTGTTTTTTATATTACGTTTTCAAAAAATTCAAGGTTGAGAAGGCATTTAAGATTTTTGGAGTAGTATATATTTCATGTATATTTTTTCTTACATCACTTGCTGTAAGAAATGCAGTTATATTTAATTTTGAACTTTCGGAAATTGTCTTTTTGATCGGAGTCGTGCTTTTTACTTTAAGCGATATTATCCTGATTTTTAATACCTTTGGAAACAGTTCAAAGTTTTCACTCAGGATAGCAAATCTCTCGTTATATTACATCGGTCAAATTCTTATAACATGTTTTCTCTTTTTCTGGAACAAGTTTTTATGCTGATTCATTAAAAAAGGATAAAGATGAAAATACTTCTTGCGCCTGATTCATTTAAAGGAAGTTTAACTGCTTCTCAATTTTGTAGTATTGCCTCAAAAACAATAAAACCTCTTCATCCGGATTACGAAATTATTTCAATTCCTCTTGCTGACGGTGGAGAAGGAACTTTAGAATGCCTTATGAATTCAATTCCGTGCAGGGTCGGTCACTGTGTAGTTCAGAATGCGCTTTATGAAGAGATTGAAGTTCCGGTAGCTTTTTTTGATGAAGGAAAAACTGCAATTATAGAAAGCGCTCTTGCAAACGGACTTCCTCAGATTAAGGGAAGGGAAAATCCGCTGATTACATCAACTTATGGAGTCGGTCAGATGATTGGTTTTGCGGTAGACATGGGAGCAAAAAAAATCATCCTGACTCATGGCGGAAGCTCAACTAATGACTGTGGACTTGGAATGCTTGCAGCACTCGGTGCATGCTTTTATAACGAGGATGGAGTTTCTTTTGTACCTACCGGAGGAACTTTAGGCGACGTAAAAGATCTTGATTTATCTATGATGTATCCGCGTCTTATAGGGGCTAGATTCGAAGCAATGTGTGATGTAAAAAATCCTTTGTGCGGAAAAGAAGGATGTTCATATGTGTTTGCTCCTCAAAAAGGAGCGGATGAACAGACGGTTATAAAGCTTGAGGAGGGATGTAAACACATCGCCTCTTTGTTCAATCTTATGCGTGACAAGGATTTTTCGCTGGAAGAAGGATCGGGTGCGGCCGGTGGAATGGGCTTTGCAGTTCTTGCTGCTTTACAGGGAAAGCTTAAAAGCGGAATAGATTCAGTTCTTGATTTATGCAGATTTGAAGAGCGGGTATCAGCAGCAGATGTAATCGTAACAGGCGAGGGCTCCCTTGATTCACAAAGTCTTATGGGAAAAACAATCGGCGGAATTATAAAAAGGGCAGAAGGAAAAACAGTTTACATATTCTGTGGACATGCAGAAAAAAATCTTTGTTTACCGGCGAATGTAAGGGTTTTTGAAATAAGTGAAAACCAGGAACTTGAATATGCGCTTACTCATGCAGAAGAAAATCTTTGTGAAAGTATAAAAAAAGTTTTTTCATAAGGCTTTTGACTTTTCACATTGAAGTTTTATCTTTATAATTAAATTATGTTTAATTCAATCACGGGAATAATTACAGCAAAACTTCCAAAACAGCTTTTTCTTGAAAACAATGGAATTGAATGGGATATCTGCATCCCCGACAGTAATCTCGATATGCTTCCATCAGTAGGTTCAGAGGGAAAGGTTTATACATATCTTCAGCATACAGAACAGCTTATGAATCTTTTTGGTTTTGCAACAAATGATGAGCGGACTTTATTTTTAGATTTATTGAAGGTTGATGGAGTAGGTCCTAAGGGTGCTGTAAAAATTATGTCCTGTGTTACAAGCTCTCGTCTTCTTTCTATTCTTGAAAATGATGATCTTGCTTCTCTTGAAGCAATCCCGGGTATTGGAAAAAAGACTGCAGGAAAAATGATTTTAGCCCTTAAAGGAAAGGTTCATTTTGGTGAAGAAACGGTAACTGTAAAGGGAAAGAATGTAATGCCATATACCGATGTCGTTAATTCTTTAGTAAGCATGGGCTATGATAAAAAGACTGTCGAGCAGAAGATTGCAGAACTTACACAGGAGCTTTCTTCTGATGAAGATTTTTCTGCAAAGAATCAGAAAGAAAAGGAAGATTTTTTATTCCGGCGTGCTGTTGTAGGGCTTGCCTGATTTTTGAAAAACCTTTGTTTGAATTTTTGTAAGGATGTGATAGTATAAGTTTATGACCGAAGAAGAAGATTTTTCCGCAATTGTACGTTCCGATTTAAAAAACTCTTTTGATGATCTTGATAATAATCTTCGTCCAAAAAACCTTGATTCTTTTACCGGACAGGAATCAATCAAAAAAAATCTGAAGACTTTTATAGAAGCTGCAAAAGAAAGACAGGAACCTCTGGATCATCTTCTTTTAATCGGACCACCTGGTCTTGGAAAGACAACGCTTGCCCAGATTACAGCCCATGAGCTTGGAGTGGATTTTAAAGTTACATCGGCTCCGGCACTCGATAAGCCGAAGGATTTAGCCGGCATTCTTTCTACAATTACAGAACGCACTGTATTTTTTATAGACGAAATTCACCGTTTAAAACCTGCAATTGAAGAAATGCTTTATATTGCCATGGAAGATTTTGAACTTGACTGGATAATAGGGCAGGGAGCAGCCGCAAGAACTGTGCGTATCCCGATCCCTCCGTTTACATTAATTGGTGCTACAACAAAGGCAGGTAGTGTAAGTTCACCTCTTCGCTCCCGCTTTGGTTTTATCCCACGTTTTGAATTTTATACACAAAAGGAGCTTTCTTTAATCATAAAACGTTCTGCATTGATTCTTGAAGTTCAGATAGATGATGATGCATCACTTTTACTAGCGCAATGCTGCCGTGGAACTCCTCGTGTTGCAAACAGGGTTTTACGACGCATGAGGGATTTTGCACAGGTAGAAGGCAGTTTAAAAATTACCGTTCATATTGTTAAAGAAGGCTTAAAAAGACTTGAAATTGATGAGCTTGGTCTTGAAAAATACGACAGGGAAATATTAAAGTCGATTATCGAAAACTTTGGCGGAGGTCCTGTGGGAGCCGAAACACTTGCAATAAGCATAGGCGAAAGCATAGACACTCTGGAAGATTATTATGAGCCTTATTTAATTCAATGCGGTCTTTTGCAGCGGACCCCACGTGGTCGAATCGTAACAGAAAAAGCATATACTCATCTTGGACTTAAAGCCTCTCAAACTCCAAAAGACAGTGCTCAAGGAACTTTATTTTAAAACATAAACTGGTTAAAAAACTGGTTGACTTTTAATCTTTTATCAATTATCCTTTAAATAGTAAATTTTGATTTATGGAGGTGCTTATGGCTTTTGCAATTAATATGACTGGAAATAATATTTTCGAAGTTGGTGCTTTTGATGCAAAAACATATTTTGCAGAGTTACTTCGTAAGGTACAGGATGGAGCTGTAATAAATATATCAAAAAACGGAAAACAGGTTGCGGTTCTTCAGGGTAAAAAAACAGTACAGAATACTCAGGCACTCGAAGCACATGAACGCATTATGGCAAGATCAAAAAAGTTTGTGGAATTAAAAAATCAGAATGGTAGAGAAGTCCTTACAGCCGGGAAAATAAAGGAGTATAAAAATAATGGCCGTAAGTACTAAAAAATCAACTGATTATTTTCCATGTTTTGTTGCTGATGCTTCTTTTATGGCTGCATACCTTTTAAATGGTTTTTGTGATGATGAAATGTCTGATTGTGTAAAAGACATGGAATATGTTATCAAAAACAACGGGCATATTTATGTACCGCCTCTTTTCTGGTATGAAATTCAAAACGTTTTATTATATAAAATGCGTTCTAAAAAACAGGGAGAGCTGGTTCTTTCTGTAAGCGATAGTCTCGATATAATTTATGATTTACAGCGCCTTCCGGTCTATACCGATCTTTTACCTGATCCCGAAATCCGCCAGCGGATTTTTGAAATAGCCCGTGAAACAAATCTTTCCTATTACGATGCTTCTTACGTAGAAATGGCAAGACGATACAATCTTCCCCTTAAGTCTTATGATAAGGATGTACTGAAAGCTTTGACTCTTAGTATGAAGTAGAAAAAAAAGGAATGTGTGATATAATAGGGATGTGGAGGCAGTATGGAATATAAGGTTAAATTTTTATGGGATGAAGAAGCGAATGTTTGGGTTGCACAAAGTGAAGACATCCCCGGACTTGTTTTAGAAGGTGGCTCTTTGGATGCATTAATAGAAAGAGTCAGATTCGCTGCTCCTGAATTGATAGAACTTAATAATTCGCCCGAAATGGCTTCTTTGTATTTTACTGTCGAAAGACGTGAGAAGGTTATTGCATAATGGCAGAATATGAGAAAAAAGTTCGGGAAATATTATTGAACAATAACTGTAAATTCGTTAGACACGGGAAAGGTGATCATGATATTTACTATAGTCCAATTACAAACAGAAATTTTACAGTTGATTCAAAGATTAAATCACGACACACTGCAAATGCAATAATGAAATAAAGCGGGATTAATCATCATTTTTAAATAAACAGTTTGAATATGTATAAAAAGATAGGCTCTCAGGTAATTAAAGGTAAAAGTTTTGATATAGTAATCTTTGGTAGTTTTCCACAGTCAGAAAAAACTAATGATACTATTATTATAAATGAGTTAGAATCAAAAACAGTTGGTTCTTATACTTACTACAAAGGCAGCGATGGAGAATGGTATGCAAAACTGGGTTCTAAATATTTTAAAGTAGAACCTATTGAATGGCGTGTGCTTACGACAGATTATAAAGGAACAAAAAAGAAACTTCTTCTTGCAGAAAACATTATTATAAATAAAGCTTATGATGCAAGTTCGAATAATTATGAAAATTCTTCTATAAGGGCTTATCTCACAGGGGATTTTTATAACACTGCTTTTACAACAGAAGAACAAAACGCGATTGCAACTACAACAGTTATAAACGATGCAAGAAGTACTAACCCGGATAGCAATGCAACACAATTCAATGGCGGAGCTAACCAGTATGCAAGTGATAATGCTACCAGCGATAAAATCTTTTTGCTTAGTGAGCAGGAAGTAACGAAAGATGACTATGGTTTTGCGGCTTATGATGCCTATGGAACTGACAGCACGAGAATCCGTAAGGTAACTGCTTTTGCCAGGGAAAGCGGAACCTGGGTAAGTACAAACAGTGGTTATGAAGACGGCGGTTGTTGGTGGCTGCGCTCTCCTAGCTATAGTGGTAGTAACTACGCGCGCGACGTCATCGATAGTGGCTATGCGTACAGCGGCAGCAGCGTGGGTAACGCTAATATAGGTGTCGTGCCGGCTTTGTGTTTAAATTAAAATTATTATATAAAATTTTATTCGATTATTGATGCTATCATCTATCTCTTTAAAGCACACTGTTTACGCAGGCTGCTTTTTTTATCCCTTCACAAGTCTTCCTTCGAACGAAAAATTATGTGTTTATGAAACAAAGACTTTTTTGTAGTCCGGGTACTAGTCATTTCCCATAATCCTTTTTTTGTGCTAGTATACACACATGCTTACTTCAGATTTTAATTTTGGTTTACCCGAAGAACTCATTGCCCAGCATCCAAGCGGGGTGCGCGGGCAGGATAAACTCATGCTTTTAAACCGTGTAACAGGGGAAGTAGAACATCACATGATGGATGATTTACCAGACCTTATTGAACCCGGTACACTTATGATTTTTAATAACAGTCGTGTTCGTCGTGCCCGTGTATATGGCATAAAAGAAACGACCGGACGAGAAACTGAGTTCATGTTTTTAAATACTATCGATAAAGAATGCTGTATCTGGAATACAATGGTAAAATCTGCAAAAAAGCAGAAACCAGGAATGCATTATAAATTTCCCGACGGTACTGTTGCTCAGATAATTGAACACGAGGGTAATGCGGGAACTGAATTCCGTGCTTTAAAATTTGATTTTGCAATCGACGAAGACTGGTTTGAACGTAACGGACACATTCCGCTTCCTCCGTATATCCGCCGCGAAGATACTGTCGAAGATTCAGAACGCTATCAGAATGTTTATGCAACAGATACAGGAAGCGCTGCCTGTCCTACAGCGGGGCTTCATTTTACAAACGAAATGCTTTCCCGTCTTGATGCTAAGGGTATAGAACGAAAGTTTGTGACCCTTCACGTAGGGCTTGGAACTTTCTTGCCTGTTCGCGAAGAAAACATCGAAAACCATAAAATGCATGAAGAATGGTACACAATTCCAAAAGAAACTGCAGACGCAATAAATAAAGCCAAAAAAGAAGGACGCCCGATTCTGGCAGTAGGAACTACGAGTGTAAGAACGCTTGAAAGTGCAGGACGTTCGCTACGCGAACTTACCGAGTTTTCTTCGAAAACTCACGAGCAGACTGAATGGGTAAGAGCCGGAACTTCTTCTACAAGTATTTTTATGTACCCCGGTTATAAGTTTAAGGTTGTAGATAAAATGTTTACAAACTTTCACACTCCGGAAAGTACCCTGATTATGCTTGTAAGCGCATTTGCCGGCCGCGAAAATATTTTAAATGCATACAAAACCGCCATAGAAAACAAATACAGATTTTTCAGTTACGGAGACTGCATGTATATATGCTAGTTTTTTAAGAGTACTTGAAATAAGTGTTGAGTAACTGTATAATCAGTATCACAAATAGTTTATTTTTAGTTTGCGTCGCAAGCTTAATAATAGTTTTTTTTTCCTGCATTAACTTGTGGGTTAAAAAAAAAAGGTCTAAAGCATTTTTCAATGTTTTAAATCTTTTTTGAGAGGAGATTAAAACTACTATGGCTTACTTTTTTGAAGAACCATCCCACACATTTGATGAATATCTTTTAGTTCCTGGTTATACAGGTCCGGACTGCATTCCTGCGAATGTAAGTTTAAAGACACCTGTAGTCCGCTATAACAAAAAAGCCGGTGAAGAATGTCCTTTGTCAATGAACATTCCTATGACTTCAGCAGTAATGCAGGCAGTATCAGATGATAAGCTTGCTGTTGCACTTGCAAAGGAAGGAGGCATTTCTTTCATTTACGGTTCACAGACAATTGAAAATCAGGCAGCAATGGTTGCAAGGGTAAAAGCATATAAGGCAGGCTTTGTTTCTTCTGATACGAATATCCGTCCGGATCAGAGTATTAAAGAACTTGTTGAAGCTATCGAACGTACAGGTCATTCTACTGTCGCAGTTACTGAGGACGGTACTGAAAACGGTAAGCTGGTCGGAATCATAACAGACCGAGATTTCCGTCTTTCTCATTGTGCTGATGATGCTAAGGTTTCTGATTATATGACTCCGTTGAGTTCTCTTGTTATGGCAGAAGAAGGAATCACTCTTGAAGAAGCTAATGATATTATATGGAAAAAGAAGGTAAATCAGCTTCCGGTTGTAGATAAGAACGGCAGACTTTTAAGTTTTGTTTTCCGTAAAGATGCCGCAAGTCATGAAGAACATCCGAATGAACTTCTCGATAAACAGAAGCGCTATATTGTAGGTGCCGGAATTAATACCCGTGATTATATGGATCGTGTTCCTGCTCTTCTTGCAGCAGGAGTTGATGTAATGACTCTTGATTCTTCAGAAGGCTTTACTGAATGGCAGAGACGCGCACTTCATGATATTCACGAAAAATGGCCTGAAGCAAAAATCGGAGCCGGAAATGTCGTAGATGCAGACGGATTTAACTTTCTTGCAGAAGCCGGTGCCGATTTTGTGAAGATTGGTATTGGCGGCGGTTCAATCTGTATTACACGAGAACAGAAGGGAATCGGTCGTGGTCAGGCAACTGCTACAATCGAAGTTGCAAAGGCTCGTGACGCTTATTATGAAAAAACCGGTATTTATATTCCGATCTGTTCAGACGGCGGAATTGTTTATGATCATCACGTAACACTTGCTCTTGCAATGGGTGCTGATTTTGTAATGCTTGGCCGTTATTTTGCCCGCTTTGATGAATCTCCTACAAATAAGCTCATCGTAAACGGAAACTACGTAAAGGAATACTGGGGCGAAGGAAGTAACCGTGCAAGAAACTGGCAGAGATACGACCTTGGCGGTAAAAAAGGAATGGCTTTCGAAGAAGGAGTTGATTCATATGTTCCTTATGCAGGAAGTCTTCACGATAACGTAAACCTTACAATCAGCAAGGTGATTCACGCAATGTGTAACTGTGGTGTAACAAACATCCCTGACTTACAGAAAAATGCAAAAATCACACTCGTAAGCGCAGCCTCATTAAGGGAAGGCGGTGCACACGACGTAATCGTTAAAAACACAGTAAAAGCAAACTAATATAATTTATTGATTTTATAAGGGCACACTAGGAGTTAAAAACTTTTAGTGTGCTTTTTTATATTTATATTGACAATTTTTACCTTGTGTTTTATAGTAGTATTGTTTAATACTACTAACAAGCAAAATTGTAGTAATATTTAAAACAACTTTTAATCAACCTTATTTTTCCCAATGGAGGGCCTTATGCAGAATAATGATTATATAGAAAACTTATGCGCATTCGGTCTTACAAGACAGGAAGCATGCATCTACTCAGAGCTCCTGACTCACGGAAAAATGACCGGCTATGAGCTTTCTAAAGAAACTGGTATTTCAAGATCCAATGTATATGTATGCCTTAATGCCCTTACAGACAAAGGTGCAACTTATATTATGGAAGAAGAATCTACAAAATATATTCCTGTTCCGGTAAATCAGTTTACAAAAAATTATATTTCCCAGATAAAGACAAAGGCAGACTTCCTTATAAAAAATTCGCCTAAAAGGATTTTAAATACAGACGGATACATCACAATTACTGGAAATACAAATATAAGAAATAAAATCAGGCAGATGATAGCAGTAACAAAGCTCCGTCTTTATATTCTTGCCCCTTCATCAATCATCCGAGATTTTGAAACTGAACTTATAGAGCTTATTAAACGCAATGTAAAAGTTGTAATAATAACGGAAGGTTATAAATTAAAAGGTGCCCGTCTTTACGAAACAAAACCGGAAGAAGGGCAGATAAGATTTATAACTGATTCTTCGTACGTTCTTACAGGAGAAATAACCGGCAGCGAACACGACACCTGTCTTTATTCGGGCCAGTCTCATCTTGTAGAAGTCATGAAGGAAGCCATTAAAAATAAAATAGTCCTGCTTAGTCAGGAATAAAAAACTAACATCAGTTAGTTAAACTATAAAAAGGTAAAGCTAAAAAATGCTTTCGCATTTTTTTTAACGCTTTGCTATAAAACACCGGCCGCCAGCGGCCTTACACAGGAGGTAAAAAAAATGAAAATTGGTATTTTAGGTTATGGTAACCTTGGAAAAGGTGTTGAATGTGCTGTAAAAAACAGCCCTGATATGGAACTTGCATGTGTATTTACAAGAAGAGATCCGTCTTCTGTAAAACTTTTAACAAGCGGGGTTCCTGTTTACAATGTTTCGGAAGTAGAAAAACACAAGAGCGAAGTTGATGTTCTTGTTATCTGTGGTGGTAGTGCAACTGATCTTCCAAAACAGACTCCCGAATATGCAAAATATTTTAATGTAATAGACAGCTTTGATACTCACGCAAAAATCCCAGAGCATTTTTCTAATGTAGATAAGGCTGCAAAGGATAACGGTCATATCGCTTTAATCAGCTGCGGATGGGATCCAGGGCTTTTTAGTCTTATGCGTCTTTACGGAAACTGTGTTTTACCCGATGGACAGGATTATACTTTCTGGGGTAAGGGTGTTTCTCAGGGACATTCTGATGCAATCCGCCGTGTGCCTGGTGTAAAAGACGGTAAACAGTATACAATTCCTGTTCAGTCAGCACTCGAAGCAGTCCGTGAAGGAAAAAATCCTGAACTTTCTACAAGACAGAAGCACACACGTGAATGTTTTGTTGTAGCAGAAGAAGGCGCAGATAAGGCAAAAATCGAAAAAGAAATCAAGGAAATGCCAAACTACTTTGCAGATTATGATACAACCGTTCACTTTATTACAGAAGAAGAACTTAAGAAAAATCACTCTGGTATTCCTCACGGTGGATTTGTATTCCGCTCTGGAAAAACCGGCTGGGATAAAGAATATAACAACGTAATCGAATATTCGCTTAAGCTTGATTCAAACCCTGCCTTTACTTCAAGTGTACTCATCGCTTATGCACGTGCAATTTTCCGCATGCATAAAGAAGGACAGAACGGCTGTAAGACAGTATTCGATGTAGCCCCAGCATATCTTTCCCCACTTTCAGGTGATGAGTTAAGGGCACATATGCTCTAGGAGAATATATGAATTCATATGTAGATAATGTAAACTTTTTTGAAGGGAATAATCCCGAAAAAATTGCTTCGGAATACGGAACTCCTCTTTATGTTTATAACGAAAGAATCCTCCGCGACAGAATGCATAAGGTAAGTCAGGTTATTACAAAATATCCTTATACTGCAAACTATTCTGTTAAGGCAAATACAAATATCCATATCTTAAAGCTCGCTCTCGAAGAAGGAATCAACTGTGATGCAATGAGCCCGGGCGAAATAGAAATGCTTTTAAAGGCAGGTTTTCCAAAAGACAGAATCTTTTTTATTCCGAACAACGTAGGCCCTGATGAATTAATCTATGCAATTAAAAAGGGAGTAATCACAAGTTTAGACAGCCTTTCTCAGCTTGAACTTTTTGGTCAATGCTGTGCTGATCTTGAGCTTGCAGAAGATAAAAGACTTTGTGCTGTGCGTATAAACCCCGGAGTAGGAGCAGGGCACTGCGAAAAGGTTGTAACAGGCGGAAAGAAAACAAAGTTTGGAATTGCAGAAGAAGACATCCCCGAGATTTTTAAAATCACGGAAAAATATAAGCTTACGATTGCAGGAATTAATCAGCATATCGGGTCGGGCTTTATGACAGGGGAGCCTTATCTGGAAGCTGTAAAGAATTTCTTACAGATTGCCTTAAAGTTTAAAAATTTAAAGTTTATTGATTTTGGCGGCGGATACGGAATTCCATATCATAAGCTTGATGACGAAAAAGAATATCCGATGGAAGATTTTAAGAAAAAGCTTGAACCTTTTCTGGATGATTTTGTTTTTAAATACGGCTCTGCTCCGATGTTCAAATCTGAACCGGGACGCTACTGTGTTGCAGAAGGCTCTGTATTATTCGGACGTGTTCATGCGGTAAAGCAGAATGCAGGACATATTTATGCCGGAACAGACGTTGGTATGAACGTTCTTGTACGTCCGAGCATGTATGATTCATGGCACGATATTGAAGTAATCAGAAACGGAAAGACAGTAAGCCGTGAAGACCTTATTGTTCAGACTGTGTGCGGAAATATCTGTGAATCAGGTGACCTTCTTGCAAAAGACAGACCTCTTCCTAAAATGGAAAGAGGCGACCTTGCCTGTGTCTTAGACACCGGTGCATATGGCTGGAGTATGTGTTCTACCTACAACAGCCGCCCTCGTCCGGCAGAAGTTTTAATCTGCCGTGATGGAAAAGTAAAATTAATCCGTAGACGCGAAACAATAAAAGATTTAATGCGTTTATTCTAGCGTATTAAATTACTCTTCTTCATCTGTAAGAACATTCTTGGCCTGTACGGTAACAGTTGTATCATAACATGAGAACATCTGTTCAACGTTTGCAGGCCTTGTTTTTGCAGAAATCAAGCTTACAACAGGAATAATAATCAAAGAAGCAAGCATGCTGAATACACCTGAGTAGAGTGAGTTCTTAAAGATTAATCCTAAGAAAGCTCCCTGAACATGAATGAATCCCATTGAAATTAAAAGCTGGATAATCATCAAAGTACAGCCGAATGTGAAAGATGTGACAACTGCGGCACGGCTTGTCTTTTTCCAGTAAAGTCCGTAGAGGAACGGAGCTAAGAATGCACCCGAAAGAGCACCCCAAGAAACTCCCATAAGCTGAGCAATAAAGGTAACGCGGCTCTTAGCCTGAACAATTGCAATTATTGCAGAAATAATAATAAATACAGCAACGAATATTCTCATAACAAAAAGATTCTTTTTTTCTTCCGGCTGTTTCTTTTTTAATGAATTGATAAAGTCGAGTGTAAGGGTAGAGCTTGAAGTAAGAACAAGAGAAGAAAGTGTAGACATGGAAGCAGAAAGAACTAAAATCAGAACAACTGCAATAAGAACGTCCCCAAGACCTGAAAGCATTGTCGGAATAATACTGTCAAAGCCTTCTGCAGAAACCTGTTCCGGTTTACAGAAGAGACGTCCGAATCCACCAAGGAAGTAACATCCGCCTGCAACGATGATTGCAAAGAATGTAGAAATCATTGTTCCGATTTTAATTGAGCGTTCGTTTTTGATTGCATAGAATTTTCCAACCATCTGTGGAAGTCCCCATGTACCAAGAGAAGTAAGAAGAACAACAACCAGAAGGTAGAACGGCTCAGGCCCAAAGAACGAAGTATAAGCACCTTTTAATACTGGAGATTCTATTTCAGACATGAGTGAAAGAGATTGCATGAATCCGCCGTTTTTAGAAAGAACTGCAAGAATAACAGCAACAATACCAAAGAGCATGATGATTCCCTGAATAAAGTCATTTAAGGCAGTCGCCATATAACCGCCTGCAATTACATAAACTGCAGTTAAGATAGCCATGACAATTACACATACTGCATAATCAACATTAAACGCCATGCGGAAAAGGCGGGAAAGACCGTTGAAAAGGGATGCTGTGTATGGAATAAGGAAAAGAAAGGTAATGGCAGAAGCAGCAACTTTAAGACCTTTTGATTCAAAACGCTGACCAAAAAAGTCCGGCATTGTTTTTGAATTGAGGTGTTGTGTCATAATACGTGTACGGCGTCCAAGAATTGCCCAGGGCATTAAAGAACCGATAAAGGCATTTCCAAGACCAATCCAGGTAGAAGCAACACCAAAGTTCCATCCAAACTGACCGGCATATCCTACAAAGATAACGGCAGAAAAATAAGATGTTCCGTATGCAAAGGCTGTAAGCCATGGACCAACACTGCGTCCACCAAGAACGAATCCATTAACATCTTTTGCCTGTTTATGCGAATAAATACCCACAATAAGCATAATTGCAATAAATATTAACAGCAATGTGATTTTTAGTATCATAATTTCCTCTGAAGATAAATAATATAATATGTTTCTATATATAATAATTTATAATAGTGAATTTAAATATAGAGAATTTAAATATGTGTGTCAATCTGCGGATTTCTTTATATTTAATTAATAAAAACAGTTTTAGCAATAGTCAAACGTTTTGTTTTATGTCAAAATATCAGTATGAAGAATACATTTTTAGATTACGGCTATAAGGCCTCAGAAATTGAAAAGCGTGTACTGGATACTTTTACAGAAATATTTGAAACAAGCTGGTCGCGTTTTTATTTTAATGGAATTAATGATACCGGTTATTTTATGGATACCGGTAACTGTGATGCAAGAACAGAGGGGATGTCTTACGGAATGCTCATGTGTGTTCTTCTCGATAAAAAAGAATACTTTGACAGAATGTGGAAGTTTGCTATTGACTTTATGTATATGGAAGAAGGAAAAATGGCAGGTTACTTTGCCTGGTCTGTAGCACCAGACGGTCGTAAAAATGCATATGGCCCTGCTCCTGATGGTGAAGAATTTTTTGCAATGGCTTTATTCCTCGCCGACCGCAGATGGGGAAGCTCTGAAGGAATTTATGATTATGCAGGCTGGGCACGAAAAATTCTTCGTACATGTCTTCATCATGAAATTCCAATGTGGAATAAAAACAACGGTTATATTCTTTTTGTTCCCGGTTGTCCTTTTTCTGATCCTTCTTATCATCTTATGCATTTTTATCATTATTTTGCGTTATGGGCTGATGAAGAAGATCGTCCGTTCTGGAAAAAAGCGGAAGCTGCAAGCCGTGAATATCTTAAAAAAGCATGTGATGAAAAAACCGGGATGAATGCAGAATATGCAGATTTTGACGGTAAACCGAATAAAAAAGGTCCTCCGGACGGTCATGGAGATTTTTACAGTGATGCTTACAGAACCGGTGCAAATATCGGACTTGATGTATTATGGAACGGAAGCGATGAAGGCTTTTCAAAAATTGCAGATGCTCTTGTAACATTCTTTGCTGATATACCAACCGATCAGTTTAAAAAATATCATTTAGATGGAACTCCTGTACTCCTTGAAGATGGTACTGAAGAAAAAGCTCTTCATCCTGTAGGTTTGCTTGCAACTCTTGCCCAGACATCACTTGCCTGTTCACAGAAAGCCGAAGCAGCAAAGGAAAAAATTATCAGAAGATTCTGGGAAACTCCATTACGTCAGGGTGAGCGCCGTTATTACGATAATTGTCTTTATATGTTTGCAATGCTTGCTTTGAGCGGTAAATACTGCGTGGAATAATTTATGGGTAAAGAAATAGAGATAAAAATTCCTCTTTCCGAAAGTCAGTATGATTCTTTAAAAGAACGTTTTTTCAAGAATTCACAGCTTACTGTAAAAAACGATGAATATTATACGAGATATGAATCTCTTGAAGAACGAAAAAAGAATAAAGAGCCTGATGTAATAAGAATCAGGACAGAAAAGACTGAGGATGAAGAAAAAGCATTTTTTACCGTAAAGGTTAAGTCTGTAGATAATGGAATTGAAGTTAATAAAGAAGATGAAACTTTTGTACAGAATCCTGAGGTTTTGAGAACTTTTTTTAAATTAAACGGATATTTCCAGTGGTTTTGTAAGGAAAAACAATCGTTAAAAGCTCATTTTATCCTTCCGTCACTTTCAAGAATTGATTTTTTAATGGAGCTTGAAATTGTCAATTCACTTAAATACCTTGAAGTCGAAGTTACACAGCCGATGGGACTTGAAAATGCTGTAATTGAAAAAGCACTCGAGGAAGTCATTGGCTTTATAGGGCTTGATCCATCGAAAAAAGATGAGCGTAACTGGTATACTATAATAAGTTCACAAAATTCATTATAATAAAGCAGATATGAATGACAATAAAATCGTAATACGCGGTGCACGGGAACATAATCTTAAAAACATAGATATCACGATTCCAAGAAATAAGCTTGTAGTAATTTCAGGGCTTTCCGGTTCAGGTAAATCTTCGCTTGCGTTTGATACACTTTTTGCTGAAGGGCAGCGAAGATATATGGAAAGTCTTTCATCATATGCAAGACAGTTTCTTGGAAGAATGGATAAGCCTGATGTTGATTTAATAGAAGGTCTTTCTCCCGCCATTTCGATTGAACAGAAATCTACAAATAAAAATCCTCGTTCAACAGTCGGAACAATCACCGAAATTTATGATTATTATCGTCTTTTGTTTGCAAGAACAGGGCATCCTCATTGTCCGAACTGCGGTCGTGAAATATGTGAACAGACAGTAGATCAGATTATTGATACGGTAATGTCTTGGGAAGAAGGAACGAAAATTCAGGTTCTGGCTCCTGTAATCCGCGGTAAAAAAGGTGAACATCAGAAAATTCTTGATGATGCAAAAAAATCGGGTTTTATTCGTGCAAGGATTGACGGTGTAATGGTTGAGCTTGAAGAACCGATAAAACTCGATAAACAGAAAAAGCATACGATAGAAATTGTTGTTGACCGTATAATCAAAGGTGATAATGTAAGGACCCGTCTTGCAGATTCAATTGAAATCGCCCTTAAAAATGCCAATGGAATCGTTGTTGTCGTAAAACGTGCTCCTGATTCAGATAAGGATAGTGAAGTATTCTTCAGTCAGAAAAATGCATGTCCTGACTGTGGTATTTCAATTCCCGATTTACAGCCGAGACTTTTTTCTTTTAACAATCCTTTCGGCGCTTGTCCTGAATGTACCGGGCTTGGTGAAAAGATGGAATGGGATTATGAAAAAATACTCCCTGATAAAAGTTTGAGCTTTAACGAAGGAGCATTTCCTTTTTTCAATCCGACTGCCGAATGGAATAAAAGCGTATTTACTGCAGTAGCCGAAAACGGTGGATTTACCCTTGATACTCCTGTTAATGCCCTTACTGATGAGCAGTTTGATTTTTTATGGAACGGTGATGAATTTAAAAAGCTTCACTGGATTTATCAGAAGCAGAGTGGAGAAGGCTATTCTGAATATAATCGTGTTTGGCCTGGTGTTCTTAAGGAGATGAACCGTCGTTATAAGGAAGCCTGGGGTGAAAACATGCGTGCTAACATAGAAGAAAAATTTATGACGATTCATGAATGTTCTGCATGTCATGGAAAAAGATTAAGGCCTGAAGCACTCGGAATAACTGTCGGGGGTAAAAATATTTCGGAGCTTTGTTCGTTCAGCGTTTCAGAATCAATTGAATTTTTCGATAAACTGGAGCTTTCTGAAAGTGAAGCAAAAATTGCAGTACAGATTTTAAAAGAAATAAAATCACGATTAAAGTTTTTAAGCGATGTAGGACTTGATTATCTTACGATGGATCGTTCTGCAGAAAGTCTTTCGGGTGGTGAGGCACAAAGAATCCGTCTTGCAACTCAAATCGGTTCTGCATTGTGCGGTGTAATGTATATTCTTGATGAGCCGAGTATTGGTCTTCATCAGCGTGACAATCAGAGACTTATAGATACGCTTTTAAATCTCCGCGATAACGGAAATACAGTTATTGTCGTTGAACATGATGAACAGACACTCCGAACAGCAGATTATCTTGTTGATCTTGGACCGGGTGCTGGTATTAACGGCGGAAAAATCGTTGCAGCGGGAACACCTTTGGAAGTTGCAAAGGTAAAAGAAAGTCTTACGGGGCAGTATCTTGCGGGAACATTAAGAATGGAGCTTCCTGAACAGAGGCGTAAGGGTAACGGAAAATTCATAACGATTAAGGGTGCCGTTGAACATAATCTTAAAAATATAACCGTTCAGATTCCTCTTGGAACTTTTACGTGTATTACCGGAGTAAGCGGATCGGGAAAATCAACCTTGATGAGTGATATTCTTTATCCTGCGGTAAGCAATAAAATCATGAGGACAAATTATCCTGTCGGAAAATGTGAAGCAGTCGAAGGTATTGAAGGAGTCGATAAGGTAATTAATATAGATCAGTCACCGATAGGAAGAAGTCCTAGAAGTAATCCTGCAACTTATGTCGGCGTTTTTGATGCTATCCGTGATTTATATGCCAGTCTTCCTGAATCAAAGGCAAGAGGATATCAGAAGGGGCGCTTCAGTTTTAACGTAAAGGGCGGACGATGTGAAAACTGTCAGGGTGCCGGTGAAATTGTAATAGAGATGAATTTCCTTCCTGATGTTTACATTCAGTGTGATGTCTGTAACGGTAAGCGATTTAATCATGAAACTCTTGAGGTTGAATATAAAGGAAAAAGTATTAATGATGTTCTTAACATGAGTATTGACGAAGCGTGTGATTTTTTCCAGAGCATTCCTCATATTTACCGTAAAATTGCGACACTTCAATCTGTCGGTCTCGGATACATTCAGCTTGGACAGAATGCGCTTACTTTATCGGGCGGTGAAGCACAGCGCGTTAAGCTTGCAAATGAGCTTTCAAGGCCAAGTACAAGTAAAACCCTTTATATTCTTGATGAGCCTACGACAGGTCTTCATTTTGCTGATGTAAAGCTTCTTATGTCTGTAATTCAACGGCTTGTAGATAACGGAAATACAGTTGTTATGATTGAACATAACATTGATGTCATTAAACAGGCTGATTATATTATAGATCTTGGACCTGAGGGCGGTACAAGAGGCGGTCAGGTTGTTACATGCGGAACTGTTGAACAGGTAGCCCAGTGCAGTAAAAGTTATACGGGGCTGTTTCTTAAAGATTCCGGAGGAAAAACAGGTGAAAACAAATAATCTTTCGTTCATATACATTCTTTTTCTCCTGATTTCTGCTTCTTTTGTTCCTCTTCATGCACAGGAACAGCAGCCTGATGTAACGGTAATTACAATTACGAATGCACGTCAGACTGAATATAAAAAAAATGAAGAAACCGGTGAAGATTCAATCATCCTTACCGGAGCCGTAGAAATTTCGGTTCAGAAAGGAAATTCCTCTTCATTCATCAAGGCAGATAAAGTTTCGTATAACCGTAAGACAGAAATGCTTTATGCAGAAGGAAATGTCGAAATCACTACAAAAAAATCATCGGGTGAAGGAGGAGAATCTTCAACTGCCGATTCGCTTTTAATGAATACTTCCACTTTAGAAGGTGTATTTAACGATGGACGTGTAGTGCAGACTCAAAGCGATGCCCTGAATCTTCCGTCCGGTTCTACGCTTATAGTTTTTTCAGATATATTCGGTAAAAGTGAATCAAATACAATCGCATTTAAAAATTCACGTCTTACTTTCTGTGACGATGAAGATCCACACTGGCATATCAGGGCAACAAGAACATGGCTTTTACCGGGCGGTGAATTTGCTTTTTTCAACGCGCTGCTTTTTGTCGGGTCTGTTCCTGTTTTTTATTTTCCCGCGTTTTATTACCCGAAGGATGAACTGATTTTTAATCCTGTGTTCGGCTTCAATGCACATGAAGGATATTATTTTCAGACGACAACATATTTATACGGAAGAAAACCTCTTGATTCAGGTTCACCATCCTCAGACGGCTCCGATGAATCGCTCAAGGCACTTTATAATTTCATGAAGCCTTCTACGCTCAAAAAACAGGAAAGACAGGGGCTTATCCTTCATAATCTTGATGAGGATTTTTCGGGCGATACAAGCCAATATTTTAAGATCCTCGGCGACTGGTATTCTAATACCGGGGGATTAATCGGTGCTCACGGAAAATTCAATGGTAATCAGGTTATCCGTTCCATTAACTTTAATCTTGATCTGGCTTTCAGTAAAACCGTTTTTTATAACAGCGGTGTATATTCTGCCATTTCATCTGCGGGGCAGACATACTGGGATAAATCGAATTTCTTAGGATTAAAGCTTCCGTTCAGATATTCAGGAAACCTTGATTTTTCAATTTTAAAACCTTTCAGCATTTCTTTGAGTCTGCCGTTTTATTCAGATCCATATTTTAACTCAGATTTTTCGAGAAGAAGCGAAACAATGGACTGGATAAATCTTCTTACAAGCAGCAGTAAGGATGATTATACCGTATCAGAAATTTCAAGCTTTGCCTGGAAGATTTCTTCTTCATATTCATTGCCTGTGCCGGAAAAATTAAAGCCATATCTTTTATCTGCCGGTTTTTCAGCAAGTTCTTCGGTAAACATTTCTGCAACCACGAATACTAAACTTTACGAAGATTCACGTGCAAAAAATTCAGACAGCTGGGCAAGTTATACTCCTGAACGCAGATTTTATTATCCTTCACAGATAGTTCCTGTAAGTGCCGGAATTTCTATCGGTGGTACGATTTATGAATATCCGAAGAAGAATTATAAAAGCAATCCTTCGGTACAGTTTCCGGTTGAATTGAACAGACCCGATGAACTCAAATCTGAACAGCAGCTTGAAAATGAAAGTCAAACAGCTCAGCAGAATCAGGATAACGGACAGGAAACTTCAGCAGAGAAAAAAGATAATAAATTTATGCCGGAGCTTCCTTTAATAAACGCATCTCAGGTTTCTGCAGCTGAAATATCTTCATTAACTTACAACCTTACTTATTCTGCAGCTCCGAGTGCTTCTACCCAGTTGTCTTACGATTCAAATAAAATTTCATCACCTGAGAGTTTTAAATGGGATAACGTACAGTCATCAATGTATGTAATAAGACTTCCAGTTTCGCTGAACAGCAGTCTTAATTATGGATCAAATTTTCTTTCCATGAAAAACAGCTTCAGTTATGAACCGGTCTGGCAGAAGCATCCGATTTTAAAAGGATATTCAGATACTCAGAAAAATCAGATTGAACTTACCGATCTTCAGTCAGAAAAGCAGTCGATAATAAATTCAAATACTCTCAGCGTAAAACCTTTTGTCTATATACCGATGTTTGCAGAAAGCGGAATTACCTGGTCATCTTCATTAAAGCTTTTTGAAAGAAAATTCACCGGTACACTTGAAGATCCTAAGTGGACTGTAAAGGGACTTGATTTTACAGACAGTGACAGTGTTACGGTTAATACCCTCAATTTTATTTTTGCGGCAAAAGAGATGGAAAATAAATTCAGGCAGACGTTTACTTTTTCATCGGCTCTTTCACCGCAGATTCCACGGTATGCGTTTAATTTGAATCTGGATTTTCCTTATGTCAATTTTACTGCAGGAACAAGCATTCAGCAGAAAAGTAAGGATGATTCAACATGGATAAAAAATCCTCTTACTCAGTCCTTGAGTTTTGCATATACTCCGTTCAAATTAAGATTTAATGAGTCGTTTAGCTTTAATCTGGAGAATAAATGCTTTGACAATCTTGATTTTTCGGTTACCTGGAAGGATTTGTCGCTTGCATATTCAATGGCCCAAAGCTATGGTTATGATTTTAATGAAAGTACAGGATGGGTTGCCAAAAATAAAAAGGAATTCCTTCCTTACAACTTAAGATTTTCGTATGCTCCTTCAATTCAGACTTATTACATGTGGTTTAACAGAATTTCAGTTTCTCCCGGATTAAGTACAAGTATTGTTGCCGATTTAATCCGTCCGACTAACAGCTATCTGATTTTTACTCCATCGCTGTCATTCAAGATAAATGAATTTCTTGACATTAAATTTTCTGCAACTTCACGCAATTCTGTGCTTTACAGATATTTCCAGAGCATGCTTGGTTACGACGGACGAATTCCGGGTGAACAGAATATTTTCATAGATTTATTCGACTCCTTTAATTTTGCCGATTCATCAAAACGAAAGGCATCGGGCTTTAAGCTTAAATCTCTTGATCTTACAGTTTCACATAAGCTTCATGACTGGGATTTCAGCATGCAGTTGAAATTTGAACCTCGTCTTCTTACTAAAAACGGAACAAGCTGTTATGATTACAGTCCGTATTTTTCACTGGGAGTTATATGGAATCCGATGAGCAGTATTAAAACACAGATTACCGATAATTACGGAACCCTTGAGTTTAATTAAAATATGATTTTTATTTTTCATAAAAGATTGACATTTAATAATTGATAAATGATAATTGATATATAGGAAAAAATATTGAACGAATTTACAATTACAGTACCGGACAATGATCTTATTGCATGCATCTGCGGTACAAATGACAGTAATCTCAGACTTATAGAAGATAATCTGGAAATTCCTGTTTTTACAAGAGGAAACGAGCTTTCTATCGAAACAGATGATGACCAGCTTCGGCAGAGATTCCAGTATATTATTGACCGCATTATTGACGAAATAAATGAAGGCGGAAAAAACTCTGAGGATATAGTCGTTTCAGTTTTAAATACGCACAAAAGATTGAATGCAGAAGAAGTATCAATTTCAGTTCCGGGAAGTGTAAAGAAAATATATCCGCGCACACAGAATCAGGCTGAATATATCAATCTTCTTCAGACAAAAGATATGGTTTTCTGTACGGGCAGTGCAGGAAGCGGTAAAACATTCCTCGCCGTAGCAGAAGCGCTTCGCCTTGTTTTATCCCACAAAAAGAACAAGCTCATAATTACACGACCTGTTGTAGAAGCGGGCGAAAGTCTTGGTTTTTTACCCGGAGATCTGGAACAGAAAATAGATCCTTATTTAAGACCGTTGCGTGATGCAATGGAATCGATAATTACTGCAGAAGCAGTCAGAAAATTGAGTGACAGCGGTATAATAGAAGTTGCACCTCTTGCATATATGCGGGGAAGAACCTTAAGCAACAGCGTAATCATTCTTGACGAAGCGCAGAATACAACTTGTTCTCAGATGAAGATGTTTTTAACACGTATGGGTGAAAATTCAAAAGTGTTCGTTACCGGAGATCCTACGCAGATAGATCTTCCAAAAAGAACACAGTCTGGTCTTGTTCATTCAATAAGTGTATTATATAAAATAGATGACATTGGTTTTATGGAGCTTACGGCAGAGGATGTTGTAAGAAATAAACTTGTTAAAAAAATAGTAAGGGCATACGAAAATGAAAAACAGCAATTCTAAAGAAAAAAAGCCGATAGACAATGCTTTCTCGTTAATCGGAAAATATATCAGGGTAAAATATCCGTTTGTAATCCTTTTTCTTATAGGATTTTTACTTCTTTCTCTTTTAAATTTAATCAAGGTAAGTACAAATGATTCAATTGCCAATTTTAAATTAAATGATTTTGAAGTTGGACAGATTGCAGACCGCACGATTATTGCAAATAAATCGCTTGCACCGGATGGAATTAATCCTGTTTCAATAGAAAAGGGTGAAAAAATAATAAAAAAAGGATTCCCGGTTTCTGAAGAAGGCTATGCCAAATTAAAGAAAATGTCTGAATCACCGGTTTATATCGATTACAGGGCTTTTGCAAATCATGAGCTTTTTCTGTTTCTGGTTGCGATTCTGTTCTACTGCTTGTTCTCGTTCATTCCTTTCAGACGGACTGTCAGGCTTAATGAGGTGATTCTTGATTCCATCTTTTGTCTTGCAGTCTATGCGGCTGCTGCCTTCTGTTCAAAGCTTGTTTTATTTTCATCGGAATATTCAATCTGCGTAATAATTCCGGCAAGTCTTTTTATAATGCTTGTTACAATTCTTTATGGTCAGACACCTGCAGTAATTCTTTCACTGATAATGTCGCTTCTTGTTTTAAGCGCAACAAATATGTCTTTGATTCCGTTCCTTTTTACGTTTGCCACATGTATGATTTCCTGTGCCATCGTGCGTAAAATTTCACGCCGTCTTGATCTCGTGTTTGCATCACTGATTTTATCTCTGGTAAATGTTGCCTACGTTATTGCACTTGTAGTGATTTTTAACGACAGCTTCTTTACCGCCGGACCTGCAATTGCGGGAGTTGCAGTAAACGGATTTTTATCGGGCATCCTTACTCTTGGACTTGTTACTCCTCTTGAATTTATTCTAAATACATCTTCAGTTTTCCGGTTGATGGATTTAAGTGACCTGAACAATTCGCTAATGCGTAAAATGCTTGTTACTGCCAGCGGAACCTATAATCACTCGCTTATGGTTGCACAGCTTGCAGAAAGTGCATGCCGTGAAATAGGAGCTAATGCGCTTGTTGCACGTGTTGGTGCATACTATCATGACATCGGTAAAATAGATCAGAGTGAATATTTCGTTGAAAATCAGCAGGGTGTTAATAAGCATAACGATATTAATCCTTCGTTATCGGCTTCCGTAATCAAGAGTCATGTAAAGAAGGGTGTAGAAAAAGCACGTCAGCTTCATCTTCCGCAATCTGTAATTGATATTATTTCAGAGCATCACGGAAACAGCGTAATCCAGTATTTTTACAATGAAGCGGTAAAAAAGGATCCTCTTGTTTCACCGGAAGATTATTCGTATCCTGGAACACCGCCTTCAACAAGAGAATCGGCAGTTGTAATGCTTGCAGATACAGTGGAAGCAGCCTGCAGAACGCTCGAAAATCCTTCAGTTTCAAGACTCGATAAATTCATTTCACAGCTTATCAGTGCAAAGGTTGAGCATAAACAGCTCGATAATTGTGATTTGACATTCCGTGATATTTCAAGGATAAAAGAAGCCTTTATACAGATTCTTGCCGGCTATTATCACAGCAGAATCGAATATCCTGATCAGCAGGATCCTGACAAAGATAAGGAAAAAGAGAAGGTAAAAAAATAAAAAGCATAACGGGAGGATGCTTTGAATAGAATTCTAATCAGCATTATGGATGGACTTCGCGCACCTGACTGGCTTAAAAGGGCAGAGGACTATCTTAAGCTTGTTTCATCAAGATTAAATTATGATAATGAAGAAATCTCTGTTTTATTCTGCAACGATGAATATATCCGTGAACTGAATAAAAACTACCGTAACATTGACGCTCCTACCGATGTTTTATCTTTTGAGAACGATGAAGAATATGAAGATGAAGAAGGAAAATGGAAATGTGCAGGTGATATTGCAGTCAGTCTTGATATGCTTAAGGTAAACGCAGAATATTTCGATATTGATGTAAATACAGAATTAAAAAGATTATTACTCCATGGTCTTCTTCATTTAAATGGGATGGATCACGGAGAGGAACATATTGCGGCAGGAAAAGAACCTGAATGTGAAATGCTTAAGCTTCAGGAAAAACTGCTTGATGAATTTAAGGATGAAAAAATAATTATATGAGTTTGTTTAAAAAGAAAAAAACGGCACTAGAAGAAATTGACAGTATTCAGCAGGAAATTCTCAATGAAGAAAAAAAAGATATGATTCAGGGAATTGAAGATCTTTCGAAAACTTCGGTAAAGGAAGTAATGGTTCCCAGAATAGACGTGGATTTTCTTTCTTCAGATATTCAGAAAGATGAGCTTTTTTCAAAAATTATTTCTACCGGACATTCACGCTTTCCTGTTTATACAGATTCCATCGATAACGTAATCGGTGTGCTTTATGTAAAGGATCTTCTTAAGGTGTTTGCCGAAAATTCAAATCTTGATTTACTTAAAATAATCAGAAAACCTTATTTTGTTCCGGAAACAAAACGAATTGATTCTCTTCTTCGTGAATTCAAAAGACATCATCTTCATATAGCGATTGCAATTGACGAATACGGCGGAATTTCCGGTATTGTAACGATGGAAGATATCATTGAAGAAATTGTCGGTGACATTCAGGATGAGTTCGATAAGGAAAATGAAGATATTATTCCTGTAAGTACAAACATCTGGATGTGTGATGCCCGTGTTAATCTTGATGATTTGAATGAAACGCTTGGATCTGATTTTCCGAACGAGGATTTTGATTCTCTGGGCGGCTTCGTTTTTGATTTATTCGGAAAGGTTCCTGTAAAATACGAAAAATCATCATGGAAAAATTATGATTTTATAGTTCAGGATATGGAAGGTCACAGAATTAATCTGATTAAAGTTATAAAAAATAATCCTAAAGAGGAAGCAGATGAAGAGTAGAAAATTATTAACCTTTGTTTTTGTAATTATCGGTTTTTGTTCGTTTTTTACTTCGCTGGCAGCCGCTGAACAGAGTATAATGCAGAAATATCAGACGGGAATGAACTATCAGAATGAAGAGAATTTCTATCTGGCACAGCAGTATTATCTGGAAGTTGTAAAACAGAATCCTGCTTTTTCCGACGCGTGGTATAAGCTTGCTGAATGCTCGTATAAGCTTGGAGAATTTGAGCTTGCAATTCAATATCTTGCAAGTGCAGAAAAATATGAAAAAAATAATACGAAAATTCAGAATCTCAAGGGACTTGTTTATGTTTCTCAGGGAAAGCTTGAGGATGCAAAAAAGATTTTCAATGATATCCTTAAAAAATATCCTAATGACGTGGATTCACATTTTGGTCTGGCAGAAATTGAATTGTTCGAGGGACGCTTTTCCGGAGCAGAGTTTCAGTATAACGAAGCTCTCAAAAGACAGGCAACTAATAAAAAAGCGCTTCTTGCAATGTCTTTAATCTGTGCAGAAAAAAAGAATTTTAACGAAGCTGAAAAATATCTTAAAAAAGCGCTCGGTTATTATTCAAATGATCCTGAAGTTCATTATCTTGCGGCAGTCATTTATTCCATGAAAGGTGATTATACTACTTCTGAAAAGCATGCAAGGATTGCGGTAGAAATCAACGGTAATTTTGAACGTTCGTATGAACTATTAACGACAGTTTTATATAAGCTTGGACGTTTTAATGAAGTTATTGATCTTAGTGATTTTCTTATCAGCAGGAACAGAAAGAATTCTACTGCATGGTATCTTAAAGGAGTGGCTCAGCAGAAGCTTGGAAATACCAATGCGGCAATACAGACCTGGTCTTCAGGTTTAAGTGTTCAGCCGCAGGATGAAGTAATGCGCTTTATGATGGAGCTTGATATAAGGGAAAACTATCCGGTAGAAGATTCAAGACGCAGGAATTTTGCAAATGCACATCTTGATAACGCAAGACAGTATAAAAGTAGATATGACGGACAGGGTGCTGTTTATGAATATCAGAGGGCTTTGTTCCTTGATCCTGTAAATTATGAAGCAAGAAATGCTTATGCTAAGATTCTTGAAATCAACAGAATGTATGAGCTTTATTTAAAACAGCTGCTTTTTATAAAGGAACATAATTTATCACAGCTTCAGCCACGACAGAAAACTGAGCTTAATGATAAGATTGAAGCATACGAATCGCTTTTACGAAACACACTTTCTAAAAAATGGCAGATTGATTCTTTTTATCTTGATAAGCTTCGCTGGAAAATTGCTGTTTTTTATGAAGATACGACTTCATCTTTCATCCATGCTGATATAAATAAAATAACTGCAAGAGCATGTGCCGATATTTTTTCAGGAATTGCAATTACTTCCGTTAAAACACAGGTTTCTCCGATTTCGGGCTTTGGAGAAGCATTCAAGAATGCACGTTCAAACGGTTTTGATTATTTTGTAATTGTTTCACTCAATGAAGGTCAGAATGACATGACTCTGAACAGCACGATGTATTGTGCGCGTACAGGACTTGAGGTTTCAAAAAATCAATTCTATTGTACCGGAAACAACAGATTTTCAACAGTTCTCCGCAGGTTCCGAAATTCAGTTCTTGAAAAGCTTGCGGTTAAAGGAAAAATCCTTAAGCGGAATGGAAAGACAATCCTCATCGATTTAGGAAAATCAGAAAACATCGTTAAAGATTCAAAATTTGTAATAGTCCGAAAAGGTGCCGTACGTACTGCAGATAATGGTGCCGGTGTTACTTATGCTGAAGATGATGTAATTGGAAATATCATCGTTACGAATGTAGGAGAAGATGTAAGTGAAGCGGAAATTCAGAAGCATGGTTTTTATGACAGAATCAATGTTGATGATGAAATCGTGCTTCTGGAAATGCCGCAGACCGTGACTCCTGATTCGAGGGATGGAAATGCCGTTGATACTGTTCCTGCCGCAAATGCTGAAGGTGAATCAGTAATTAAAAATGAAGTAAAGAATTCTGATTTTATAAAACAGATTAAAAAGGCAGTAGAACGTCCGTCAATACTTGATCTTTTGAGAAACATCTATTGATTTATTCTTCAATCACAAGTTTGTCCAGAACATTGTTTATCCATTTTCTTGTCTGAAGCGGATAGACTTGTGAAACTTGTGCAAACGCTTTTGCAGAAGCCTCGTAATCGGCAAGGAAATATTGTGCTTCGCCGATATAGAAAAATGCCCTGTTCTGAACGCTTTTTGAAATATTTGTTTTTGTCAGTCTTGTAAGCTGAGTAACAGCCTCTTCGTATTTTTCCTGAACAAAAGTATTTTTAAGAATCTCAAAAAGAATATAATCATCACCACCATCCGGCGAAACAAGGTCATCTTCAAAATAATAAGGATTTACGATTGAACTGTTTTTATCTGATGAAACCGAAAACTGCATTGCTTCACGAGCTGTTTCATCGGAAATCTGCTCTTCTTTTTCAATGCCATCCGTATAATCAAGAAATGGAAGAGGAGTCTGGCGAAGCTTGTCTTTTGAATAAAGAGGTTCATCCTTAGTTTTACGTTCAGCAGTTGTTTTTTTCGGCTGCTGCTTTATATGAACCGAATTTACTGTTGTATTCATTGAAGAAAGGACAAGTTTATATGGTTCACTGGTAAAGCTTATTACGGTATAAAAATAATCGCGGTAATCGCTTACTTTGTCTGTAAAGCCCGATGCATCTGCAGAAAGCTGGACTACCGGTTCTAAATCAATGATATCGTTGTATGAAGAAACCTGGAATGTTGTTCGGTATACGAGAAGTCTTGTAACTGCAGGCTCACAATCCTCGGGTAACTCCCAGTAAACGTTGATTTTTGTTCCCTTTGTATATGAAGCAGTAATATTTCTGACAACAGGACGTTCTGCGCTTAAGGGAGATAAAAATAATGCAAAAAATAAAACACTTAATAATTTCTTCATATTTTAATAATATTTATAGTTTTCTTAATTGTCAATTATCAAAATTCTTGGTATTTTTATATATATGTTAGAAGAATTAAAAATACCTGTTCAGGAATTAAAACAGGAAATCTCAAATGTCTGGGGGCGTCTTTGACTGGGCTTCAATAGATAACTCAATCAAAGAAAAAGAAAAACTAACCGAAGCACCGGGTTTCTGGGATAATCATGAAGCGGCAGAAAAAGTAATGTCGCAGATAAGAAAATTAAAAAACAGGGTTGAACCATGGCGAAAGCTTCTTTCACAGATGGACGATATCGAAGCGATGTATGAGCTTGCCGAAGAGTCAGGTGATGCAGCCGATGAAGAAGAAGTACGTACAATGTTCAATGATGCAAAAGAATCCTTCGAAAAGCTTAATATCCTCAATCTTTTAAGTGATGAAGTAGATCAGAACGATGCTTATCTTACTGTTCATGCGGGTGCCGGTGGTACCGAGGCGTGTGACTGGGCGTTTATGTTAAGCAGGATGTATCTGCGCTGGGCAGAGCGTCATGGATATAAAACAGAAGTTCTTGATGAACTTGAAGCAGAAGGCGGAATCAAGAGCATTACAATTCAGATCAGCGGTGAATTTGTATATGGATATCTTAAGGGGGAAGGAGGAATCCATCGTCTTGTAAGAATAAGTCCGTTTGATGCAAATGCAAGAAGACATACATCCTTTGCATCTGTTTATGTATATCCTGTTCTTGATGATACGATTGAAGTAGATATAAGACCGGAAGATTTAAGGGTAGATACTTACAGAGCGGGCGGTAAAGGCGGTCAGCATGTAAATAAAACTGATTCGGCAGTACGCTTTACTCATATTCCAACCGGTATTGTAGTTGCATGTCAGACAGAACGAAGTCAGATTATGAACAGACAGACCTGTATGAATATGCTCAAGGCTCGTCTTTATGAATATTACCGTCAGGAAAAAGAAAAGGAAAATTCAAAATTCGCAGCAGAAAAGAAGGATATTTCGTTCGGAAGTCAGATCCGCTCATATGTTTTCTGTCCTTATACAATGGTAAAAGATCACAGGACAAAATATTCAGTCGGAAACATTCAGGGAGTTATGGATGGTGATCTTGATGAGTTTATGAATGCTTATCTGGTAGCCAAATGGAAAGGTCTTCCAATGGATGATTCTTCTGATGATGATGAAGATGAATAGTATTAAAAGGATTGTTTTTTTAGTATCGTTCAGTTTTCTCTTTTTCAAAGCCTTCTGTAATTCATCGGACGGATGGATAATTGCGGCACAGAAATTCAGCTTCAGTAAGCCTGCGGCAGATTCAGTTTCTGAAGGAATTTCCATGATGTTTCCTTCGAGAATTCTTGAAAAGCTGAGTACAAATCTTTCGCGTACCGTCGATGCAGACGAAAAGCTTGCAAGACAACTGTTCCTGCAGAAAAATGAACGGAATTCACTTTTTTTACAGCTTTCTGCTGAGGTCCAGAAAAAAGATGCGCTTGTACTTGGTAATTATTCAAATAAGGAACTTTCGTTAAAACTCAATGAAGCAGATAAAAAAATTCAGGGAATAAGGGAAAAAATAGATGAAAACCTTCAGAAGCAGAAGGAGCTTGAATTGCAGTATCTTCATCCGGATGAGCTTTCGCATAAAGAAAAATCTTCATTCATGAATTTTCTTTCAAATGATGATACGGCTCCTTCTCTTGAAAGAATCGTTTTTTATAACAATGATTATGCTTCTCTTTATGAACCGTCAGAAGAAAGCCGGAAAAGCGGTTATTTAAGCAAAAGGTTTGAAAATGAGATTTACAGTAAAAAAATAAATGCACTTATTACAGGAACAATCACTAAATATTCAGATTATGTAAAAATCACTGTAGAGCTTTATCTTTATCCGGGAGCAAAACTTATCGCATCCGTAACTGAAGTCGGTAATCTGAATGAAGCAGATTTAATTTCTACAAGCATTGCCCGTGAGCTTTCTCCTGCAATCACCAATGCAATTCCCGTCAAAATTTTACTTACGGTTGAAAATGAAGTGCTTGATTCAAAGCTTGAAATGTATATAGACGATGTGCTTCAGTCCGGAATACCTGAGGAATTTATAATTGATTCAGGAATTCATTACATTCAGTTCATTGCAGACGGATATGATTCTGCAGGCGCATCCTATGCTTTTTCAGGAAATAAAATTTATTCAATAAACGTCCTTATGAAAAAAACTGAACAGCAGAACATAAATATAACTCTTGCACAACCATCTGAAGGTGATTTTTTCTCGAACGGACAAAAGGCAGAAAAGCTTACCGAAGAATATTCCAGAATTACGATAAATGGAAAAGAAATCCTTGGTGAATTTATCGCTTCAAAAGATAAAACTGTCTTTTTCTATATTCCGGCTGATAACCTTGAAGCAGATAAAACCTATATGGTAACTGCCAATCCTGAAAACACAAGCGCATATATTGAAAAACATAGACGTAAAATGTATTTTTCGTACAGCATGCTGATTACAAGTGTAATTCCATTAATGGTTACAAGAGGTCAATATCAGACTTATGCAAATACATCTTCGTCAAACGAAAATGAACTGAATGCCTGGCATACAGCAAGCATTGTTTCTGCGGGAATAACAATCGGCTGCGGAGTATGGTTTGTTTATGAGCTTGTACGATATCTTATTGCGGCAGATTCTGTTCTTCCAAAACAGGCCGTACTTGCAGAAGATTTTAAATTTGAAGATTTACAATCAGAAGAAGTACAATCAACTGATGATATAGAAGCAGAAAAGTCACAATTAACTGATGATAAAGGAGCAGAAGAATGAAAAAATCCTTTGGTGCAAAATTCAAATCACTTTTTTCAAAAAACAAGATAAATGAAGAATTTTTCGAAGAACTTACAGATATTCTTGTAGAAGGAGATATCGGTGCAAAAACCGCATATTTTATTGTCGATGAACTTGAACAGATCTGTTCAAAAAACAAAATCAACGATGAACAGCAGATTCTTCAGGAATTGAAAAAGCTTCTTTTGGAAAGTGTACAATCAGTTAATCTTGAAATACAGAGCGGTAAGCAGAATGTATGGATGGTGCTTGGTGTAAACGGAGTCGGTAAAACTACATCTGTTGCAAAAATGGCACTCTACTATAAAAATCATGGAACGGATAATATTGTACTTGCTTCTGCAGATACATTCCGTGCGGCAGCTATAGAACAGCTTAATCTCCATGGAGAAAAAGTGGGAGTACGGGTAGTCAGTCATCAGCATGGATCTGATCCTTCGGCTGTTGTTTTTGATGCGGCAGATGCGCTTAAAGCAAAGGGACCTGGACTTGTTCTTGCAGATACAGCGGGTCGTCTTCATAATAAGGAAAATCTTGTACGGGAACTTCAGAAAATCGACAGGACATGTAAGCTTAAGGCAGATGAAGGATGCTATAAGAAAATCATCGTAATAGACGCAACTACCGGTCAGAATGCTTTACGTCAGGCAGAGGTTTTCAATGAGGCTGTAGGAATAGATGCCCTTATTATGACAAAATATGATTCTACGGCAAAAGGTGGGGTAGCAGTATCAATCGGTCGTGAACTGAACATCCCTGTTGCCTTTGTATGTACCGGTGAAAAATATGCAGATATTGCTCCGTTCAATCCGGAAAGCTATATAGATGAATTTTTAGGATTATAAGATTTGAAAAAGACAGTACTTCCAGTTTTATTATTATTTGCATTATTCTCGTGCTCAAAAAAACCGGATCTTATATATCAATCAAAGCATAATATTACATACGAACTGTTAAGAAACAGACTTTTTCATCAAAGTGATTTACCTGACGCAGACAGTTTTTATTTTCCGAAGGATTTTGAGAAAAAGCTTCTTCATGAAGACAACGGACTTTATCTTATAGAGCAGTTTTATCCTGAATTGACTGGTCTCATCGATTGCGAGGGATATTATCTTGAAGCGCTTGATGACGGTGAATGGGTAGACAACGTTTTGAATGGTATAGAAGAACAGCGCATTGGTGAAGATATAATGTCTTTTCTTGAAAATAATGCTTCCATTACAGTTCCTTATAATATGGATAATCCTGAAGAAGCGGTTTCAGTTGAAAAAAGGCTTCTTGATTCAAAGCTTCGTTTAAAATCAATGGAATACGGTAAAGAAATATTCATTCCCCAGCAGCTCGGTGAAAAGAAAATCTTTATTTCAACAGATTCAAAGAATTTCATGCGTTCCTTTTATGATGATTTTTACAGACTCATTAAAACAGAAAGCTGGGATATACCAGATATTAAGAATGCAAAGCTTATATGCAGCGAAGAATACTCTTATAACGGTAAAAGCGAATATCCCGAAATCAAGGTTACAAGAGCTAATGATTCACTTATAAAGGTTTTTTATAAGCCGGAAAGCAGTCTTGCAAGATTAAGTGAATTTTATGATAAAAATGCGCTGCAGAAATCTTTTACCTGGAAATATGACGACAGCGACAGGCTTACCGAAGAAGTTGAATCAGATTTTTCATCAGGTGTAACTTTTGAAAAAAAACAGGTTTACATTTATAATATAGATGAAGAAATTCCACCGGACTATGAATATTACGAGAATGGTGAAATAAAGCTTAAAACGCAGTATTCTTCAAAGAACGATTATGTTACTGTAATAACGTTTGATGAAGGACTGTCGGTAACTTCTTATTATGAGAATAATAAAAAAACAAAAGATGTTTATATGCAGGATGATGTTATCATAAGAGAAAAAAAATATGAGTAAACTCAGGCAATTTATAAATAAAACTAACTGGATTTTTGAAATTTCACGACGTTTTTCCCGCGTAGACAGAAATGGACGCTCTCAGGCAACATCAAAGCTTGCCACACTCGGAATATGCTTTGGAGTTATGACGCTTATTGTAGTAATGAGCATTATGAACGGTTTTCAGATGTCTTTTATAGATTCAATCATGGAAATTTCTTCATATCATATACGGGTTTCTAAACTTGATGATGAACATTTTATGGATTTGTACGAGACGTGCGATAAAAATAAAGAGATTCTTTCGGTAACAGGATTTTACGAAGCACAGACATTAATGGCAGCAGAAAATGAAAAGGAACAGGCTGCATTAATCCGTGCAGTAGATCCGAGTATTTACTGGACAGATAAGGGCTTTTCAAAAGAACTTAAGATGATAAACGGTTCGTTCGTGCTTGACGATAATTCCATAGTTCTTGGATCAACACTTGCAAGAAAGCTTTCTGTTCGTCCAGGAGATAAAGTAAATCTTTTTGTTTTAAGCGGCAGTGATGATGTAGAGCTTTTTTCAAGTGACAGGATTTTTACAGTAACCGGCATTTTTACCTGCGGCTACAGCGAAATCAACAGTTCGTACTGCTTTATAAGTCTTGCCGACGGAATGAAATATTTCGGTAACGATGCAAAAATTGTTTATGGAATAAAACTTAAAGAATCAAATGCTGACCTTCATGCAATTAATATACTTAAAAAATCACTGCCACAGGCAAAATATCAGTCCTGGCGCGAATATAATAAAACCTTTTTCGGAGCCCTTCGCATAGAAAAAAACATGCTTCTGATTCTTGTTGCGATTATTTTTCTTGTTGTAGGTGTGAACATTTATAATGGAATGAGACGCCTTGTTTTTGAACGACGAAATGAAATAGCAATTCTTTCGGCAATCGGCGCCCGGTCTTCGAATATACAGTCTGTTTTTGTAATGCGCGGATTTTTTACGGGGCTTATAGGTTCTTTTTCAGGAGTCATTCTTGGACTTCTTATAAGCGTAAACAGTTCATTTGTTTTTATTACTGCATCAAAAATCATGTATTCAATTCAATATATAATTACTGCCTTTTTCAATCCTGAAAATCTGATGTTTGTTCACGAGAATTCACTTTATGCGGTTTATGCAGGCATAGATGCAAAAATCATTTTATCTGAGGTTGTAATGATAGCATTGTTCGGTATAGCGGCACCTTTATTTGCTTCGTGGGCGGCAAGTAAAAATGTATTGAAATTAACAGTAGCGGAGGTTCTTCACGATGAATAAAATTGTTGAAATTACAGGACTTGAAAAAACATATGTTACGGAAAGTGAAAAACTTACAATCCTGAAGGATCTGAATCTTAGTGTAGAAAAAGGATGTAAGCTTGTTATTGTCGGAGAAAGTGGAAGCGGTAAAAGTACTTTGTTAAATATCATCGGTGGAATTGACAGAATTACTGCAGGTAAAGTAATTGCCGCCGGAAATGAAGTCAATAAGCTCAATGAAGAACAGATTGCTTCTTACCGTTCAAAATTTCTTGGACTTATCTTTCAATTTCATTATCTTCTCAAGGATTTTACGGCTCTTGAAAATGTATATATGAGCGCTCTGATTGCAGGAGTCCCTAAAAAAGAAGCTGTTCTGAAGGCAGTGCAGCTTTTACAGGATGTCGGTATTTATGAAAGAAAAAATCATCTTCCTTCTGAATTATCGGGAGGAGAAAGGCAAAGGGTAGCTGTTGCCCGTTCTCTGATAAATAATCCTGAACTTATTCTTGCGGATGAACCTACAGGAAATCTTGATCCTGCCAATGCTTCGATGATCGGTGATCTTTTGTTTTCTATGGTTGAAAAATATAAAAAAACCTTGATTCTTGTTACCCATGACATGAAGCTTGCAAAAAAAGGTGATGTGGCATATACAATTTCTGGCGGTAAATTAAAACCGGTAGATTTCAGGGGAGAAAAATGACATTCAGTTCATCTTTAAAATTTGCGAAAAGTCTTATTTTCCCGAAAACTGAAAAAAAATCCTCTGCCAGAAGAAGTCTGTTCGGAGCGTTAATCTGCATAGGAATAAGCATTGTTCCCCTTATTGTTGTAATGGCCATTTCCAACGGAATGATAGAAGGAATGACAGAACGAATCATAGGACTTTCATCCAGTCATATTCAGGCTTATGTTTCTCCTGCGATAATTGAAACCGAAACAGCAGAACTTTATCAGCATTATGCAGAATCATACAGAAAATATGACGGAATTCTGAATACCTATGCCGAAATGGATATAAATGCACTCGCCGCATCAAGTGATTACAGGACCGGTGCGCAGATACGTGCGATGGATGCAGATATTTTTGACAGGAATTCCTATTTCTGTTCTCTTTTTTATGAAACAGAAGGCTCCATCAAGGATTATACAGCTGCTGCCATGAAAAATGAAAAGGTATGCTCAATCGGTCAGAAACTTGCAGAAATCCTTAATCTTCATCCGGGAGATTCAATCCGTATAATTACAACACGCAGGGCTGGTGACAGACTTGTACCAAAGCTTACATCTTTTAAGGTATGTGCAGTCATTTCTTCCGGATATCAGGAGCTTGATGCATTATGGGTATTTGTACCTCTTTCTGTCGCTTATGATACTTTATCGAGGACAAATGCAGGTTATACGATAATGCTTCAGACTAAAGATGCATATTCTCCCGATTTAGTCCGCATTCAGGCAAAACTTCAGATGGAAAATTCAACCGAAGCAAATTTCTACAGATGGGATCAGGTGCATCAGAATGAATTTCAGAATTTTTCTTCAACAAAAGTCATGCTCATCTTTGTTATGATTCTCATAGTTCTTGTTGCAAGCATTAATGTTTCGTCTGCAATCGTAATGCTTGTAATGGAACGAAGAAAGGAAATCGCAATATTAAAAAGCATCGGAGCAACGCCATCGGGAATTACAATTTCGTTTTTATTAACCGGCATGGCATGTGGAATCGGGGGAGTTTTAATCGGTCTTCCGGTCGGACTTCTTTTGTCTGTAAATTCTAACCAGCTGATTGCTGTTGTAGAAAAGATTGTTAACTTTTTCGCCAGATATTTCTATCTTTTGAAGGGTACTGCGATAGATGATATTTCTATCATAAGATTGATGGATCCGTCATATTATCTTCAGAATATTCCGGTTACGATTTCATTTGGACAGGTTTTCCTTGTCGCTTCATTAACTGTAATGCTTTCTCTTATAGTAAGCATAATTCCTTCTGCAAAAGCGGGTAAAGAAAAACCTCTTGAGATTCTCAGAAAATCATGATTTAACGCATAATTTGATATGCTAAAATAAACCTCTTATGCCGATAATATAAAGGCTAAATATATTTGTTTGAGGTTATCATGAAGAATTTTTCTCCTCGTGCTAAAGAAATAATCGGGGTATTTGCACAAGATGAAGCAAGAAAACTTGGAAGCAGACAGCTTTTACCTGAGCACATTATTCTTTCAATTTTAAAAAACAGACAGGGATTGTCATATTCAGTTTTTTCAAAGCTTATGCTTAATCCTGATGATCTGCAGAAAATAATAGAAAAATTTTTCAGTGAAGATACAAAAGTTCCGACTCTTGATAACGTTCCTTTGAGCAGGCGGTATCAGCAGCTTATAGGAATTGCAGATATTGAAGCAAGCGCACTTCATAATGATTACATCGGTACAGAACATTTACTTCTTGCCGCTATCAGGGAAGAAGGAAGCATAACAGCAAGATTCTTTGCCGCAAGTGATTATACAATCATGGATGCGCGTTTTGTCGTCATGGAAATCCAGCAGCAGCAGAGCTCTTCAATCAGACAGGAAAGGGCCGAAAATCTTGTTGACACGGTTTTCAGAAGTCTTTTTTCTGATGAAACATCCGGCGGTCTTTTTTCAGTTTTTGAAGAAAAAAAATCAGATACAGAAAAAACTTCAAAAAAGCAGAAAACTCTTTTCCTTTCGGAATACAGCCGTGATTTAACTAAGCTTGCAAGAGAAAATAAATGTGATCCTGTTGTAGGTCGTGAAAAAGAAATCCATCGTATAATTCAGATTCTTGCAAGAAGAAATAAAAATAATCCTGTTCTTACCGGTGAACCTGGAGTTGGTAAAACTGCAATTGTTGAAGGTCTTGCACAGAAAATTGCAAGCGGTAATGTTCCTCTTGATTTATGCAAAAAAAGAATCCTTTCACTTGATTTACCGGCACTTGTTGCGGGAACAAAATACAGGGGTGAATTTGAAGAAAGGATGACAAAGCTTTTAAAAGAGCTTAAGGAAAATCCTGATATTATTTTATTTATAGATGAGCTTCATACAATTATCGGAGCAGGTGGTAATGAAGGCACTATGGATGCTTCGAACATCATGAAACCTGCTTTATCGCGTGGTGAAATCCAGATAATAGGTGCAACAACTACCAAAGAATATACACGTCATATTGAAAAAGACATGGCACTTGAACGAAGATTTCAGGTAGTAAAGGTTGAAGAACCGACCGTAGAAGAAACTATAACGATTCTTGAAGGAATAAAAACAAGATATGAAAAATATCATAATGTCGTTTATTCCCGTGATGTAATTCCATCCATCGTAAAACTTTCAAAGCGTTATATTCCGGAAAAAGTTCTCCCTGATAAAGCAATTGATATTCTTGACGAAACAGGTGCCGCTAAAAAAATTCAGGAAGAAAATAAACCGTCAGAGCTTGCCGAGCTTGAAAAACAGAAGCGTGAACTTGAAATTGAAAAGCAGAATCTTGTTAAGAATCAGAATTATGAAAATGCCGCAATTGTAAGGGATAAGGTAATCCAGCTTAAACAGCGTCTTTCCATGTATTCAGAGCTTTGGGAACAGAATGGTACAACACCTGCAAAGGTTGTAAACTCAGAGGATGTTGAAAAAATCATCAGTGAAATGACAGGTATTCCTCTTGAACATATGACTTCATCTGAAACCGAACGAATAATCAACATGGAAAAAGAGCTTCATAATACGGTTATTGCGCAGGATGAAGCAGTAAACCTTTTGTGCGGTGCAATCAGACGAAGCAGAGCAGGAATCTCTTCTCCAAAACATCCGGTCGGTTCCTTTATTTTTCTTGGACCAACAGGTGTCGGTAAAACCCAGCTTGCCAAAGCGCTTGCAAAATATTTATTCGGTTCCGAAGAATCTTTAATCAGAATAGATATGTCTGATTATATGGAAAAACATAACGCAAGCAGGCTCATTGGTGCTCCTCCCGGATATGTAGGATATGAAGAGGGTGGCGTTCTTACTGAAAAGGTCCGCCGCCATCCGTATTCTGTTGTTCTTCTTGATGAGATTGAAAAAGCACATCCTGATATTTTTAATCTTCTTTTGCAGTTACTCGAAGAAGGCGAGCTTTGTGATAATCTTGGTCATACGGTAAATTTCAGGAATTGTGTAATTATCATGACAAGTAATGCAGGTGCGCGTCAGATTACAAACGAAGGCAAAGTCGGTTTTGGTACACAGGAAGGTCTTTTCTCTTATGATGAAATAAAATCAAGTGCGATGAATGAACTCAAAAAGCTTTTGAATCCTGAACTTATAAACAGAATTGATGATGTAATTGTATTCAATGCATTATCAGAAAAAGAAGTTGCAAAGATTCTTGATATTCAGCTTGCAGATCTTGAAGAACGGCTTAAGGACAGGCATATAACGATTGATATAAAACCAAAAGCAAAAAAATATCTTATTGAACACGGTTATAATCCAAGCATGGGAGCAAGACCGATGCGCCGACTTATCAGAAAAGAGATTGAAGATCCGCTTTCGATGGAAATACTTAAAAATGAACAGGGAAGCTATAATTGTGTAAGCATTGAAACAAGCGGTAACAGTCTCAAGGTAAAACTTGTTAGTAAGAATATGGATATGAATAAAGAAAAGGTTATAATAACAGAAAAGAGGTGTATATGAGGAAAGTATTTCTTTTAGCGTTAAGTTTCTGTGCTTTTGCAAGTATTCTTAAGGCACAGGAGGTAAAGATTGGTGTTTTGAACGGACCAAGTTGTGTTCCTGCGGCTTATATGCTGCAAAACACAAAAAGGATTAAGACATCCGGTCTTAAATTTGAAAAGTTTGCAGATGCACAGTCTCTTCTGCCAAAGCTTATAAAGAAGGAAATTGACATTGGTTTTTTACCGGTAAACGTTGCCGCTAAAGTTTATAATTCATCAAACGGAACTTTAGTATGCTGTGCAATTACCGGAAACGGTAATATCAGCCTTATTACAAAAGATAAAAAAATAAAGGCACTTTCTGATTTAAAGGGAAAAAAGGTTTACGTTGCAGGACAGGGCGCTACTCCTGAATATATGTTCCGATATCTTTTGTCGCAGATGAATATTGAAGTCAATACTAAGGATGGTGTTACGCTTGATTTTTCAATTCCTACAGCCCAACTTGTTGCTAATCTTCTTGCCGGAAAAATTGAATATGCAGTTGTACCTGAGCCTTTTTCTACGATTGCAAAGCTTAAATCTGAAGATGTCGTAACGGCAGCCGATTTTCAGGATTTGTATGCAAAGATTAACGGTGAAAAAGCAATCTATCCTTTAACTGTCATGGTATGTACAAAACAGTTTGCACTTGAACATCCTGATTTAATGAATACAGTTTTAAAACAGTATGAAAAATCACTTAAATGGACTTTAAAAAATCCGGAGCTTGCTGGGGAAGTTTGTGAAAAGCTTGAGCTTGGTCTTGCGGCAAATGTAGTTAAAGCTGCAATTCCAAAATCAAATTATGTATTCATCAAATCCATGAATGCAAAACCTAAGGTTGATGAGCTTCTGAATCTTTTCATGCAGAATAATCCGGAATCGATCGGTGGAAAATTACCGGACGAAGGATTTTATTTCTGACAGTATAAAAAATGAATAAAGGCATCATAAGGAAAATAAGCATTTATTGTCTTTCTCTTATAATTTTTTTTGCCTTATGGTGTCTTTTGTCAAAGCTCATTTCCTCATCATTAATTTTACCGGGACCTCTTCAGGTTCTTTCTTCGTTTTTCAGCCTGTGCATAAAAAAACCCTTCTGGATAAATTTTATCAATACGCTTTTACGGGTTTTTATATCTTTTCTGATTACTGTTATTTTTGGAGCCTTAATCGGTTTATTAACCGGAACAAATTCTTTTTTCAATGATTTATTAAAATTTCCGCTTTCAGTAATAAGGGTAACTCCTGTTCTTTCTATAATTCTCATTGCCTTGTTCTGGTTTAAATCAAATACAGTTCCTGTTTTTGTATGCATTCTTATGACTTTACCCGTTATGATTAATTCAGTTACGTCCGGTTTTTTTAAATGTGATAAAAAACTGTTAAAAATGGCAAAGGTCTATAAGCTTTCGAAAAAACAGATTTTCCGATATATAAAGCTTCCTAATGTCATTCCTTATTTTTTAAACGGAGCTCTTTCTGTTTTCGGTCTTTGCTGGAAGGTCGTGATTGCAGGAGAAGTAATAAGTCTTCCCTCTAAAGCAGTTGGAACTTATCTTCAGCAGGAGCATATTCATCTTGAAACTTCCAGTGTTATTGCTGCAACTTTATTTATAGTTACCGTGAGCTTTCTACTTGAACTTTTATTTTCATATTTCGTAAAAAAAATAAACGGGAAATATTATGCTGCTTGAAATAAAAAATCTTAATATAACAGACAATAAAAAAACTCTCATAAATAATTTTTCGATAAAGATTAATGAATCGCAGATTACAGGAATAAGTGCCCCGACAGGGACTGGAAAAACAACTCTTTTAAATTACATTTCAGGAATTCTTGATTCAGATGATTTTTGTGTAACTGGAAAAATCGTTAAAAATACAGATGATATTTCGTATGTGTTTCAGGAACATCGTCTTATAGAAAATCTTTGTGTACTTGAAAATATAATGCTTCCTCTTAAAAATCTTTATGATAAAAAGACATGCACGGAAAAAGCGTTGTATTGGATTGAAAAATTAAACCTTATGCATAAAAAAGATTCTCGCTGCAGTGATTTAAGTGGTGGAGAAAAACAAAGGGCATCAATTGCACGTGCGTTTGCATATCCCGGTAAGCTTATGCTTCTTGATGAACCTTTTGCATCACAGGATGAAAATAATAAAAAAAATATCATGACTTTAATAAAGGTTCTTGCTGAAAAGGAAAAAAGGGCAGTAATTATCATAAGTCATATTAAGACTGAGCTTGATGAGCTTTGTGAAAATATAATAAATTTGTAAAAAGGATAATAATAAATTATAATTAACGATTATTGAGGATTTACGATGATAAAAGAATTTCTTCCTTATGAAACTGTGAGAAACAATGCACTTAAGCTTGCTCATAAAATATACAAGGATGGTTTTATCCCGGATGTAATTTACAGTTCACTTCGAGGCGGTGCTTATATGGCAAACGTTATAAGTGAATATTTTAAGATTTTATGCAAGGTAAATAAATTTCATCCTGTATTATATGCAGGAGTTGTTGCCAGAAGTTATACTGATGTTGCACAGCATACAAAGGTTTTTATTGACGGATGGACTTATCCGCCTGAAAATCTGCGCCCTGGAGATAAAATCCTTTTGGTTGATGATATTTTTGATTCAGGAAAAACAATCAATTGTCTTGTTGAAGCACTTATGAACAGCCGCGGCATCCCTCGTGAAGACGTAAAGGTTGTTGTCCATGATTATAAATATTTTACATATTACAAGGAGCAGCTTCCTGTACAGCCTGATTATTATTGCCGCAGAATTGAAATAACAAAGCCTGAAGAAAACCGTTGGATTCATTACTTAAGTCATGAGCTTGTCGGTCTTTCAAAGGAAGAACTTCAGAAATATTATTATGATAATGATCCTGAATTAAAGGATGTTTTAGATCCATTCTTAGGATTGTAGTTTCCGGAGGATTATGAAAAAGCTTTTATTTGCCTTAAGTCTTTCTTTTTTGTATTTATCTTATGGTTTTTCTCAAATTAAAGTATTAAGTCCCGTTGAAGGAAACTGGTCGAACATGCAGCCTCTTGTAATAGATAATTCAGATGGTGCAGAATACTTTTATTCACTTAACGGAGATGATCCTAAAACCTCGGGCTTTGCCTATGACGGTCCTGTTTTAATTGATATTGACGGTGAAATTGAACTGAGGATTGCCAGAAGCGGTAAAAGAAAGGAAGAGGTTACGGTAAAATATAGTGTAAATCAGGATAATGCTTACGGTAAAAGCTATTCTTCGTTCATATCTCGTTTTTATAATTCAGGAATTTTAAGTTATTCTGGTGGAGTTTTATCAATTCCTTCGGAGCTCGAATATTCTTTCGGATTACCACCGGATTCTTTTATAGACGGACAGAATCTTGAAATATCTCTTGATAATCTTCTTCCAAGATACATTCCCTGTACCTTCCGCGACAAGGATGCAGGAAAATACTACCGCTGTATAGTTCAGACTATTCCTCAGAAGCAGGGACTTTTTACAAGAAAAAATCTTCCTTTTGAAATAAAAGACTGGAATACAATCATCATAAAGGATGATAATTATATTTATAAAATTGATGATGAATACTGGGAGCTTCCTAAAAAAAATAAAACGATTGACAGGACAAAGCCTCATGTAATTTCATGGCAGAGTATTGAATATGAGCAGGGAAATCCTGTAGAAAGCTATTCAATTCCTCCTGCTCCGAAAATCAGACAGACTTTAACGGAGGACGAAACACTCGTATTTTCCATCGATGGGGATGAATCTTATGCAATGAGCATTCAGGCGGCAGATTCAAAGGATTTTCAGGAATTATACAGGCAGTTCAGTATAGATGCTTTTTATGGTGAATGTCTTGAAGGTGAACTTGAAATAGGTGTTTTTTCAGATTCAGTCTATCAGGGAACAGTAAAACAGAAATATCGTCTTAATAAACGTCCTCCGTCACAACCTGTAATTTCAGTAAGCAATTCTTCGTATTACACACACGATGACATGAAGGTTACCGTAACTTCAGAAAAAGGTTCTGTGCTTTATTATGCAATCAGTGAACCTTACATTCTCGATGAAGATAACCTTAATTCCTATGAAGAAGTAAACGCTTCAGATATAGTAATGGGAAGTTATAAAAAAGCATCTAAAAACAGCATCGTAATTAATTTAAAAGCTGACGAAAAGGGTGCTGCATTTTATAAGATTAAGGCGTATGCAAAGACAGAAAAAAATGTAAGTAAAGAAACAGAATACAGCGTTGTTATAGATCAGTATAATTATTATTATGATGAAGAATCCTCTGTGGAACTTTCAAACGGTACTATAAGCGCACCATTTAAATCTTTTGATGAACTCTTATTAAATCTTAATAAAGGACGATATGCAAAAGTAAAAATCAAGGGAAAAATGCATGTTTCGAAACCACAGAATTCGCTTTTATCAAACTGTGAATTTCTTAATAAGGAAAATGCAGAAATTATTTTTGAAAACGGTGCAAATCTTGTAATAAAAAGTGCAAGCCTCGTAATCCGTGACTGTCAGATAAGCTGTAATCAGAAAAACGGATATTTCGAAACGAACAATGCTTCATTGTTCAAACTTGAAAATTCAACTCTTGATATATTTGACTGCATCATTAATACCGATTTTACTGTTTTTTCTGTTTTTATCGATGCATATAAATCATCGGTTAATGTTTTAAATACAATAGCCGCAGTCGTATCTGAAAATTTCATAACCTTTATAAACGGGGTAAAAACAAACGTAACGTTAAGTAATTCAACAATCAATGCAGTTTCAAAAACAGCGATGATTGTCTGTGTAAACGGTGGTAACCTGAACATAAAGAACAATTTCTTTAAGGTAACTGCTAATAAAGGACGTTTCGCAGAATTTAATTCAGTGTCAGGAAATTTCCTGTCCAACAAGCTTAATGCAGAAATTGAACAGAAAGGTAATTTTATTCCTGTTTATACTGATTCAAAATCTTCGTTGAATGAAAACGGTAACGAGCATTATGGCTATTGAGATTTTACAGGCAGGCTTTGATGAGGCGGGAAGAGGACCTCTTGCAGGGCCAGTAAGTGCAGCCTGTGTAATTTTACCTTCAGATTTTCCTCTTGAAATTTTAAATGACTCTAAAAAACTTTCCGAAAAAAAACGAAATTTTGCCGAAGCGGTCATTAAGGAAAAGGCATGCTGGGGAACAGGTCTTGTCGATAATTTTACGATAGATAAAATAAACATACTTCAGGCAAGTCTTCTGGCAATGAAAATGGCTTTTGAAAATATGAAAAAAATGCTTCCTTTGTGGGTGGCTGAACACAAGCTTGAAAGTTATACAATCAGCGGAATAACAGATGGTAATTTCTGCCCTGATGTTGAGATTGAATGCAGATGTGAGCCGAAAGCAGACGGAAAATATCCCTGTGTCATGGCGGCATCCATTCTTGCAAAAACCTGCCGTGATCGTATTATGATAGAAATGGATAAAAAATATCCCGAGTACGGTTATGCAAAACATAAGGGATATCCGACTCAGGATCATATAAAGGTATGCAGAAAAATCGGTCCTTCACCGATTCAACGTCTTTCGTTTAACTATTAATTTGAATTATCTTCTGTTGAAGGTCTTTTGCTTACAACATGAATTCTTCCGGTCTTTTTTACCGGTTCTGATTTTTTTTCTGATTTTACGACATATTTCTTTTTAGAAGCTCCGTATTTTGCTTCCTTTGCGGCTTTCTTTTCTTTTGCTGCTTTCTGGCGCTGTTTTCTGTCTTTTTCTACGAAATCAAGTGATTTATTCAGTCCCTGCAAAAATTTCTGCATGTCATCTGCAAAAATTGCAATCTGATGGCGATCTTGTTCAGCACCATCACGGTTTTTGCTTTCTACAATCTGAAGAAAAACATCACCGGTTCGATTTTCCTTTACATTGAAAAAATATGAACGGTTATCAAGATAAATCTGGGTTGTAAATAATTCTCCACGTGCTCCCATAAAAGCTCCTCATAATGACCTTTTTCAATCTATCATAAACGGCGATAAATTGCAAATAGATAATCTTTTAAGTCTGTTTATCTGTTGAACTGTGAATTTATTTCATTTACTGCTTCAATTAAATCGTTTAGTCCCTTGTCTGTCGTCAAAGGTCCGAAACTGAATCGAACTGAGTTTTCACGTAATGCAGATTCTACATGCATCGCTTCAAGAACAGGACGTGAGTTTTTTCTTGAAGAGCATGCGCTTCCTGTAGAGATGTAAAATCTTTTTGAGTCGAGTGCACGTAATAAAACATTCCCCGGAATATTTTTAAAAGCAGCCTGAACTACAAACGGAGAAAAATATTCATTTTTTAACATCCTGTTCTTCGGAATAATCGTACATCCTTTGATTTGTGAAAGCTTCTCAATGAAATTCCTGCATTTTTCGTAATAATTCATGTACAGCTGGTTTTTATCGGGAGATGCAAAAATTTCTTTAATATTTCCGTTCATATAATATTTTTCAAGGCAGTATGAAAAAGCAAGCGCACCTGATACGTTTTCTGTTCCGCTTCTTATACCGTTTTCCTGTCCGCCGCCTTTTACAAAAGGTTCGATTTTATCTTTCAGATAAAGAATTCCGATTCCACGCGGTCCGCATATTTTATGTGAGCTTAAAGCTGCAGAATCTATGCCGTCGTATGATAAATCAAGCGGGATTTTACCGGCTGCCTGAACGCAGTCTACGTGAAATTTAGGTTTTCGTTTTCCTTCACTGCATTTTCTGATTGTATCTGCAATTTCATATATCGGCTGTATAACTCCGGTTTCATTATTAACTGCCATTATGCATACAAGCATTGTTTCATCCGTAATATGCTTTTTTACTGTTTCAGCGCTAATTATTCCGTATTCATCTGACGGCAAAGAAATGACATTCCATCCGCATTTAACGAGCGATTGAGCCTGTTCCCTTACTGCAGGATGTTCTATTGAGCTTATGAGTACGGTTCCTTTTGAAGGTTTTGCTAAAAGTGAAAGCAACACCAGCTGATCACTTTCTGTTCCGCCAGAGGTAAAATAAATTGTCCTGGGGTTTACATTGAGTGAAACGGCACATCGATTTCGTGCTTCTTCAAGAATTTCACGGGCCTTTTTTCCGGCTTCATGTGTACTTGAAGGATTTGCCCAGTTTTCACATGAAATATCAACTGCTTTTTGTAATAATTCTTTGTCAACAGGACTTGTGGCGGCCCAGTCAAAATATCTGTCTAAATCAATCATTGCAGGAATTATTCTAGTATTTTTCTGACATTTCGTTAAGTTGTTTTATGTTTTTTTCTACACGGCTGATTTCCCTGTTCAGCATTTTTTCATAATCAAGCTCACCGGTGAAAATACGTTCACGTTCATCTTCCCATCCCTGTTTTTCTGTAATGGTAAGGAAATAAAACGAGGGGGCATTTGCCTTTTCGTACCAGACCTTTGCTTCCTTCCAGTAATATAAGCCTGCTTTATAGCATGAAAGACATTTATCGAGATTTCTCAAATACTGTTCTTTAAAAGGTGCATCGTAAAAATACACTGTATATTTATCATAAGTGCGTCCAAGCCTTATATGCTGTTCGATGAGCTTTAAGTTCAGGTGCATCTGGAAAAGATATCTGTATTTTTCCCATTGTTTTTCTGAAATAACCTTAAAATCCACAAACTGAGGATTGCAGAAATCTGCCTGTACTGCTTTTTCAAGCCAGTAAATGTTTTCCATACAGTCATCAGGATACTGCTGGTAATGGACATGAAACAGACGGTAATAATCCTCTTTATATTTTACCATATAGGCATCTGCATTAGTCAAAGGAAGAGTAAGAAAAACTGAAATAAACAAAAGACATAGAAAAAATCTTTTCACAACTTGATTATCGGCATTATAATTTCAGATTTTACTTTTATTTATCGTTTATTAAGGATTGTCTGGATTTCTTCTGCGATCTGTTCTATGGTTTTCGAAGCATCTATCCTTATGATTTTCATTCCGCATGATTTTTTTTCGTAAAAAGATATGACTTTTTCGTATTCAGAGGCGATTTTCAGCTGTTTTTCGAGAGTTTCGTATATTTCTTTCGAAGAGTTTCTTTTTTCGACGCGTGAAAGTGATATCTGTGGGTTAATTTCAAAATAAAACAGATATTCCGGGAGCGGAAAGGTACTGTTTACAAGCTCAGCAGTTTCTTTTGCACCGCCGGATGCCTGATATGCGAGGCTTGAGAAAAAATATCTGTCGCTGATTACGGTTTTTCCTTCGTTTATTTTTGAAATAATTCCTTCTTTACCGTAAATGTGTTCGCATCTGTCTGCTGCAAAAAGATAGGAATTAGTTTTTTCGTCTACGGTAAACTCTCCCTTAAGCATCTTTCGTAAAAATCTGCCGGTCGGTAAGTCTGTAGGTTCTGCTGTTGAAAAATATTTCTGAGGATTGCTCTGCTGCAGAAGTTTTATCTGTGTTGAAGTTCCGCTTCCGTCTATGCCTTCAAACACAATAAAGTTTTTAAGTACCATAAAATCATTATAAAACAAAAATAAAAATCCTTCTATAATTTTATACTACAATAACACCGAAAATTCTGTTATAATAGAAAAGATATAATGGGTGTATTGTATACAAATGAAAAAGCTGTCTAGCAGGACTATTATAGCAATTTCTATTTTTCTCGTTTTAAGTCTTGTAGCAATCGGAGTTTCCAGACCGATATATAAAAAGCTTGAAGAGACAGTTACTCAATATACGCACAAATTCAAGCAGCTGGTTAAAGAATATACAGGCCTTGATTTTAAATACAACAGCTTTTCACCTTCAATTTTTTCTGCCTTTTATATAAAAGGAGTAGAGTTTACCGATGAGTCAGAAGAATCTGTTTTAAGCGTAAAAAAAATAAAGATATCGTATAAATTAAAAAATCTTTTTAAAGGTGATTTTGAAAATTTCGTAAGAAGCGTTTCCATCAACGCAACAAAAATAGACGTTGAAAAAGCACTTAAGGTTGCGCAAATCATACAGGAAAAAATTCCTAAGAAAGAAAATCAGAATGAAATTGATTTGACGAGTCTTTTCGGTTATATTCCGCAGTCAATTTCAATAAGGAATACTTCAGTCGTTTATAATGAACATCATGTTAATGCAGAGGCACAAATAAAACAGATAAATCTCACAAACTCAAGACAGAAGGGCAGCGTTGAATTCAACATGAAGGGAAGCGGCTCACTGTTCGTTAAACAGAACCGGATGACTTTTAAGGGAAAGCTTAATGCAAACGGTACTCTTTTGAATACGATCGATAATTCTTCGCTTGTCGTTAAACTTTCTGATGTTACTAACGGCGAATTCAAATTAAGCAGGGTATCGATGCTTGCAACCTATAAAGATAAAAAGGTCGAGGCGCATACCGTTCAGTCTGTTAATCCTTATTTCATCCAGTTGAATTATGATATAGATTCACAGAGGTTTGATGCAGAGGTAAAGACAGATCATCTTAATCCGCTGAGGGTTATTTATCCTGTTTCAAAAAAGCATGCTGTCAATAAACTTGCCGATTCGTTTTTATCTGTAAATGCAAAATATTATTATGATATTCCTGAAAATAAGATGGGGTATACATCGTCCGGAACAGTTCATATTCCTGCAGTAATTATTACAGACGGAGCCGATGTAAGTTATTCGTTGAATGGAAACGACCGGTTGATTAACGTTTCACGATTTGATGTTCAGGGACCTTCCTGTCATGGGAATGCAGAGCTGAATTTAATTTTCAGGAGCTTTAAGCTTTCCGGCTTTGTAAATGTCGAAGAATATACTTTACCGAACAGGACTGTTGTTTCTTCAGAAATATATTTTGATCCTCTTGATAAAGGCTTTATGGCATTTTCTCCGCAGGTGTTTGTAGGCGAAAAATCTCTTACTGCACTTCAGTTCACGCTTGTTCCACGCTTTGATTCCTACGATTTTAATCTTGAAGTTTCGGATTATTCAATGTCCGATTCAGTTCAGCCAGGGGAAATCAAGGTGGATGGAAGCTATATGAATTCATCCAATTATGTTCAGGCAAATGTTTCAATGAACAGTATAAGCATTGCAAGTGTAATACAGCTTGTTCAGCAGTTAACTGACGAAAAAATTGCAGGAAGTCTCAACGGTGTAAGGAATTTTTCAGAGCCTTATCTTTTTACTGGGGATGCATATCTTTCGACAGATTTAAAATCTGTTTCATATAATATTCCATACGTTCTTGTTGCTAACTCCAAAAAAGACAACCAGTATCTTTTTCTTTCTGTGAACGGTAACGAAGAATCCATTCAGATGAACCGTTTTGATTTGATTTACGGGAAACAGACAGTCAGTGCGACGGCATCTTTAGATATAATGAGCGATTCGCACGATATGTTTTTCCTTGTAGATATTGTAGCCTCTTCAATTCCGTATCATTTCAGCGGAACAATCATGAGTGATATTGTTTCTGTTTCCGGTGATTACGGCACAGACCTTCAGCTTCAGATGAATGACGGGGAAATGGCAGGTCATCTTTCAATAGGCGCGCTTCCGTTCCAGTTCGGGAATTTTGGTGTAATTACATCAATGGACTGCGATTTTAATTATACTAAGGAAAACGGTCCTGAAGTTACTCTTTCACGCTTTGAGGTTGAAAAAACAGATGCAACTTCATCAACAAATCCAAAGCTTGTTATTTCCGGAAACGGTACGAAATACGGCGTGCAGTTGAATTCCATCACTTATACAGATTTGTATTCTGTTTTGAATGGTTCAGCAGATGTAATGATAAATATCAACGAAGGTGTTTTTGATTCAGCGGGAATGAAGCTGCTTATAAGCAATACACTGACTGATGAAACTATAACGATGGATGCAAATGTTTCGAATCCGGGACATAAAAAGCTTGATTCCCAGACAATGCTTGATTCTCTTTACATAGATGCACTTCTCGATATAAGGCATTTCAGCATTAACAGGTTTACGAATGTTCATAATGCGAACAATGAACTTACTGCAACGTTGAATTTAACCGGAACGCTTGAGCATCCTTATGCGGCGCTGAACATTGAAAAATTTACAACTCTCGTAAGCAACAGTCTTCTGACAACTACGGGTTCAATTCTTCTTGAAGACAAAACTCTTTCAATAAACGATATTCAGGTTCATCATTCAAGCTTTGAGGTTAAGGATATTGAAGGCGTTATTTCAATGGAATCGATGAGCGGTAAGGTAAATGCCGGTCTTGTAATTACGAATGATCTTGGTGAAAAGCTTTTTGAGATTCCTCTTACCCTTAAAATATATGATACGGTAAAGAAAGAAGGTGAGTTTATTCCTGAATCAACGATGATTACTGTCCGTGCAGATAAAGTAACCGGTAAATTCATGAAGCAGAATCCGGGCTTTGATGTGTCTGCTGTATGTACAAAAGAGCTTATTTCTATTTTTACATCAGATAATATCGGACTTGTCGGTTCATATATTCCATCGAACGGTGAGGTTCTTGCATCACTTAATTCAAAGGATATTGTTACTGCCGATATAACAGGAAAAATCAAAAACAATAAGGTAGACCTGCGCCTTATGAATCTTAACGTGAATCTTCCGAAGGTTATGTCTGTATTCTATCTTGACGAACAGTTTCTGCTTGAATCAGGTTATCTCAAGGGTTATCTGAATATGGGCGGTAATTTCGATACTCCTGATTTTAAGGGAGTTCTTTCAATTGCTAATCCCAAATTTTATTTACCGACAGTTTTCAAGCATCCTGTTTCTACCGACAAAATGATGATTATTGCAACGAACAATGAAATTACGCTTCGTAATGATGTATATAAAATTAAAAATATCCCGAAATTCAAGATGGGTGGAAAGGTCTTCCTTAATAAATGGAATATTGATAATGTCGAAGCTACCTTTGTTACTCTTGAAAATGAATCGCTTCCGTTAAAATTAACAAGTCAGTATGTAAATGTTTCCGGTGATATTACCTGTGATCTGAGGATTTTTGGAGAAAGACATTCGTGGGATATCGTAGGAAAAGTTTTCGGCGATGAACTGTCTGTCGTTTCTAATCTTTCTGATATAGCACTTGCACGCGGCGGAGCTCCTATTCAGGATAAGGACATGGGTATTTATGTAAGAAGTGATCTTGATGTAACGCTTGGAACACACGTAATGCTTAACTTCAATCCTTTTATACGTTGTATCTTTGTTCCTAATACACACATAAAGGTAAATGTAGATACCGAAGCACAGCAATATTCGATAGATGGTCTTCTTAAGCTTAAATCCGGTGATGTGTCATGGCTTAACAGAAACTTCTACATAAAGCAGGGAAGCATTAAGTTTAATGGTCAGGAATTTGCAAATCCGCAGATTTCCCTTCGTGCCGAAACCCGTGAAAAGGATGAAAATGGTGAATCAATCCAGATTATCCTTATTGCGGAAAATCAGTATCTTCTAAATTTTAATCCTCGTTTTTCTTCAATTCCTGCTAAATCAGAAAAAGAAATAAGTGCGCTTTTAGGACAGATTCTTGTCGGAGACTCTTCGTCTATCGGCGACATGGTTGTTACTACCGGCGATTATCTTCTTCAATCTTTTGTATTCCGTGGAATAGAAAACAAGTTGCGTGATTTCATGAATTTTGATATATTTTCCGTACGAACAAATGTATTGCAAAATACTGTAAACATGTCATCATCCGGGTTATTTTCTAAAGATAATAATAATATCTCAATTGGTAACTTTTTGGATAATTCAACTGTTTATATAGGTAAGTACTTTGGTAGTGCATTATATGTAGATGCAATGGTTCATTTTTCATTTGAAAATGGTGATGTTAATGATCCGTCAAAAGCAAAAGGCTTTCAGTTAAAACCTGAATTCGGTCTTGAGCTTGAGCTTCCTATTGCAAATATACGATGGAATATGGCTCCGGACATAACTGCGTTGTTAAACAATGAATATGTTCCGTCATCTTCCGTATCACTATCATGGAATTTTTCATTCTAAAAAAAGTTTGCAAAAAGTTAATTAGGAGTATTTTATGCGTCGTCGTTTGCTTTCAATTTTATTTTTCTCAATGTTAGCAGTATTTTCACTTTCTGCTCAGGAAGAAGACAGTGACTGGTTCTGGAATAAAAACATTTCTAAAATAGAATTCAGCGGATTAAAAAATGTAAAGAAATCTGAGCTTGTAGGTGTTGTAAGTTCATTTATCGGCGAACCTTTTAATGAAGAGGTTTATTCAGAGATAGTTGACCGTTTATATGCGCTTGATCTTTTTGATGATATTGAGCCTTATGCCGAACATGATAAACGAAATAAAGATAATGTAATCGTAAAATTTCAGGTTTCCGAAAAACCTCAGATTTCAGAGATATCTTTTGTCGGAAACATGGATATACGTAATGGTGAGCTTCGTGAAAAAATAAAATCAAAGGTTTCTGACGTTTATGTTGAAACTAAAATTCTTATGGATGAAAGAATTATCCGTGATTATTATATTGAAAAAGGATATACGGGTGCCAAAGTTTCTCACAATGTTGACAAAACTGAAAAAGGAATGGCAGTAACCTTTAATATCAGTGAAGGAAATAATACTGTAATCAAGGAAATTCATTTTCAGGGTAATTCAATCATTTCTGAACGTTCACTCAAGGGTAAGCTTAAGCTCAAGGAAATCGGTTTTATGCGTAACGGTGCATATCAGGTAGCAACCCTTGAATATGATAAAAGAGTAATCATCAATTACTATCAGGAAAACGGATATATTGATGCAAATATTCTTGAAGTAAAAATTGACCGTCAGATAAATGCTGAAAAAAGACGTGAAGAGCTTATCATTACTTATATCATTCAGGAAGGCTCACAGTATACATATTCAGGAATCAGCTTTGAAGGAAATAAGATTTTCGGTACAGAAGAACTTATGGCACTTCAGAAGCTGCAGCCTGGAAAAATTTTCAACCTCGTAAAATTTCAGGAGGGATTAATCGGTGTTCAGACACTTTATGTTGAAAACGGTTATATGTCTACTCAGATTAATCCTATTGCAGAAAAGGATGTAGATAAAAAAGAGATTTCCTATAAGGTACAGATTTTTGAAAGCACAAGAAGTCATATAGAGAATATCATCGTAAAGGGAAATCAGAAAACAAAAGATTATGTAATCAAACGTGAAATTCCAATTAAACCAGGCGATGTTTTCTCACGTGAAAAAATTATTAACGGTATGAGAAATCTCTATAATCTCCGTTATTTTTCAAACATAGTTCCGGACATTCAGGCAGGTTCCGAGCAGGATCTTGTTGATCTTGTTTTTGCAGTTGAAGAGCAGTCTACTACAACACTCAATGCAGGTATGACATTCTCAGGAATAACATCACCGGATGATTTTCCTGTTTCAATCTATGCAAATTTCGATAACCTTAATCTTTTTGGAGAAGGACGTGCGGCTTCCATAAAATTTACGCTTGCAAAAAATGAACAGACAATAGATCTCGGATATTCACAGAACTGGTTCGGCGATCTTCCGATTTCTTTTTCTCAGTCACTTTCCTTTTCTCATAAAACAACACAGGCTCAGGTAAATCATTTTGATCCTGACCTTGGACTTGATCAGTATTACAATTATTCTCAGTACGAAGGATATTCCTTTGGTCTCGGTTCATCTGCCGGTAAACGATGGTTTCCTAATTTTGCAATTGTAACTACAACAGGCGGTCTTTCGAGTAGCCTTACACGCTATAATTATGATGAATCACTTTATGTTCCTACTGATCTTGGCGTTTCTCTTTTTGCCAACAGATGGGGAATTCTGAACAGTCTGTGGTTTAATGTTTCGTTAGATAACCGCGATATGGCTTATGATCCTACAAAGGGATGGTTTGCAAGCCAGAGACTTTCATGGTATGGTCTTATTCCGGGACTTGAAAAGGAATTTTTCATAAAATCTGATACAAAGCTTGAAGGATACCTTACCTTATTCAACTGGCCGATAAACGAAAAATATACGCTTAAAGCAGTTCTTGCAGGATATACAGGTTTTACAGGACTTATTCCAGTCGGTGATTCCACAATCAGTGAATCTAATAAAATCTATGTTGACGGTATGTTTAATGGACGAGGCTGGGTTGAACTTTACAGAAATTCTGCCGCAAAGGGGCAGGCAATGTGGAGTACAAATCTTGAAATCAGGGTTCCTATTGTTCCTAATATTCTTGGTGTCGATATATTCCATGATATGGTAGTTATAAAACCAACCATTCAGGATATGTTTACTAGTATTAAACCGGAAGATTTTTACTTCAGTTTTGGACCGGGACTTAGACTTCTTATTCCACAGCTTCCGTTGCACTTTATGTTTACTTTCCGATATCATTATGATAATGGCAGTTTGAAAATGGCTGATAATCCATATCAGTTCGTACTTTCATTTAATATGACAAATAAATAATCAGTGAGGAATTAAAATGAAAAAAATCAACAAATTATTGATTGCTGTTTTTGCAGTTCTTACTACAATGAGCGCAGGTGCTTTTGCACAGCAGATTACAAAATTCGCAGTTGTAGATACAAGTAAGGTTTATAGTGCCTATTACAAAAATTCTGCTCCGGTAAGGAATTATGAAAAGAAAAAGGCTGAATTTCAGGCAGAAATCAACAGAAGAACTGAAGAACTCAGAAATTTAAAACAGAAAAAAGTTGAATATGACAAAAACGGTGATGATGCCGCAGCACAGAGAACTGCAGCAGAAATTACACGAAAAGTTGAATATCTTAATGAATATACTAATGCAAAGAATGTTGAGCTTGAAACAATGTTTGCAAATTTAAAAAGCTCAGATGAATTTTATAAAAAATTATATAAAACACTTGGAAGGGTTGCAGAAAGCGGCGGCTACAGTATGATTCTTAGTCTTCAGGAATCAAACGCTATCTTATGGTATAGTCCATCCGTTGATGTTACCGATGATGTTATTTCTGAGTTAGGATTATAATGCCGCAGAATGAAAATCTTACACCGATGATGGTTCAATACCAGTCGGTGAAGAATCAATATAAAGAAGAAGTTGTATTTTTCAGATTAGGTGACTTCTACGAAATGTTCAATGAGGATGCAGTAGAAGTCTCTCGTCTTTTAAATTTAACTTTAACGCATCGGACTGGAATGCCAATGTGCGGAGTTCCTTATCATGCGGCAAAGATCTATATTGCGCGTCTTCTTCGTCTGGGAAAAAAAATCGTAATCTGTGAACAGGTCGGTGAAATTCCACGAGGCGGTAAAGGAATAACGGAACGTAAGGTTGTAGAAATCATTACTCCGGGAACTTGTACAGAAAGTGAATATCTTGACGGTAATAAAGCAAATTATCTTGCTTCACTTTCCGTTACAAAAACACGTGCAGGTTTTGCATTTATTGATGTAACCACGGGTTCATTTAAGGCAACATCCTGGCCCGCAAATAAAATGTATGAAAATTTTTCAAAGGAACTGAACAGATGTTCACCGCGTGAATTCCTTCTTCCTGCTTCGCTTAAAAACAACAGGGATATTCAGTCAGCCTTAAGTATTCATCCAGGTATTTCTACTTCATATTATCCAGACTGGGATTTTAATCCTGAGCTTTCTGCAAAGATTTTACAGAAACAGTTTAATACAGTTTCGCTGAAGGCTTTTTCCCTGAATGAACAGACTGCAGAAATTGTTCCCGCAGGCTTTCTGATTGATTATCTTAATAAAACGACTAATTCCAATCTTCTTCATATAAAATCAATAGATGTTTATTCAGACAATGAATATCTTATGATGGATGATTCTTCGCGCAAAAATCTTGAAATTACAGAAAATCTTTTTGACGGCAGTTCTTCATTTACACTTCTTGACTGTATGAATTATTGTAAAACTGCAATGGGAAGCCGTCTTCTTCGCAGCTGGCTTTTATATCCGCTTACTGATATTTCTCGGATTGAAGACAGGCAGACAAGGATTTCTTCTTTTTATAATGACCGTACGCTGCTTTCTAAAATCCGTAATGATTTATCATCTATTCTTGATGTTGAGCGTCTTGCCGGCCGTGTTGCAATGGATAAAGCGCATCCGAAGGATTTACAGGCATTAAGAGTAAGTCTTGAAGCATGGGTTTGTGTAAAGGAATATCTGAATCAGTATGATTTTTCTTTTGTTGAATCACAGACTGCACAGAAAATAATTGATTTAATAAATCATTCTATTGTTGAAGATCCTCCGACTTCGATTACCGAGGGGGGAATCATTAAACCGCAATGGGATGAAGAACTCGACCGGTTCAGAAATATTCACGATAATTTTAATAAAATCCTTCTTGATTATGAAGCCGAAGAAAAACAGAATACAGGAATTTCAAATTTAAAGATTAAATATACAAATAATTTCGGTTACTTTATTGAGGTTACAAAAGGAAAGCTTTCGAGTGTTCCGTCGCATTTTATTATGAGAAGGGCTCTTGTTAATCAGGACAGATATACAACTGAAAAGCTTCAGTCACTTGAGCATGAACTGAGTGAATCGTCTACGAAAATTCTTGAGCTTGAACGTGATTTATATCTTGAGATACGCAATTCACTTCATGAACATATTAATTATCTTCTTCAGATAGCAGATGAAATTGCAAATACAGATGTTACATCGAATCTTGCCTTTACTGCAATTGAAAACAACTGGAATCGCCCGGTAATTGAAGATTCAACTGTTTTTGAAATTACGGGGGGACGTCATCCTGTGGTTGAAAAAAATATGCCGACAGGTGAGTTTATTCCGAACGATACTTTTATCAGTGCCGATGAAAAGGAAACTGCTCCTTCGTTTGATTTAATCACAGGACCGAATATGGCAGGTAAAAGTACATATCTCAGGCAGAATGCATTGATTGCTCTTCTTGCACAGACAGGTTCTTTCGTTCCTGCATCAAAGGCAAGAATTGGAATTATAGACAGGATTTTCTGCCGTGTAGGTGCTTCTGATAATCTTGCAAAAGGAGAATCTACTTTTTTAGTAGAGATGATGGAGACTGCAAATATTCTTCGTTCTGCAACATTACGATCTTTAGTAATCATGGATGAGGTTGGGCGTGGAACTTCTACTGAGGATGGGCTGGCCATTGCACGTTCCGTAAGTGAATATCTTCTTGATACAATAAAATGCAAGACGTTGTTTGCTACTCACTATCATGAATTAAGCAGGATGGAGCATCCGAAGTTAAAAAAATTATGTCTGGATATTCAGGAAACCGATGGTAACCTTATTTTTAAACGAAAGGTAATCGAAGGTGTAACTGAAAATTCTTATGGTATACATGTTGCAAAATTAGCGGGTATTCCTGATTCTGTCATCAGAAGGGCAAATGTCATTCTTGAACATATACAGTCTGTTGCAACTGACCGTCCTGTAATTCCTGAAGAAAAAGAAATCCCTTCTGAAAAAATAAATCTTCCGTCTTCACCTGGACTTTTCAGTGATGAAGAAATAATTATATCTGAAATCCTTTCTGCCGATACCGATAATTTAACCCCTCTTGATGCCCTTCAGATGCTTTCAAGATGGAAAAAAGAGCTTTCCGGACAATAAATCTGAAAAAAAAATCAAAAATTTTTAAAAAACATTTCCTTTTTTTATCTTTTTTTGACATATATATAGTGTGAACAGATTTTTATTTCTGATGAAACATTTCATTAAACAATTTTTACGTATGCTGTATGGGGTTGTAAATGGCGATGGATTTTGTATTATTTGCGGAAGAGATTGTTTAACTTCGAAGATTTGCAAGCATTGTACGAGTGATTTATTCAATGCGGATAAATTATTATCGGTACAAAGATGTGAAATCTGCGGAAAAGAATTGTTGAGTTTTGAAAGGATTTGTTCTGAGTGTCGTCAAGGCGGAGTTAAGCGGAAGACCGATAAAGTTATTGCGTTGTTTTCGTACAGGCTTTGGAATAAAGAATTAATGTTCATTTGGAAAATCAAAGGAATACGTTCTTTATCTTTTGTTTTTGCGAAACTACTGTCTGAAGTTTTAACACGGATTGGTGCTGATTTTATTGTTCCGGTTCCTCCAAGACCTGGTAAAATTCAATCTATAGGTTGGGATCAGATCGATGAACTGTGCAATTATTTGAAGTACTGGTTTGGTTTTAAAGTTATTAAAGTTCTGGAGCGTGTTTCTACTGTACAGCAGAAACGTCTCGATAAAAAAAGCCGTGTTGATAATATTGGTAAAAACTATTGTCTGAAAAATAGGAAAGAACTGAAATCGATTTTAAAACCCTTTGGCGGGACTTTTCCAAAGAGAGTTACGGTTGTCGACGATGTTATGACAACCGGCTCTACTCTGGAAAGCTGTTCGTTAGTTTTAAAACAGGGAGGTGTTGAATTTGTACAAGGGGTAACGCTTTTTATCGTTGATTGATTTATTTGACGGAATAAAATTCTTTATGTTGCAAAACCTCAATTTTAAGGGTATTATAAAAGAACAGGAAAATCACAAAAGCAACAGGAGAAATTATGGCTATCGAAGATCAGTTTCAGTTAGTAACGTTTCAGCTTGGTGAAGAATTATACGGTGTAAACATTATGGATGTAAAAGAAATCGTTCGTCTTCAGGATGTTCGTGTTATTCCGAATGCTCCATATTATGTTGAAGGTATTATCAATCTTCGTGGTGAAATTATTCCGATTATAGATTTGCACAAACGATTCAGAATAAAACCTCTGCCAAAAGAAGAAGTTGATTTTGACGGTGGATTCATAATTCTGAATATTGATAATAATAAAATCGGTATTATAATCGATAAAATTGCAAGGGTTGTTCCCGTAAAACGAGAGGATGTAAAGGATCCTCCGCAGATGATAAGTGGTATTGGTTCTGAGTATATAGAAGGTGTAATTCGTGAAGAAAATGCATATCTTGTAATGCTTAATACTCGGAAATTATTTAATGCAAATGAATTAATGAAAATTATAGATAATCAATAAATGATACAGACATATAGTACAACAATCAGACGAAAAGAAATGGATGCGGTATTAACCTGCATGGTTGATGAAAAAATAGGACCAGGTGAGTTAAATATCCGCTTGATACAGCAGGTTAAAGAAACATTTAAATGTGATGGAGCGGTTGCTCTTAGAAGTCCTGCAATAGCACTTAATTATGTTTTAAAGGCACTTGATCTTGAAAAAGGTTCAAAAATTCTTTTATCTGCACTGGCACCTTCATGGCAGTATCAGGTAGTAGAAGGCTTGGGATATGAACCATATGTTCTTGATGTTGAAGAAGCAACAGGACTTGTTAATGCAAAAACTTATGAAGAAGCTACGAAAAACGGCGGTAAACTTATAATCCTTCATGAAACAGAAGGAATTGTTCCATCCGATTTGAATGAAATACTACAGATTGGTATACCGGTAATAGAAGATATTTCTCAAAGTGCCGGTGCAGTCGTTAATCTTAAAAATGAAACAACCGGTGAAGTTGAGCAGAAACGTGCGGGACTCTTCGGTTTATATACAATTCTTGGGCTTGAAGAAAGAGATGTAATAACGGCCGGTGGTGGGGCAGTCCTTATGGCGCCTGGAAGAAGGGAATGGATTGTCCTTAAAAAATTTGTTGATGAAGCTCCAGTTACAGATCTTTTACCGGACATTAATTGTGCACTGGGATGGGTTCAGGTAAAGGAATATGCAAGAAATGAAAAAACAAGAAAAGAATTTTTTGCAATGTATCAGCAGGCCTGTATGATGGGCAGGCATAAAATGTTCGCAAGGGAAGGGGATGATGGTTCTACGATGAGTTGTTTTCCTCTGATTCTTAACACTTCTTTCAAGGATGTAAAACAGTACACAGCCAGAAAAGAAATTGAAATTCAGCCTGCTTTTGAAAATTCAATCATAGCTTATAAAGATGAACTTTCGTCAGACTGTGTTCATGCAAAATCAATAATGCTTCGTTGTGCTCATTTTCCTCTGTATCCGAGATTAACGCATAATGAGGTCGCAAAGATTGTTAAAGTTCTGGGATCATTACCGTAATTAAGGATGAAATGAAAAAAGTTCTAGTTATAATTAATGTAAGTAAAGATGAATCTCTTGCTCTTTCCACAAAGGTTTCGGACTTTTTAAAACGTAAAGGATATGAAGTTGTTTTATTAAGTTATGATGGTTTTTGTGATAATACATCTTTTGCTGAATTTTCATTTGTAGTTTCATTAGGTGGGGATGGAACTGTATTGTATGCAGCCAGAAACAGTGTTGATTTTGATATTCCTGTTTTTCCTATAAATCTAGGTGAATTCGGATTTATTGCCTCGATTAATAAGGAAGAATGGGAAAAACAGCTTGATTTATTTTTGAATGATAAAGCGTTGTATCAGGAACGGACAATGATAAAGGCAAATCTGTTCCGTAATGATAAGCTTGTTGCAGAATCCTATGCTTTGAATGATGTAGTAATCAGTGCAAAAAATACTGCACGAACTGTTGCACTTGATGTATCTTATAATTCATCTCATCTTTGTAAACTGAAATCTGATGGTGTTATAGTCAGTACGGCAACAGGTTCAACCGCATATTCAGCTTCTGCAGGAGGTCCTATCGTTGAACCTTCTTTAAATGCATTTGTTTTTACACCTATAAATTCTTTTTCGCTTTCTTCAAGACCGATTGTTCTTAATGGAGAAGGTAAAATTGAAATTGTAATACAGCCCTGCAGAACAAAAGAAATATGCATGATTGTCGATGGACAGGAGCCTGTGAGTTTACAGACAAATGATAAAATTGTGATTACAACAATTGAAAAAAAGATAAGATTAATCTGCAGTACAAAAGATAATTTTTATGATGCATTGCGTTCTAAAATGAACTGGTCGGGAGGGCCGCATGCTTGAAGAATTAACGATTAAAGATTTTGCTCTCATAGAATCAGATTATCTTGAATTTAAACGAGGTTTTACTGTGCTTTCCGGAGAAACAGGTGCCGGAAAATCCATCTTAATAGGTGCACTTTCTTTTTTATTAGGCGGAAAAGCAGAAATAACTCAAATCAGAAACGGTAAAAATGAAGCATCGGTAAGCGGAGTTTTTTTTCTTCAGCCTCCGTCTTCACCTGTATCTATTAAGGATGATGAAGAACCTTCGAATGCTTATGAATGGCTTTTTCTTCATGGAATAACACTTGAAAATAATCGTGTACTTTTACGTCGTTTTATCCGTGATTCGGGAAAGTCAGGAGCGTGGATAAATGACACTCCTGTAACAAGAACAGATTTAGCACAGTTTTCATCATTTCTTGTTGACATTCACGGGCAGCATGAACATCAGTCCTTGATGAAGGTTTCTGAACATAGAAAATTTCTCGACGGTCGTGCCGGAATTCTTTCAGAGGTTGATGAGTTCAAAAAAAGATACGCACTTCTTGTACTGAAAAGAAATCAGTTTAATGAATATTCAATGTCTGAATCTGAACGTCTGAGAAAGCTTGATATGATGACCTTTGCTGTTCAGGAAATATCTGAAGCAAACCTTAAATCAAATGAAGATAAGATACTTGAAGAAGAAGAAGGCAGATTATTATCCTTCGAAAAAATTTATTCAGAGGTTGAGCAGATAAACGAAATGCTGTCATCTTCAGAGATGTCAATAGTTCCTTTACTAAAAAAGGTTCGCAGGGAATCTTCAGTTGTCGTAGAAATGGATAAGTCTGTGTCGGCACTTGATGAACGAATTGAATCTGCTTTTTATGAGCTTTCTGATATTTCTGATGAATTCCAGTCTTATAAAAACAGGCTTGTATTTGATCCTGCAAGACTTTCTGAAGTTCAGGAAAGACTTTCGGTTATCAATAATCTTAAGAAAAAATATGCATCAAGCGTTAATGCTCCCCTCAGCGAGGTTATGGATTATCTTGCTCAGGCAAAACAGTATGTTGAAGAAAATTCTGACGGAAATAACAAACGTGATATTCTAGCCTCAGAAATAAGGCAGCTCGAGCATGAAATTTTACAGAGGGCAGAAATCCTTACAAAAAAACGAAAGGATGCCGCATTAAAACTAAATGTAGAAGTAGATCAGATTCTTTCAAAACTTGGAATGAACGGAACTCATTTTGAAGTAAGCATTACGCAGAAAAATGGTTCTGAGGTTGAACAGATCTGCGGACCTTATGGAAAAGATAACATTGAATTTTTAATCAGTGCCAATCCAGGTAATCCTTTACTTCCTCTTGCAAAAATTGCATCGGGTGGTGAACTTTCTCGAGTGATGCTTGCACTTAAAACTATATTTGCCCAGACAGACAGCGTTGATACCTTGATTTTTGATGAAATCGATACAGGAATCGGCGGTGAAGTTGCCGTTGCAGTCGGTTCTCATATGAAATCACTTGCTAAAAACCGTCAGATTTTCTGTATTACACACCTAGCGAGTATTGCAGTTTATGCCGATAATCAGATTAAGATTGAAAAAGCAGTATCAGGTGGAATTACTTCATCTAATGTACATGAGGTTACAGGTAATGAACGTATTCAGGAAATTGCCCGTATGCTTTCCGGTGATTCTGATACAGAACAATCCCTGATTCATGCACGATCGATGTTAGAAAAATTCAGCGGAGGTTTTTGATGGCAAAAATTTCTGAAGAGACAAGAGAGAATTACGCGCAGGCAATCAAGCCTTATAAAGATAAGATTGCACAGATTTTATCAAAAGAAAAAACTATGCTCGCAAGCATGCATAAAGGTGATGCAGATCTTGAATTGAAAAAGCTTACTTTATGCGAGGATATGATTTATATTTCATCCCTTTATGTAGCACAGAACAGCGTTTCTTTAAAGCTCATGGAAGTTAAAAATAATGATGCCCTTAATGAATCAAGAAAGATTCTGTATAAGGCTATAATATATCTGGAAGAAATAGTTTCTAATTTTATTGATTGTCCTTTTTCAGATCTTGCTCCCTATCATGAAAAAATCGCAAGTGTAGATATAGAACGACGTTATCTGATTATAAGAAAGCTTGGACTTTCAATTCAGGTTTTGAAGGATGCTTTCGGTGATAACAGTAAATGGAAGTGGTCCTTTGTTGAACTTGAAGGCCGTTTTACTACAGTTACAAAAAATCTTATCGATATGAAGGAAGCAAACAAGGATTATTTTGATCCGCGTTCAGAGCATTATGAAACTACTGTTTTATTCATAAGACTCATAATAAAGCTTTTGAACAATGCAGCAAACGGTTATCGTGACCGTTATGAGCTTTCTACCCGGCGAATTGATGATATGCGTGATGCCATTAAATATCTTCTTGCATTGCGAAAGGTATATATTATATTAGGACAGAATGATCAGTCAGAAGAAGTAAAGAAAAAAGCAGTTGTCTGGAAGGACAAGATGGATGCTGATCATAAAAAAGGTCTAAGCAACTAATAGAGTGCATGCTATGGAAAAAAATCTCGTTTTGAAAATATTTGAAGGGTTTTCCATTCAAAGATGGAATGACCTTGTACGTCCGTTTGATCTTGTAGAAATGGATAAAGCGGCTGAAAAAATGGTGATTGCATACATCATCGGAAAGTTCGAGGAAAACAAAGGAAACAAAGTTGACTGGAGCTGGATGATTTATGCTTCACTTTTTGATCTTCTCAAAAAAATAGCACTTTGTGATATCAAGGCACCGGTTCAGCAGAAATTGAAAAAAGAATTTCCTCTTGAATATATGCGTCTTAACGAATGGGTATTAAATCAATACCGGCAGCTTATAAAGGATGATGAGCTTTTTTCCAAATTTACAATTTATATTGGTCAGAAGGCCGGTTCTTTTAAAACTCCCGATGAATTAAAGCTTTCTCAGCATATATATAATGCCGCACATAAGTTTTCTACATTACGCGAGCTTGAAATGATATCTGTCGTAAATGAAAAAGAACGTCTTGCAGATATTGAAGCAGATTTGAAAGCTGGAATTCAGCCTTATCTCGATCTGGAAGGATTACAGAAATTCATGACCCGTCAAAAAGAATTTGATTTTCTTCTTAAGATTGAACAGCTTCGTTTTCAGACACGCTGGAATCAGACACCACGTATACCGCAGACTTCTGTTTTAGGTCATTCATTTTATGTTGCGATTTTATCTTTACTGATGGGGCGTGAAAGTCAGGTTAAGATGTGTGAAAAACGCGTAATCAATACATTTTTCAGCGCTTTGTTTCATGATCTTCCTGAATCAGTTACAAGAGATATAATTTCTCCGGTTAAACAGGCAACAAATGAACTTCCGAATATTGTAAAGAAAATCGAAGATGAAATTGTAAACAAAGAACTTGTTCCTCTTATGCGAGATTTTTATGTAGATCAGGTTATTTATTTTACGAGCGATGAATTTTTTGACAGGATTAACGTGGACGGTAAAACAGAGATTGTTTCTTTTGATGATTTGAATTCAAAATACAATGATGAAAAATTTAATCCTGTTGACGGAAGATTAATCAGGATCTGTGATCATCTTTCGGCTTTAATGGAAGCAGATATTTCGATAAAACACGGAATTACTTCAATACATCTTGTTACCGGACGTGAAGGTCTTTTGAATTATTATAAAAAGGATGAAATCATCAGCGGAATTAATGTTTACAGTTTATTTCACAGTTTGATGTAATTTATTCAAAAAATCACAGTTTTTTTCCGATAATAATTTTATGAGGAATTTACGTAAAATATCTATCGGAATTGTTTTGTTTATATTAGTATCCGCTTTTATCTATGCAGATTCAAGTTATAAGGTTCAGAAAGGAGATACCTTATATTCAATCAGCCGGAAATATCAGATTACTGTTGCCGAATTATGTTCTGCAAATAATATCACTGATAAAACTGTAATTAAAGAAGGGCAGAAATTAATAATTCCAAAGGCAGATATAGCAAATGCGGTAGCCCTTAACACTGATGAATCAAAAACTACAGTTAATGTAAAAACTGTTTATTATACAGTCGTAAAAGGAGATACTCTTTATTCAATTGCAAAAAGGAATAATATGACTGTTGCAGAGCTTCTTGCCCTTAATGAACTTGATTCAAATACAGTCATTAAAATAGGACAGAAGCTTAAAATTAAGGATACATCTGTAAAAACTCAGACAGAAACTCCTGTAGTTTCGACTAAGGCTCCTGATACACGAAACTATGGAAAGACAGTTCAGGCAGATGCTTCTACTGTATGGCCGGTTAAAAATCCAAAGGTAACTACACTCAAAGGTAAAGCCTCAGGGGTTCAGCTTTCTGCAGCCGCAAATGAAAAGGTAACATGTATCCGTGAGGGAACTGTTATGTATATTGGAGTTTACCGAGGATTTGGTCAGGTAATTTTTGTTCAATCACAGACCGGTATCATTTATTCATACATGGGTGTAAATAATGTAAAGGTTAAGAAGGGTGATTACGTGCTTTTCGGCAAGGAGATTGGAACTGCAGGTGTCGATTCAATCAGCGGAAAATCACAGATAACATTTATGGTTTTCCAGAACGGACATCCTATAGATCCTGCAAAAGCACCAAGAAATTAACTTTTTGATTCCGTGCACATCTTAACAAAAAGCTGCATGCATACATTTGCATCATCATAGGCTCTGTGTGAATGACCTGGGTCTATTTTTAATTCATGGGCAAGAAAATCAAGCTTGTGTTTTTCTAACGAAGGATAAAACCATCTTGAAAATTGAAGCGTATCGATTGTTTTGTTTCTTGCAGGTTCAAGCTCACATAGTTCACATTCTGCATTAATGAAATTCAAATCAAACTGTGCATTATGTGCTATAAGGATTGTATTTTCAATCATCTGTAAAAAATCAGGGAGTTTATCCGAAATAAGGGGACTTGTCATTACCATCCTTTGTGTAATTCCAGTGAGCTCGGAAACAAAAGGGGGAATTATGCACTGAGGGTTAAAAAGCTGATTGAAGGAAGAAATAATACCATCTTTATCAAATTTTATGGCGCCTATTTCCATTATTCTTCCGTTTTTTGGAGTAATTGATGTTGTTTCTGTATCAATTGCAGTAAAAACAGCACCCGCCTCATAAAGCAGGTGCATTTTTTTAAAGTCCTTGAGAATTTTATTCAGATGCTGCATCGATTACTTTCTGAATATCTGCAGAAATTCCATCGCAGAGCATTGATGCTTTTTTCTTTGCTTCACTCAGCCATTCATCTGAACCGTCGCCTGCAGGAACCATTGAATTAATATAGAACTTGATTTTTGGTTCTGTACCGCTTGGTCTTGCGCTTACGATAGTTCCGCTTTCCAGATAGAACTGAAGTACGTTGCTCTTTGGCAATTCCGGATCATTCATTAAATCTCTTACCTTTACGACTTTCTGTCCGCCGAGAGTAGATGGTGAAGATGTTCTTAATGAAGACATCATGTTTTTCATTGTTGCGACACCGCTCTGACCAGGGAAATTCTGAGATATAGAACGATCTTCAAAATAACCGTATGTTTTGTACATATCGTCAAGATGTTCAAGAAGACTCTTTCCTTTTGAGCGCCAGTAAAGAATCATTTCGGCACACATTGCGGCAGCAGACACGCCGTCTTTATCCATTACTTCTTTTTCAATTTTGTAACCGTAGCTTTCTTCAAGTCCGAATACATAAGTGTATTTTCCGCTTTTTTCAAATGTTGCTTCAACGTTTGCAATCCATTTAAAGCCTGTAAGACATTCAAGCATTGTAACACCGAATTTTTTACAGATGTAATCACCGAACGGAGATGTTACGATGGAACGTACACATGCTGCATTAGCCGGCATTTTATTGAATTCTTTTCTTGAAAGGAATACATATTCCATTAAGAGGGCACCCATCTGGTTACCGCTTAAAAGTACGAAGTTTCCGTTTTTGTCAGGGAAAGCGGTTCCGAAGCGGTCAGAGTCAGGATCGGTTGCCATAAGTCCATCTGCTTTTTCTTTTACTGCAAGATCAACTGCCATTTTAAGTGCAGGTTTTTCTTCAGGATTCGGTTTTTCGACTGTCGGAAAATTACCATCCGGTTCACGCTGTTCCGGTACTGTGATGATGTTAAGTCCAAGATCACCAAGAACTTTTTCAACATGCATTGCTCCTGTACCGTGCAATGGTGTGTAAACAATCCGTACATCCTTTGCTTTTTCTTTGATTAAATCTGGACGGAAAAGCTGTTCTTTACACATCTGCCAGAATTTTTCATCTATTTCTTTATCGATGATTACAAGTTTACCTGTAGCAATTGCTTCTACGCGGGTCATAGTCTTTACATTTTTTACTTTGTTTACTTCTTCAATAATTCCAACATCATGAGGTTCTATTACCTGAGCACCATCGTTCCAGTATGCTTTGTATCCGTTGTACATTCTCGGGTTGTGTGAAGCAGTAACTACAACTCCTGTATCTGCCTTTAATGTCCTGATTGCAAATGAAAGCTCAGGAGTCGGACGGAGACTTGAAAATAGATATGCTTTGATTCCATTAGCTGCAAAAATAAGTGCTGTTGCTTCTGCAAAAACGTCTGAATTTAAACGGCTGTCATAAGCGATTACTGCACTTAAAGTTCCTGCCTTTGCTTTTTCAGGGAATGCTTTTATTACATAGTTTGCAAGCCCCTGTGTTGCCATATTTATTTCAAGGGTGTTCATACGGTTTGTTCCGCCACCCATTATTCCACGTAAACCGCCTGTTCCGAATTCAAGTGTCTGATAGAACCGGTCTTCAAGCTCGGTATAATCTTCTTTTGCAATAAGCTCTTCAATTTCTTTACTGAATCTTTTGTCCTGTTCGGCATTGATATAGTCTTTTGCTTTCTGTAAGATTTCTGATTTATCCATAATATAACTCCTGATTTGTATATATATAATAATAACTCATTTTTTTTATATTTTAAAGTAATTAAGTAAGCTGTTCAAAGCTGTATCTTGCAAGATTCAAAAACTGCTGTATCATTACTTCGCTTATCATCTGATCCTTACATGCTTCGTTAAATTCCGTTTCGATTGTCTGCATGATTGTGGAAATATCTCTGTTAGTTAATGGAAGCTTGTGTCCCATTATATTGCTTTCGAACTGTCTGCTGCGGAAGGTAAAGGGGCCTGCAAAAGCAAGATGCATTTCTACAAGTGTATTTTTTTCGGTAGTTGCAATAAAAGCAAATGATGCAGACTGTTCATTGATTGAATGTTCCGGCCCGATTCTTCTGAAAATTGAGATGTTTGAATCAGGAATAGGAATTCTTATATTAGTAAGGATATATTTATCAGGCACCTTTTTGAAATTTAATATTGATTCGACATGTGTTTCAGTCTGATTTTTATATTCAATCTTTGCGTCTAAAACCATCAGTGGTGCAAAAAGAGTAAGCTTTTGTCCTTCGTGGCAGATATTTCCGCCGATTGTTGCAATATTCTGAATGAGTGGATTTGCAATGCTTACAAGCGCATCATATAAAATCTGCGGAATATGATTTACACCTACGTTTATAAGCTGCATGATTTTAGTTCCGGGTCCGACATCAATAAAACGTTCATGACGGATAATTTGTGAAAGCTCTTTGATGCCGTGAGTTGAAACTATTTTTTCAGTATCGGAAGTAAGGTTAGTACACCCTCCAACGACACGTATTTCTTTATTATTATTAATCTGAAAGAGAAGCTCTGAAATGTTTTTTGCAAGAAGAACAGTTTTCATTTTTTACCTCTCTTATAATGCCTGATTATTTCTTCATAACCCTTATTGTATATTTCCTTTGCAATTAATATTCCGTTTACTAAAGTGTTTATATCGGTGCAGCACGGCGAAAGATTGTTTACAAAGGCAGCGATTTCATTCCGCGAGAGATTTCTGTTTGTTTTAAGAATCTGATAGGCTGAAAAAACTTTTCCTGCATTACAGTAACCGCATAGTTTTATTCCTGCAAGATCGAATCCCTGCATGATGATTGAGTATTCCTTTGTACGCGCAAAATAGTCCAGTGTTACGATATCACCTTCGCGTATGATTCCTATAGGGATTTTGCAGGTTGCAACAGGATTATCGTCGAGTAAAACTGCACATGAGCCGCAGTGTCCCTGAGAGCATCCGCATTTTACCGAGGAACAGCCCTGAGATCTTAGAACCTTCATTAAAGATTCATCAGGATTTGCTTCTATAATGATTTTATTTCCGTTTAATGTTATCGGTATGTTCATTATTTACTTTCTCCTGATGATGTGTTTTTTTGTTTTTCTCTTTCCTTTATAAGCTCGAACAATTGTTTTTCGGTACACGGAAGTTTTGTAAGCTGCGTAATCAGCGCGTGCGATAAGGCAGTCGTGAAGGCCGCAGGAAGTGTATTGTGAACAAGTCCTCCGATTTGTCCTGATTTTTCTTCTGAATGCATGAATTCAATATTAATGTTATCACACGGAATGTTTTTTTCTTCAACAAGCATTTCAAGTTCCTGCTGGATTTCCAGTCGTACAGTACGTAAAGCGGCACTTTCATCAAAAAGTTCACCGCAGTCTATCGTTATCCAGATTCCCTTGAGCTTTTCGCTGAATGTGTATGAGTCAACTTCAACCTCTACGACTGTTGTTGCAAACGATGTAACACCGTATGGATTGCCCTGGAATTTATCCTTATCCCAGATTTTTTTTGTAGAAGAGGTGAGTCCCTTCTGTGAAGAAATCGGCAGCGGATTATGAAAGCGTTTTTTCTGAATTTCAAGGCAGCATTTTTTTATAAGCTCGTTCATTGTTCCTATTGAACTTAATGAATCATCAGGTGCAGAAGGAATTTCGTTTATAAGAAAATCGGAATCAATAAGGATATTGTCTTTTTTTATCTGCAGGGTTTGCATTACCGTTTCTTTCCACATCTCCTGTATAACTGAAGACGGTTTTATTGCATGGATGGTAACTTTATTGTCCTGGTGAAGCGTTACGGTAACCTTGCAGTCACTTGTAATTGCAGACTGTCCGTAGTAATCACTTACGTTATAACCGCTCGCAACTCCTATCCCGCGTAACGGGAGAGCAAAAAACGGAGTGGTACCTTTTTCAGTACGGTCAATTGCATCCATATGGAATGAAGCATATTTCCTGTTAAAATCACTTATTTTTATTGCACGTTCAAATGTTTCTATCCTGTTCTGGTTATTAAGATGGAAAGGAAATGAAGGAACCCTCTGGATATTGAATTTTCTTATTTCATACGGATAGAATTGAGAAAGCTGGCATAAAGACTGAATCTGATTTTCTATTGCGAAAAATGCCTGAGATTCTACATTTTTTATGTTTATTGAAGTCGGCGGCTTTTTTGAAGTATGACAGTAAGCGTTTATGTAAAGATTTTTACATGAATAATAATTGCACGAAGCGATGGCAAGCCTGTCGGTAATTTCCTGTGCAAATGGATTTGAACTTCCTGCATCAATTTCAATGTTGATGTTCATTGCAGTAATTTCACCTTCTTTCGAAAGCGCCGTTTTATAGGTAAATGCAGCATCAACACCAGGAGCAAGGAACATATCTTCTTCTTCCTGTGAAAAAATCAGTTTTACCGGTTTATTCGTAAGATAGGCGGCAACGGCAACCTGTGTAGTTAATTGTGTCGTGAGCTGAAGGCCCTTTGAATATATTCCCGAAACCTTTGTTTTATGAACATCAACATTTTCTTTTGGAATTTTTATAACATCGCTTATGGCTTCCATAACTGAATTAACCCAGCGCGTAGGAGTGTAAACATACATTATATTATCACTGTAAAAACAGAATGCACCTGTAGTTTCTTCCCATGACGGAGCCTGCTGCTTGAGATACCATTTCTGTTCAACAATATATGGAGCGTTTTTGAAAAGAAGCTTTTCGGCCGTTTCTGCCTGTGATTTTTTATATTTTCCTGTTTTTATTACCCTGCTGGCAAGAACTTCTTCAACATTCTGTTCAACATGAGTTTTATCAAGAACTGTATCGAGTGAAGGCATGTCATTCAGCTGTGATACAAAGGATGATAATTCGGAAGCAGAATTGTTTTTGTCTTCTTTTATTTTCTGATTATTGATTACATTTTTCAAAGCAGATTCAAGATTCTGAACATTAAAGTTTATGTTTACCTTTTCAAGAAGCTCTTTAAGTACATGCTCATCCGGGCCGCATAAAATACCTACCGGTTCGCCTGTATACGAGATGTTATCAGATGCAAAAATCTTGACAGGTGTTTTATTGATTTCAAAATATTTTTTGCCCGGAATATCCGCTGCAGAAAAAAGATAATATCCTTCAGGAAGTTCATCTATCGTTATGCTTTTAATTGTACCGGATGGAGAAGGACTCCGTATCAAAACTGCAGACAATGCGTCCGACATTTCGATATCGCTGTAAAAAAAATCAGCATCAAGAGAACGGAGTTGAACTGTTGTTTCTTCCTTGTTTTTTGCCATTATTTTTTATTCATCATTCCTGTTTCAATTATAGTTTTGATTACATAGTCAGCTTGTTTATTAGTCATCTCCGGATAAAGCGGTATTGAAATTGTTCTTGAATACTGTTTTTCGGCATTCGGATATTTTTCTTTTGTAAAATCAGGATATAATTTTTTCCAGTAAGTAAAATGGAAAAGGGGAATGAAATGAACTGATATTCCGATCCCTTTTTCCTGAAGTCTTTTTGCAAATTCATCGCGTGAGATTTTAAGCTTTTCAGGGATAATCCTTAATAAATAAAGATGCCATGCATTTCCATCTGAATCAGGAGGAAGCTTAAGAAAATCATATTTAGAAAATGCTTCGTTATATTTTTCTACTGTTTTTTTCCGCTGTTCATAAAAAAGCACTGCTCTGTCTACCTGGCAGTAACCGATTGCCGAAAGTACATCTGGAAGATTGAATTTATAACCCGCATCGATTATGTCATATTCCCAGGAAGCTCTTGAAGAAGTGTAACGGTCCCAGGTCGTTCTGTCCATTCCATGCATCCTCATGACAGTCATGCGTTTTGCAAGCTCTTTGTTTCTTGTGCAGACCATACCGCCTTCTGCTGTTGTGATTGTTTTTGTTACATAAAATGAAAAAACACCGATATCTCCGATTGTTCCTGCATATCCGTTTTCGGTAGGCGAGGGATATGAATGTGCCGCATCTTCAACAACATATATTTTATTTTCAGGTGTTGAATATTTTTGTGCAAGTTCAATTATTTTTTTCATTCTGCAGACGTTTCCTGCTATATGTACCGGAATGATTGCCTTTACCTTATGCTTTTTATCTTTTTTAAGGATTTCTTCAATTTTTGCAGGATCTATGTTATAGGAATCTTCTTCTATATCTGCGAATAATACTTCGGCACCTAAATGTCTTGCACAGGCGGCTGTTGAAACAAATGTATAAGGTGTGGTTATTACGGCATTTTTTTCATTTACACCGCATGCTTCGAGGGCAAGAATCATTCCAGAAGTATTTGAATTTACCGCAAGAGCAGTTATTTTTCCTTTTTTTTCTGCAATTTCAGGATTTTCAACACTGGCAGCAAATTTTTTTTCAAATTCAAGAGTATATTTTCCTGTCGTAAGCCAGTGAGAATCAAGTACATCGAGGACTGCTTTTTTTTCGGCCCTTGTTATTGATGCTCTGTGAAAAGGTACCTTTATTTCTGCCATCTTTCGTTTATCTCCAGTTTTTTGTTTTACCCTATAAAATATCTGAACGCTGCTGCTTGTCTTTTTTCATTTCTTCATAAAAGTCACTGAGTGTCCTGCAGTCTTCACATAAAAGGTCCAGCAGTTTTTCTTTATTCCTGAAATCTTTTTCTTTTCCTTCTGTATAAAAGCAGATCGGATAAAGTGAATCAAGAAGCTTTTGCAGACGATTTGTGTCATATTTAATGTTTGTAAGCTTAAGAATTTTTTTATATTTCGTCGGCGAAGGATTTTCTTCCTTGAGCCATAACGGTTCGATTATACGTTCACCTTTTCTTGGACCTGTAATCTTTATTTCAATGTCTTTGCCAAGTTCAAGCCCTGAGATTTTTATAATCTGTTTTGCAAGATCAATGATTTTTATAGGTTCGCCCATATCAAGAAGATATGACTGTCCGTTTATTCCGACTCCTCCAGTCTGAAGAACAAGTGAACAGGCTTCCGGAATTGTCATGAAATAGCGTTCCATTTTTTCATCAGTAACTGTAATCGGACCGCCGTTTTTAATCTGATTCTGGAACAAAGGTAAAATGGAGCCTCTTGATCCAAGAACATTTCCGAAGCGTACGAACATTATTGCATTTTGAGTATTTTTTATTTTAGCTGCTGCATCAAGGACAAGTTTTTCACAAAGCATTTTTGAAACACCATAAACGCTTACGGGTGCAACGGCTTTATCTGTCGAAATAAGGACAAATCTGTTTACGTTATGTTTTACTGCTGCATCAAGAAGATTTTTTGTACCGAATACATTGTTTTCGATTGCCGCTACCTGATTTTCTTCCATCATCGGAACATGCTTATATGCCGCGCAGTGAAATATAACGCTGCATCTTGTCTGCTTTATGATGTAATCAACGTATTGTCTGTCCCTCATATCACCAATAATAGGAACAATAGTTGCTTTTTCACCGATTCCTTCTGCCTGTAAAACTTTGAGCTCCCTGAAAATCTGGCAGATTGAATTTTCACCGTGACCAAAAAGATAAAGACGTTCTGCACCGCCTGAAAGAAGCTGTCTTGCAAGTTCTGAACCGATTGAGCCGCCCGCTCCGGTAATTAAAACTCTTTTTCCGCGTAAATATGAAAGGCTTTGTTTTAAAGAGATTGTAACAGGAGTCCTTCCAAGTATATCAAGAGGATTTATTTCACGAGTCTGGACAAAATGAGCCGTACCGTCAATTACTTGGCTTATTCCCGGAAGAATTTTTATATTATTGAAATTGTTTTTTTTGAGCGTATCGTAAATTTCTTTAGTCTGTTCGACAGTTAATGAAGGAATTGCAATAATTGCCTCATCCATATCTGAATTATTAAGGATCGAAGCGACAGATTTAATCGGCCCTAAAACCGGGATTCCGTCGATTGAAGTTCCTATAAGCGATTTATCATCATCAAGAAACGCGTTGACTTTACCGAAGATTTTTTTTCTTTTTATGTCATCTGCAATTGTCTGACCTGCAAAACCTGCACCGATAATATATATTCTTTTTTCCATTTTATATCCCGAGATTTACAATAATTATAATACACAAAAGCGAAAATCTCAATTCACATTTTTTTAATAAAAAGTCTAAACATGGGTTAAAATCATGCCGAATAAATTAATGATAACCTTGTAATGTTTTAATTTTTTAAATGGGGTGTAATTATGGGGAAAATTAAATTCTATATTTTAAGCTTATTGTTTATCCTTACAGGAAACCTTTGTTTTGCAAAACAGATTTCTTTTCAGATTGTCCAGAAATTTGAAAATGTTGAAAATAAAGTAAGGCATGAAGATTTAATTGAATCAACTTATATTTTTGAAGATGAACTTCTCGATGCTTTTTTCAGCAAGGGTTTTATTGTTACTAATTCTCCAAGCGTAAATATTGATAAGGAAAATCCTGAAAAATCGGTAATCAAAGCAGGATTAAAGGACGCAAAGGAAGGACTTTCAGACTATTATGTTCATATAAGCGTTGTTTATAATGATGATAATTCTTTGCTTCTTGAGAAAGTTGAATGGTCAGTATATAACGGCAAAAACGGAAAGAAAATCAAGTCCGGAGATATAAAAACTTCACGACAGATTAATCTTTTGATTGACAGAAGCTTTGTTGATATTACTTCAGAGATAACTGATAAAGTATTAAAAGTGATAAAAGCTTAAATAAAAGGTGGGAATATGAATAAGAGAAAGCTCAGGTTATTATCAATATTTTTTATTTTGATTTCATTATGTGTTAAAGTTTATTCTCTTAGTCCTTCGCTGGATGGACGGGCTGTAGTCGTAGATGAAGGCGTATTTCCACAAGGCTTGTTTGCAAAAACAGTAGGATATCTTCCGGGTGATATAATCAGTGTTACTAACATCAGCGGTGAAACGACTGTTGATATTCTTGTAATAGGTGCACTGGATCCTTCTGAAGGAGTAGCAATCATGCTTTCTCCAGAGGCTGCCAAAGCAATCGGAATTGATGTAAATGCAAATAATATTGTAAAAATAACTAAACGTTCAAATCAGGATGAAAGGGTTTATGGTTCTGCAGTTATTGCAAAAGCAAATTCCACTGATTCATCTGATAATTCAAAACCATCTGTTCAACCGCCTGCATCAAATCAGGAAGATGAGGTTGAATGGCTTATTGATGATGAACCACAAACAGACATTCAGACAGTCATTGTAGAAGAAACTGAAGACGAAGAATCTGCAGATAATGAACCGCAGGAAGAAATAATTGAAGAAGAAGTCGTAGTTCCTCAGGAGATTGAAGAAGACACTTTTGATGAAAATAATATAGAAGAAACACCTGCAGAAGAAGTAATAGAAGAAAACGAAGAATCACCGGTAGAAGAAACTGTAGAAGAACAGACAGAAGAACCTGCCGAAGAATTACCGGTAGAAGAGGAGCAGGTTGAAGAAGAAGTACAGGCAGAAGAATTTGAAGCAGATGAACTTGAAGCAATTGAAGAAGAAACTTCTGCAGAAGAGGTAATAGAAGAAACAGAAGAATCACCGGTAGAAGAAGCTGTAGAAGAACAGACAGAAGAACCTGCCGAAGAATTACCGGTAGAAGAAGAGCCGGTTGAAGAAGAAGTACAGGCAGAAGAATTTGAAGCAGATGAACTTGAAGCAATTGAAGAAGAAACACCTGTAGAAGAAGTAATAGAAGATACCGAAGAATTACCGGTAGAAGAAGAGCAGGTTGAAGAAGAAATTCAGGCAGAAGAATTTGAAGCCGATGAGCTTGAAGCAATTGAAGAAGAAACACCTGCAGAAGAGGTAATTGAAGAAACTGAAGAACCTGCAGAAGAAGAAACAGTTGAAGAACAGACGGAAGAGCCTGCCGAAGAATTACCGGTAGAAGAAGAACCTGCGGAAGAAGTAATTGAAGAAAATTCTGAAGAAGAGCCGGATGAAGCAATCATCGTTGACCTTCCACCTGTAGTTCAGGAAAATCATGCAGAAGCAATGCCTGTTGAAGAAGCACCGGTTGAGCAGTCATTTGAAGAAAACATGGTAGAAGAAGCAATTGAAGAAACTCCAGTTGAAGAAACAATTGAAGAAGCATCTGTAGATGAAAATCAGATTGAGGAAGCAATAGATCTTACACCGGTAGAAGAAACAGTTGAAGATTCCTCTGTTGAACAGGTAATTGATATTACTGCTGATGATAAACTTGTTGCCAATAAATATTACATCCAGATTGCAGTTTTGAAAAATCAAAAGCTTATTCAGGAAATTGTCAATAAATACGGAAAGAATTATCCTGTTGTTGTAATTCCTCTTTCAAACGGAAACAGTCAGGTATTAATTGGTCCATTAACTGTAGATGAGTATGGTGCTGTTCTTGAACGCTTTAAGGCTTACGGCTACAAGGATGCTTTTGTACGAAAGATAAAATAATTATTGCGATATTAATTTATAAATACGGAGCATTCCATCTAAAGTAAGGTTTTTATCCGTATAATCAAAAATATCTGTTATTGGCTGTAACATGCTGTTCAGACCGCCGGTTGCAATTACTTTGATTGATTGTGCCGGTGTTTCTGTTTCTTTTTCAAGATCTTTTTTCATCTGTTTTATAAGATTTTCAACAAGTCCTTTGTAACCAAGCACTATTCCTGACTGAATTGCAACTACTGTATTTTTACCAAGACTTGTCGGCGGAATTTCCAGTGCAACTGCCGGGAGCTGGGCGGTATTTGCAAAAAGTGAATTAAACGCAGTTCGGATTCCAGGTGCGATTGCAACTCCAGCGATATTTGCATTTTTATCTACGGCAGTAAACGAAAGGGCAGTACCGAAATCAGCGACAATAACCGGAGCTTTATACTTACTCCAGGCTTCTACTGCATCACAAAGTAAATCCGTACCAATTTCGTGAACTGCAGTTTCTGGAATTTTTACAGGAAGCTTACTGTAAATTCCTGGCTCAATGATAAACGGTTTTTTATCTGTAATTCGTGTAGAAACTATAACAAAAGGTCCTATAAGGGCAGGAACTACTGAGCTGATTATTACATCATTTATTGTTGAAAAATCAATTCCTGCATCCTTTAAAAGCGTTCTGATTATTGAATAATATTCATCGCCGGTACGTTTTACATCTGTCGTTATACGCCATTCATTGATAATTTCATCATTCTTGAAAACGGCAGCTTTTATATTAGTGTTTCCGATGTCAAAAGCCAGTAACATTTTAAACTCCAGATTGATTGTAATTTACAATTTTTTAAGATATTATATATTTATGGCAAATTTAATTCAACCAAAGATTTTAAAGGGTTTTCGTGATTTTCTTCCTGCAAATCAGATTTTCAGGGATTCACTTGTAGAAAAAATCACTGAAGTTTACCGTTCCTTCGGGTTTGTACCTATCGATACACCGGTTCTTGAATATTCAGAAATTCTTTTAAGGAAAAGTAACGGTGAAACAGAAAAACAGCTTTTCCGTTTTCAGGATAACGGTGGTCGTGATGTTGCCCTTCGTTTTGATTTAACGGTTCCTTTTGCGCGTTTTACTGCAGAGCACTATGCAGAACTTTCATTTCCTTTTAAAAGATATCATATTGCAAAGGTATGGCGTGGAGAAAAACCTCAGGCAGGCCGTTACCGTGAATTCATCCAGTGTGATGTTGATACGGTTGGTTCAGACAGTGCCGCAGCAGATTTTGAAATCCTCAACGTAATGAAATGTGCGCTCAATGCCATCAACGTAAAAAATCTAAAGATACATGTAAATCACAGGGGAATATTCAATCGTTTTCTTGAAAAGCTCGGTGTATCTGAAAAATCTGAAGATATTCTTCGTGCTGTTGATAAAATCCTTAAAGTTGGAGAAAACGAAGTAAAAAAAGAGCTTTTAAGTTATTGCGGTGATGAAAAGATTGCCTCTGAAATCATTGATTTTATCAGTACGAAAGGTTCATTTCTTGATATTGTTGACCAACTCGAAAAGAAAGCGGGAGGACCTGCAGAAGATACCCGTCGGCTCTGTGAAATATATGAAATGATGAAAGCAAGCGGAATAGAAGATACCTATGTGCTAAATCCTGCTATAACACGAGGACTTGATTATTATACAGGCATTGTTTATGAAACCTTCCTCGATGAACTTCCATCCATCGGTTCAGTATGCTCAGGCGGTCGTTATGATAATCTTGCGGGACTTTATATGAAAGAAAGACTTTCCGGAGTAGGCATGTCAATCGGCCTTGATCGTCTTATTGCGGGTCTTGAACAGCTTGGAATTACCGGTAATAAAGGAAGTTATGTAGATGTTGAAATTTTCTGCACCGATATCAATCTGTCGGTTTACTATCAGAAAATTGCTTCAAAGCTTCGTGAAAAAAATATAAATGTCGAAGTTTTTCCTGATGCAAAAAAAATGAATCAGCAGTATAATTTAACAGAAGCTAAGAGTATTCCTTGGGGCATTCTTGTCTCTGAGGAAGATGTAAAGAATAATACATTTACATTAAAAAAGCTTTCAACAAGAGAATGTTTTGATTCATGTACGGTTGAAAAGGCAGCTGAGTTGATTAAAGGATAAAACCGTATAAAAAGGAAAATGCTATGAAAAAGAAAATCCTTTTTTTGTGTATACTTTTCAGTTTAACGCATCTGCATGCCCTTCATTCAATGTATGAAGAAAAAAACGTTACTCCTGATAATTTTGAATACATTCTTGACAGTCTTGAAACAGGCGGATCTTATGCTTTGATTTTAGAAGATGATTTTGATTTTTCAAAACTTAATAAGGATTTTTACGAAACAAGGATGATTCAGAAAATCCATAATCTTTTTATTTCTGATACTGAGATTAAATTTTATGGTTCTTTTGATTACATTTATTTTAACGGCATTCAGAGTAAACAGGAGTTTTATGATTTAAGGGAATATATCCGTGATAATCCAGATAAACGCTTCTGTATAGATTATTCTTCGTCGTTTTATTCAAGGCAGTATGATTTTCTACCGGACAACTGTTTTGCAAATCATGATAATGTTTTCTGGGTATATTTCGGAGATTTTCTTTCAGCAGATATTCCGGACGGATTATTGAATAACTGTAAGAATCTGATTGCAGTTTATATGTATAATTATGATAAAATAGGAAAGGATTCGTTTAAGGGATGTAATTCAAAAGCTGTAATTTATGATATGAATTACAATAAAACACTTATTAAAAATGTTTCAAAAAAAGCAGAAAAGAAGAGTGCACCTCATAAAGACTGGGATTATCTTCTGTTTGATGATAATTTTATTGATGATTTTACCGAAGAGCAGCAGGCGCAAAAGGATGAACAGCTTCTTCCACAAAGTTCTGATTCACAGCCTGATGAAAACCTTGAATATCTTATAAGTCTATTCATTGATGAAATTAAATGGGATGAGTTGGGACATTATATTATAGTAAATAAGGATAATGCAAAAAAACAAAGAGAATATAAAAAATCTTCATCATCTGTCGTTAATACCGCAATTTCTTTTTTAAGTGAACGAATCCTTAGTCCCGATACAATCAGGCAGTATTATAATCCTGAAAAAAAAGAGATTGATGTACTCGTACAGGGAAAATATAAGTTTTCGGATTTTCCTGAAGATACTGTTTTTTATGTATTTGACGAAGCAGAATATGAACAGTCAATTTCCGTCGGTTTTGAATTTTCAAAAGATGGGAAATTATACAAGGATTTATTATTGATTGAATTTTTCCGGAAAGATAATACAATGATAATAAATACAATTTATACTGGTTTATTAAGAGAGCTTCTTCTTGAAGAATTACAGGGAACTCAGTTTCAGGGAGATATAAGTGAGTAGATCAATAACCGCATTTTCCAATAATCAGAATTATGAGAAGGCTTTTGAAGAAGTATGTTCTCAGATTGACAGTGTTGGTAAAATACCAAAGCTTATTGTCTTTACGTCAGATCTGGATGTTTTCTGGTATTATGCAGAAAATATAAAGAAACGCTATCCGGAAGCAATCACGATTGGTTCTACAACTTATATGAATATCTGTCCTAATGTTATTTCTAAAACTGGTTTTGCCGCATTAACTGTATTTTCCGGTATTGAATGTGTTGCCGGTTGTATTTTTGAAGTTGACCGTCATCCTGCAAATTATATACGTCATATTAAAGAAGCGGTTGCATCACTTTCGGTATGTACGAACACCTGTTGTCTTGAATTTACAACTGCTTTTTCAAATGCAGAAGAGCTTGTTCTTGACACCTTTGAAAATGTATTAAGCGGCATGGGAATTCCTGTAATCGGTGGTACAAGCGGAACAAAGGACGGTGAAGAACGAAGCATTGTTTCCTTGAACGGTGAAATATATAAAAATACATGTGTTTTTGTACTTATTCATAATCTGAACGGAAGAATCTGCCTTTACAAAGAAACAATGTACAAGGCTTCAAACAAAGTATTTACCGCTACTGAAGTTGACTGTGAAAACCGTATTGTTTATGAATATGACGGAAAACCTGCAGCTGAAGTTCTTGCACAGGCTGTCGGAATGAATGCAGAACGTTTTTCAGAAATGATAAAGCATTTCCCGGTTGGACGATTGATTGGAAATGATCTTTTCTTAACTGAACCTCATCATGTTAACAAAGACAATTCAATTCAGTATCTTGCACAGATATTTAATCAGACAAAGGTTTCATTAATCGAGCTTAATGATGTAAAGAAGACCTGGGATATTACAAAAGAAGAAACTCTGTCACAAGTTTCAAATCCTTCGTTTGCAATTGCAATCAATTGTATAGCGCGCACAAAGCTTTTTGAAAGCAAGGATCTTCTTGAATCCTTTGAAAATCAGCTTAGGACTTCCTACAAAAATTACATTTGTCTTTCCGGTTATGGGGAACAGTTTGATTATGTTCATCTGAATTTAACAATGGTACTTGCAATATTCGAATAATGTAATAAAATATTATATGATAGAAATGGCAAGATTTAATAATGGACTGATTTATACAGATGAAAAATGTATAGCCTGCAATAAATGTATTTCTCTTTGTAATATATCCGGTGCAAATATTTCGGTATTTAAAAATGGTAAATCTTCCGTTCAAATTGATCCCGTAAAATGTAATCACTGCGGAAAATGCATTAAAACCTGTAATCGTGATGCACGTCATTATATCGATGATGATGCTGATTTCTTTAATGCGCTTGAAAACGGTGAAAAAATTTCGGCAGTTATTTCTCCATCCTTTTATATGATTTATGGAGACGATGCAAATAAAATCCTCGGTTACCTTAAAAAACTTGGCCTTGATAAAATTTATATTTCGTCTTATGGTGCAGAAATTTCGTTATGGGCAACGATAGATTATATTAAAAAGGGAAAGGATATTCCGGCAGTAGACAGGGCTTTTATTTCTCCGAACTGTCCAGCCCTTGTAAACAATATTGAATTATTCTATCCGTATCTTCGTAAAAAGCTTATTCCGGTACATTCACCGATGATGTGTACTACAATTTATGCAAAAAAATATCTGAATGATACAAATAAATTTGCATATATTGGTCCATGTATTGCCGCTAAAGATGAGATTATTTCCAAATCGACGGATAATCTTATTCAATATAATGTGACCTTCGAACATATGATGAATCACATTGACCGCTTGAATTTTAACATTGAACGATTCGAAGGACTTAATGCTGAGCCTGATTTAATTACTTCTGGTATCGGTGCCGTTACAACCCTGCCAGGTTCCGTAAAGGATCTGCTTTCTCAGCTTCTTCCTTATGGAGAATATCTTCAGGAATTAACAGGTCTTTCTCCGAATACCTTCCAGATGCTCGGCCTTTCAATGAGCGAGCAGTATATGGATGACCAGCCTCTTTATTCTGAGGTTATTGCATGTGTAAACGGATGTTATGAATGTGCAGGTGTAGATAAAAAATATTATAAGCCTTCGCAGATTGTTTCAAATATCAACAGACTTCATAAAGAAACAGAATCTGTTTTTGACCGTTCAAACAGCTGGGAAAAAAATCAGCAGATTCTTAATGAACTTTTCAAAAATCTGAATGTTGATGATTTTAAGCGTACTTATGTAAACCGTTATAAACAGCCTTTTACGATTCCTAAAAACGTTCTTAATGAAATTTTTAACGCAATGCTCAAAAATACCGAAGATAAGCGTACAATTAACTGCGGACAATGCGGTTATAAGAGTTGTAAGGAAATGGCAAGTGCAATCGCATGCGGTTATAACAAAAAAGAAAACTGTATACACTATATGCAGGATGAAATGGAATACCGTCTTAGAATGGATATGCTTACAAGTATTCCTAACCGTCCGACCTTTATTGAAGAGGCAACAAAGCTGCTTCAGGCAAATCCGACTCAATCATTTTTCTTATGCAGCGGTGATATAAACAGATTTAAAGTCATTAATGATTTATACGGCTCTTCAACCGGTGACAGTGTACTAAGGATTATTGCAGCACAGCTTAAAGAAATAGCAGGTGAGCGTGGATTGTGCGCAAGGCTTGGCGGCGGTTCATTTATCCTTTTTATGGAAAATACTCCGGAAAATCTTCAGAAATTCAGAAATCTGAAATATTTTGATTGTTCAAATCTGGGTATTAAGATTCCGGTTACAATGCGCTTCGGTATAACTTATTCCTTGAGCCCTGATGAAGATCTTATGTATCTTCTTGGATGTGCAACTATTGCTATGGACAAACAGGTTTCTTCAATTCAGAATACGTTTACAGTCTTTACAAAGGAATACCGCGACCGCATGCTTCAGGAAGCCGAAATTACTGCGCAGATGCAGAGTGCTCTTGATAATGATGAATTCATAATGTATTTTCAGCCGCAGTACAGTTCTTCATCATTTAAAATAATCGGGGCTGAAGCCTTGTGCCGATGGAAAAAACCGGACGGAACAATCCTTCTTCCTTCAGTATTCATTCCAGTTGCAGAAAAAAACGGCTTTATCCGTGTTCTTGATAAAATCATCTGGCAGAAAACCTTCTCAATGATCAGGCACTGGATTGATACAGGCATACCTGTCGTTCCGATTTCAATCAATATTTCACGAGTCAGTCTTGAATCTGATGCACTCATTTATTCTATAAAGCGTCTTACAGATGAATATAAAATACCGACAGAATACATTCATTTCGAAATTACTGAAAGCGCTTATATCAGCGATTCAAATGAAATTATAGACAGGATTAACAAAATCAAGGATCTTGGCTATAAAATTGCAATGGACGATTTTGGAAGCGGTTATTCATCACTGAATACTCTTAAAGATATTTCAATTGATATTCTTAAGCTTGATATGGGATTTATACGCGATGAATCAAATATGGATAAGGGAGGAAATATTGTTTCTTCAATCATCCGTATGGCTCACAGTCTTGATCTTGTGACTGTTGCAGAAGGCGTTGAATCAAACGAAAAGGTTTCTTTCTTAAAAGGAATCGGTTGTGATATTTTACAGGGATTTTATTTTTCCCGTCCGGTGAATCCTAAACAATTTGTATCTCTTGTTGAAGCCAGTGGTACATCAAAAATTGAAGCAAATCATAAACAGAGTACCTTCTTCGATTTTAAGAATTTCTTTAATCCGGATTCAAATGAAAGCATCATGTTCGAGCAGTTTACAGGTCCTGCAGCAATTCTTGAATTTAATGAAACGACAGATTCCGTTGAACTTTTACGATGCAATCAGAAATGTCTGAGACTGTTCGGACTTGAAAATAAAGATAATAAGGATGTGCGCAAATATCTTAAACGATTCTTTGACCGTGATACAAATAATGTTTATAAAAGCACGCTTCGTATGGCTGCAGTTTCAAAAAAAGAAGAATTCTGTGTAACTCAGAATAAGAAATATCCTGAAAACAGTGTTCTCTGGATAAAATCAATTATCTGGAAAATCGGAAACAATGATGCAAGTCATCTTCTATATGTACTTTTATCAGATGTTACAGATGAAAAAATATCGGAAGGAACACTTGGTATTACTTCAAATCAGCTTAAGCAGGAAGCAGAAAGCAATGAAATCGGGCAGCTTATTTGTCTTGTAAAATTTGATCAGAAGCATATTTTAAAGCAGAAATTCGAACTCAGAATCATTAAAGTTAATAAAGAATTTTCGCATTTTACAGGATATACTGAAGAAGAAGTATTAGGATGGGGTGAAAAAGAATTATACGGTATGCTTCATCCTAAAGACAAGGCAAAGGTATTTAAAGATGCGGCAGAGCATGTTCTTTCAAATCCGGATGTACCCTTTACCTGCGAATTCAGAAGCCGTTTTAAGAACAAGGAATATCATAAAATTTCACTTATCATAAATTCAACAAAACAGGCGGACAATTCATATCTTCTTGTAATGAATTTAATCCGCCTTGATGATTAGTTTTATAAAAATCTGTTATTGATTTATTTTGATTTTTTCATCGGTCGTACAAGGAAAAGACTCAGACACATTGCAACTGCGTATAAAATTGTAGTTACAATAAGTACGTTCTGATATCCTGTAGGATTTGCCTTGACACCTGCAACTTCGATAAAGCTTCCTGTATGATTTACGATATAGGATGCCATCTGATTTCCTGTTAAACCTGCAAAAGCCCATGCAGAAAGTGTAATTCCGTGGATTGCAGAAATGTTTCCCATTCCATAATGATCAGAAAGAAGGGTAGGAACATTTGAAAAACCGCCGCCGTAGCCTGCATTTACTATGAAAATCAAAGCGAGAACGAAGATTATAAGAGCTATATTTCCCTGACCGTTTGCAATTCCCTTTGTAAGAAGAACAATCAGTGTTGAAATGATAGAAAGTGCAAAAATGAGTTTATAGACTGTATTTCTGTCTTTCATTTTATCGGCCCATGCAGAGAAACCTAAACGACCACCGGCATTGAATAAAGCAGATATTGTAGAAATTATACCTGCAAATGCTCCAAGTCCTACACATTTTACAATCATTTTTTCCTGCGAAATAATAGCAAGACCGCATGTAATGTTGATGTAGAACATGAGCCAGATTCCAATGTAAGAAGCAATAGGTTCTGTTTTAAGTGTTGCGATGATTCCTTCTTCTTTTGATTTTTTCTGTGGTTCAACCCATCCTTCCGGTTTTGCAAGCATGAAATGACCGAGCATCATCATTACGAAATAAACGAGTGCAAGAATATAGAACATCTTGTAAACTCCGCCTTCTCCAAGACCTTTAAGCATTCTTGTCATAATTGGAGATGCAATTGCTTTTGCGGCACCAAAACCTGCTACTGCAAGACCTGTTGCAAGACCTTTTTTATCCTGGAACCAGAGCATGAGAGTTTTTACAGGAGAAAGATAACCTGTACCAAGACCTATACCCATTATAAATCCGTATGAAATATAAATACCGATTAATGAAAGTACGCTGTGTTGATGTGTTCCACCGTACCAGATAAAGAATCCGGTTCCTGCCATACCGAGTGCGAATGTAATTGCCGCAATAAGTGATGACTTATGAATGTTCTTTTCTACAAGGCTGCCTAAGAAAGCAGCTGACATTCCAAGGAAAAAAATTGCAAAGCTGAATGCCCATTCTACTGCACCTTTTGAAAAACCGATGTAGTCTGCAATTTCCTGACTGAAGATTGACCAGCAGTATACAGTACCGATACTGCAATGAAGAAGAAGTGCCGGAATGGCTCCTCTTAACCATTTGTTCTGAATGTTTTTCATTTTAAAAAATCCTCTGAATTTTTTTATGATTAAAATATTTTAATGCTAAAATGCGGATAATTCAAGATAGAGACATATCTGTTTTAATCTATATCTTCAATTATTTTATCCGGTGGATTATCAAGAATATGTGGATTGTTAAGACATCTTCTTAATTCATGAAGAGCCGAAGCAAAATACTGACCGTCGCAAATACGTTCATCTGTCGTAATTTTAATGTCAAGAAAATGCTTTTTAACAGGATCTCCGTTTTTATCAACTGCATTTTCATGTCGTGCCGTACTGAACGAAATGAACATAGGAACATTTCCAAAGTTATACAGATGATGATATATTGAAGGAATGTTTAAGCTTGCCATAGAAGTAATGACAAGAGAACCGTGGAAAGGACTTATTTCAAGCAGAAATTTAGGAATCTTCCCATAATAATCAAGGAATTTTAATAATCCTATTGCCATCTTAAAAATCCATCGCGGGAAGCTGCACAGGATTTTTGTTATTTTTTCAAAGGATGAATTTTTCTCTTCTGCATTTTTATATTCAAGGATTTTGGAATTCATCAATTTATAAACATCATCGGCAGTGGCATCAGGCGTAAAAGTGAATTTGAGCATAGTGGCGGGTGCATTCAGTGAAAGCTCTTTTTTTACTTCCATAATAACCTGAATGTTGTTTCGTGCAAAAATTCTGTATCCGTTGATGAATCTGTTTATTCCGGGATTTGATGCAACACAGCGTATATAGGATGCAACAAGGACATGCATTGCATTAAAACCAGGCTTTCCCAGACGTCTTTTTTCATGAACATATTTTTTTATTGCCGAAAGTTCAATCGCATCACTAAAAAGATTGCTTGCATCATTTCTGGTTTTCATTATAAAAGGAATGATTATGTTGATAGGTTCAAGTGTACGAAGTCTGCGTCCTTCAGGTCTGTCCCCGATTCTTCGTCTGCGTTTTTTTGTTTTACTGCTCATATTTTATTGTAAGTCCAAAAAAGATTATTCGTCAATAAAAATATTTTTTCATTCAACAAAAGATGAGATAATGTTGTCCGTTTGGTTGAGCAGTATATATCGCTTGACATTGTTTAAGAAAAACGTTATTTTATAACTAACATCTTTAATTTAACATTAAAAATGGATTCGGTGCTCCCGAGTCCTTTTTTTTTGAAGGAAATTATGGAATATACATCTTACAGCAAAATTCAGTATTATGATCAGTGCTCAAAGCTTGTAGAAGGAATGGGATTTAAACTCGTTGACTTAAAGATTGTACCTTCTAAAACTATCACCAGAATTTCTGCAATGATTGCGGGTGCACAATCAGAAGTAAATATCAGCGTAAATGACTGTGCAAAAGTTCATCGTGCGCTTCTTTCACGTTTACAGGCGCTGCTTGGAACAGAAAATACTTCAATGGAGCTTACGAGTCCAGGGATTGAGCATAACATTAAAAATGCAAGGGAGTTTGAAATCTTTACAGGCAGAAATGTACGTGTTTGGGATAAAAATGTTTCTGACTGGGTAAACGGAAAAATTTTATCTGCAGACGATAAAAGTGTAACTTTAGAAACAGAAAATAATGAAAAAAAGACTGTTTCTTATGATGATATAGCAAAAGCAAAATTTATTTATACTAAAGAGGAGGCTTAAAATGTCAGAAATGGCAGAAGCTATCCGCCAGCTGATTCAGGAAAAAGGTTGTTCTGAAGATTCAGTTAGGCAGACTATTGAAAGAGCTCTTAAGGCAGCTTATAAAAAAACTTTTGGAACTGATGAAAATGCAATCGTAAAGTTTAACGATGATATGTCAGATGTTTCTATCTATGCCAGAAAAACAGTTTTAGACGGAGTTTATGATCCTGTTAAAGAAATTGAACTTGAAGAAGCAAAAGAACTGGCAGGTGATGTAGAAGAAGGTGATGAAATTGATATTCTTCTTGATCCGAAGGTTGATTTTGAACGTTCTGCAGTTTCAACAGGAAAACAGACAGCTCATCAGGGATTAAATGAAAGCGTAAAAACTTCCCTTATGAATGAATATAAAGATAAGGTCGGTGAAATAATCATCGGATATTATCAGCGCGAAAGAAACGGTAATATTTATGTAGATTTAGGAAATGCCGGACGAATTGAAGGTATCCTTCCGGTTAAATATCAGTCGAAGCTTGAGTTTTATGAAAAGAATGACAGAATCAAGGCTTTGATTGTAGACCTTAAACCTACATCATCAGGAATTCAGCTTATTCTTTCAAGAACTGATCCTAAGCTTGTAAGCTCAATCCTTGAAAAAGAAGTTCCAGAAATTGCAGACGGAACAATTGAAATTACGAAAATCGTTCGTGATGCAGGATACAGAACAAAGATTGCCGTATATACAAAGAAAGAAGAAATTGATCCTGTAGGTGCCTGCGTCGGCTTAAAGGGTGTACGAATCCAGAATGTCATTCGTGAGCTTTTGAATGAAAAAATTGACGTTCTTAAATGGGATCCTGATCCTACTGTTTTCATAAAGAATGCTCTTTCTCCTGCACAGGTTCAGAGGGTTCTTATTCTTGATGCAGATAAACGTCAGGCGCTTGCAATCGTCGATGACACTCAATTCTCGCTTGCAATCGGTAAACAGGGACAGAACGTAAGGCTTGCAAATAAACTCTGCGACTGGAATATAGATGTTAAGACTGTTGAACAGGCCGCTGAAATGGATCTTTCAAATATTGCAACTGTTCAGACTGCACAGAATCTTTTCTCTGATGAAAATGCTTACGATGAAATTACAACAATTGCAGAATTACCGAATGTTGATGCTAATGTTGCGGCAGTGCTTAAAGAAAACGGTATTGAACAGATTGAAGATTTCGTTGAAGCTTATGATAACGGAACAATCAATGTAGAAGGTATAACAAAAGAAGATCTTGATGCAGTTAATGCATTGATTAATGAAAATGTTGAATTCGTTGATGAAGAAGAATCTGAAGCTCCGGAAGAAAAGACAGAAGAAGCTCATACAGATGATGCAGAAGAATATTTCTGTCCTGAATGCGGCGCAAAGATTACTCTTGATATGACACAATGTCCTAATTGTGGTGTAGAATTCGAATTTGAAGAGGATGAGGAATAGGATAATATATGGCAGAAGAAAATGAAAAAAAGCCAGCAGTAGTAGTTCACAAAAAGCAGCAGAAAAGTCCCGAAAAAGATAACTCTGCAGGCACAGAAAAAAAACGTGTCGTTGTAGTTAAGAAAAAGACTCCGCCTGCTCAAGCTAAACCAGCAGATTCTCAGAAAAAGAATATTGTTGTAAAGAAAAGTGATGCTAAAGAAACGCCTCAGGATGCAACTCCTAAAAAGGATGAATCAAAGGAAACTGCCGCACCTAAAAAGCAGACCTTTGAATTGAATCCTTCACGTCCGAATGTAAAGGCAGGTAATCTTTCTGATAAAGGCCGTCAGGTTAATAAAGGCAATTATTTCAATAAGAAAGATTCCGGCACGAATCGTACGTATCATAAGGATGGACAGTCATCCGGTTTCAGCGGTGCACAGGCTCGTCAGGGTTATCAGAACCGTGAAAGAGATAACAGCAATAATCGTCAGGGATTCAACAAAAACGGTATTAATAAAGACGGTAACAGACAGGGTAAGCCTGGTACAAACGGTCAGCAGCGTTTTTCTAACGCTCAGAACGGTGGCTTCAGGGGAAGACAGAATAATGCCGCTCCTGTTCCTCCGATTGATCAGGGAAGACAGTCTACTAAAAAACAGTTCAAAGGTAAAAAACAGATTTACAACCGAAAGGATGAAGAGCAGTACGATGATAAATTCTTTGAACAGAAGAAAAAGGTTGAAACTCCTGTAAGTGTTGTTCCAAAATCTATTGATATAATGGAATCGATTTCTGTTTCAGATCTTGCACGAAAGATGAATTTAAAGGCAAGTGAAGTTATTGCCAAGCTTATGGGCATGGGAATGATGGTGACAATCACTCAGTCTATAGATTCTGATACGGCTACTCTTCTGGCTGCAGAATATGGTTGTGAAGTTCATCTTGTTTCTCTTTATGATGAGACAGTCATTGAAAGTGAAAAAGACGATGGTGTTGAATTAAAAATCCGTCCTCCTATCGTAACAGTAATGGGTCACGTAGACCATGGTAAGACAAAAACTCTTGATGCAATCAGACATGCGAATGTTGCAGCCGGTGAAGCGGGAGGTATTACTCAGTCTATCGGTGCTTATTCTGTTACTACTCCAAAAGGAAAAATTACTTTTCTCGATACACCGGGACATGAAGCATTTACAATGATGCGTGCCCGCGGTGCTCAGGTTACAGATATTGTTGTACTTGTAGTTGCAGCTGATGATGGTGTAATGCCTCAGACACTTGAAGCTATAAGTCATGCAAAGGATGCAAAGGTTCCTATTATTGTTGCCGTAAACAAGGTTGATAAACCCGAAGCAAATCCGGACAGAGTTAAGACTCAGCTTTCTGAACTTGGATTGACTCCTGAAGAGTGGGGTGGAGATACTCAGTATGTTCATATCTCTGCTTTGAAAAAAGAAGGTATTAATGAACTTCTTGATGCAATCCTTTTACAGGCAGAAATGCTTGAGCTTAAAGCAAACGATGAATGTCGTGCAGAGGGAAAGCTTCTTGAATCACGAGTAGATCAGGGAAGAGGTGTTGTTTCTTCTGTAATCATTCAGAGAGGATGCCTTAAACAGGGTGATCCTTTTGTAGCGGGAATCTATTCAGGTCGTGTACGGGCAATGTTCGATGACAGAGGTCGTCGTATTCAGGAAGCAGGTCCATCTACTCCGGTAGAAGTTCTCGGTATGGAAGAGATGCCTAATGCAGGTGATCCATTCCAGGTAACTGAATCTGAAAAAGATGCACGTGCTATTTCTGCTAAGCGTCAGGAACTCAAACGTTTTGAAGCAGCCAAAGCAGTTAAAAAGACAACGCTTGAATCACTTTATACAGATATTGCAGAAAGTGAAGTTAAAGAATTCAAGGTTATCATCAAGGCTGATTTACAGGGTTCTGCAGAAGCGCTCAAAGCATCTCTCGAAAAACTTTCAACCCGTGAAATCAGACTTTCAGTCATTCATTCAAGTGCGGGTGCAATCAACGAATCTGACGTTACTCTTGCAGCAGCAGACTCAAATGCAATTATTATCGGATTTAATGTTCGTCCTACTCCTAAGGCAAAGGCTTTGGCAGAACAGGAACAGGTCGAAATCAGAAAATATAATATCATCTATAAGTGTGTTGAAGAAATTCAGCAGGCTATGGAAGGTATGCTTCAGCCGGATACAAAAGAAGAAGTTATCGGTATGGTTGAAGTCCGCAATACATTCAAGGTTCCTAAAATCGGTGTTATTGCAGGATGTTCTGTATCCGATGGTGTTGTACGAAGAAATGCAAGCGTTCATCTTGTCCGTGAAGGAATCGTTATCTTTACCGGTAAAATTTCTTCCCTCAAGCGATTTAAAGATGATGCAAAAGAAGTTGGAACCGGTTATGAATGTGGTATCGGCTTAGAAAACTGGCAGGATATTAAAGTTGATGATAAGCTTGAAATATTCGAAATAGTTGAAGTCGCAAAGAAGCTTGGAAAAACACTTGTTGAAGAAGAAGCAGAAGCCGCAAAAAAAGCCGGTAAATCCAAAGAAGAAGCTGATGCAGCTGGAGAACAAAAATGGGTCAATACAGATTACAGAGACTGAATGACCAGTTCCGTGATGAAATTTCCCGATTAATTCTCCGAGGCGAAGTAAAGGATCCGCGTGTTAATACTTTTTTAAGCATCAATCGTGTTGAAATTACAAACGATCTGAGTTATGCGAAGGTTTATGTATCTACTTTCCTTACCGATCATCAGCTTAAGGTAGGTGTTGACGGCTTGAATGCAGCAGCAGGATTCATACAGCGTGAAATTGCACGTAAACTTAAAATCAGACAGATTCCTAAACTTCAGTTTAAAATTGACGAAGGGATGAAAGAAGGCTTTAAGATGGTGCAGAAGCTTAATGAACTTGAACGTGAACAAAAAAAGAATGAACAGTCTTCAGAGGAAAAATCGGAGTCATAATTCACTGCATTAATTGATAATAAAATTATGATGAAGCCTTCCGTCTGCATCTTTCGTAAAAAGACCACGGAAGGTTTTTTCTTTGAATACCGCAAAAATAGTTTCGTTTTTAAAATCATGAAGATCTGCACCAAAAAATGCGGAGCGAAGCGGTTTTCCGTTGCAGAAATCTATGTCTGCTTTTTCATCCTTCAGATAAAGATTCGTAAAGCCGCACGAAATTGAAAGCTCCGGAGTAAAGCACTGCATTGATGAAAGAATTTCATTTTTCAATTTTTCATCATTTTTATGATTTTTATTTTCTGTTGAATGTTCTTTCGTTATTTTTTTCTGAAGATTCATCTGTTCAATTGCAGAATCAATCGTAAAATTTTTAATCTCATTATAACCGGCGGCATCTTCTATAGAAAAATTACCGACTTTTGTTCTATATAATCCGATTAAATGTGCTGAAGATCCGCATGAAATGGCAATATCTCTTGCGAGACTCCTGATATATGTTCCTTTAGATACTGAAAAATCAATTAATGCATAAGCGACTGTATTGTCATCATTAAGAACGGTGTCTTTTATATTTGAATTATATACAGTAATTTTACGTTCGGGTAATTCAACAGTTTTACCATCGCGTGCAATATCACTTGATCGTTTACCGTTTACGTGGATTGCAGAAAAAAGTGGAGGTGTCTGCATTAATGTACCCATAAATTTTTCTACTGCATCAGAAAGCGTTTGAGGTTTCGGGCAGGCTGTTTTTTTAATTATATTTCCATTATATTCTAGCGTATCTGTTTCTTCGCCGAATTTTATTACTGCACTATATTGTTTATCAAATGCGGTAATATAACCTGCAAGCTTTGTCAGACGACCTGTGCAGACTACAAGAAGACCCTGTGCAAAGCTGTCTAGAGTTCCTGTGTGACCTGCTTTTGTAGTTTCAAGTGCTTTTTTTATACTGCCGATAGCACCAAAAGAAGTAGGTCCTGATTTTTTTGCAAGTAATACAATTCCATCACGATTCATTTCAGTTTCCGTACCATTCTGCAAAATAATATCCATAATTTTAATACAAGAGAAGATAAGAAACAAGGTTATTTTGTGTTTTTTTGATATTTTGATTTTTTGCTATTGACACTATTTTTGATTTTTGGTATAAATACTATATCAATAATTGATTCGGGCAGTTAGCTCAGCTGGTACGAGCGTCTGGTTTACACCCAGAATGTCGGGAGTTCGATCCTCTCACTGCCCAACGTAAATCCTTATAATACAAGGATTTAGCTAATCTCTAGTAAATGGCCTTTGTGTTTTTGTTAATGTCTTGTTAATGAATTACACGGAGGCCATTAATGTTTTATCACCCTTTCAAAAAAACTGTAAAATCAAAGTCAGGAAAGACTACTAAACGCTGGTATTATTGGTGGAACGATCCAATAACAGGTGTGCAGCACCAGAAGATTATACCTAATGTTTCTAATAAATCAGAAGCTTATGTTTATATCTCCAAGTTACCAGATCCTACAGATAAACAAAGACGTGTTACTATAAATGAAATTACGCAGAATATGTTTATACCAGAAAGTGAACATGTTCAACGTCTTAATCAATTAGGTAAACATCTAAGTCAAAGAACTCTTCAAAACTACAGAGGTTTCATTAAAGAAATCACAAAAAAGTTTGGAGATTGTTTCATCGAAGATTTAACTATTCCAATGGTGAATGGCTACTTGATGAGCATTACAGATAAGTCAGGAAGCTGGAAAAACTCATTTTTGGAAACATTAAATCAGATTTACAAAGAAGCTCCCTGGCATTGTAATTACACAATTATAAAGCCAGACTTTCCCCGATTTGCAAGGAATTCAAAGAAAGCAGATATATTTACTACAGAGGAATTAGATAGGTTCTTTGACGGAGCCAATTGGATTGATGGTTTACGAGAATACTTATTATTTCTTATTATGGCAAGTTGTGGTCTCAGGTTAGGCGAAGCAAGAGGTCTAAGAGTAAAACAATTAATTGTTGAAAAACACGCCTTACTTGTTGATGGTTTCTGTAAACCAAATGGCTTCAGAACTAATTACAATAAAAAAGGGAGTAATGAAGACCAAAAACTTCGTGTTACTCTTGTACCAGATGAAACAATGGATATAGTTATAAGATATATAGAATCTCATTATCTTAGTAGTGAAGATTTTATATTCCAAAGAGAAGATGGTAAACCACTTCGTCAGGAATATCTTGAATCTGTATTTCATAGAGTTATTGCAAAGGCCGGAATTGATACAACATGCAGAAAACTATGCCCTCATTCTTTCCGCTTTACTTATGTTACCAGAATGCGAACTAAACTTGATGCAGAGACAGTTCAAAAGATGGTTGGTCACAGTTCCGTAGAAATGACGGAATATTATACAAGAGCTGCTATTCCAGAAATGATAGAAGGCTTAAATCCGGCAAGACAAGCAGTAAATATGTTGTTTGAATAAACATGATGATAATTCAATTTCATTTGTATACTTTTTTATATTTTAGGAGTATATTTTAAATATGGGAAACAAGGATATCACAGAAAAAAATCTCGAAGCTTTTAATGATGTATTTGCAGATATCGTTAATGTTCTTTTATTCAAGGGTAAACATCTCATGAAAGAAAAGGATCTTGAGTCTGCAGATAAAGACAGCATGTTCAAAGCAGATGGAAAGATTCATGAACAAGAACGTGATGTTTCAAAATTCTGGAAAAATGGTGAAGTAAGAATTTCAATTCTTGGATTCGAAAATCAGACAGTTCAAGATTATAACATGCCACTACGAGTAATAGGTTACGATGGCGCTTCTTACAAAATGCAGGTAAATGACAAAAACCTTAAGAAG
>JAFYZU010000055.1 GCA_017548565.1 Treponema sp.
CATACATCAGGATTATTGTACATCACCTTGTAAAAAATAAAATTATTTGCAAGCGTTGCCCTTTCCCATTTTTCTTCGGGAGTCAGATTTTTTTCATCACACATATATATTATCTCCTCACAATATATATGTCCGAAATGTGAAAAAAACGGAAAAGAATTTAGAAAAAAGTTTAAATTTTCATCCGTGTGGCAAACATCCGTGTGACTATTTTTTCTTCTGCTCGCTTGGTTTTGATTTTGCACCGGCTACTGCGGCTGCCATTTTGGCCTGGGCTGTTTTCATGTCATTTACCATAAGAATCGGCTGTCCTGTCGCATCAAGTGTATCGCGCCATAATGAACCTTCAGGATCTACCGCATTTCTGTGTGCCGTTACAGCCTTTATCGGAAGATGAACAAACTTATCGTGAACAAGACCGATTACACACTTTGTTTTTCCTGCCATTGCAGCATGAACGGCATTGTTTCCCAGTCTTTCACAATAGATTGAATCAGAGGCAGTCGTTACAGATGCACGAACCTGGTAAGAAGGATCTATATATTTTAAGTTAATTTCGATTTTCTTTGACTTGAAGTATTTTTCAATTTCCGCTTTAAGAAAAACACCGATATCAGAAAGTTTTTTGTTTCCCGAAGCATCTGTAGCACCTGTAGATTGAAGAAGATCCTGTCCGGCACCTTCTGAAACTACAATTACTGCATGACCGCGTTTTGCAAGACGTCTTTCAAGACAGGCAAGGAATCCGTTTTCACCTTCCATTTCAAATGGAACTTCAGGAATAAGACAGAAATTTGTTTCGTGACTTGAAAGTGCCGCTGCAGCTGCGATAAAGCCTGCTTCCCGTCCCATGAGCTTTACAAGACCAATACCGTTAATCTGACTGGCTGCTTCCATGTGAACTGCGGCAACAGTTTCCTTTGCACGCTGAACGGCAGTTTCAAAACCGAATGAACGGTCCATAAACATGAGGTCGTTATCAACAGTTTTTGGGACTCCGACTACTGCACATTTCAATCCTCTTTTTTCTACTTCACAGGCAATGTCATAAGCACCACGCTGAGTTCCATCACCACCGAGAATAAAAAGCATATTAATTCCATCGCGTTCAAGACAATCAACAATATCACCGGTACGCTGACCGCCTCCACGACTTGTTCCAAGATATGTACCGCCGATTTTATGAATTTCATCTATTAAATAACGGTCAAGTTCAATCGGCTCGTAACCGCTTTCTGCAAAAAATCCCCTGAAACCAAACTGATATCCCTTAATTGTTTTTACTCCGTAACGTGTATTCAGACAGCGCACAATTGCACGGATAACATCATTCAAACCCGGACACAAACCACCGCATGTACAGATTCCGGCTTTTGCATGAGTCGGATCAAAATAAATCTTTTCACGTGGACCAGCTTTTTCCATAAGATTAGATGAATCTAAAACAACCGGTGCTTTTACATCATAAACATTAATATTGCTGATAACATAAGAATCATCACGGACATAATTTGCAGTATAATCACCATGAGCGGTAGAAAGCTTGATTGGAGACTGAATTGTACATGGTCCCAGATTATCAATTGTAAAATCGAATTTATCGTCAGATTTCATAAAAAACCTCTATATGTGAATTATTTGAATATATTATTGTGTAGATTGATTCAGTATATCGAAAAAAACAGGTTGACGCTAGTACAATATTTATTTAATTTATAATTAATCAATATTTTTACGGAGACATAAATGAAATTTGACGGTAAAAAAAGAAAAAATAAATCAATAGGATTTTTATTTACAATAGGATTCCTGCTTCTTCTGGTTCTCTGCTTCTATCTTCTGTTTAAATCAAACTATGTAAAAATATCTGAAAAGGAAAATAATGTCTATCAGCAATGGTCTTCTGTCCAGGATGAATATTACAACCGCTTTGATCTTCTTGGTGAACTTACATCGGCCGCTAAAAAATATGTTTTGTCTGATGATGCATTCGACTCACTTTCAAAAACAAGGGCAGAGCTTTCAAAACAGACAAAAAGTGCAAGACTAATCATCAGGGATGAAGAAACATATAAAAATTATTGTGCGCTTCAGACAAACCTTGAAAAAAACATACAAAACATTCTCGATCTTTCAAAAACAAACACAGCGCTTTCGAAAGATAAGGCATTCAATGAAGTCAGGAAAAATCTTGAAGCCATTCAGCACAGAATTAACTCAAATAAAGAAAAGCTGTCTGATGAGGTTCTTGAATACAATTCATATATTCAGAAATTTCCGCAGATTATTGTTGCAAAAATGTGTAAATTCAATAAAATTACATATATCGAATAAATAAGGGGTAAAAAGATGGAAATGGAAAATGAAGTTTTATCGCAGGAAAATGCAAATAATTCCGCTGCAAGAAAATTCATGACTAAAGTTTATGCATGGATGACAGCCGCATTAGTAATAACTGCAGTAAGTGCCTGGTTACCTATGATATATGAACCATTAACACGGCTCATTTTTGGTACACAATACATATTTTTTGTTTTAATAATTGCAGAACTAGCTCTTGTTATAGTACTTTCACGTGCAATTCATAAATTATCGCCCGCTGCAGCCTGTATCTGTTTCATTATATATTCGGTAATCAACGGATTAACTCTTTCATCAATTTTCATTACCTATAAGATCAGTTCAATCTATTTTGTATTCTTTATTACTGCCGGAATGTTCTTTGGAATGACAATATACGGCATTTTCACAAAACGCGATTTAACTTCTGCAGGACGTTACTTAATGATGGCTTTAATAGGAATAATAATTGCATCTCTTGTAAATATTTTCATTAAATCGCAGCCCATAGACTGGCTCATTTCGGTTATTGCAGTAGGTGTATTTGTCGGTCTTACTGCTTACGATACACAGAAACTTTTACAAACTGCACAGTATTCAGATGATTCAGAAGCATATAAAAAGGTTGCAATTATCGGTGCCCTTGAGCTTTATCTTGATTTTATAAATCTGTTCCTGAAGCTTTTAAGACTTTTCGGAAAACGGAAATAAAATTTTTGTGGACGACAGCAGTATTATTTTATTATATTATAATTAGATGAACTCTTTAAGTTCTAAAAATTTTAATTAATTGAGGCATAATATGAAAGTTAAACCATTAGCAGACAGAGTTCTTGTTAAAAACGACAAGGCAGAAACAAAAACATCAAGCGGAATCATCATACCTGAAGCTGCACAGGAAAAAACACAGACTGCAGTTGTTGTTGCAATCGGTGAAGGAACAAAAGACGAAACAATCAGCGTTAAACCGGGCGACAGAATCATGTACGACAAATATGCAGGTACACAGATTAAAATCGATGGTGAAGATCACCTGATTCTTAAAAACGCAGATATAATTGCAGTTATTGAATAATTCTAACGGCTGATTTTATCCTTCAATAAATTAGCCTTTGCATTAAGCGGGTAGATCTGGGTGGCAAGCTCAAGAGTTCTATAAGCGCTTCTTTTATCGCCGGTTGCATCATAAATACATGCAATCCGATAGTAGATTTCAGAACGAAGATAACTGCTGCTCTCCCTGCCCGCCGCTTTTGAATATAAATCAAGGGCCTTATCGGTTTTTCCAATAGAATAATATACATCGGCAAGATTCATGCATGCTTTTGTAGAAACATACGGAGAAACTACCTCTTCACTTAAAATACCACCACTTTCATAGACAACATATTCATAAAGACGGATTGTTTCGTCAGGAAACTGAAGATAATTCGCAAACCATGCCGCAAACTCTGCCATGCGCACATCCATCTGATTCAAAGCTTTTTCGACCTGTATCCAGAAATCTTCCTTACTGTCAAAATTATAGGTAGTATACATGTGCTTTTTGAAAAGATCGAAAGCATCGTCAAACTGATTTGTTTTCAAAAGATAACTGAGCGCATACTGTACAAGAAGGCTTTCGAACTTAACCTCATCGGAATAATTTTTCTCGAGGAGCTGCCATAAATCGGCTGTTTTCTGCTTCGGAGTATACGAATCATTCATTTTATACTTTAAGTCAAGCTTAACTATTTCAAGATAAGGATTTTTTTTCTGTTCTATAGACTTATTGATTTTTTCAAGGGCATCTTCAACCGGAACCTGGACTCTCAAATCATATTTTTCCATTTCTATTGTCTGAAGTCCGCTCTGTCTTAAAAGTTTTGTTTCATAATCTTCTTCACGCATCGTACTTGAGGAATATGCAAAATCTGAATAAAGCACGAGTCCTTCGGTTAAATCCGGCCACCGGTCGACAATATATTTTAAAAGATTGCCGCATTCATCATTGCTTCCGGTATTGTTTGCGTAAATTGCGCTGTTCAGTGATATTAATGAAAGAAGATTTTCATCATTTTCCGAAAGATTATTCAATTCAGAAATATGGCTTACAAGGATACTTCTCTGCTGCTGTGCCTTTTCCATTTCGGAAACAGCCATGTACGCATCTGATTCAAGTGCTATCTGCTGAACGAGTGTTGCATGGTTGAGTTTTCTGCTGATTGTATCCGGAAAATCCTCAAGAAATTTACGTGAAATTTCAAGGGCATTTACACAGTCATAATAACGTCCGCCGTCATATAAAATCATTCCCCAGAAAAAAGCATCATCAGCATCTCCAAAATGAAGGGGTAAGAGCGAAGCGGCTTTTTCAAACTGACCGTCATCTGCATCAAAAAGAGCACAGTTTCTTATCCATATTGGATTAAGGCTTCCTTTGTACGCATCATAATAAATATTGAACATGCTTTTATCTCTTGCAAGCGTTTCAAACTCTTGTTCAGAAACAGAAGCCTTGAGATTTCTTAAATACAATTCAGAATAAAGAGATCCGTATTGTGTCCCGCGTAATTTTTTACAGTAATTTTCCGCTTCCTTCAATTTATTCTGACGGAGCAGAAGATTTGCATAAATTGCATTGAGCTCGAGATTTTTGGAATTTTTCTTAAGACCTTTTTTAATAACCTTTGCTTTCCGTTTTGTTTCTCCCATTATTTCGTATCGTTTATATATGCCTATAAAAGCCCATGCATCATATGATTTATTTTCCATCCGTTTAAGAATTTTCAGGGCATGTGAATATTCGCCGTTGTCAATCAGGGTATCAATCGTTTCAAACTGACTCATTAACGACTTTTGCTCCGCCCTCAATTTACATGAAGACAGAGCAATTATCAAAAGAGAGAAAAATAAAAAAACTGTAAATCTATGCCTTTTTTTCATCTTTTCCTATTTTATCAAGAACAGCATTAATAAATTTATAGGAATCATCCGAACCATACTGTTTGGAAATATTTATCGCTTCATCAATTACAATACCTTTTTCGGCACCTTTCATATATTTCATTTCGTAAATACTTGTACGCAGAATTGCAAGTGTTACTTTATTAAGTCTTTCCATACTCCAGCTTGCCGAAAGATGCGATTCAATCAGACTGTCAATTTCGCTGATTTTTTCTATTGTACCGGCAATTATTATTCCTGCAAAAGTCTGTTCTTCTTTTACCGGAGGAATTTCGTGATTTTGTTCTACAGATTCTTCTGATTTATCCTGCTTCTGTAACCACGAAAATGCCAGTAAATCTTCCAGCGAAGCCTTACTGACATCCCATGAATAAAGTGCCTGAAAAGCCAGAATTCTTGCGTTTCTTCTGGACATTTCTTATCACCAGTTAAGAAGCTTGTCTAAATCTGCACCGGTTTTCTTGTACTGATAGTTTTCCGGCTTGAACAGGCTTTTTACGATTTCATCACCGGCCTGCTGTACGAATTCCATCTGCTTCTGCTGAACAAGCACCTGCTTGATATAATCAAATACTGTTACCTTTGATTCAGGCTGTGCTTCATCATTCAAGCCGAGCATCTTTGCCTTATATTTTTTCATGATTACTACAAATCGGTAATCTGTACTTGTGTCGTTCAAATCTGAAACATAACCTTCCGACTGATCGAAAAGCCACAAAAGATTGTTATACTGCATTCCAAGTCCAACTGCAGAAGCTTCTGCCTTTGGAACAAGCATTTCACCTGCCTGATAAGAAACTGCATCTGTCTTTGAAGCAGCAACTATCTGGTCGGAAGTCATTTTCTTTGTTTTATATTTATTCAATAAATCATTGCATTTGTTTTTTGCAGCATCAGGATTTGTTCCCTTAGGTACAATTACGATAAAAAGTTTTAACATATCTGTCTGAACAAACTGTGTTTTCTTTCCTTCATAAAAATTCCTTACTTCTGCATCGCTTACAGTTACCTTCTGAATATCATCTTTTTTCTGCTGAACGATATACTGCTGCATTATAAGCTGATTTTTAAGATATGATTTATAATCGGCAACATTCATACCGGTCTGATTCAAAAGAAGCTGATCAAGTGTAATTCCTTTCTGTTTTACAATCATGTCGTTAAGTTCTTTTTCTGTTACCTGAGCTCCAACCTGAAGACTCATGTTCTGGATGAAATAATCGTCTATTGCGCTTGATGGAATTGAAATTCCGGCCTTATTTGCAGCCTGAAGAATCAGTTTTTCCTGAATAAGTGCTTCCAGAACCTGTTTCTTTTCATCTACAGTTAATTTTCTGCCTATCTGTTTTGCTTTTATTTCACAATAGCTCTTCAACTTGCTTACTGTAATAGATTCTGAACCATCATACTTTACAACAGCAAGAACCTGAAGGTCTGACTGTGCAAAAGCAGCACCAATTAAACCAAAGAACATCAAAAATGTAAGAATTATTTTTCTCATCTCTAAATCCTTCTAATCTATGTTTTTTCCTTTTGCTAATATAACAAAAAATTATATTTTAAGTTACAGCATTAATTTTATTTATCTAACGGTAAACCACCACTGATTGTAGCGCGGATTCTTCGTACTCCTGCAGAAGAAGACTGCTCTTTTTCTATCTTGAAGTCGCCGATCTGTGCTGTATGCTGAACGTGTGGTCCACCGCAAACTTCTTTACTGAACCAGTCATTCTTTACATCGCGGCCGATTGTGTAAACCTTTACCTTTTCGCCGTATTTATTAGCGAACAATGCCCTTGCTCCTTCTGCCTTAGCTTCGTCAAGAGTCATTTCGCGCATATCTACAGGTAAGTCTTCCTTAATCTTTTCGTTTACAATGTCCTGTACCTTCTTGATTTCTTCGGGTGTCATAGGACGTTCAAATGTAAAGTCAAAGCGCATTCTTTCATTGTTGATGTTTGAACCCTTCTGAGCTACCTGATTTCCGAGAACATTAACAAGTGCCTGCTGCAAAAGATGTGTTGCTGTGTGATATTTTGTTGTTACATCAGACTGTTCTGCAAGACCACCCTTTGCTTTTCCGGCTTCTGCAGTCTTACTTGCTTCCTGATGCTTACGTTCTGCTTCTTTAAATCCTTCTACATCAACTGTAAATCCATTTTCGGCTCCAAGCTCCTGTGTAAGCTCAAGAGGATAGCCGTAAGTTTCGTAAAGATTATATGCAACCTTACCGCTGATGATTTTCTTTGGATTTTTCATAAGGTTAGGAAGCATCTTCTGGAATTCTGCTTCGCCTTTTTTAAGTGTGAGTCGGAATTTTGCTTCTTCTGCAGAAAGCTCCTTATAAATCTTCTGTTCGTTTTCAGAAAGCTCTGGATACGGACCCTTGAAATTATTTACTACTTCTTTTGCAATTTCAGAAAGGAAATCTTTGTCAATTCCAAGCTTCATTCCGTGTCTGACTGCACGACGAATTAATCTTCGTAAAACATAACCGGCTCCAACCCTGTCAGGAGTAACACCTCTCTGGTCTCCAAGAATAAAGACTGCCGAACGTGTATGATCTGCAATAATTCTTACAGATTTATCTTTTTCTGAATCAGATTCATATTTATAACCTGCCAGCTGTTCAATTTTTGCAATGATCGGCTGGAAAACTTCGGTAAGATAAACGCTTGTTTTTCCCTGAAGAATACAGTTTGTTCTTTCAAGCCCCATGCCTGTATCAACATTCTTTTTTGGAAGAGGAACAAGAGTTTTTTCATCAACGCGGTTATACTGCATGAATACGTTGTTCCAGATTTCCATCCAGTTTGCAGAATCGTTACCCTTATTTGAATTTTCAGGAGGAAGACCTTCGCCTACCCAGTAAAAGATTTCTGTATCAGGACCACAAGGGCCGGTAGGACCAGCTGCCCACCAGTTATCGCTTGCAGGTAAATATGCAATTCTTCCTTCCGGCATTCCGTTATCTTTCCAGATCTGTGCAGCTTCTTCATCGCGTGGTGCATTTTCATCACCGGCAAAAACTGTTACAGAGATTTTTCTTGGATCAAGTGCGAGCCAGTCTTTAGAAGTTAAAAACTCATATGAAAAAGCAATTGATTCTTTTTTAAAGTAGTCGCCCAGAGACCAGTTACCAAGCATTTCAAAACAGGTCAAATGAGACGGATCTCCTACTTCATCTATATCACCGGTTCGCACACATTTCTGATAGTCTGTAAGACGGGTACCTGCAGGATGTTTTTCTCCAAGCAGATATGGTACTAAAGGATGCATTCCCGCAGTTGTAAACAAAACCGAAGGATCATTTTCAGGGATTAAAGACTGTCCCGAAATTACTGCATGATTTTTACTTTTAAAAAACTCAATGTATTTTGAGCGAAGTTCATTAGCGTTCATAATATTCCATTATAATGAAATAGACAGTTTATGTGAAGTAATACAATAAGATTAAAAATACCTTATTTTCTTATCCTGTAAAGAGTATAGATTTTTCCGTCAACAGCAAAGCAGTCAAGAGGAGTAAGCGATGCAGGAGTCAGCACAATAATATCTTTATCGGGTGTGGTAACTTCACTTCCACGTACAGTTTCAATTTTTGTTCCATATTCAAGAACATAAAATTCTGCAAGTGACGAAACCTGTAAATCTGAACGGAATTGTATTGCAACCTTTGATCCGGCTGTCATAGTAGAATAAAAGCCTCGTTCAGTTCCCTTGTCTGTTTTTAAAGTATAGATATTATCTTCAAAGGTGATTGAAAGAAGAGTATCAGCTGTTGCCCACGACGAGGCCTTTTCTATTTCTGAACGGATTTCTCCTTCAAAATCTTCCGGTTTCTGTTCATCGAAAGTGCTCTGCAGGCTTACCTTTTTATAATTTCCATCCCAAAGATTATCTTCGTTAATGATAAGATTTACATCATCGCGGGTATAGATTTTTATTTCATCAAGACTTACAAGACTTACATCATAGCGTCTGTGAAGATTAGAGATAGAAGAATTGACGGATGAAATATAAATACCGTTATGACGTACACGGCTTACACCCCATACGTAAATTTCCTGAATATTTCCATAATACTGGATGATTTCTTTATTGGCATAATCAAAATAAAAATATCTGACTTTTTTGTCTACGTTCGAGGTTTTATACCACAAGCCATTTAAAAAATCGGCAAAGGTTTCAAGATTTCCGTCCTGAATCCTTGAAAGTTCACGTGCGGCAAGCTTGTTTGCAGGAATTACAACCTCACGTGCAAGTTCATATTTCTGTGTCGAAGCATTCCATTTGTATTCACTCTGAATCTGATTAAGAGCTTTTTTATCGTCATCAGTAACAAAAGAAGAAGCCTGCGAGCTGTAAACCCATACGGAACAGCTTTCACCGCTTGAAACAGAAAGCTCATAGGTATCGGCCCTGTCTACCTGCTGAATGAAAATCGTATCATCAGAAATAAAATCTCCGATTAACAGGAATTCAGGCTTCTGATTATCTTCTGAATAAATGAAAATCTGCATTACAGAATTGTCTTCATCATCAATACCCTGATAGATAAGGGAAATCCTGTGATCACCGGTAATATCATAAGCATAAACGGACATTGTATTTGCCCTTGTAATAAGCGTCGGGATTTCCGGAAGACGGTCGTAAGAAGATGTATCTTTGTTATAGACACCCGGAAGAATACAGACATTTTCTGAGCCTGCACGACGGATTAAAGCAACCTCGTCATCATAAGTATCGTTATTAAAATCAACTGAAATTGTAGATATTACCGTTTCATTAGGATTAAGAGAGATGAACGAATTAAAGGTTTCTGTGTTTTTTGAAGAGTCAGTTTCCTCGTTTGTATTATTTCCAGATTGATTTGTTTTTGGGGTAACGATTTTTGAACGATTCTGATTTACTTCAACAACCTCTTTTTTATTTACCTTCTGAAAAACAAAAAGTGCTGCAATACCAAGAGCAATCACAGAAAATATGATGATATAAAACCGAGTCTTCATAACTTTATAATAATGATATTTTTTGATTTCTACAATATAAGAGGTTATTAAAAAAGTAACAAGATCATCATTTTCTACTGCAATACTGCCCCTTTATCTGCAGATGAAACTAATTTTGCATAACGTGCAAGATAACCTGTCTTTACCTTTGGTTCAGGACAAACCCATTCGTTACGACGTTCTGCAAGTTCTTCATCACTTACTTCAAGCGTAATTTTATATGCATTTATATCAATTGAAATCATATCGCCTTCTTTGACTAATGCAATAGGTCCGCCGACTGCTGCTTCTGGTGAACAATGACCAAGAGATGCACCTCTTGTTGCACCGCTGAAACGTCCATCAGTAATAAGAACTACTTCTTTATCAAGTCCCTGGCCTGCAAGTGCCGCAGTTACCGCAAGCATTTCCCGCATACCTGGTCCACCCTTTGGTCCTTCGTAACGGATTACAACAACATCACCCTTATTGATTTTACGTCCCTGTACGGCATCCATCGCTTCACTTTCATCATTAAATACACGGGCAGGTCCTGTATGCTTCATAAGCTCCTTTGCACAGGCAGAGCGTTTTACTACAGTTCCGTTTGGAGCAAGATTACCGAACAGAATTGCAAGTCCACCGTTGTCGCTGAACGGATTTTCAATCGGACGGATAGTTTCTGGATCGCGGTTTACAACATCCTTTATATTTTCTGCAATCGTTTTTCCTGTAACGGTAATAAGAGAAGTATCGATAAGATTCTTTTTTGAAAGCTCCTTCAAAACTGCCTGAACGCCGCCAGCCTCATCAAGCTCGCACATAAAGGTATGACCGGCCGGTGCCAGATGACAAAGATTCGGTGTTCTGTTGGAAATTTCGTTTACTTCCTTTAAATCAATTGTAATTCCCGCTTCAGCAGCAATCGCAGGTACATGAAGCATTGTATTGCTTGAACATCCAAGAGCCATGTCTGCAGCGAGTGCATTTATGAAATTCTGTCTTGTAAACATTCTTCGTGCAGTAATTCCTTCATTGAACATCTGCATAACCTGCATACCCGCTTTTTTTGCAAGGGCAATTCTTCGTCCTGTTACGGCTGGAATTGTTCCGTTTCCCGGAAGTCCAAGGCCTATTGCTTCTGTAAGACAGTTCATTGAATTTGCAGTAAACATGCCCGAACATGCCCCGCAGCCGGGACACGCATTCTGTTCCATTTCCTTAAGCTGTTTTTCATTTATTCTTCCACCGGCAACCGCACCGACTGCTTCGAACATGTCTGAAAGCGAAAGATTACGTCCTGCATACGGATTAGTATCATCTTTACCGGGAATACGTCCGGGCATCATCGGGCCTCCGGAACAAAAAACTGTCGGTAAATCAAGACGTGCAGCCGCCATAAGCATTCCCGGAACAATTTTATCGCAGTTAGGAATCATTACGATTGCATCAAACTGATGAGCCTTTACCATGCATTCAATTGAATCTGCTATAAGCTCACGGGTTACAAGAGAATATTTCATTCCTTCATGTCCCATCGCTATTCCATCACACACGCCTATTGCCGGAAATTCAACCGGTGTTCCGCCAGCCATTCTTATTCCGTCTTTAACTGCCTGCGCTATTCTGTCAAGCTCTATATGCCCCGGTATGATTTCATTCTTTGCACAGCATACTCCAATAAGAGGCTTTTCGAGTTCTTCGTCTGTATAACCCATTGCATAAAATAACGAGCGGTGTGGTGCTCTCTGAACACCTTTTTTTGCGTTGTCACTTTTCATTTTAATCTTCCTGATTTTTAGAATTTATTAATCGTATTTATCCTGAATTACAATCTTGATTAACGATTTATTCTTTATGCTGATTTTTTTCCTTTGAGAAACAAGATCATCATGGTCAAGACTGATTCTGGAAAGTTTACATATTTTTTTCGCGTACTCAGACAGCTTTGCCGGACAATTTGCTTCACAGGCAAAAACTACATTTCTCTGACTTATAAAATGATAGAAAAACTGAGAAAATTCATCATCGTCAACTGGAAGCCCGCTCAAAAGAACGATTCGTTTAAAATCCTGAACATGAGCAAAGGTCCTGCAGCATTTTTCAAGCTTTGCAGAAAAGACTGGGACACCGTCGGCATCTACCGTTTTTTCGGCGATTACAAAAAGATCTGTATCTATCGGGAGCTCACCTGCCGGAGTATTTTCAATTATTCTGTTTAACTGAACGCTGTCCAGAAGAATCTGCATTTTTGCAGCCTGTGCATCATCTGTTGAAGGAGCAACCATCGATTCAGAAATTGTCTCTGAACTTTCATTCGAAGAAAAAAGATCTGCAAGCTCTTCATCCGAAACTGTTCCGTTATTAACGTTCGGACTGTCATTCATTACATCAATCATCTGTGTAAGAATTTCACCTTCTTCTTTTCCGACAGACACATCCTGTGTAAGCTCATTTCTGTCTTTTTCTTCATTCATGATATCGTTTACTGCTTCATCAACATTATTACCACCCATAATAATCTCCTCTTCCGGTGCTACAGATATGAATTCATCTTCAGCGCCTTCTATTTCTGAACTGAATGTTTCATCAATTTCATCATTATCTTCGTTTGTAAAGAACGGTTCGGTTTCGTCATCAACATTATCCTTGAACAGCTGAATCTGATCATTCTGGATTTTATTGACCTTGAGCTTAAGTTTATCACCTTTTGCAGTTTTTTCATACAGACATCCGTCTTCTTCATTAACAAAGAAAATCGGATTATTACCGTTCATGCGGATTTTAGAAATATTATTGCAGCCCTTAAAAGCGTCATCATCAAGCTGATATAAAGTTTCTGGAAAAACAATGGTTGTAAGCGAGGTACAATCTGCAACAGCATTTGCATAAATTCTTTCAACTGTATTCGGAATTACAAGAGTCCTAAGAGAAGAACAGCCTGCAAGACAATTTTCAGGTAAAGATGTTAATCCTGCACGGAATGGAATTTCAGGCATAGAAGAACATCCGTTGAATAAGCCCTCTGGAAAAAAATCTACAACATAAGGCATGTTAACCTGTTCAAGCGATGAACAGCCGGAAAACATATATGCAGAAAGCTGAATTAAAGTAGAAGGAAGCTTTACCTTTTTAAGATTCTTTGAATTTTCAAAAAGACAATTTCCTACCTGCTTGACTGAATCCGGAAGTGAAATCTGCTCGTAATTACAGCCTGAAAAAACTTCGCCTTCAATATATCTTGCACCAAAAGGAACCCTGCCGGTAAATTCAGAACTTTCTGTATCTATACCGACAATCGTCTGCATGTCTGAAGTATATATAAGTCCGTTTTTTTTAATATAATTAACATCCATATTATTTATTTTATTCCATATTTCGTTATATCGCAATTATATTTTTAAAGAATTCATTTTTTCAAAAGCATAACCATGCCCCGGAAGTCACCGTCAAGCTGTGATCCAAAGCTTTCTTCAATGCTCCATCCCTTGAGTAAATCTTCAACCGGAGGATTTGCGCCGTTTTCAAAGGTGTGAATAATTAAAAGTGCTTCGTTGCCAAGTTCACGCAGAACTGCCTGATATCCTTTAGGATTAAGATAATTTTTAACATCTGTACGGATTACCCTTGTAAAACCGTCTTTTATTATGTGTTTTACCATGCCGTAAAAACTGACTGCGTCTTTTACTGCGTTCCACTGATTTTCGTTCAAATCAAATATTTCACCCGAAAGACAGAAGCGTCCCAGAAATGCAGATGTCAAAACAAACTTAATACGGTCAAGGTCTGCATTTGCGCGCATAACCGCCCAGATCTGGCTTTGCTCCGGTCTTATAAGCCTGTGTAAGTTTGCTGCAACTAACGGAATATCTACTGCTTCGTGGGCGTCAGAAAAACTTGCCTGACTCACAAGCTCCATCATTGAAGGTTCAAGTCTGTGTCCTCCGCTCGCACAGTTTTCTATTACAAGCTCAGGCATTTCTTCTGCAAGATGACGAAAATAATTCCTGCTTCCCTCAACTGCTTTTCGAAGTCCTTCACCATAACTTTCTTCTCCGTCGACACCCTGCCCTATACATTCGTTGTAATCAACCTTAAGGTAGCCCATGCCGCACTCTTTTAAAAGTCCAAGCACATGCTCGTCAAGATAATCCCAGACCCATTTCTGCCTCATATCCCAAAAGCGGCGGGAACCTACAGTTACAGGATATCCATCGCGTTTAAGGAGGTGGTCTGTTTCATTAAAGGTCTTTGCAACACTTCCCACATTTTCCATTTCAAACCAGATGCCTGGAATAAGATTATGAGAACGTATCATTTCTGCAGCTGCCTTTATGCCGTCGGGAAAAAGCTTCTTGCTTGGAATCCAGTCGCCGGCTGCATCAAACCAGTTTTCGATTCCTTCGGGTTTATACCAGCCGCAGTCAATTACAAGATAGCGCACATCAGTGCCGTCAAGTCGTTCTGCAGTTTTCTTAAGATTTTCAAAAGACGGGTCGCCCCAGGTTGTGCAGTATTCATTAAAGATTACAGGAAGATCTGCGTCTACTTTTGCAATCCGAGGCTTCTGCGCTTTTACAAGCTTGTCGCACACTTCTTCAAGACTTTTTCCTTCTGCAATCATTGCTTTTGGACTTTCAAAGGTTTCTCCGGCAGCAAGTTTTTTTGTCCAGGCACCAAAATCTCTGTCGGCAAGTCCACCCGTTACGCTTATATCATCTGTATTCCGGAAAATTTCAATCTGCCAGCTTGAAGCACAATAAACCTGAATGCCGGTAAAATTGCCGGTTTCACTGTCTTCAAGAACAAGAAAAGGAAACCACTTGCGAACAGGCATAGACCCAATCTGCCCGAATTTTTCAATCCTAAAGCCATGATTTGCCCAGGAACGCTCAAAGTTCAAATCAGTCAATTCCTGCGACAAAAGCTTTCCTTCTGCACTCCAGAAAGAGGTGGCCCGGGGAATCTTATCTGCCTTGATTTTTTTAATCGCAAAGCTGGAAAGAAGTTCAATATAAGTTTCGTTTTGTGATTTGTTTTCTATGATTGTACGGCATTCAGTTACACCGGAAGCCACCGCCTTGTGATATGCAGTCAGATATATACCGTCAAACTCATACCTTGTAAAATCCTTACTGTTTTCAGTTTCTTTCATCTTCTGAACAGATTCACTCTGCGAAAGGGTATGTCCGTTACCGTAACCATTATTATAACTGTCACCGCGTCTGCGCCATTCTACATAAAATTCCATAAATAATTCCTTTTATTTTTCTTCAACCGGTAAATACCATTTTCCAGTCTTCAGTACATTCTTTATAAAGCGCTGGGTAACATCGCAGGTTTCTTCTATTAAATCTGTATCTATGTCGTGTCCGCAATTTGAATAAATTACAAGCTTACAGTGCGGAAGACATTTTGCAGTACGAATCATAAGCTCCGGGGTGCTGATAGGATCTTCTGTGCCGCCGATTATTAAAACAGGCGTTGTGATTTTTTTAATTGCTTCGCAAAGCTTTTCTTCACTGCCAAGTGCCATGAGCGGGCGGCCGTAATCAACCTTGCGTTCAAGCTCAGGAGCCGGCGGCTGGGCTGCTATATGTGCACTGCGTCGGTCTCGTCTAAGCTGGCGGGCCGGGTCATCGTCAATCGGAGGATTAAACGGCGGGATTTCTTTTATGATTCCCTGTACAAGCATCTGGCGGTAAGACATTGTTCCTTCTGCAAGAGAGTGAGGACCGGGTACAACTGCAACAAAAGCATTTATCCGTTCTGCATGACGAAGCATTAAGTGCCAGCCTGTTCCTGCACCATGAGAAGCGCCCATATAAACAAAATGGTCAATTCCCATCTTGTCGGCAAAAGCAATTACATCATCTGCAAAAATATCGTACCAGTGCTCACCGTAATCTTCTTCTACAAGTGTCGAAGGATGAAAGCCGCGGAGTGTAATGCAGAAAACATGAAAGCCAAGTGTTGCCAGGTACTGCTGCATGCCCTTTGGATAAAACCCGACCTGAGCCGAAAGAATGATGTTATCTGAGTCCAGCGGTCCTGTTCCGTATTCTTCATAAAAAAGAGAGATTGTGTCTGTAATCTGAACCTGCGGCATTATTTACTCCTGAATTTTTAAATATTATATTTATAGATGAAGTTTAATTCTAGATGTCCATTGTAAGCAGAACACTTAAATTCTTCTTATTAAAAATATTTTAAAAAAGATTGTTTTCTTTATATTAATATCATGTTATAATGAATCTGATATTTAATCTTTTGAGGGTATTATATTATGGATAACGAAAACAAAATCAACGCATTACCATTTAAAGTATTAGTATATTATTTATGTTTATTTTTCGTTCCCTGTGCATCTACAGTAACACTCCTTGCTCGCTATAAAATCATGACCTGGGAACAGATGAGAGTTGCTTATTTCTGGTCCATGCCATTAATTGCTACAGGAGCAGTTTTTGGTTTTTCAATTCTTCTATACATAATCCTGTGCATTAAGCTTTCGAAATTTGATGGTTCCGAAGAAGAAACAGTTTCGTGCAATAAATTCATCAAGCGTTTTATTATGATTGTAATGATTTTGGCTACACTTAACGGTCCTTTTGTTGCATTTCTTGTTACTATTGCATGTAAAGTTAAAAACATAAAATGTATGACAGGCGGCGTTTATCTTGTTTCATGCGGTTCTGTCTGCCTTTTTGCATTGTTTTTCTATATCTGCTTTTTACAGAATCTTGAAAAAAATCTTTATAACCTTCCGTTCCTTACAGAATATAAATCAATGTCTCTTACGTTAAGAAGCATTCTTGTTACGGCATTCGGCTGTACAGGGCTTTTATGCGTTACTATTGCACCGCTTCTTTCTGAATCATTACATGCTCTAAAAATCGGTCAAATTGTAAGCGAATACATTATTCCTTCTGCAGTTGTAGGTTCAGCCTTTGTTGTTCTTGATTCCTACCGCCAGATGTACGGAACTTCGAACCGTGTAAATCAGATTTCAAAATTTACAAACGGAATTACAATGAAGGATTACTCGATGGAGCCTCTAAAAGTTCTTTCCCGTGATGAATTCGGTGTTCTTATAAATGATTTGAATTCTTTCTATAGAACAACTGCCGGACTTTTGGGAAGCATTAAATCCTCTACTTCTGCTTCGATTCTGACAGCAGAAAATCTTTCGGCAAACATGACAGAAACAACTGCCGCTATTGAACAGATTGTAGGAAATATCAACAGTGTTAAGGAACAGGTTCTTAATCAGGCTGCAGGTGTTGAAGAATCAAAATCAACCGTAGACACAATGGTTATGAACCTTGATAAGCTTACACAAAGCATTACAGAACAGGTTGCAAGTGTTTCAGAATCATCTGCCGCTATTGAAGAGATGGTTGCAAACATCCGTTCAGTAACACAGGTACTCGAAAAGAACTCAGTCTCAGTTAATAAACTCGGTGCAGAATCTGAAACAGGTCGTACAAAAATCAACGAAACAGTACTTCTTTCAAACAGTGTAATTGAACAGTCAGCAAGTCTTCTTGAAGCAAGTACAATCGTTCAGAGCATTGCAAGCCAGACCAACCTTCTTGCCATGAACGCTGCAATTGAGGCAGCACATGCAGGTGATGCAGGTAAAGGTTTCGCCGTTGTTGCCGATGAAATCCGTAAGCTTGCAGAACAGTCAAATACACAGGGTAAGAAGATTTCTGATCAGCTTGGTGATCTTCAGACACAGATTAACGAAGTTGCTAAAAATACACAGGACGTTCAGAATCAGTTCGAGGTTATTTTCGAGCTTACATCTGTCGTTAAAAATCAGGAAGAAGTTATTAAAGCCGCAATGGAAGAACAGGCAGGCGGAACTTCACAGATTCTTGAAGCAATGAATGAAATTAAAGACAGTACAGTTCTTGTTAAAAATAAAGCAGATGAAATTAAAGCCGGCGGTCAGCAGATTGGAGATGAAATGTCCATTCTTGCAAACGTTACGACAGAAATCAACAACGCTATGTCAGAAATGGCAACAGGAACAAGTCAGATTACAAAAGCAATTGAAGATGTAAACAGTTCTTCAGGCGAAAACAAAGAAGGTCTTGAAAAAGTAGAACAGGACGTTACTAAGTTTAAGCTGTAATTTGTTGTATCTTTCTTAAATTTTTAGTATAACTTTTCAATATAAGTATCTCATTTTCAGGAGTATAGAATGTCAAAATATCCTTTTAACGAAATTGAACCTAAATGGCAAAAGTACTGGGACGAGAATAAAACCTTTCGTGTAACTGAAGACGAAAAGTTTCCGAAAGAAAAACGAATGTATGTTCTCGACATGTTCCCCTATCCTTCTGCAGCAGGACTACACGTAGGTCATCCTGAAGGCTACACTGCTACAGACATTTACTGCCGCTATCTAAGAATGAACGGATACAATGTCCTTCATCCTATGGGATTTGATGCATTCGGTCTTCCTGCAGAAAATTATGCAATTAAAACAGGTACTCATCCGAAAACTACAACAAATGCTAATATTGAACATTTTACGAAACAGATAAAATCTCTTGGTTTCAGCTACGACTGGGACCGCTGCGTTTCTACATGTGAACCAGATTACTATAAATGGACACAGTGGATTTTCTTAAAGCTTTACAAGAAAGGACTCGCATACGAAGCAGAAACTCCAATCAACTGGTGTCCTTCATGTATGACTGGTCTTGCAAACGAAGAAGTAAAGGATGGAAAATGCGATCGTTGTGGTGCAGAAGTAACTCATAAAACAATCCGCCAGTGGATTCTTAAAATTACTGAATATGCAGACAGGCTCGACAGTGATCTTGATTCTCTTGACTGGCCTGAATCTGTAAAGACAATGCAGCACAACTGGATCGGAAAATCTACCGGTGCAGAAGTAACCTTTACTGTTGCAGACAGGGACGGAAAGCCCACAGATAAAAACCTTACTGTTTACACTACCCGCTGTGACACCTTGTTCGGTGCAACATATATGGTTGTTTCGCCTGAACATAAAATCATTCCTGAAATTACAACTGCAGAACAGAAGGATGCAGTAAAAAAATATCAGGAAGAAGCCGCAAAAAAATCTGATCTTGAACGCACAGATCTTGCAAAAGATAAAACCGGTGTATTCAGTGGAAGTTATGCGATAAATCCGGTAAACGGAAAACTTATTCCTATATGGATTGCCGATTATGTCCTTATTTCTTACGGTACCGGTGCAATTATGGCCGTTCCTGCACATGATGACCGCGACTGGGAATTTGCAAAAAAATTCAATCTTCCGATTATTGAAGTATTAAAATCAGAGGTTGATGTTCAGAAGGAAGCGTGGACAAAAGACGGTATCCACGTAAATTCTGAGTTCCTCGACGGATTAAACAAGCAGGATGCAATCAACAAAATGATTGAATTCCTTGAAGAAAAGAAAATCGGTAAAAAAGCAATAAACTATAAGCTCCGCGACTGGGTTTATTCAAGACAGCGCTACTGGGGTGAACCTATTCCTCTGATACACTGCCCGACTTGTGGAACTGTCCCAGTACCCGAAGAAGAACTTCCTCTCACCTTGCCGGAAGTAAAATCTTACCAGCCGACTGGAACCGGAGAGTCTCCACTGGCAGCAATTGAAGACTGGGTAAACTGTAAGTGTCCAAAATGTGGCGGAGCTGCAAAGCGTGAAACAAATACAATGCCTCAATGGGGCGGTTCCTGCTGGTATTATTTACGCTATCTTGATCCAAAGAATAATTCACAATTCTGCAGCGAAAAAGCAGAAAAATACTGGATGCCTGTTGATTTATACATTGGTGGTGCTGAACACGCAGTTCTTCATCTTCTTTATGCACGTTTCTGGCACAAGGTTCTTTATGATCTTGGAATTGTTTCTACAAAAGAACCTTTCCAGCGTCTTGTAAACCAGGGTATGATTACATCGTTTGCATATCAGAGAAAAAATAAAACACTTGTTCCTGTTGACGAAGTTGTTCAGAAGGAAGACGGCAACTGGTATGAAAAAGCAACTGATGAAAAACTTGAGCAGGTAGTCGCAAAAATGTCAAAATCTCTCAAGAACGTCGTAAATCCCGATGATGAAATCAAGGCATATGGTGCAGACTCTGTCCGCATGTACGAAATGTTCATGGGACCTCTTACAATGAGCAAGCCATGGTCAACTCAGGGAATTACCGGTATTTACAGATTCCTCGAAAAAATCTGGAATGTTTCGGAAAAACCTATGTGTGACCTTGATATAAACGGAAAACTTGAAGACAAAGCATTGATTTCTGCACGAAAAACCTTTGCACAAACTGTCAAGAAAGTTACATCAGACACTTCAACGCTGAATTTCAATACTGCCATAAGCCAGATGATGATTTTCATTAACGAAATTTCAAAATTAAATGAAATTCCAAAAACAATGTGGAGTGATTTCGTAAAGCTTCTTTCTCCATATGCACCGCATCTTGGCGAAGAACTCTGGTCAAAGCTCGGAAACAAAAACACAATCGCGTACGAGAGCTGGCCTCAAATAGATGAAAATTTTGCTAAGAATGACATAATACAGATAGTTGTAATGGTAAACGGTAAAAAACGTGATGTATTTGAAGCCGCCCCGAATACCGACCAGGAAGTATTAAAGAAAACAGCCTTTGAAAGAGAAGCCGTAAAGAAATTTACAGATGGTCATGAAATCGTAAAAACAATAGTTGTTCCGAATAAGATTGTAACGATTGTTGTTAAATAAACAAAAAAAATATCCCGCAGACGCGGGATATTTTTTATTTTACTTCCGTGACGGAATTTATAAGATTAAACAGATATTTAAAACCTGTGGCGGCTATTGCTTTTTCAGATTCATTGGACATTGACATAAAATAAAGCTTTGTTCCGGCAGATTCACTGTCATTAAAGGCGGCCATCAAAAGTCCTATACCTGAAGCATCAAGTTCAATAAGATGAGACATATCAAGAACTACATTAGTTTTTGCTATTGTAGAATAAAGTGTTTCCTGAAATTCACCAAGCGTATATGCATTCAAAGCTCCAGCAAGTTCAAAAACCTTATAGTTTGTTCCGTCTTTTTCTGTAACTATCAACTGTTCCATTTTATATTCCGCCTTTAGTTTTGATTTTCATTTAAAAACATATCATCAAGATTAAAATCATCCGGGTTTATTTTATCAATATTAAATTCTTCAGGATTAATATCCGGTACTGCTTCACTGTTTCCTGCAGCCGGTACATCTTCAACACTCTGCTCTACTACAGGCTCTTCCGGCATTTCTGCAGGCTTTGGCTCAACTACCTCATCACCAGTTGCTTCAAGCTTTGAATCCATGAATTCCTTTGCAATATCATATTCATCCGGTTCCTGTAAAGCAGGATCAAGCTCAGGAATATCATTATCGTTTTGAGACTGAATCGTTTCTGAACTTGCTGTATTATCTGCAAAATCACTTTGACCATATTTCAAAACAAGAATTGAAACATCATCTTCCATTTCCTTCTGCATGAATTTTGTAAGACTTTCAAAAGTAAACTGAGCCATTCGCTGTGCAGGATAAGTAGAATTGTCAAGTATACACTGCTGGATTCTTTCCTTACCGAACTGTTCACCACGAAGAGAATGCGACTGAACAAGACCATCTGTACATGCAAGAATCACATCACCTTTATTAAGCTTTGTTGTCTTTACCGAAACGAACGGACTTAAATCTTTAACGAAACCTAAAATATGACCCGAACCCTGAATTTCAATTACGTTGTTATAAACCTGTGTATAAAGCATGAGGGCCGGGATACCGCAGTTGATGTAATACATTGTATCTGTTTCAAAATCAATAAGTGCAAAAAGACCGGCAAAAATCGTTCCTTTTCTGAAGCTTTCGCGGATGAAATTGTTTAATTTAACTACAAGCTCCTTAAAGTCATGAATTTCTGCAAGATAAGTTCTGATTACCGACTTTAAGATGACCATGTTCATTGAAGCGGCAATACCTTTACCTGAAAGATCACCAACTACAAACAGATGGCGCTTTTCAGTAAGACGAATCATATCAATAAATTCACCACCGATATTGTGTGCCGGTACCATAAGATATCCGGTATCAACCTTTTCTGTCTTAGGATGATCAATATTTTCCTGGATGGAAGTAATGATCTGTGAAGACATCTTGATTTCGCGGTTTACGATACTGATGATTTCCTTATTCGCAATGTTACGCATGTAGTAACCGAAAACGAAGAAGTTCGAATAAAGTTTTGTAAATACGTTATAGTCATATTCCTTGTAATGGTCACCACTTGTCTTTTTACCGAGAGTTATCAAACCTAATATATTACGACCTTCATTCAAAATAAAGATTGCATCTGCCTTGAGCTTATCGAAAAATTCCTTGAGTTCATCTTCAATAGCAGAAATCTCATGCTTGTTTCCAATCTCATCATAAATTACAACCGATTTGTTGATATTAAGAAGCTCGTCAAAAACAGGAGTGTTTACAGGAAGCGTCAACTGCAGGTTATTCGATGAATATGCTGTTTCAAGCATACTTTTGTTATTCAATATGTAAACATTAACAGAAGATGCTTCTACATTTTTACGGAAGATTTCATACATTCTGTTTGTAATTTCATCCATTTCGGTGCTGTAATCAATAGATGCAAGGTCTCTTTCAAGCGCATGCTCATAATCTGCAGTATACATTTTTGTAGAAGATGAAAACCAGGAAGAAATCATGAGTGCGGCTATAATTACAACAGCAGAAATCAATCCGAAAATAATGCAGAACCATAAATTAATTTTTGCATCTGCAGGCTGAAAAAACATTGCGGAACATCCGATTATTGCAGCCGGTAAAACATAAGTTAAAAATGATTTTAAGAAATTAACAAAGATGCTTCTTCCGGAAGGGATTGTCGTTTTCTTTATTGCCATTATGATTACAATGAACATAAAGACATAAGAAATAAGATAAAGCGATTCAAAAGAAACATCCGCATTACCTGCAAACTTAAGGAAGATGTTCAGAAGCCACATTACAACGATACTAAGACCGATAATCAATCCCTGGTAGCGCTGTACCGGCGAAGAACTCTTTTCCTGAAGAAGAACAAAGAAAATATAACATACAAACGGAATAAAATACTGGAATACAAAAAGATAAAGCTGATAGTAATTCCACGGAAAAACAGATGCAGCGGAACCTGTAAAAATCTGTGGAGCGGTAACAATTATATCATAACCGCTGCCGAAATGTACGTTTTTATCGCAAAGGAAATAAACAAAAACAAATGCCAGTGCAGAAAGCAGGAAAATAATAAAACGCATTATTTTTGTCTTACGTTTGATTGCATAAAATATAAGCGACATACTGAAGGACGAAAGGAATACTCCGTCTATAAAAAGCCTTATTCTTAAAAGCTGCGTTACAAGAGTGTCGAACCACATGTTCCTGAAAAGAAGCGTTATAAAATTAAGGATTGCTTCAACACTTATAATAAGCAGAGGAATTAAAAATTCATTTCCTTCACTTGCCTTTGTCTGGACACGTTTATCTGTATAGAAAGTCAGGAAAACAAATGTACACGCTATAACGAAATTTAATATAAGAAATATCATACTAGTAACCCACCTTTGCAACCATCATAGTAACGTCATCATGAAGTTTTCTGTCGCCGTTATACTTCATAATCAAATCTACAATATCATCTACAAATTCCTGAGGATCTTTATTAGCACCGGCAATTAAAGTCTTTTTATAAATATCTGTATCACCAAGTTCAACACCACTTTCATCCATAACTTCAGAAACACCGTCAGTTGCCATAAGAATCGTATCACCGCGGAACAGTCGTTTTTCCTGGACCGTTACATCACCAATATCAAGAATTCCGACAAGGGAAGCATTTGAAGTTAAAGGTTTGATTCTGTATCCGTCTGGTGATGGTGAAAGAATAATCGGATCTGACATGGAAGCGTTAATATAACGGATTCGCATCTTTTCTATATCGACAATTCCAAGGAACAATACGGTATATTTATCCTGCAGATGCATTCCCTTAATAGCCTTGTCTACCGCATGAATAACGCTGATTAAATCTTCCTTATTCTGGATAATCTTAACGGTATTCATTACAAGACCCATGATAAGTGCAGCCGGAAGACCTTTTCCCGAAACGTCTCCAAGCATAAGAAGGGTTCGATTTTTATCTATAGGAAGAATTGAAAAATAGTCACCCGATACATTGACGAGCGGACGGAAATATGTAGCAATCTTTAATTTATTAAGATTAGGAATTTTCTGAGGAAGGAACGACTGTTGTGTTTCTGCAAGCTGCTGCCATTCTTTTGTAGTTGCCGCAATTTCTGACAAAGTAGAAATTGTTCTTGTACGGATTATAAACCGCTTGTATTCTTCCATCAGCTGATCATAAATGCTTAAATCAAAAAGTCTTGTATAATTACAGAAAACAAAAAGATGCATTTTTTCATAACAAAGGAAAAATCCTCGTGCTTTTTTAATTCTTGAAGTAACACCAAGATGACGGTCAAAGAAGAATGAACCGTCTATCCAGCTTTCAGGAAAGTTCTGTGCAATTTTCGTCCTCACAGATTCAGAGGTTGTCATTTTGTTAGGACTGTTATAAAGAATATAATTTTTTGAACGATCAATAAGAAGGACACTGCAGTCTCCCTTTAATTCAAGACATTCAGAAATCGCAGTATAAAAATCATCCAGTGTATAGCAGAATCTGAGTTTATCGATAAAATTCTTGATTACCAGAGTCTCTCCTGATTCAAGAGTCTGGAACCTGATCTTTTTCATAAGATGTGTCTTAAGTCTGTTGCAGAAAAACAGGATTGCAATAAAAATACCTGCACAAATTCCCGCTGTATAAATAGACGGATTAGAAGAATCCCTGCGCGGTATTAAAAATATGCTTAAGAGAATAAATAATACGACTGCAGTCAGCAGAATACCGATATTTACAATTTTCTTCCGTGTTTTATACATAGATACCTCAAATTATACTACTACTATTCTATCATATAATCGGCAAAAAATGGGAAAAAATTGAAAAAACTTAATAAAAATCTTATATGAACTGCGTGATATTACCGTTCAAGCTGTGAAAGTGGCATTAAAGCCGGTGTCGAAGTCGGATTTTCTGCTTGCATAAAGGCTTTAAGCAATTCTTTCTGCTTTAACGAAAGATGATCGGGAATCTGAACCATAATCTTAACATAAAGATCACCCTTTCTGGTTGAACCTGAAACAGGAACACCTTCTCCTTTTATTCGAAGAAGCTTACCGTTCGGCGTACCGTCCGGAATCTTTATAGAGATTTTTTTATCGTCAAGACCTGTTAATGTAAGCTCACATCCCAGGGCTGCCTGTGACATTGAAACAGGAAGTGCACAATACAGATCATTTTCTGAACGTTCAAAGTAAGGATGAGAGTCTACATGAAGAATTACAACAAGATCGCCTGCCGGACCACCGTTTTCGCCGGCATCACCCTGTCCATGAATAACAAGTCTTTTTCCGTTATCAACGCCTGCAGGAATCTTGAGTGAAACCATTTTATTTTTTTCTTTAATACCGGTTCCGTGGCAGTTAGAACAAGGTTTGTCAATAATTGAACCTTTACCACGACAGGTAGGACAAGTCTGCTGAATTGAGAAAAATCCATTCCCCTGACGAATCTGTCCAGCCCCTCCGCATGAAGGACATGTCTTTTTACTAGAACCTGCTTCACCACCGGAGCCTTTACAGACATCACAGACTTCATTGTGTTTAAAATGAATGTCAGAGCTTGTTCCGTAAACAGCATCCTTAAATTTTATATGAAGATCATATCTTAAGCTGGCACCGGCTGCAGGACCTCCTCTTCTTGAGCTTCGTGAACCGCCGCCAAAACCACCACCAAAAATGCTTTCAAAAATATCAGAGAATGAACTGCCTGCTCCACCAAAAAGATCACTGAAATCGTGGAAGGCATGAGAATAGCCTCCGCCGCCGGCTCCCATACCATCAAGACCGGCAAAACCGTACTGATCATAAACAGGACGCTTCTGTTCATCAGAAAGAATTTCGTACGCCTCGGTTGCTTCCTTGAATTTTTCTTCCGCTTCTTTATCGCCCGGATTTCTGTCCGGATGATATTTTACAGCAAGCTTTCTGTATGCTTTTTTTATTGTATCCTGATCTGCGCTCTTATCTATACCGAGCACTTCATAATAGTCACGTTTTGCCATGATTTAATTCCTGATTAGAACAAGTCAGTAAACTCCCAATATCATTATATAGTAAACTCTAAACAATTCTGCATTTAGCAGAATTGTTTTTAACGAGTTTGCTATTTTTCGTCCTTGACTTCATACTCTACATCATCTGCAGAACCTTTGTCAAAGCCTGATGTATTGGATGAACCTGCATTAGAATCATTACCACCCATATCTGGATTTGCACCCGCATCAGGTCCCGGCTGAGCACCCTGTGCGCCCTGCTGTTTGTAAAGCTCTTCAGCAATCTTATATGAAGCCTGCTTTAATGCTTCTGTTTTAGATTTGATTTCTTCTGTATTATCGCTCTGCATTGCCTGTTTAAGTGCGGCAACTGCATCTTCAACCTTCTGTTTTTCGGCACCATCGATTTTATCGCCAAGATCCTTGATAGATTTTTCTGTAGCGTAAATCAGACTGTCTGCTTCATTACGTGCATCAACACCTTCGCGTTTTGCTTTATCGGCAGCGGCATTTGCTTCGGCATCCTTAACCATCTTTTCAATTTCTTCATCAGAAAGTCCGGAAGAAGAAGTAATCTGAATATGCTGTTCCTTGCCTGTACCAAGATCCTTTGCAGATACATGAACGATACCGTTGGCATCAATATCAAATGTTACTTCAATCTGTGGAACACCACGAGGAGCAGCTGGAATACCTACCAGGTCAAAGCGGCCGAGTGTTCTGTTCTGATCTGCCATCTCTCGTTCACCCTGCAATACATGAATAGAAACTGCAGTCTGTCCGTCTGCGGCAGTAGAGAAAATCTGACTCTTCTTGGTTGGAATTGTTGTATTTCTTGCGATGAGCTTTGTCATTACGCCACCCATTGTTTCAATACCGAGTGAAAGTGGAGTTACATCAAGAAGAAGAACGTCCTTTACATCTCCACCAAGTACACCTCCCTGAATTGCAGCACCAACTGCAACTGCTTCATCAGGGTTTACGGCACGGCTTCCTTCCTTACCGAAAATCTGTTTTACAACTTCCTGAACCTTAGGCATACGTGAAGAACCTCCTACAAGAAGAACTTCATCGATTTTATCTGCTGAAATGCCTGCATCTGCAAGTGCTTTACGGCATGGTTCCTTTGTTCTTTCAAAAAGTGCATCAGTCATCTGTTCAAACTGAGCACGTGTCAAAGACTTCTGTAAATGCTTAGGACCAGTTGCATCAGCAGTAATAAATGGAAGATTAATGTCTGTAGTTGTCTGGCTTGAAAGACTGATTTTTGCATTTTCAGCTGCTTCACGAAGACGCTGCATTGCCATAGGATCCTTTGAAAGATCTATACCGGTATCCTTTTTGAATTCATCTACGAGCCAGTTGATGATTACACGGTCCCAGTCATCACCACCAAGATGTGTATCACCGTTTGTAGATTTAACTTCGAATACACCGTCACCAAGTTCAAGAATAGAAATATCGAATGTACCGCCACCAAGGTCGTATACGGCAATAGTCTTTTCCTTGTCTGAATCCTTGTTGAAACCGAATGCTAAAGATGCGGCTGTAGGCTCATTGATGATTCGTTTTACATCAAGACCTGCGATTTTACCGGCATCCTTTGTTGCCTGACGCTGTGCATCATTAAAATATGCAGGAACTGTAATTACAGCCTCTGTTACTTCCTGACCAAGATAATCCTCTGCAGTTTTCTTCATTTTCTGAAGGATGAAAGCAGATATTTCCTGTGGAGAATACTGTTTTTTAGTTCCGCCTTCTTCTATTTCTACACGACAGTCAGAACCATTATCGATAACTGAATAAGGGAGCTTTGTGGCTTCTCCCTGAAGTTCAGCATATCTATGTCCTATAAGTCGTTTTACTGAATATACAGTATTTTTAGGATTTGTTACCATCTGGTTTTTAGCAGGAGATCCTACGATTCTGTCCCCTTTAGATGTAAAACCAACGATAGATGGAGTTGTTCTTCCCCCTTCTGCATTCTGAATTACAACAGGTTCGCCGTTTTCCATTACAGCAACACAAGAGTTTGTTGTTCCCAAATCGATACCGATAATTTTACCCATTTTTATCACCCCTTAATAATAATTACAAAATAATTTCTGCGAGTTTTGCCCGCAAAACTCGTGTTTCAAAATAGCTTGCTATTTTGAAACTGGCACCTTTACCATTACCTTAGCGTGCCTGATTACTTTATCCTTCAGCTTATATCCTTTCAGATATACCTGAGCCAATGTTTCTTTTTCGACGTTTTCGTCTTCCTGCCGGCCGATTGCTTCATGAATATCAGGATCAAAATCATCTCCTTCTGTTCCGTAAGCTGTAAGACCGTATTTATCCTCGAGCATCTTAACAAGATTACCGTTAATCATTTTAATACCGTCAGCGATTGATTTTACATCTGTCGCAGTAGCGGCTGCATCAACAGTTCTGTCAAAATTATCAAGACTTTCAAGCAAATCTTCAAGCAAAGACGCATTTGCATAAGTTACTGCATCTTCCTTCTGCTGCACCATTCTTTTACGCCAGTTATCATTCTCTGCAGCTTTATAAAGCATCTGATTTTTTAAATCAGCTATTTCCTTTTCAAGCGCTTCAATTTTTTCTTCAGGCGTAAGTTCTTTTTCTTCTTCAGCTTCAGTTGAATCCTCAGAGGCAGGCTGTACATCTTCTTCTGTCTGATTTTCTGCCTGTTCTTCTGTCTGATTATCAACTTCTTCTGTTTTCTGCTCTTCTTCAGCCATTACAATTTCCTTGTTTTATTTTATCACTTTTAAAATTAATAATTCCGAAGGGCAATCGTCAACAAAAAATTCATTTTTTTTCAAAATAAATCATTATAAATAGTAAATAACAGAGAAAAACAGGTGATTTTATAAGGATTTTAACTATTCCTGGCGAAAATCAATGATTCTTTTGCAGGAATTTCCGTCAAAAAGTGATATTCCATAAAAAGAACCGTCAACATCAGGATTACGTGCTATATAATAAAAACCATTTTCACATTCAGCAAGGGATGCAAAACATCCGTCACAATCAGACACGACTCCTGTAATTTTTTCTTCATTTGTATCATATTTTATAAAACAGATGGAAGAACGTACCTTTGCAGGTAAAACAAGCTGATTGTCATATAAAAATCCGTAGCCCGCGAAGCCTTCAAAACGCCACGGAAGATTTTTATCCATCATAAGAGAACGTACAAATTTTATTGTTCCCTTCAGATAAAATTTGTACAATACCGCAGAAGCCTTGTCTGTGCTGCTCAAAAAAGCATATACTTCATTTTCATTAACTTTTATCAATCGTAGAAAATCACTGTTCTTTTCCATTGAAAAGCAGTTTTTAATGCTGTTCTTAGTGATATAAAATACATTGTGAGTTTTGTTATCACGAGTTCCGCCCGCAATACAGATTCCGTTTTCGGTAAAAAAACAGTCAGAAATAAAGAGGTCGATTTTTCCGGACCATATTTTTTTAAGAAGAATTTTTTCTTTTCCGATATAATTGATTCTGTAAAAATCAAATTCAAAACCGCTGTCATCAACATAATTTTCTTTCTGGGAAAGAACGTAATTTCTGTTAAGATATACAAGACGTCCTTTAAGCGGGACCTGTGTCGTTACCCTTCCGTTTGAATTTACCTGAAGAAGAATTTCATTTTCCTGATCCCATGCAAGAAAAGCACCGTTATTCTTAGAAGCACCGACAGAGTTACGGGTAAAGCGCGATGAAGCTTTATTGATTCCGTAATCTTTTACATAAAGAGGTGAATCATCAAGATTAAAAGTATATGCATTACCTCCAACAGTAAACGCGCATACCGGCGGATGATTTTCTTTTTGCGGAGAACATGAAATACATGAACAGGAAAGCAAAAAAAACGCCGCAAGTGGTTTTAAACCTGCGGCATTCTTACTGCTCTTTTTAAAGGGCAATACAATCATTATCGTTCACGAATATTTTCATAAACCTTATTGAAATATGAAGAAAAATAGATTTCTTCTGCAAGAACGATATTCTTTTTAGCTGTAGCCATATATTCGCTTATGGCAGCATTTTTCTTTTTAGAGCTGTAGAAATAACGTACTGCATAGTAATCTTTTACGATTGTATAAAGGCCTGAAGTTGTCCAATCAATAAGATCTGAGTTCGAATCAATATCCCAGCCATATTTATTGTAAACCCACCATACAACCTTTGTACAATACCACATGTAGGTATCTTCTTTCGTAACAACATCAAAAATATTAATAGTATTCTTGAAGAATCCGTATTTCATATTTTTGTTGTTCATATCACAATAATAATCCATATATGCCTGAGCAGAATCAAGCTTTGATTTATTAAGTGAATATTTAGGATTAAGGACACATGCATTTACCTTGTTACGCCAGTCATTTGCACTTTCGTATCCTGCACCCTTAGAAATTGCAGTTTCAAGACAAAGTGCATCTTCATTATATTTGTCATATTTGTCTAAATCTAAAACAGCTCCATGATAATAAGAACCAGGTACAGTTTTTGGTGATACCCAGTCAATTACAGTTCCGACAAGATCATCTGTTCCGCCTGAAATATAAACGGCTCCGTCAAGATTGAACGGCATGTCATTCATGGCAGGATATTTACTTGAACCTGATTTTCCACTGCTTCCTGCACGTGCGCTTGCAAATCTTTCTGATTCAACTGCCATTGAAGTTCCATACTTTGCATCAAAATACTGCATTGCCGCAACTTCATCATCAGTACCGAGTGCCTGGAGAACTTTTTCAAAATCTGCATCTACTTCCTGGTTCCATGCTTCTACATCTTCTGGTTCCTGTTCTGTTTGCATCATGGCAACTTTACTTTCCGGAACATCATAAACAATGTTTTTTGTACAACCTGCGAATATAATTGCACCCATTACAACAAAAAGATAAATTCTTTTCATTCATTAATCTCCTTTAGAGCATCCAGATTAATGTATGCTCTATAAATTTTATTTTAACAGAAGATTACGAAATTGCAATTAAAAAATTATCGTTTACAATAAAACACGATGTTGAACGTAATATCTTTTTTTTCTATAATGAATGCATGACTGATATTGGAAAATTTTTAAGCGATGTAGAAAAAATCAAAAAACACGAAAGACAGAATAACAGCGGAAAATGTGATTATAATAGAATAAAAAACGATCTGCGCAGTCTCTTTGAACGCTCCACATCCTGCCCGATCGGACTTCCAGGCTCTATTTTTGAATACTGGGAAACTACTTACATCTTAACAAGCCCGGATATCAGTGAAGAACCAACAAGCGATTCTATCGGTAAGCTTGGAGCAATGCTTGCTTTTTTAGATAACAGTGATGAAGATCAGGAACTTCTTACAAATGATGACTGGAAAGAAATAGGACAGCTTGTAAATTACGAAGCCGAAGATTTACCGGTAGATATTTTACAGGATATGATGATGATTCTAGTTTCAAAGGGAGCCTACTGATTTTGGACTTAGATGCCCTTTATAAAAAGTGTCTGCAGTGCCCAAGAAGATGTAGTGCAAATCGTGTGGAAACCACTGGCTTTTGCCGGGAACCTTCCGACCTTCGCATTGCCTTTGCAGGCCTTCATTTTGGCGAAGAACCTCTAATCACAGTTTTTGGCGGCAGCGGAACCATTTTTTTTACAGGCTGTACCCTGCGCTGTGCCTTCTGTCAGAATTACCAGATAAGCCAGGACGGACTTGGACGAACAGTAGACCGCTCTGAGTTTGTAGACATCTGTTTGAAACTTCAGGCTGCCGGTGCAGAAAATATTAATCTTGTTACAGGAAGCCATCACATTCCAAAAATAGCGGGATATTTAAGGGCTGCACGTGATGGTGGAGTTACAGTGCCTTTTTGCTGGAACAGTTCCGCCTATGAAAGTGTTGAAATGCTGGAGCTTTTAAAAGGCCTGGTTACAATCTGGCTGCCGGATTTGAAAACGCTTAACGGGCAAATGTCTCGGGGACTTTTTGCAGCACCAGACTACCCCGACGCCGCAACAAAAGCCATCAGCTGGATGATAAAAAATAATCCTTTGAAAATTGAATCTATTCCAGAGCCCCCGAACGCCAAACCCGCCGAATGGGCAGAACCTGGACAGCCACGAGATAAAATGATGTCTGGTGTAATAGTGCGCCATCTTTTTATGCCAGGAAAATTTGAACAAACCGCCGATGTTTTGGCATGGCTTAAAGAAAACGCTGACGAACGGGCAATAATTTCGCTGATGAATCAATATACGCCGGTGCCTTTTAAGGAAAGTCGTGAACATTTGGAGGCTCGCCAGCGTGCCCTCGCCCATTTAGAAAACCGTCTTGTAAACGCTCAGGAATTCGAAGATATCCAGGACCTCATCCAAGCCTACAATTTTGAATACCTTTTCTACCAGGAATTAAGCGACGACACCAGCTGGCTGCCGGATTTTACCCGCCCGCAACCATTCAGCAACAAGCTGGCTACACCGGTATGGCATTACTAAGCTAATTTACGTAGCGGTGCGAACTACGCAGCGCCCGTTTGTCTAAAACTGCCGTTTTAAGCTGCTAATTTTGAATTCAAAAAAAGTAATAATCAAACTTTTACACTATTCTCATAAAGATATTCAGGACACAAATCGAGTTCATCATTCCACATAACAGTATTATGTCCAACTTTTGCTTTCATAAAGAATTTGATGTTTTTTAGAGGTTTATTAATTTTATGCTCTAACATAGGAATAAAATCAAATATTCGTTTTTCACCAGTTTTAAAAGTGAGAATTAATTTATAATCTTTCGTCGGCTCAACAGCCATTACTTGCCAATTCATACACAAATTCCTATTTAAGCGGTGATATTTTTTTCAATTTCTTCTCTTTAATTGCAAGTTCCCAGTTTTGCAATAATTCATCCTTATGTATCTCACACCAGGCAAGAACAAGTCTAAGTTTATTTTGAGGCATATCTCCTTCAACCATCTCACATTCATGAATATTAATTACACACTCTTTATCACCATAATAAACATGAAAATGAGGAGGATTATGCTCTTTTCCATTATTGTACATATAAATCGAAAGTCCATAAAAACTACTTATACTTGGCACAATCTCACCTCTTCGTAGTATTTTAGCATACACAGTTTATTTTGTCTAACGAAATGGCAAGATCTTTTCCCCACCTCACTAATTATAAATGAAATTATGCAAAAAAAAAATTCACGCTTTCGCGGGATTTTCTTAAAATATTCACTGCCGTTTCGCTCGCTGCTGCTTATGATTACTCTGGTGCGAGTTTTGCTACGCAAAACTCGTTAGTGAGCGCATGCGAACGTTTTACTGAGCGGAGCGTACCACGCGGAAGAACCCCGTTCCTTCGTACACTCTATTCGGAGTGCCAAAGTCCCTATAGCAATCAGAACATTCGTTGGCGAGCTTGTGCCAGCAGCCACCTCGTCTGACGCGGCGGGTCCCCAACGTGACGGGTCCAGAAGGGTTTGTTACACTTCCTGTTGCTGTTGACATTGATTCAAACCAGTCATAGCACCATTCCCTAACATTTCCGCTCATGTCAAAAATTCCAAGGGCATTTGCAGTTTTTAATCCTACCTGATGTGTTCCGTAGCCGGCTGTTCCTGTATTTGCACCATCATTTTGAATATTGAACAAATACCAGCCTACAGAATCCATTCCTGTGTTTTTATTATCATCATAGTTTGAACCGTTGGCCTTTGCAGCTCCGCTAAATAAATAATCCCAGTCAGGCTTTGTTTGATCTCCACCTCTGGCTGCAAATTCCCACTCAGCTTCAGTTGGCAGTCTGTAGCCTTTTTTTGTAATATCTGCTTCTACAGATGCATTTGTAATGTGACCGCTTGAAACAGTTATATTTGAAATTGTATAAACTTTGTCTGCTGCTGTCATTGTCTTTTCTGTAAGTACATTACAAAAATATACGGCATCATACCAGGTTACGCTTTCTGCAGGGCGGTATTTCTGAGTTTCTTCTGCTACCTTAGGATAATTTTCTGTTTCTGTACAAGAAAATGGAGCTGCTGTAAGGTCATCCTCTCCTATTTTCTGATTAATCATAACAGCTGTATAAAGTTCCTGGGTTACCTCGTACTTACTCATTATGAATGGACTAAGAGTTTCAGTTCGCCCCTGAATAAAAACACCTGGATAATTGTCCATGGAGTGATACAATAAAAGTGCAGTGCCTAAATTGCCGAAAATCTAAGGAGAATGGCAATGAAAAGGTACGATCAAAATTTCAAGGACGAGGCTTTGAAGCTCTCGGACGACATTGGAATCAAGAAAGCTTGCGAGCAG
>JAFYZU010000056.1 GCA_017548565.1 Treponema sp.
AACCTTTCATGCTTCTCTGACACACCGGGCGAAAGCTTCCAGACATATACAAACCCTAAGTTCAAGGCAGAAGGCGGCTATTCTAAGGTTGCAGAATCTGTATTTGTAGCAGCCCTCTTTACATACGTTGGACCAAACTTTGTGGGAATCTTGAATCACCTGGGCAAGAAAGACGAAGCTGCTAAAGCTCAGGCAGAAATTGACAAGATGAAGAAAGTCATGATGGAAAGCGCCTGGGACGGAAACTGGTTTATGCGTGCTTACGATGCCAACGGCCAGAAGATGGGTTCTAAAGAATGCGAAGAAGGACAGATCTTCATTGAGCCACAGGGCTTTGCAATTATGTCTGACATCGACAAGGACGCTGCAAAGAAGACTCTTGCCGCAATTGACGAACGCCTGAACACAAAGCACGGACTTGTTTTGAACAATCCTGCTTTCAGCAAATATTATATCCAGTACGGAGAAATCTCTACATATCCGGGCGGATACAAAGAAAACGCAGGTATCTTTACCCACAACAACGCATGGATTATTTGTGCAGCAGCTTATGCAGGCGAAGGGGATCAGGCATTCAAGTACTACTCAGAAATTGCACCTGCCTTTACAGAAGAAACTTCTGACCTTCACAAAACAGAACCTTATGTTTACGGCCAGATGATTGGCGGTAAAGACGCAGGTTCGGACATCGGTCAGACAGGCAAGAACTTTGGTCAGGGTAAAAACTCATGGCTTACAGGTACAGCTGCCTGGAACATGGTTGCAATCAGCCAGTACATTCTTGGTATTCAGCCGGACTTTGACGGACTCAAAGTTGACCCTTCAATTCCAGCTGCCTGGGATGGCTTTACAGCAACACGTTTGTTCCGCGGTGCTAAATACAACATCACAATCAAAAACCCTTCACACGTATGCAAGGGCGTAAAGAGTATGGTTGTAGACGGCAAGCCTGTAGAAGGTTGTGTTGTGCCGTTTGTTGAAGGAAAGAAGGAAGTTAATGTAGAAATTACATTAGGATAAAAAATACCTTATAAAACTTAAGCCGGCTCTGTAATGGGGCCGGTTTTTTTTATATAGACATTTTTATATTTTTCTCAAATTTAAAATCCTTTTTTTCTTGTTATCTCAACCAACCTGTGTTACTATAAGTTGATTCGCAAAATCAATTCTGTAAAAGTATAATCCCGAAAAATCAAAACGTTTTACTCTGGAGGTATCCTATGATTATACTTTTGGCAATTATCATATGGCTTTATGCAGATTATCAGCAGAATTTAACTGACCATGAACAGAAAATGCGGGAAAATAACGAATCACTGGAAAAAATCCTTGAAAGAGACAGGGCGCAGCGTATGATTGAAAAACAGATTGCATTACGGGATGAATACCGGCTTAAAACAATGCAGAAATCCCGCAAAAATGGTCGGCAAAGAATCACGCGGACATATGCCCAGGATCAGGACGGACGTATTATCGTACAGGAAATTATTGAAGATATCTAGTCGTATATTCCTGCTGTTTCAAGAGGTTATCCATTCATAAGGCTTTCCGAAATGCTGAAACAGTTATCACCAATGTGTTCAATTGCACGAACCATATCAATATACAAAAGCTCTGATTTTACATCTGCACCGCTTTCAAGACGCTTTCTGGCAACCTTCTTCAAATCTTTACGGAAGGCGTCTATTCCATCTTCAAGTTCGCGGGCAAGTTCAAGCTTTTCAGGAGTCAAAGTCTTATTGACATTAATCCTTATGAACTGAAGGAACTGTCGTACAAGCTCAATGTACGGTAAAAGACGTTCCATATCCTCAGTTTTAAATGTCATCTTTTTTTCAATCGACCGGCAGATAAGCATGATTGTTCCATAACAGCTGTCACTCATATTTTCAAGCTCATCTACAATCTGAATCATACTTGAAACATGATTAAACTGAACATCGGTAAGCTGAAGGCGTTCACAGTTAATAAGATAATGCGTAATCTGTTCATGCATCTGATCTACATAGTTTTCGGTAACCGACATTTTTTCCTGATATTTATCAATAAAATCCTGATTACGTTTTGTAACTCCAATCTGAATTTTATCAAACATATCGGTTACTACATCGGTCATATCGGCAATTGCTTTTTCTACCTGAATGATATGAGTTGTAATGCTGTCCTTTCCCGGAAGCGATGTAAATTCAAGTTTATAAACTTTATTAACATCATCCGGATCATCCTTAATACAGAGCCGTGTAAATTTAACAAGAAGACTCTGAAGCGGTAAAAGAATGATTGTAGAAAGCGTTTTAAATACAGTATGAAGCATAGCAATTCTGATTGCCATGTTGGAATTTTCGTGTCCGGGAGTAAGAAGAACAACAAGATTAAGAAATGGTTTGAAGAAAACCAACGCAATTACAGTACCGATTACGTTGAACATAACATGAATTAAGGCCGATCGTCTTGCATCTGCAGAAGTTCCGAAAGAAGCAAGGATTGCATCTATCGTAGAACCAATATTGCTTCCTAATGTCATTGCAGCGGCAAGTTCCCAGGAAATCAAACCGTTATAAGCCATTGTAATTACGATTGCAGAAAAAGCAGATGAAGAATGAAGAAGAGCCGTAATTACTATACCGATTATAAAGCCTACTGATATCGAAAGAAAGCCAGTTCCCTGTATCTTAAAAAGCCATCCAAGCTGCTCCGGTGTAAATACATCTGACAGTCCCGAAAGACCAAGGAAAAGCATACCAAAACCCATGATTGCTTCACCAAGGTTCTTATACATATTCTTCTTTCTGAAAAGGATTGTAAGAAAATAACCGAATCCGAAAACCGGAATTGCAAAGGCAGAAATTGAAAAACTGAATCCGAATAAAGAAACGATCCAGGCTGTGATTGTCGTACCGATATTTGCACCGAATATAACACCTACAGATTGTGCAAGACTCATCAGACCGGCATTAACAAAGGTTACAACCATTACTGTTGTAGCTCCGGAAGACTGAATAATCATTGTAACAATAAGACCGGTTAAAAGTGCGATTATCCTGTTTCCTGTGATTACGCTCAAGGCACGCTGAAGTTTATCTCCCGCACTGTTCTGAACACCATCACTCATGAGCTTCATACCGTACATAAGGAAGCCCAGACTGCCGATTAATTCAACTATAGGCATTACTATATTCATTTTTACATATTAGCGAAAATCGATGACCTTTTCAATAAAAATTAAATGTTGTAATATATAGCTCATGAAACGTACTATTTTATTTACAGCCTTAAGTCTTATACTGATATCTGCTTTATGCTCCTGCAGAAATAAAAACTCAGGCATGAAAACAGAAACTGCAGTAAAAAAACAGACTTCTTCAAAAGGTGTTTCAAAAGGAAACGTAGAAAAAAGAATTTCTTTATGGAATGCAGAAAATAAAAAAATATATATAATTTTCGGATACGGCTTCAATGATGAAAAAATGCTTGAAACAATAAACACATCCATCGCTGAAAAATACGGGCTCAACGATGAAAACGGCATAATCAAAAGCTTTATTTTTCCGCAAGATTTTAAGCACGGCATCAAAGCATATCAGTCTGATTTATATTCATATCTTTCAGAGCCTGATTCAACCATAGGCGGATTAATAATTCTTGGTGCGCCTGAAAACACACATATTGCGCTTGGACGCCTTCAGGATCATTATGATATGGAAGTTCCTTTTCCGATAGTTGCGCTTTTTCCACAGGATGATCCTCTCGGACTTGAATCTACCTGTGATATAGTAATTGATATTTCTCAAAAGGCAGAAATTACCGGCGAAGAACTCGAGGAAGAAACTGCAATGGAAATCATTGAGGAAGCAAGACCTATTCTTTTTAATACAATCGAGTTTATACTTTCGAAGGATGGTGTTATCGAAAAGGATATGGATAAAATGAATCTCGCTGAAAATCTTCTTAAGAAAATCAAGTTTTCACGATACATGGATCCTGAAACAAACATTCATTCAATTAATCATTTTATAATTCAACAATAATATGATAACCCTGCTGCAAAACGAAGAAAACCTGATTGGCAGTGAACAGGCAATAAATGAACTTAAAACATTAGATCACGCCAGGGTACTTACAATTTCAGATTCTCACGGCAACTACAATCTTCTGATTAAAATAGTAAGACAGTTCGGTCCTTCGTGCAATGCGTTGATTTTTTGTGGGGATGGAGCACGCGATATTGCCGAGCTTTTAGAGGTTGCAGACGAGAATGAAGAATTCAAGAAATGTGTTCCACCTGTAATAGCTTTTGTACGCGGAAACGGAGATTCTTCGACAGTTCCAGTCTCTTTTGATATAGGCAGAAACAATAAGCATGCTTTTTCTCTGCTAAAAGGAACAGTTGTAGTTCCTTTAATGCAGACACTTACGGTAAACTCTCACAATATCCTCATAACTCACGGTCACTATCAGGGTGTCGATTTCGGCTATGAAAATCTGATGAGCGAAATGCAGATTCATGAATCATCTTATGCAGTATACGGACACACACATGTAGCATGTACAGAGCGTCAGGAGGATTATAACTTTATTAATCCGGGTTCAATTTCACGACCAAGAGCCTCACAGCCTCCATGCTTTGCAATCCTTACTGTAGAAAAACAATTTATCGATGCCGCATTTTTAAAAATATCTGACAGCCATTCTGCAAATCCGCAGTATTCGTTATATAATCCAGTATATTGATTATTCAAAATAAAAGGATGGACCATGACCACAGAAAACCTGAGTGTTCTGAGGGATTGTCTGTTTTAAGTATACAAGACTTTTTTTAAGTGCATTAAAATCACCACCGTATAAATCTGTCCTTCCAAAACCACCTGAACTGAATATCGTATCGCCGGCAATAAGAACCTTCTGCGTCCTGCTGAAAAGACAGATAGAACCAGGAGAATGTCCCGGTGTATGAATTATTTTCCAGTCACCTTCAATTGACGGAACAAAGGAATTTAGCATTGCGTCACCTTTTAGCGAAATATCTGCAGGAGGCTGCTTCAATAACTGCTCGTAAACAATCATTGCCCCGCAATCCTTCAGCACATTTTCATTCATCAATCCTACAGGATTCTGAAGTTCTGAAACTTCTGCTTCATGAACGCATACCGGAGCATCCTTAAATTTTTCCTTAATTTTATTTATACCGGTAATGTGATCAAAATGAGTATGGGTTAGAATTACTGCGACACATTCAAGTTTCTTTCCCTGAAGATAATCCGTTATGCAGTTTTCATCGTTACTTAAACTGCACGCTGCGGGATCTACAACAAAACATTTTGAAATTCCGCACGGAACAACAAGAGTATTTACACTTAAAACACCTGTCTGCAGTAATTCTATTTCCATTAATGATTAATATCCGAATGGTTCCTTGTCTTTAGCGGCTTTTTCTGCTGCTGCATAAGCGGCTGCATCCTCTGCAGAAAGATCCTCCTCGTAAGCAGCTGAATATCCTTCCTGTGAATCTGATGGAATTTCAGAAGAATTTTCGTCTGTCTTCTGATGACTGAAGCTTACGACAAGCTTTCTTCCACGGTATTCATAACCGTTCAATTTATCTATTGCGATCTGAGAGTCTTCTGTATAAAGCTGAACGAATGAATAATTTGCAAGAACCTTAATATCACCGATTCTTTCTCTGTCTATTCCTGCAACAGCAATAAGGATTCCTACTAAATCTCTCGGATAAACACGTCTGTTCTTTCCGATTGAAATAAAGATTGAAGTTGCTTTATCTTCAGGGATTTCTACACGCGGATGAGCAGTCTTTTCTTCTGAAAAATCCTTTGCCTTAAGAGTAGATTTATAATCATTTTTAAAAGAATCATTCTTATCACGGCGGGTGTTCATCTTTTCCCTTCTGTTGAACGGCATGTGATAGTGAGGCAAAACTTCTTTTAACATATATGCAATTACATACTTACGGCGAGTTAATGGTACATTCTTCTTAAATAACTTGATTAAGGAAGTTAAAGTATCAATATCTTCTTCTGTTGTAATTTTTGTTACCGCATTTTCAAGATAAGATGCAGTTTTGTCTTCGTTGATTTCAAATTCGCGGTTAAAATTTCTGTAACCCATAATAATCTCCTTAAATAATTAAAATAATTAAAGTCTAACTGAATATCCCGTACCTGTTTTTTCAAAGCCCATTCCAGTCAATAAAGGCAGAAAGCTTTCGGGAATAATAATTTGTGGAAGCGTAATCCACTTTATACCGTCAGATTTAAGACGTGAAAAACACATCGATAATAACTCTGTGCCGATTCCTAATCCGCGGTAATTCTCAGGAACAAAAAGGCTTGTAATTACGCATACCTTTTCCTGAACCGGCAAATAAGTAATACAACCTGCAAAATCATCGGTAAGGCTGTGACAACTGATTCCTTTCTGATGTTTATTATCAGCATTTAAAAACTGATCCAGCCACATTTCGTAAAAAGCAGATTGCAGTTCTTCTTCCAGGTCATTTTGTTCTTCAATAAAACCAGCGTGAATATATGAACAGATAAGATCAGACTCGCTGCTGCTGTAATCTCTGAACGAAAAATCATCATGAATTAAATCTTCATCCGATTCAGGAACATAAGCAAGCTTTTCCAATCCCCAGATTTCACGCAATGAATTATACCATCGGTTTATAAAAAGACCCATTTCCCTGTTTCTGAAAACATACCATCTTTTTTCAACCTCAGGATATTTTTTTAATATAGTTCTGAAATTCTTAAATACCCCCCTTCCGGAATGCAGACACGACTGAAGTTCTTCTTTTGCAAACGGAGAATAAAGACGGTTTACAAAAGTCTGTCTTAAATTATACCCTTCAGTAGAATTCCATCCCGGTAATCTGTAATAATTTTCTTCATCTGCTTTAAGCTCGTTCTGTTCAATAAGACATCCGTTCGCGGCATCTATCAGAAACTGCTGCTCCTGATTATCCATTGCCGATTGAATGCTGTCAATTAATTGATCGGTTAAAGCAAACGTCATATTTTATTTTTTCAGGTCATCGCTTGTAGTTACAATCCTGCTGATAAGACCATATTTTACAGCTTCATCTGCATCAAGCCAGTAATCACGTTCTGTATCTTTTGTAACCTGTTCAAGTGCTGTACCCGTACCTTCCGAAATAATTTTATTTATTTTTGCGCGGATGTTTTCCATATCCTTTGCATAAATCTCAATATCTGTTGCAACACCTCTCATTCCACCAAGCGGCTGATGAATAAGATAACGGCTGTTTGGAAGACCAACCCTTCTTTCTTTTGGAACTGAAAGAAGAATCAAGGTTGCAGCAGAAGCAATTAATCCCATTCCAATAAGATAAACCGGTGCCGACACATATCTGATTATATCAAAAATTGCAAAACCAGCATCTACATCTCCACCAGGAGAATCTATATACATGTAAACAGGTTTTTTATTATCCTCTGAATCAAGAATCAGAAGCTGTCGTGCAATTTCATCTGCAAGTTCTTTTTTAATCTCCCCGGTAAGAATAATCTGCCTTGTTTTTAAAAATCTTTCCGAAAACGGATCCGGTGCTTTAGGCATTTTCTTTTCTTCATCTTCGTCATCAAAAAGCGGAGAACTGTAAATTGAATTCATTATAACTCCTAAATATTTTAAAAATATGATATTATAAATATATTAAAATAATACTGAATTTTCAAGGATAAACAAATGATAACCTTAAAAGATATTGCAAAAGAATGTAACGTTTCGTTCTCGACAGTAAGTAAGGCGTTGCAGGACAGCAGTGAAATCAGCGAAGAAAAAAAGAAGCTCATCCAGAAAAAAGCAGAAGAAATGGGATATCATCCGAACATAGCGGCACGAACACTGCGTACAAACAAAACCTTTGATATAGGCGTTATTTTCGAAGATAAAACAGGGAGCGGACTTCAGCATCAGTATTTTGCAAAAATAATCAGCGGGTTACAGGAAATTGCTCTTGAAAACGGCTACGATATAACTTTTACGGGGAATGTACTCGACAACACCTTTGATTATTACAAGCATACTGTCGGAAGAAATTTTGATGCAGTTGCAATCCTTTCTGCAGATTTTTCCCGCGATGATATTCAGAAGCTCATAAAAAGCAGCATCCCAACAGTAACTTTAGACTATATGCAGGACAATTCACATTTCTGCGTTATGAGTGATAATAAACAGGGGATGGAAGAGCTTACGGAATATGCAATCTCAATGGGACACAAAAAAATTGCACTTATTTATGGAGAAGATACACTTGTAACAGGAATGCGGAAAACTGCTTTTTTAGAAACGCTCAAAAAACATAATATTTCAATTCCAGACAATTATATGCTTCAGGGATTATACCACGATCCAATTACAAGCGCACAGGCAGCAAACGATTTACTTTCGCTTACAGAACCTCCTACCTGCATTTTTTTCCCGGACGATTATTCAGCGCTGGGAGGAATAAGGGTTTTAAATGCGCACAAGCTTGTCCCGGGCAAAGACATAAGCATTGTAGGATATGACGGAATCCTTCTTACCTCAATGATGATTCCTGCTCTTACAACCTATGAACAGAACGGTGAAGAAATAGGACAGGAAATTGCCAGAGCCTTAATCAGTCAGATCCAGACAAAAGAACAGCATAACCATCAGATTCTGGTTTCCGGAAGATTATTAAAAGGTTCAACCGTCGTTAAACTGAATTAGTTTTTTTCCGATAATCAGAACATGAAAATGCATTCAAAATTTTTATGTTCAGTTTTATTTTTTTTAATGGTTACTCCTCTCTGTGCTATCCAGTCATATAAAACAGGAGTTACAGCCTCATATTATGCAGAAGCATTCCACGGTAAACGAACATCAAACGGTGAAACCTTCAACATGTATTCGTTAACCTGCGCACACAAATCCCTTCCGTTCAACACTATTCTGAAGGTTACAAATCTTAGAAACGGGAAAACAGTAGAAGTGAGGGTGAACGACAGAGGACCGTTTATCTTGAACCGTGAAATAGATCTTTCAAAGGCAGCCGCTGTAAAATTAAACATGATAGGAACCGGAACTGCAAAAGTTAAACTAGAAATAGTCCGGATGGGACCTGATACGAAAATAAGCCGTCAGACTGCACAAAGCGCTGCGAAAATAATGGCAAAACGGTTCGGAACAAAAACAGTAAAACAGACAACAGTACGTCCTGCAGGCACAAAATGGGATATTCAGCTTGGAGCGTTCTCTCAGAAAGATAATGCCAACCGTCTTGCCCAAAAGCTGCTGCACGATGGTTTTAAAGATGTAGTTTTCCAGAAGACAGAAACACTCATAAAAGTTGCTATCAGAAACATAGACGCTAAGGATGTAAATACGATAGAAAAACAGCTTCAGGCTAAGGGCTATTCCACATATACGATAAAGAAGAGAACACAAAAGTAAAAACTTACATTATATTACTCTGTTGTTTTTTTGAATTTATATGATATAATTAAAATGCTTATAATTTTTTAAGGGGCATAGAATGGCAAATCAGGAATTAGACCCGGAAATTGCAGCTTTACTTTCAAATGCAGAATCAACAATTTCGGTAGATGATATAGATAACTTACCGGACACTCCTATTGTAGAAAAAAAGAGTTTCTTTAAAAAGTCTTTATTCAACGAAGAACCAGGAACTCCAAGAGCTCCACGCTCAATTCATGATGTAGATTTAAGCAAAACTGAATTTGCACAGCTGGAAAAACTTCAGAATGATGTTTCCAACGGAATTTATGACGATCAGAAATACTACAAGACTGCATTAACCGGTGAAAATACATCGGCTCAAAGAGTACATCAGGTTCTTACAAAATATTTAACCTGTACAGATCCAAAAGACAGGGCCGTTTACCGCCAGCAGATTGTTACCTGTTACTGGGAGCTTCTCCGCGGCATGGCTCCAAAAATGTCTGACATGAATCTTCCTATGCCTAAACGTATGCTCATGCGTTTCGGTGTTCTTCTTCCATCCCTTTTTAAAGCAGAACAAAAGGATTTTTTTTCTAAAATAATCTATGAAAATAAAACCGGAGAACCTATTCTTTATGTTGATGAATGGTTCAAGGAAATTGCATCAGGAAGAATGACGAATTCTGCGACAGATGAAAAAAAACAGCCTTCAAGAAACCTTACTCCGGATCAGGCCGCATCTGCAGAACAGTCAAGATTGATGCAGCTTCAATCAAAAAATTCAGGAAAAATGCAGAGCTCTGAAAACATCCTGAGCATAAAAGAAAACGAACGCTCAATGATTGAAGCTGAGCTTAAAAACAGAATAGATACATTAACAGATCACGTTCCGATTATGGGACTTGAGCCTCATAAAAGCGCAATGACAGAAGTTCAGCGAAAGCTTTTTTCAGAAATTACCGATTTACTTCATCGTCTCTCAAAAAATGACAAGGAGCTTTCAAAGGCACTTTCAGAATTTCAGGATGCCAAGGGCGTTTATGATAATGTTCAGAATAAAATCACAGAGACAGGCGGACAACCGGTTCAGGCAGATGAAGGTGCAGTAAACACGGAATTTGACACAATCCGACAAATGGCAAAAATGACAATCGGTCGCCGCGGAAATCAGTTCCCTATGTTTACAAGAGAATTCTATCATTGTACCGAAAAAGGAACCGGAACTCGTGAAAATGTAATTGAAGTTTTACGATGGATTGAATCAATAGATCCCGGAGTTTTCCATCGAATTCATAAAAACGTACCGAACAGAATTGTTCCTTATGTATGTCTTGTTCCTACTTACGGCGACAGAGGCTTCTGCTGGGAACCGTTTGACCGTTATAATCGTGTAACAAGCCGTGGACGAATCGTAGTTCCTATGTATCCTAAAGATTTGAGAATTGCCGTATTAACTGCAGTTGCCGACTTAAGATGGCAGGTTGCAAAAGAAAAGGCAAGTTACTACTGGATGGAAGAAGGTCTTACCGGTCAATATTTCCAGCATGCAGAACAGCTAAAACTCAAGGGTGATATTAAGGAATTCTTTATTGAAGACTACATTCTCTGGATGACAAAAGAATCGTTCGGAGTTCAACGACTTGATAAAGATGTACGTGGTATTTTCTGGCGCAACATGCCGTTCCCAAAATCCCTGAAAGAAGATCTGCGTAAGCGCTCCTTAGTATACGATGAACTATGCAAAAAAGACGCCAACCGAGAAATGAGCGATGGCTACTAATCAAAGCTCCCACAGGAGCTTTAACCTCTAAGCGGGGGCCGTCTGGGGCGGCGCTGAGCCCCAGACCTATCAATAAAAGATACCAAAAGAAAAATCAGAGTTAATTACTAATCAAAGCTCCCACAGGAGCTTTAACCTCTAAGCGGGGGCCGTCGAAGAATTAATCTATATTAAATATATCAGGATCTATTGTCTGCGAAGGAATTTCTTCTACCTGCACTTCAATAGCTTCTTCTGTTTTATTGCTGTTTGCCAGTGATGAACTTATATCTCCCAGCCCTATGAAAGTAGCTATTGAACTTCCTATTGATGAAAGCACAAATACAAGAAGAACACGCAGAATCCTATTTTTATAAAATCCCTTTATGTTTACATCATCCTGAAGCGTATTCATATCTTCTACTTTTGGTTTATTGATTAAAGCCTGAACTATTGCAGTTACAAAGCCGCAGCCGATGAACGGGCATAACGAGGTTATCGGAGCCGAAACAAATGCTGTTATTATAGTAACAATATTTCCTGCGGCAAGAATAGTTCCGGCGGCGGCAAAAAAACCGTTCCACAATACCCAGGATTTTATCATTTTTGTTCCAAGTCTTGTTCCACCGTAAACAAAGCCTGCAACAATAAGAGCTACTATTGCGGCCGGTATTAACCAGGTAATGATTTTTCCTATAATACCCTTTTTCGGTATTGTATTGATTTCTTCGATATCAATCTGAGCAGAATTATCGGAAAGCTTTTTAAGGTTTTCTTCTACACCATCAAGATGTCCTGCTCCAAGAACTGCTACTACATTTTCTCCCTGTGCATTCCAGATTTTAGTTGCCAGATATTCATTTCTTTCATCAATGAGGACTGTCTTTACTACCGGAAGGTATCCTGCAAGCTCATTCATCATTGAATCCATCTCATTTTTATTTTTGATTTCTTCTATTTCCTCTGCAGAATATTCTTCTTTACTGAAGGCGCTTGCAAAAAGTGCAGACAAAAGCTTTGATTTTCCCCAGAAAGAATTTTTTGCCCAGGCACGCTTTAAGGTTACCTGAATTGCGCGGTCAGCCATTACTGTCGGAATATTCATCTCTTCTGCTTTTTTCATAGCAGCAAGCATTTCATCACCCGGCTGAACTCCAACCTTCTGACCCATTCTGCGCTGAAAGGATGCTAAAACAAGATTGGCAAGAAGAAGAAAACCTTCCTTGCGCTTCAATACTTTAATTATATCAAGCTGCTTGTACTTATCTTTATTTTTGATAGAATCTGAACGTTTATCATCAAGTTCGACGGCCACACAATCAGGCTTTAACGTTTCAATTACTGTTTCAACTTCCTTTATGCTTTCTGAACTGACATGTGCCGTTCCTATTAAAGTAACATTTTTTCCATTAAGCTTAAGTACACGCTGAGTCTGACTCATTTTTGAACACCCCATTCTGCAAATCTATATTCAAAGAACATCGGAGCCTGCATTTTAGCAACTTTCGTATAATATTCTTTGGCAAGTTCATCAAATCCATTGATTTCATAATACAAGCCCAGATAGAATAACATTTTTCCGCGTTTAGTGCTATCATCTTCCTTTTGAATTCTTTGAGTAAGGGTAACCTCTGCATTACGGCTGAACGAATCGTTGAAAAACCTTACCAATAGATATTCAGTAGAATCTCTTTTCATAGGCTTCATTGTCTGCTGAACAAGCTTTTTTGCATCAAGAGTTTTTCCCTGCTTAAAATAACATGCGGCTGCCATGAGCTTATAACACCAGTTGTCATAATATTTATTTGCAGTCAGGAAATATTCACGCGCATTGTCGTAATTTCCAAGATGATATTCAAGAACACCTGCTGATTCATAGGCATAAAAATATTCGGGATTTGTCTGAATTACCTTTTTATAGTTATAAAGCGCATTTTCATAATCGTTCAATTCATCATAACAGCCGGCACGATACGCAAACGGAAGAAAATAAGTTGAATCAATTTCTATACATTTATCCCACGCCTGAATTGCCTGTTTTCTCTGTCCCCTTGCATTCTGATATAATCCAAGCTCAAGATAATAATTATAATTATACGGATTGATTTCAATTGCTTTTGTTACAAGTTCAGCAGCCTGTGCATATTTACTTTCTTCTGAGTAAATTTTTGCAAGGAGTGACATTGCTTCATCATTATCAGGATTTTTTTCAAGAAGCTCAAGACTCATCTGCTTTGCTTTCTTTACATCATCCGTATAATAACTGCAGACAGCATAACCGTATTTCGCATCATCATTATCAGGTTCGGTTTTCAGGGCTTTTTCATAGGATTGGAGCGCCATCTTATATTTTGCATTTCCAAGATAATCATCACCGACCATTATATTTGCCTGAGCGTTGTCCGGATCCTTTGCCAGAAGATCATTTGTCGCAGCCTTATATTCTGCCTTATCACCTTTTGCCTTTGCCGCAATTGTAATGATTTCAAGGGCATCTACATTATCAGGATTTTTTTCAAGAATTTTCCGCGCAACTTCAATTGCTTTATCATACTGTCCGTCAGAAATATATAGCGATGCAAGAAGAATCTGTAAATCCTCATCCTTCTGCAATTTTTTCGGAAGCTCATCATAAAGCGCAATAGCTCCTTTTAAATCTCCTTTATTAAGCAGTTCCTGAAGCTTTCTTGCAAATACAACATTATCCGGTTCCTTTTCTTTCTGTTCAACAGGTTTCTGAATTTCCGTAGTTTTCGGTTCCTGCGGAGCTTCTACAGGAGGTTCATTTTTATCCTTATTGAATAATTTTGAGATATAATCTGTTACCGCACAACTTGTAAATGCTGCTGAACAAAGAACTGCAAAGGCTATAAAAATCTGTCTTTTCTTCATATTAAATTCCCCTAAAAACAGTTGAAATTCCCTTAATCATTTACTAAACTATTAACATCATGAGTATGCGTTCATTTAGAAAAGGAATCGAACTTTTTTTTATTTATCTATTAGTTATTGTCGGCATTTTTGTTCTTCAATTTAGAACTGATTCAAACATTATTGAAAAAATAAAAGGCCTTCAGGTTACCCTTATAAAATCAGATAACGATAATTCCGTTACACTTCAGAATAAATTTTCTTTAAGTTACAACGGATTGAATTTTCATTCAGATGACCAGCAGAGTGCAAGGGTTCGTTATAAGGAAAGCAGAAGCTTTATTAACACAAAGCTTACAGATTATTCAAAAACAGACTCTTCGTTAACACTTAAATTTTCTGATGATATAAGCATCACTTTTGACGTAACAGGCGACAGCGAAGACGCACCTTTATCGGTTCATGTAAATTTACCGGAGGATGCAGAAGCATTCTATCTTCCTTATAGTTTTTCTTACAATATGAAAATTACAAAAGAAGAAGGAAACAAGATATTCCTAGCCGGAAAAAAATCTGCATGGAGTTTTACGACAAATCAGGTTCAGAACGGATACGTTTACTTTACACGAAATGATGCAATGGCGTATTACCAGACTTATGATGACACAAAGAAGTTTACGTTTGACAGTCTTACAGAGCTTGCACTTGCCGATGAAGCAGAATATAAAAACACTGTAAACAATATTAAAAACAACCTGATTTCATCTTTCAGAAATACATCTGATGCCGCTTCTTCAGAGCTTGCTGTCATTGCTTACGTTGCGGCTATGTCTGAAAACGGAAAATATCAGCAGGCAATAGATGAAATTCCGTCATCTTTCAAGAAGAGTGATTCAAGAACTTATCTTTCATCTCCATATTTCAACAACCTCGATAAGATGAATGTATCGCTCGATAAAGTTACAGCAGATTTTGAAAAGAAAATCAGTGAAAGTGCAGAAAGCGGTTCTCTCGAAATCTTTACTTCAAGAAATCTTGCTTCATATCTTTGTATTGATCCGGACAGGGAAGCAGTCCTTTCCCTTCTTAACAATGCGGTAAACGCAGACACAGACAGCTGTTCACTTTCAATTGCAACCGGAATCATTCAGACTTACGATGAGCTTTATGAATTGAATAAAGATCTTTCTGCAGTCCTGTCGCCGGTAATCGAAAAATATATTTCAAAGATAGCAGACAACTGTTCTTTTGACGACAATATATTTACAATCAGCGAAAACGATCAGTTCCTTTCCGTATTGCAGGCATCGGACATTGGTCTTGCACTCATGCGCTATGGTGAAGCAAACGGAAATCAAACTTACCTTAAGGCCGGACGATTCATAATAAACTCTTATCTTTCAGAAGCATCCTTTGACCTTAAAACCCTCGCAAACCTTTATCCGAAGTTTGCATATAAAAACACTTATTACCCTCACATCCAGCTTATTAATCCGGAGCCTGACGATATCATCTGGGCATGGACTTGTGCAAAGGATATTACTTCAGAAAGAGACTCAGAAGACAATCTTTCGCTTGAAATTGAATTCCCTCTCGGAGAAATTCATTATGTGATTTTCAAGGGATTACCGAAATTCTCAACAATCTATATATATGACCTTGCATTCCGTACTGACCCGAGATTCGAAACCTATAACTCTTCCGGATACGTTTACAAAGAAAGCGGATATACTCTGCTTCTTAAATCAAGACATAAATCTAAAGTTGAAACTGTCCGTATGGTTTACTCAGGTTTACCGTCACATAAACCTGCTCCAAAGAAATAAAATATTTATAACAGAGGAAAAATGGCTAAAACATTTGATGACAAAAAAATTATCTACACGATGGATCGTGTCGGTCGTGCTTACGGAACAAAGGTTGTCCTTAAGGATATAAGCATTTCGTATTATTACGGTGCAAAGATAGGTGTAGTCGGACCAAACGGTGCCGGTAAATCATCTTTATTTAAAATTCTTGCAGGAATAGACAAGGATTACACCGGAGAAACTAAACTCCTCGACGGTTATACGATGGGTTATCTTGAACAGGAGCCGTATCTTGAGCCGGGCAAAACTGTAATGGAAATCGTAAAAGAAGGTGTAAAACCTGTCACCGATTTACTTGAAGAATTTGATAAAATAAACGAGGCGTTTGGTGATCCCGATGCCGATTTTGATAAGCTTTGTACAAGACAGGCTGAGGTTCAGGAAAAGCTTGATTTAATGGATGCCTGGAATCTCGACAACAATCTTGAGCTTGCGATGGATGCACTCCGATGCCCTCCTTCAGATCAGGTGGTCGATGTTCTTTCGGGAGGTGAAAGACGTCGTGTTGCTTTATGCCGTCTTCTTCTTCAAAAGCCTGATATTCTTCTGCTTGATGAACCGACGAACCATCTTGATGCAGAAACTGTTGCCTGGCTTGAAAAACATCTTCATGATTATCCTGGAACAGTAATTGCTATCACTCATGACCGTTACTTCCTCGATGATGTTGCGGGCTGGATTCTTGAGCTTGACCGTGGAGAAGGCTTTCCATTCAAGGGAAATTATTCAAGCTGGCTGGAACAGAAAAACCAGCGTCTTGCTCTTGAAAACAAAAATGAATCACTGCGTCAGAAGGAAATTCAACGTGAGCTTGAGTGGATTCACATGAGCGCAAAGGGACGTCAGGCAAAACACAAGGAACACATAACCCGCTACAACGAGCTTATGGCACAGGAAAGCAAAAAACAGCTTAAAGACACTCAGATTTCCATTCCTGCAGGTCCACGTCTTGGTAACCAGGTAATAGATCTTGAAAACGTTACAAAATCGTTCGGTGACAAATTACTTTTCGAAAATTTGAATGTTCATATTCCGGCAGGAGCAATCGTCGGTATAGTCGGACCAAACGGTGCCGGTAAAACAACGCTTTTTAAAATGATTATAGGTGCAGCAGGTTTTGAAGGCGGGGAAAAATGTGACAGCGGCGAAATAAAAATAGGTTCGACCGTAAAACTTGTTTATGTAGATCAGATGAGAAGTAATCTGGATATGAACAAAACAGTTTACGAAACCCTCGGCGGTGACGGCGATCTGGTAAAGCTTGGTGCAACAGATGAAAAAGGACGCGCACTTGAAGGGGGTGTGCGGGAAGTTAATGCCCATGCTTACTGTGGATGGTTTAATTTTGCAGGTCCGGATCAGAATAAAAAAGTCAGCGTGCTTTCGGGGGGTGAAAGAAACAGACTTAATCTTGGAATGATGCTCAAGGAAAGCGGAAACGTGCTTCTCTTCGATGAACCTACAAATGATCTTGATGTTGAAACAATCCGTGCGCTTGAAGAAGCCCTTGAAGATTTTGCCGGATGCGCACTTGTCGTAAGTCACGACAGATGGTTTTTAGACAGAATATGTACTCACATTCTTGCATTTGAAAACAATTCAGAAGTCAGATTTTTCGAAGGAAACTGGTCTGAATATGCAGAATGGAAGATGAAGGAATTCGGAGAAGATGCCGGAGTTCCAAAGAAAACTGTTTACCGAAAGTTAAGCCGATAACAATATATTCTATCTTGGAGGATACTATGGGTTTTAAGAAGGATTTTGTATGGGGTGCCGCAACTGCATCCTATCAGATTGAAGGTGCTTACAAAGAAGATGGTAAAGGATTAAACGTCTGGGATACCTTTACACATCAGAAAGGAAAGACACTTTATGGAGCAACCGGTGACATTGCCTGCGATCACTATCACCGCTATAAAGAAGATGTAAAACTCATGAGTGAACTCGGACTCAAGGCTTATCGTTTTTCAATCTCCTGGTCAAGAATCATGCCGGACGGAACCGGTAAAGTAAATCCTAAGGGAATTGCTTTCTACAATAACCTTATAAATGAACTTTTGAAATATAACATCACGCCTTACATTACGCTTTATCACTGGGATTTACCTTATGAGCTTTATCTTCGCGGAGGATGGCTCAATAAAGAAAGCTCTCAATGGTTTGAAGAATATACAAAGGTTGTTGCCGAAAATTTTGGTGACAGGGTAAAGGATTTCATTACCTTTAACGAACCGTCTGTTTTTGTAGGACTTGGTTTAACGCAGGGCTCTCACGCACCTGGTCTTAATCTTGGTTACATGGATTCTTTAAGGGCTGGACATAACATCCTTCTGGCACACGGAAAAGCAGTTAAAGTTCTACGACAGATGGTAGAAAACTGCAACGTTGGAATTACACTTGCAACAGGTCCTTCGATTCCGGTCAGTAAAAAGGATGAAAAGGCTGCCTATAATTCATATTTCCACGACGGACTTGAAGGATACGTATGGACGATAAACTACTGGCTCGATCCTATTGTTTTCGGAAAATACGGAGAAGGTCTGAAAAAAGAAGCAGGAGAATTCTTCCCTCATGTAACGAGAGATGAAATGCTTATCATAAATCAGAAGATTGACTTTCTTGGATTGAACATATATCAGGCAAACTATGTCGGTGATTATCATCGCCCTGACGGAACTGCGCATACAGAGCTTTCCTGGGATGTTTTCCCTGATGCCTTGAAATGGGGTGCAAAATTAAATTACCAGAGATACAAGCTTCCTATATATATTACTGAAAACGGACTTTCATGCCACGACTGGATAAGCCTTGACGGAAAGGTTCACGATCCTAACAGGATTGACTTTTTACACCGCTACATAAAGGGACTTCGTGATGCTGCTGACGACGGTGTTGATATCCGCGGATATTTCCAGTGGTCATTCATGGATAATTTTGAATGGGCATACGGATTCAATCCTCGTTTCGGAATGGTCTTCTGTGATTATGCGACACAGAAACGGATACCGAAAGATTCTGCTTACTGGTATAAATCAGTTATAGAAAACAACGCAGATAATCTTTAACATCAGTTGAATCTTATGCTTTTTAACTGACCGGTGCCTCCGCCGACGTATTTTAAATACAAAGCGCCGACACCGTCAGGAATATTTACTTCAGCAGAATACTCTTCCCAAACATTACTTAAATCAGGTTTTATTACTGCAAGAACAGGGCCATCCCATTTTGTCCTGATTTCATAATGACCGTAAACATAACATCTTGAAGAAACAGTAATTTTCCTTACATTCCTGAAATCAAAATATTTAAAACCGATTATTGTCTGATCCTTAATATTTGCAACAAAGCCGGTATTTTTATCGCCGTCACGTCCTTCCTGTGTAATGTATGCATACTTATCGCTTCCAACATAAGGGCACGGATCGTTTTCAATAAAAAGATTTGATGCAATATATGCAGGATATTCACCCTCCGCCTTTAGAGGACCATTGTTTAATCCGCACGAAGTAATTTCTACCTGCTTAATTGAACCGTCTGCTTCTATCTTTATTTTTTCGGCACATCCCTGTCTCGAATACCAGGTTCCGTTTGTATGACGATGATAGAAAATATAATATTCACCGTTAATCCGTTCAAATCCTCCGTGATTATTTGCTCCATAACACGAAGGCATATCTGCTTTTTTATATGTATCAATATGCATGTCGCAGTTGCTTACAATCACTCCGCCGTATTTAAATCCAGTTACCGGATTCTTGCTCACAGCATAACAAAGCTCATGCATTACTATAGAAGAATATACAAAATAATAGGTATCGTTCACCTTTCGTATTGAAGAAGCCTCAAAAAACTCATGTCCCTTAAAGCCTTTCCAGTTTTCGCTGTCAATCTTATAAGGACAGTTTATTTCCTGTACAGCCTTTTCAAGCTCCTTTGAATCTGAAGAGGAATACAAATCTCCGGGAACCATAATGACCGGTTCTTCTTCTATCGTAAGCATATCTTTTCCAAGCACTGTTGCCATTACTCCGATTCTATCCTTCATGTGATTTCCGCAGAAAGCAGTATAAAGATATGTTTTATTGTTTTCTGTAAGAACTGCAGGATCAAACTGAGGCATATCACCCATTCGCTCCCCAAGTCTTATACCGTCCTTATAATGTACATATCCATAAAATTTATATTTTCCGGCAGGCTTGTTACATACGGCGACAGATACATATCCAACCTTATCAAGAACATAGAAAAGATAATACTTTCCATCAGGACCTTTTGTAACATCCGGCGCATAAAGACACATTTTGCCTTGTTTATTCACAGGATCTGTCGTACGACCGTAAATCACTCCTTCATAACGCCAGTCCGACAAATCATCTGTGGGTGCTGAATAACAGACATAATCCCCGGGACAAAAAACATGACCATTAAAAAAATCATGTGACCCGTAAATATAAACCCTGTTTCCAAAAACATGAGGCTCTCCGTCAGGAATATATTCCCATGATGGTAAATATGGATTAAAAACCTGTTTTTTCATTATGTCTCCTGTAAATCTCTTATTTTGTTCTTTAATAATATCATTTTTTTTATATTTAGTGTATAATGTTATCACTATGAAGAAATTATTATCAGGTTTTTTAATGATGTTTATTCTGTTTTCCTGCACAAAAAGGACTACAGGAAATAACAATGAAATTACTCCGTCTGATTTATCTGCAAGTGAACCCAAAATTGCAAATTGCATTTCTTTCAACAAAAATATTGCAGTCAAAGATACCGGTAAAAAGGAATTCCATAATACAAATGCGATTGAGCTTGCAAAGGATATGAAATGCGGATGGAATCTTGGAAATACACTCGATGCTACAAACGGCAAAGGACTTGAAACTGAAACTTCATGGGGAATGCCATTAACAACTAAACAAATGATTGACGGTCTTGCAAAAAGTAAAATCAAAACAATCAGAATTCCGGTTTCATGGTCACGCCACATAATCGATGATAAATATACGATAGATCCTCAGTGGATGAAACGCGTAAAGCAGATTGTTGACTGGGCAATTTCAAACGACATGTACGTAATTTTAAACTGTCATCATGATAATAAATCTGCGCTGGAACCTGTACAATACGGAGAAGGATACTGTCCTTCATCTGTAAGCTTTGAAGAATCGATGAAATTCCTGCAGAATATCTGGGCACAGATAGCATTTGCTTTTAACGACGGATATGACGAGCATCTTATTTTTGAATTATTAAACGAACCTCGTCTGAAAGACACAAAATGGGAATGGTACTTTGATCCGTGGGACAAGGACTGCAAGGATGCGAACAATTGTCTTACAAAATTCAATCAGGCTCTTGTTTACCTTATACGAAAATCAGGCGGGAACAATCAGAAGAGAAAAATTTTAATAACCGGTCTTGCAGCATCACTTAATTCCATAATCGCCGATCAGTTTGTTATACCAAAGGATGATGAACCTGGTAAAATAATGATTTCCGTTCACATGTATTCTCCATACAGCTTTGCAATGGAAAATCCCGGAAAAACTGAATTTACAGAAACAATGCAGCAGGAGCTTACCGTAAGTTTCAATCGCCTTGAAAAGAAATTCATATCAAAAGGATATCCTGTCATCATAGGTGAATATGGAGCTACAAACAAGAATAATCTTAAGCAGCGTGTAAACTGGTTTAAATTCTTTGTAAGCGCTGCAAAAGAAAAAGGAATTCCATGCTGTTTATGGGACAATGGAATTTACAGGGTAACAAACAATGACTTCAGCGAACGTTATGGTTTTTACAGCCGTAAGACACAAAAATGGTATTTTCCTGAAATTCTTGATGCAATAATTGAATCCGTATATTAATTTTTTAAATTGATATATAATTTACAAAACAATAAATGAGGAGTAAAGAAAAGATGAATAATTTTATTTTTTTAGGAGCACCAGGAGCCGGTAAAGGTTCACTTGCAGTAAAAGTTGCAGAAGATTACAAAATCCCGCACATCTCTACAGGAGATATTTTCCGTGCAAACATTAAAGCACAGACACCGCTCGGAGTTAAAGTAAAGGCTATCATAGATTCTGGTTCGCTTGTAAGTGATGATTTAACTTTTGAGCTTGTAAAGGACAGACTTTCAAAGGATGACTGTAAAAACGGATTTATCCTCGATGGATTCCCTCGCACAATTCCACAGGCTCAGATGCTCGATGGACTTGGCATTGAACTCAAATGCGTAAACTTTGAAATTTCTGAAGAAATAGTCGTAAAAAGATTAAGCACAAGACGTGTATGCCGTGCATGCGGTGCAAACTACAATACAATCAGTTTACCACCAAAGGTTGAAGGTGTATGCGATAAATGCGGCGGCGAAATCTATCAGCGCGATGACGACAAGCCTGAATCAATCAAACACCGTATGGAAGTTTACAAGGAACAGACTGCACCATTAATTGACTATTACAGCAAAAAAGGTAATATGACAAATCTTGATGCATCGATCGAAACTCCAGTTCTTCTTGGTGAATTTGAAAAGATTTTCGCAAAATAAAAATTTCATTGCCGTGCTCGACACGGCAATCTGTTGCATTACAAACAAATAGATTATCGGGCCAAGCCCGATAATGACAGTTTTAAACTTATTTGAAATCCCTGATTTTATTCAAATATAGATTCCTGATTATTTACAGAACTCTTCAAGAACATCTTTGAAAATTTCAAGTCCTTCAGAAATTTCTTTATCGCTTATGTTCAGCGGAGGAAGGAATCTTATAACATCGCTTCCGGCTGTTGTAACACACAGACCTTTTTCAAGACATCTTTTCTTTATATCAAACACTTTGATTTTTGAATCTATCTGCGTACCGATCATAAGTCCTTTTCCGCGGACATCCTTTACAACAGGCAGATTCCATCCTGAAATAATTCCACGGATTACATCACCTGCATGATTAACTCTATCCAAAAACAGCATATTGCTTACGGTTTCTGCAACAACACAACCAGCCGCACAAACAAGAGGATTTCCCGCAAAAGTCGACTGATGATCACCCGAAACAAAAACATCTGCCGCTTTACCTCTGAAAAGACATGCACCCATCGGAAGTCCACCTGCAATTCCTTTTGCAAGAGTAACAACCTCGGGCTTAAATCCAAGTGTATCGCTTGCAAGGAATGTACCTGTTCTTCCGATACCAGTCTGAACCTCATCTGCCATTACAATTGCACCTGCTTTTCTTGCGGCATCTGCTGCAGCTATAGCCCATTCCTTGTCTATAAGATTAACGCCGCCTTCTCCCTGAATGCATTCTATGAACAAAGCGGCAGTTGTATCGTCAAATGCATTTTTAAGACTTTCATAATCATTTGGTTTGATTGTTTTAAATCCTTCAGGATAAGGAGCAAAACATTCGGGATGAAAAACATCCTGTCCGGTTGCAGTTAATGTTGCAAGTGTTCTTCCATGAAAGGATTTTTCAAGAGTTACGATTGTTTTTCTTTTCGAACCGCCGTTCAACTGTCCGTATTTTCTTGCAACCTTAATTGCTGCTTCATTTGCTTCTGCTCCGGAATTACCGAAATATCCTTTTTCAAAGCCTGTAATTGCAAGAAGCTCGTCTGCATATACTAAACCGATATCTGAAAAATAATAATTTGAAATATGAATCTGACGTTTTGACTGATCTGCAATGGCTTTTACAAGCGGCTTGTAATTATGACCAAGACAATTTACTCCGATGCCGGCAATAAAATCTATGTATTTTTTACCGTTTACATCCCACATTGTTGAACCCTTTGCTTTTGCAAAAACAACATCAAAACTACCGTAGTTATTTACAATCTTCTTTTCCATAATCAGTTCCTGAAAAATAAATTTGTTTGATTATCGCATTTTTAAGAGGATATTGCAATTAAAGTTATAGTTTAATTTGAATCTTTTGAATGCTTGATTTTCTTTTCTTTATACAGCTCTTTATCTGCCATTAAAAGCAGTTTCTGCAGATCATTGTTTTTTCTGCTGTACTCAACTACACCCGCACTTACCGAAACCTTAAATTTAAGCTTCTTTTTGGCAGCAATAAGATCGCATTCTTTCTGTATACGTTCCCTTAGTACAGGAACATTTTTCAAATCATAACCTGGAACACAGGCAACAAATTCATCACCGCTTAAACGGGCAACTATATCTGCCTTACGGAAGGTCTTTTTCAAGGCTGCAGAAAGAGTCTGAATTGCCTTATCTCCATTCTTGTGACCGTATGTATCGTTTATGCGCTTTAATCCGTCCATATCAAAAAAGAAAATAGCGCCATGAACATCTGTATCATTTGTAAGATCAAGAAGTACCTGAGCATATTCCATAAATCCGCGTCTGTTGAAAAGCTTTGTAAGCTCATCGGTTTTTGAAGCAACCTCAAGGTTTGTATTTGTCGCTTTAAGGAGCTTCTGCTGATTTTCCATATATGAAAATTCATAGGCACGTACAAGTGAATTAATGATGATTTTCAGATAAATTTCATAAACTGTATATTTATCTTCAAGAATCTGACTTATAACATAACCATAATTGATGTTATGAAGCGACAACGGAAGAATATAATATTTTTTCTGTGATATTGAATCAAGTTCAACCGGGATGATTGTTTCCAGAGGATTAAAAACAGGCCCCTTATCCGGATAATAATTTTCGACTACGTTATTCGCCTTATCATAAAGGAACAGGAGACGTGCTTTTTTAGGAAGGACAAAATCCTCATCCGGTGCAAGTTCAATTTTTTTATCATAAATGCAGACTGCCATATTCTCTATACGAAGCAGCTTACAGTTTGTTACCCAGATATTAAAATAATTGTTGATATCACTTACCGATTCAAGAAGATTCAGCATATGATAAATCGAAGACATATCATTCAGGGCACTTTCAAAAAGATTAAAAACCGTTCCCCTCTGAGAAGCAATAGGATGAAAAATTCCCTTCTGATCAAAATACGAATTAGTTTTTTCACGTCCTGCAATACATCCGCATGACTGTCTGTAAATAGGTTCAAGCTCCATCGTAATGTTTTTTGACTTTACCTGTTTACCGGTACAAAGATCATAAGCAACTCTTGCCGCTTCATAGGCACTCTGCTCTATATGCTGATTTACAGTTGAAATAGTAGGACAGTTCGAAAGTGCAATTTCAGAATCATCAAAACCTATAACGCAGACATCCTCAGGAACGCGTATGCCGTTAGCTTCAAATGCCGCAATACACCCCCCTGCCATATAATCGTTTGCACAAAGGATTGCATCAAACGGGAGATCTTCTTTTTTCTTAAAATGATCAAGTATAAATCTGTGGCTTATTGCAGGAGTAAAATCTCCGTCAAAAACCCATTCAGGATGAAATTCAAGATTATTTTTCTCTAGTGCATATTTAAATGATTCAAGTCTTTCTTCTGATTCAGGAGAATTAACAAGTGCGGCAGAAAAAAAAGCAAGTTTGCCGCAATAATGCTTTTCTACAAGATGTTCTACAAGCTGACAGTAAATCTTTTTTGTTGAAATGGAAGTATGATAGTTATTTTTAAGCTTTAATGGTGCCGCAATTGAAACTATCGGTTTTCCTTCAAGTCCTTTTAATTCAACTGCAAGCTGTTCCTGTGTAATATAATTTAAAAATGAATTTACAACGACAATAATTGCATCTATCTGTTTAGATTTTAATAATTCGACAGAAGTCCAGTATTGATAGTCAAAACCAAACGTTGTTGCGTGAGGAATACATGCAGGAGTAATCAGAAGGTTCACATCTTTCTTATCTTTAAAAAAAGATGAAATACCATCCATAATCGTAATGTGATATTCAACCGTAAGATCGTAGATTAATACAACAATGTTCTTCATATTGCGATATTTCAATTATAATACAGTATAAGCTATATTGCAAAAAAATTAACTCAAATTCATCCATTGTTCGGTCAATGAATCAATTTGTTCTGTAATTTCATCAATTTCGCGTTGTACTGCCTTAGCTTTTTCTCCATTAGAATAAACTTGCGGATCAGCCATTTTGTTACAAAGTTCTGCCTTTTTTGCTTCTGCTTCTTCAAGCTGATGTTCTATTTTAGATAATTCCTTTTCTTTTTTACGTTTTTCCGCTTCCTGTTTCTTCTGTTCTTCCCAGGAAAGCTGAGATTTTGATTTCTGTTCTTCGTTTTCTACCTTAGCCTGAGATTGAACAAAAGATGTGCCTGTATGTTTTTCAAGCTGCTCAATATAATAATTATAATCGCCGGGGAAATATTTATAAGTTCCTTCTTCAAGATGAAGAACACATGTTGCAAGCTGTTCAATGAATCCCCTGTCATGACTTACAAAAATTACGGTTCCGCCAAAATCCTTCAGGGCACTTAAAAGAACATCCTTCGAATGAATGTCCAGATGGTTGGTAGGTTCATCGAGCACAAGAAGATTAACAGGACTCAATAAAAGCTGAAGAAGCGCTATCCTGCTTTTTTCACCGCCCGACAAAACATCAAGCTGCTTATAAACATCATCACCACGGAACAAAAATGCTCCAAGCATATCTCGAAGCTTTGGAATAAGCTCAAGAGGAGCAGCACTTTCAAGATATTCAAGAATCGTCATTGTTCCCTTAATTGTTTCTGCATTATCCTGACTGAAATATCCGATTTTTACACCGCTTCCGGGAGTAACAGTTCCGCTGAAATCTTTATCTTCTCCTGCGAGTATCCTCAATAAAGTTGATTTTCCGGCTCCATTTCTTCCTGTTACTACAAGACGCTGACCATTTTCTACAGTAAGCTCAAGATTATTTAAAACGTTTGTTTTATTATCATAGGTTTTACAGATTTCATTCATTCTTAAAACAAGGCGTCCGCTGTGTGGAGCCGGTGGAAAACTGAAATGTATTTTCTTAAGACTTTCAGGAATTTCAATCCTTACCATTTTATCAAGCTTTTTCTGATATTCCTGAGCCTGTGCCGCTTTTGTTGCCTTATAACCGAATCTGTTTATAAAATCTTCAAGCTTGTTTATTTCCTGCTGCTGCTGTTCATAAGCGGCAATGAGAGTTTTAAGCTCAACCTCACGTACTTTTTCATAATGACTGAAATTTCCAGGATATCGTTTTAATTCTCCGCCGAAAAGCTCATAAACTTCATTTATTGTTACATCAAGAAAATATCTGTCGTGACTTACAAGCAGAAATCCGCCGTTATAGTTCAAAAGAAATTCTTCAAGCCATGACCGCGCTTCAATATCAAGATAGTTTGTAGGCTCGTCAAGCAAGAGAATATCAGGATTCTGCATAAGAACCTTTGCAAGAGCAATACGCATCTGCCATCCGCCGGAAAATTCCTGAGTCTGCCGGTCAAAATCACTTCTTTTAAAACCAAGACCAAGAAGAACAGATTCTGCAACTGCGGCCCTTCTGTGCCACATTGAATCATCCAATTTCTGAAGTAAATCAGCCTGTTCTTCAAGAAGCACCTGAGTTTTCTGCGCTGTTTTAAGCTGTTCACCTATTTCATCAATCCTGCGCTGCATCTCGTAGCCGAATTCAAAAGCCTTGTCAGTTTCTTCGAGAAGTGTACAGCCATGATGTGTTAATCCTGATTGTGGAAGATACGCAATCCGGCAGCCCTTCTGAACAGAACGCTCACCACCATCAGGTTTTATTAATCCGGCAAGAACCTTGATTAACGTTGATTTTCCCGCTCCATTGGCTCCGGTAAGGGCAACTTTCGAATGAGACTGAAGATTTATTGTTACATTTTTAAGAATGTCCCTGTCGCCGAATGCTAAAGAAACCTGGGAAAACTGAACAAATGCCATTTTATTGATTCTGGAAATAAAGGACAAGAGGACTATAGCCCCTGTCTGTTATTAATCCCTCTTCAAATTTAGCGGTAGTTGCATCCTCAAGAAGAAGACCGCCATCTTCAATCTTATAGAGGAAGTTGATTTCCTGATTGATTCCATCAAAATTAAATGTCAAAACACCATCATAATCATCTGTGTATTTTTTGCTCACACCATAATTAATCGATATGCTTCCGCTGTTGCTTAAATTATCAGGGAGAACCTGAGGCACAAGAAGATCAAGATCTACCCATGTAAATTTATAACCCGATGTAAAATTCAAATGACCATAATTTGAACTTCCATACGAAGGACCATTCTGTACAATCCTTCCGTATTTTGCATATCTGTTGTTCTTTTCATCCTTGATGACCTGTTCAACGTCAATATCCTCATCCTCTCCGAAAGAAATGAACTTAAATTCAAGAGGCTTTCCTGATTTATCGGTATAGCGTACGACAATATAATCTTCTTTCTGATAAAGGACAATCACAGATGTATCTGTAAGCTGATACTGATTTCGTCCCGATTTTGTATATCCGTTGAAATCCCATGTTTCGCGTACAGCCTTTGTATTGAATTCCTGATTTGCCGGATAACTGAGCATTACCTTTTCTTTTTCCTGATCTATTTTGAAAAGATAATCTGTTTTCATGATTGTAAGGTCAATACATTCTGATTCAATCATCGTACGGTAATTTTCAGGATACCAGGTTTTTGCATAGATATTGTTCCATGCCTCGTCCTCTTTTATCTCTTCCTGGATAACGTCAGAACCATCTGTATTTCCAGCCTCATCCATCGTATAAACATTAAGACTGTATGAAAAACACCAGCCGGTTGTTCCGTCTTTTGTAAGAATTTTAAGCCAGTCGCCTTCAAGAGTTTCTTTTCCGTTTGTTACAATCTGACCTTCGCCCTTCTGAAGAACCTTTATTATTTCTCCTTTTCTCAGCCGATAAACCTGTTTTGCAATATTATCTGTTGACTGTCGGCATGGAAGTCCGTCGAGCTTTGCAACTGCATAGACATTTTTATAATCAATGATTGATTTAAGGTATTTTTTTGCCTTCCCTTTACCTGAAGGTTCTGTAATCTGCCAGAAAGGAACTTCTATTTTTTTTCCATCCGGTGCACCTATGATATAAACCTTTTTGATATAAGATTTTACATAAACCGGTACGATATCACAATCCGAAAGATTATGTTCCGGGATTGTCCATAAATTAACACTGTATCCTAATTTTCCACATGATGAAAACAGCACAGTACAAAATAAAACTAAAAACAATCTGCTTATTCTATTTTTCATAGGATTTACTCCATTCAATTATAATAATATATCAGAAAAGAGTAAAAAAGTCATTTAAACGCCTGTAAACACATGATAAAAACGAACGTTTATTTGAAATATATAAAAGGAATAGCAATTTTTCATATGATATTGTATAATAAATCAGAATGAAAAAGGTATTGATTGTTGACAACCATCCGCTTTACAGAGACTATCTTAAACAAAAGCTTTCTGCAGAGCAGCTCGAAGTTACAATTTCTCAACAGAACAGGGATGCATTTACAAAAACAATTTCCCTGCTACCAAACCTTATTCTTTTAGATATTGAAGACAATTCAGGTTCCGAAATTGATTTTCTTGAACGAAAGCTTTCGGATCAGAATACGGCAAGAATACCTGTAATTGTAACAGGACCTGAAATCGAGCGCACGAATATTGCATCAATGGCAAAATATGGTGTAATCAAATACTTTACAAAGCCAATTCAGTTTGATGTTTATTTTGAAGCAATCAGCCATACCCTTGGAGTTCCGCTTCCTATTGATTTAACTCCTAGTCTTCTTGATGTACACAATAACGGAAACATAATTTTTATTGAGCTTGCACAAGGCTTAAACCGTGAAAAGCTTGCACTCCTCCAGTATAAAATCACGGAAATCATAGAAAATGAAAAAATAGAATCTCCAAGAATAATCATAATGCTTACGAACATGGAGCTTTCCTTCGTTGACGGTTACAATCTCGAATTCCTGATTGATAACATTCTTGCATTGCCTCATGTTCATACAAAAAGCATTACAATTCTTTCCAGCAGTTCGTATCTTCGTGATTTTATTGACGGTCATTCTACCTATTCAGGAATTGAAACAAGTCCTAATCTGCCGAAGGTGCTCAACTCTCTTATTGATACGACACTTTCTTCAAGCATTTCAGATCTTATTACAAACAAGATTCTGTTACCGACAAACATCACAGCAAAGGACACTACTTCGGTAGAAACACGATTCCATGCAGATATTAATCCGGATGAACCGGTAAGCAGCAGTAAAAACGGAAATGTACTTAATGTTGCAATCATCGACAGCAATACACAGGATCTTGTTCTTACAAAAACAGTTTTTGAATCTGTAAGCGCAACCTGTTCTGCTTTTTCGACCGGTAAAGAATTCTTAGAAAGCTTTAAGCAGGGAAAATACAATCTTATCATCCTTGATGTAATGATGGAGGATAATTCAGGCTTCGATGTTCTTGCAGAAATTACATCCTCGTTAGATGCACCACCTGTAGTTGTATATTCCCAGAGTTACGATAAAAATGTAGTAGTAAAAGTACTTAGTTCAGGAGCAAAAACATATCTTGTAAAACCTCAGAAACCGAATGTACTTATACAGAAATGTCTTGCACAGCTACGAAGAGAGAATAACGATGAGCACACCCATAGAGGCTAATTTTCACACTCATACAACCTTCTGCGACGGTCACAATTCCGCTGAAGAAATGGTTGTTGCTGCAATTAACAAAGGTTTTACAACTCTTGGTTTTTCGGCACATGCAATCTGGCCGTTTGCAAAAAGCTGGCACATGAAACCGGAAAACTACAAGGCCTACATCGAAGAAATAAACAGGCTTAAGCTCAAATACGAGGATAAAATCACGATTTACCTTGGTTTTGAAGCAGATTATTTTGCTGCAAAATTCATAAACGATGAGCTTTCTCATCCATCGATTCCAGACAAAGCAACCTACAGTCAGTTTAATCCTGATTTTATAATCGGATCGGTTCATTATCTTACTACAGGCAAGGGTTATTTTACGGTAGACAGCACTGCCGACAAGGTTAAGGCAAATCTCATAAATCTTTACGGCGATTTGAATAACTTTGATTCAGTGAACGGTAAAAAAGCAGTCTGTGATTATTTTGACGCTCAGATTCATATGCTTAAAAAAGGAGATATCGACATTCTCGGACATCCGGATTTAATCAGGATAAGAAACAGTGAGCTTCACTTTTTCGATGAAGCAGAAGGCTGGTACAAAAAAGAAATTGCACGATTCGCAAAAGAGATAGCAAAATCAAAGGTTATTGTAGAAATCAATACAGGTGGAATTGCACGCGGAAACATGAAAGATACATATCCATCACTGGAATTTCTGTCAATACTGAATACCCTCAATGTTCCGGTGTGTATCAATTCAGACGCCCACACTACCGACAACCTGGATGCCGCATTTGATTATGCTGTAAAACAGGCGCTTGATGCAGGCTATAAAGAACTTACTTATCCTAAAGGAATTAAAATTCAGTTAAGATAAAATACTTTCAAAAATCAAAATCTATCTGTTTTTTCTTTCTTCCTCAGCTGTACAATCAATGCACATAAAGGCCCATGGAAGAACCTCAAGACGTTTCTCAGGAATATCTTTTCCACATTTAAGACACTTTCCGTAAGTTCCAAGATTTATTCTATCCAAAGCATTGTCAATTGCCTGCAGTCTTATTGCATCCTGAGTTCCAAGTGCAGTAAGAAGAGTTCTTTCAATTGCATCAGATGCAACATCTACTTCATCCCCAGATTCAACAGTCTTAACAAGTTCCTTCATATCGTCGCTTTGTCCTGCAAGCGATTCAAGAATTGTATTTCTTTGTTCAATGAGATTCTTCTTCATCTTGTCAATAAAAGTCTGTTTCATTTTTCCCATCCTATTCTTTTTGTACTTGTGTTGTCAAGTTCAAATGTTTTGTATATAATAATATAAATGCAAAATCACAAAAAGACAAATTCTTTTTTGCATTTTTAATCATTTTTTTAATAAAAGGAAACTTATGGCTAAAGAAGAAGCAATTGAAGTAGAAGGAATTGTAACAGAAGCACTCCCTAACACAACATTCCGTGTTAAATTACAGAACGATCATATCATTCTTGCACACCTTTCAGGAAAAATGCGCAAGCATTATATAAGAATTGTTCCGGGTGACAGTGTAAAGGTTGCCCTCTCTCCTTATGATTTAAACAAGGGAAGAATCATCTTCCGTCAAAAGTAAATCAAATTACAGCAGCATAAAAATCTATATATCATCACACTCAGGAGAATATTATGACTTTATTCGAAGACTTAAAATGGCGTGGACTCATTAAGGATGTTGCAGGCGAAGAATCAGATCTGCAGAAGGTTTTAGACGGACCATCCTTTGCATTCTATTGGGGAACAGACCCTACTGCAGATTCACTTCATATCGGTCATTATTCTTCTTTGTGTATGGCAAAGCGTCTTGCTAATGCAGGTCATCATCCTATTCTGCTTTGTGGCGGTGCTACAGGACGAATCGGAGATCCTCGCCCGACTGCAGAACGCGAAATAATTTCAGAAGAAGCAGTAAACAAAAATATCGAAGGAATCAGAAATCAGGTACAATCTATCGTTCCTTCTGCACAGCTTGTAGATAATTACGACTGGTGGAAAGACCGCTCATTCCTCGATACCCTCCGCGACATCGGTAAGTATGTAAGCTTGAACTACATGCTCGACAAGGATATTATCCGCCGCCGCCTCGAAACAGGAATTACTTACGCAGAATTTTCATACATGCTTTTACAGGGCTTTGACTTTGTTCATCTTTTCAAGGAACACAAATGCATCATGCAGGTTGCAGGAAGCGACCAGTGGGGTAACATTACAACAGGTGTTGATCTTATACGAAAGATGCTTGACGGTCAGGCTTATGCTTTTACAATGCCTTTGATTCTTGATGCTACAGGAAAGAAATTCGGAAAATCAGAAGGAAATGCCCTCTGGCTCGACAAAGAAAAAACTGCTCCTTATGCAATCTACCAGTACCTTATCAATTCAGATGATTCTAAGGTTCTTGAATATCTTAAGGTATTCACGTTCCTTTCAAAAGAAGAAATAGAAAATATTTACGAAGAACATCAGGCCGCCCCAGAAAAACGTCTTGCACAGAAAACACTTGCCTGGGAAATCGTAAAAGATTTACACGGAAAAGAAGAAGCAGACAATGCAGTTAAGGTAAGCGAAAAACTTTTTGCCGGTGATTTTAAAGGCCTTGCAGTTAAAGATATTTTGACAGGAATGAAGGGAGTTCCTACATTTAAGTTCGAAAGTGACGCTCCGCTTGTTGATGTTCTTGTAAACAACGGCATGGCAAGCTCAAAACGTGAAGCACGTGAGTTCATTAAGAACAATGCTATTTCTGTAAACGGCGAAATTATAAACGACGAAACAAAGGTTATTACAAAAGATATGGCTTTAGAAGGCAAAGTTATAATCTTCCGCCGCGGAAAGAAAAAGTATTATCTTGGTGAACTGTAAACAATCATGCAGAAGTTCTTTATTCCTTACGATCTTGTAAACAGACCACGTATGGAATAAAGGACTCCCTTAACGCCGTTCAAAATAAGGCCTATACAGATAATCGGTCCAAAAGGAAACAGAAACTTAAGAAACTGAAATGAATAAAGGGCAAATAAAACTTGAATTGATTTTCCGACTAAATGTAAAAGATAAGAACCTTTTGAACGGTGATAGTTTCTTCTGTAAGAACGGGAATGCTCGTTTTCGTAATACTGTCTTCTGTAAGTATCGCTATTAGAAGAATCTGATCTCTTCTTCGCTTCTGACTGATTGTTAGCGAACCATTGCCAGAAAACATCCGAATCAAAATTACTGTAGGTATATTGTCTTTGATATGAATTATTCTGCTGATATACCGTATCCTGAGTCTGATACTGATAACGACCCGTCATATCATAATTACGGCGTTTTACATCATCACCAAGGATATCGTATGCCTGAGTTATCTGTTTGAATTTTTCTTCTGCCGCCTTATCGCCCGGATTTTTGTCGGGATGATATTTCATTGCA
>JAFYZU010000057.1 GCA_017548565.1 Treponema sp.
AATTTAATTTTTTTTTAAAAAAAAAGATGATTTTAAATAAAATGTGTAGACAAAATAAATTAAATTTGCTAGAAGGAAAATATAACGATCCAATTAAAAAATATATTTAAAAATACAAGGAGTTTAAAATGAGATTATCAAAGAATGTAAAAAGGAGTAATCCTTTTTTAAAAGTAAGAAAGTTTGCAACCCCTCTTTCAGAAAATTACCTGCGATTTAAAGTCAATGGTGGACAGGTTCTTTCTGAAGCACAACAGTATCAGCTTGCAATGGAAAATGGTGGTACTAACGGTGAAGGTTATGGAGATTACAAAGAAAATCCCCATGTAGATGTTTCAGAATTCAAGGATTCTACAAATTTTACCGGAAGTTCAGATGTACAGGATGCAGCTCCTTCCCCGCAAAATCCCGGTGACAATATCAGTGAAGCCGGTTCCCCGACAGATGTCGGTGGTGGAAATGATTCGAACGGAGGAAATGGTCCGGGCAATTATGTTTATGGACCAAATTATCCTGGAAATCCACAAAATCCCGGAAATATTTCATCACCCGATGATTATATTGATGAATCAAAATTATCGCCATATTCTCAGGATGCCTTTGATATTATGAAAAAACTTGGTCAAAAGAATCCTCTTAGTGCAGGGTATCATAAAAAAAGAAATTCTGTAGATCAATTTAAAATCGGTGAAGATTTAGGTTTACCAAAAAACAAAACTTGTAGAGTTGCTGCATGGGTAAATATTTATATGGATGCCGGACTTACGTATGATCAGTGTATTGAAGTCATGAAAAATGAAATAAAAGAAGGTCGTATTGAAGCTGATGCATATATGAAAGATCAGAATGAAACAAGTCGTAATCTTGCTAAAGAATTAAAACAAGATAGTTACGATGGAAAATATCTTCAGCAGCCTTTTCATGATGGCATAGGAGTTAATTTTTCAAACGAAGCAGATTTTTATGATTCTCAGTATGATTATGGACTTGAAATTGTAAAGGGAAATGAGTTTACAACTGAAACTCATACGGAAAATATATTTAATTCACCGAATCAAACATATGATCCGTATCCGGGTGGCGTTTCTTCGTGTACAAACTGGGATTCACCAACTATAAAACAAATTATACCATTAGGATGGTATAAATAGGAGTAAAAACTATGGCAAGAAAATTTTTTGTAATTCTTTTTTCAACTTTGTGTCTGTGCTCATTATCTGCAAAAAAAATCGAAATGAAATTTAATCAGGCTAAAACAAATCCTGTTTCGACAGAAATTACTGTTTTAGAAAACGGTAAACAGATTTTTTCTGATAAATTTCTAAATTATCAGATAATCGATTATCAGATTGAGGGGAATATTATTTTAATCAATTACAAGTATGTTCCGGGTGAGTTCGGATATCCGTTATATCATGATTTTTATGCAACTTTATATCTTTCTGTAAATAAAGGTAAAGTAACTGAATTATTCAATGTTATAAAATCTTGTACTGTAACAGACGGGCCAAGATATAAATTGTTAAAATTTGACCATAAGGATAACAGTTATTCGGTTGAATATGATTTTCAAAGATACGAAAACAGATACGTATCGTATGGAACTGTTAAAATCGTATATAAAGTTGACAAAAAAGGTGTTGCTATAGAAAATTTTAATGCTGATGTTAATGGATATGTTGTTGAAACTTATGACGACGGGATGTGTTCTTATGGTCCTGGCGGGAAAAAAGTGCCAAACAATATAAAGCAGGATGAGTTTATTAAACAAATTGAATCCTGGTGTCTCCATATAACAAAAAAATAGTTTTTATGGTTTGAGGAATGGTTATGTCAATATTTTCAAGGAATAATATTAAAATGCTTTCCGGTATTCTATTATTATTTTGTTGTAGTTTTATTTTTGGTGAAACTCCAGATAAAATTTTTGAAAATGCATGGAAAAAGCAGGGTTCTGATTTTAAGGAAGTACTGCTTGAAGGTGACAAAGTAAGCAGCATTAATTTTTTTGTAAAATTAAATGATAAATTAAAGCTTGCAACACTAAATTTTTCATCTGCAATGGAACTTGAATTATATTTATATTTATATGAACCTGATACAAATAAGTATACTTTACTGAAAGAAAATAAGTTTCTTGACGGAAAAGCATTGAATGAAATTCTGGATTACATTAATAAAGGTTATAAGGCTCTGAATATTGATTTAACTGTTGGTTATTAAAAACTGCGGTCCGGAGGTAAAACTTCGGGCTGCTTTTTACCGGATTATTCCGTCAGATTAATCTGTCGGAAAATTAAATTTTTCTTAACCCCGTAAAAAATCCATTCGCCGTAAAGGCGGAAAAATGAAAATCAAATTTATTTCTCAACATGATGAAACTGACTGCGGCGCGGCATGTCTTGCCATAATTCTGTCATTCTTTCGTAAATCGGTTCCGTTGTATAAAATCAGAAATTATGCGGCAACTGATACAAAAGGAACATCAGGGCTTGGGATAATTCAAGCTGCGAGAAAAATGTCTCTTTCATGCGAAGGTTTCAGTCTTGATTCAATTAAAAATCTGGATTTGATTCCATGTCCTTCAATATTTCAGATATTTGAAAATAATCTTGAACATTATGTAGTGCTTGTAAAAACCTCTGATAATTCAGTTTTAATTTATGATCCTGCTGTTGGAAAACGTAAAATCAAAAAATCGGAGTTTATGAATAAATGTTCGGGAGTGTTTTTTATTTTTAGTCCAAACGAAGGTTTTAATAAAACAAAGGGTGAGAATACTTTTATCAGATTAATAAGAATCCTTTCGGAGCATAAAGCGAGCGCTTTTCAGATTATTGTTTCAAGTATTTTGCTTTCTGCATTCGGAATCTTTATGTCATTTTATTTCAGATATCTTATAGATGAAGTTCTTTATACTCAGGTAAAATCAACTTTAAATATCTGTTCAATTTCATATTTTCTTGTAATTATTTTTCAGGTCATTACCGGCTTCTGTCGAAATCAGATAATTCTTTATATGAGCAGTAAAATAGAAGTTTCACTGGCAATAGAATTTTTCTGTCATCTTTTGAAGCTTCCGTTGAATTTTTTTTCATCAAGAAAAACAGGGGAAATTCTCTCAAGAACAAATGACATAAATACGATTAAAAATGCAGTCTCTTCATCAACAATATCTGTCGTAATAGATTCGTTCATGCTTCTTGCAGGGAGTGGATTTTTAATAAAACTTGGAGGCAGACTTCTTCCTGTTGCATTGATTCCTGTATTGGTTTCGGCTTTGATTGTTTTCTGCTGTAAAAGACCATACCGACAGAAAATCAGGGAACAGGCTGTAATGCAGGCTGAAAAAAATGCATTTATGTATGAAAGCATCAACGGTATTTCAACTGTAAAAGGTCTTTCATGTGAAGATAAAGTTAAATTCAGGTTTGAACAGAATGTAGTTGATACTGCTGAAAAAAATCTTGAGCTTGGAAAACTGACGAATAATCATCAGGCTTTGAATCAGCTTGTTTCATCGCTCGGTACCCTTGCACTTTACTGGTATGGAAGCATTCTGATTTTTAATGGAATCATCACACTAGGACAATTGATTTCCTTTTGTGTCTTAAGCAGTTTTTTTCTGAATCCATTACACAGACTTCTTACAATGCAGTCTTACTGGCAGGAGGTGAATATAAGCATTCAGAGATTTTTAGATGTTATGGAAAGTGAAGAAGAAAAATACTGTGAAGACAAAAACGAAATGGATTCTGTTTATGGTGATATAGTTTTTAAGGATGTTTCCTTTTCTTATGGATATCGTGAAAAAACTCTCGATAAAATAAATCTTACCATTCCGAGAGGGAAAAAGGTTGCGTTTGTCGGAAAATCCGGAAGCGGAAAAACAACTTTACTTAAGCTTTTGATGCGTTTTTATAAATGTGATGAAGGTTCAATTACTATTTCAGATAAAGAAATAGAAGATTTCGAATTATCATCTTATCGGAAAAAAATCGGCTATGTTCCTCAGGAAAGTATTTTATTCCGCGGAACTGTGATGCAGAATTTGACTTTTGCGGAAAATAATAATCTTGAGAAAATTGATGAGGCAGTAAAAAAGGCCGATGCTTATGATTTTATTTCAAAGCTTCCTGAAAAATTTGAAACTGTTGTCGGCGAACGTGGAGCAACCTTGTCAGGAGGAGAAAGACAGCGTTTGTCTCTTGCAAGGGTTTTTATGAAAAATCCAAAACTCATTCTTCTTGATGAAGCGACGGCCAGTCTTGACAGCATTTCTGAAGAAGCAATTATGAATTCTTTTTATTCAGATAAAGATGAAAAAACCTTAATAATTATTGCACACAGACTTTCAACAATAAGGGATTGTGATTTAATCTGTGTTTTCGATAAAGGACATATTGTAGAAAAAGGAACTCATGAACAACTTCTTAAACGTAATAAAAAATATGCGGAATTGTGGAGGGCTCAGAATGAAAAAAATAATAATCAGGCATATTAATATGATGAAATCTTCAAAGGAATTTTTTATGATGAAAATCCCGCGTGAAATTCAGATTCTTTTTTATTCAGTTTTATCTTTTTTTATTTGCTGTATTTTCCTTATCTGTTTTTTTGAAGTTGATGAAGTAATAAAGACAAGAGGTTATATAAGGACAAAAGAAAATGTTTCGACCTTAATCAATGTATTGCCCGGGAAAATAACTGATATTTATTACAGACCGGGAATGCATGTAAAAAAAGGAGATCTTCTTTATAAAATAGATCCATCAGTTTATGAATCGCAGAAAAATAATTATCTTCTTATAAAAGCAGAGCTTGAACGAAATCTCTACGGTAACTTTCAGCTTATTGAAAGTTATAAGAATAATGAAAATCTCATTAATCCTTCGAACACTCTTTATTATTCGCGATTCGAAAGTTATATTGCATCAAAAAATGAACTTATCATTAAAAAAGATTTGAGTGAGCTTTTATTGAATGATGAAAAAACAAGTCCTAAAGCAATGAGAAGTGACCGGAGTGTTAATCTTAAAAAGGTTGATTATGAGCTTGCAAAAAACAATCTTGAATCCTTTTGTAACAGTTTCATTGCCCAGCTTTATCAGGAAAAAAGTTCACTAGAGGTTCAGATTAATAATGTAAACAACGAACTGAATAAGCTTGAAAATCAGTTCAATTACCTGGAGGTATGTTCACCAGTCGATGGTTATGTTCAGGAATTGTCTTCTTTAAATCGTTTTGATTATCTTGAAGCAGATTCAAAGGTTTTAAACATAATTCCGGATGATTCAAAAAGCTTTCGTGTAGAGCTTCAGGTTTTGTCAAAGGATATCGGTAAAATTAAAGAAGGCATGAAAATCAAATATCGTCTTTCTGCTTTTCCATTCTTTGAATATAAGGGTGCTGAAGGTGTAATAACTTCGATTGATCCGGATATACGTTTTGCAGGTAATCATACTTATTATCTAGTTTTTGCTGATATTGATAAAACTGTATTTACAAATAAAAGGGGAGATTCTTTTTCGTTGAAAGCAGGCATTGAAACTGATGGAAGGATTGTCCTTGATAAAAATCCAGTTATTTATTATTTACTCAAAAAAATTGATTTTATTAATTAGGAGGATTATATGTATAGAAAAATTACGGCGCTGTTTTTATTTTGTTTAATGATTGAATGTCATGCGCAGACAGAGCTTGAACTTTTGTGGAAAAATGCAGAAACAGAAGGTAATGATTCAAAAATTCTTGAGCTTGAATTACAGAAAGCGGCAATAAATCAGAAGTTTTCCAAAACTGCTTTTCTTCCATCATTTTCAATTTCTTCTGACTGTAATTATTCAGATATTTTTTATGATGTAATGAATTATCCTGTGATGGGAACTGGTGCTTTTTCATATTCACAGCCATTGCCGGGTGGAGCACAGCTTGAAGCAGATGCCGCATATTATCTTACAAGAGATTTTATTGATCTTGAATCGCTGGAAAACGAAGATGAGCTTGCAGAACATATTGGTTACAATCAGGTTTTGAATGTTACAGTTGATTACAGACAGTCTTTTCTTCCGTTCTGGATATATGGAAAAAAAGAACCTCTTAAACAGAATGCTTTATTGACTTATGAAAAAAACATCAATCAATATTTTTATTCAAAAAAGAATCTTTCACAGCTTGTAGCAAACTATTATTTTCAGCTGAGAAAAATTCAGAGAACCATTAAACTCGCGGAAGTACGCATTAAATTTTACGAGGAATATCTTGAGTATCAGAAAAATTTCTATGAAAATGGTCAGATTGCAAAAATTACTTTATGGTCTCAGGAAGATTCGTTTGTTCAGGATAATGAAAAATTGCTCGAAAACTATGAAGCAAGGGAAAATCTTTTGAATCAGCTCAGGCAGATTTGTCCTGGTATAACTTCGATTGATGAGAATTCTCCATTACCTCAGGTCGTAGAAATTGATCCGACGGATTATGATCTTAAAAATCTTGAAATAGAACATGATTTGTCAAAAAATAATAGTGTTTATGTTTACCAGAGTAATGCACCGTCCTTTGGTATTAAAGGTGTTTTTTCTTATTCCTATGATTCAGAGTTAAAAGAAGATTTTATGAAAAAATGGAAAGAAAAAGGAAATATTGATTGGGCAGTATCGTTATATCTGATTGTTTCGTTTGATAATACAAATCAAAGCAGGCAATATAGAAAAAATCAGAAAATCAATGATGAAATCTATAATCTTAATTTGAATATGTATTTGAAAAAAGCGGAAGAAAAAAAACAAAATCTTTCTGTTATGATTGACGAATTAAACAGGCTTATTGAGATTTCTGAAAAAAATGAGAACCGTCTTTCAGAGTACTATGAGATGATGGTTAAACAATGTAAAAAAGGAATCTGTACAGAAATGGAGCTTAAGCAGTCAAAATTGCAGATGGAAAATGCAAAGGTTATAAATCAGAACTATAAAGATACGTTATGGTTTTATAACTGGCTGATCAAGCAGTAATTTATTTCTGTCCGTAGTAAGCGTTTGGTCCGTGTTTTCTGAGGTAATGCTTGTTTACAATGTACTGCGGTAATGGAGAAGCTTCCGGGTTTAAAGTAAGGGTGTTTAACGCCATCCGGCAGATTTCTTCCAGAACCGTTCCATTGTAAACGGCCTTATCGGCAGATGAGCCCCATGCAAACGGTCCGTGACCACCGCAAAGAACCATGTTCACTTCATCAGGATTAAGGTTGAGTTCTTTAAAATGCTTTACAATCAAAAGTCCTGTTTCTTTTTCATAATCAGATTCAACAGCCTGCTGTGAAAGATATGGTGTACATGGAATAGCTTTCTGTATATGATCAGCATGTGTTGTTCCGAAAAGAGGTACTGGTTTTACAGCCTGTGCCCAGCTTACTGCAAAGGTTGAATGTGTATGAATGATTCCTCCGATAGATGCTTTTTGTTCTACACCGAATTTTTTGTATAGCACAGCATGTGTCGGAGTATCACTTGAAGGATTGAGATTCCCGTCTACTTTGTTACCGTCCAGATCTACGATTACCATTGATTCCGGAGTCAATTCAGGGTAGGGTACACCGCTTGGTTTGATTGCAAATACACATTTCTGTTTATCGAATGCAGATACATTTCCCCATGTATAAAGTGCAAGATTATTTTCAGGTATTTTCATATTGGCTTCATAAGCCTGTTGTCTTATTGTTTCGTAAGTCATAATATCCTTCTTTTATAAATTTTCTACTGCAGCTTTTTCAATAGCAAGTCCTTTCATATATCTTTCAAAATAGATATTGAAGGATTCTACGAGTTCCTTCTCCGGTTCTGCAGTTATTTTTTTGCAGGAACTGAATACTTCGCTGTTTAAAAAGTCAGGGAGTTTTTTACCTTTAGAATCTGATGAATATGCAGCAAGAATTGCCATGCCCCATGGGCCTCCTTCACCAGCAGTTTCCATTGCACTGACACTTGTTTTCATTGCGGCAGCCATATATTTTAATCCTGCTTCAGTCTTGAAATATCCTCCGGCACCAGTCATGCTTTGAACAGGAACATTTTCCTTATCATAAAGAATGTCCATTCCCGCACGCAAAGCACCAAGAGAGGCAAACATCTGTACACGCATAAAATTCGCAATATTTAATACTGCATTTTCTGCACGTGCAAAAAGCGGGCGGCCTGAATTAAAACCTGTGATTGTTTCTCCGGAAAGATAATTGTATGCAAGAAGTCCACCACAATCCTTGTCTGCTTCGAGTGATTTTGTAATTAAATCATCATAATATTTTCCGACAGGGATTATATTTTCAGGATCCATTGTATCGACGATTTCCTTGAATAAATTAATCCAGTAATTATGCTCTCCGGTACAGTTATTGCAGTGTACCATTGCAACAGGAAATCCATCCGGTGTGGTAACAATATCAATTATTCCGGGATAAACATTCTTAAGGTCTTTTTCGAGAACTACCATGCTGAAAACAGAGGTTCCTGCACTTATGTTTCCTGTTTTTGTCTTTACTGAATTTGTAGCCGCCATGCCTGTTCCTGCATCACCTTCTGGAGGACAGAACGGTATGCCAGCTTCAAGCTCTCCGTCAGGATCAAGAAAACGTGCGCCTTTTTCAGTAAGCTTTCCGGCATTTTCTCCTGCGACAAGAACCTTAGGAAAAAGTGATGAAAGCTCGAAATTGAATTTTGCAACTTCAGGTAACTTTTCAAATTCATTGACCATCCGTCTGTTATAGGATGCTTTAGTATTGTCAGAAGAAAGCTCAATCGGGAACATTCCTGAAGCATCTCCGACTCCTATAACTTTTTCACCGGTAAGAAGATAGTGAATATAGGCAGCAAGAGTATATACATTCTGGATTCTGCTGACATGTTCTTCTTTATTTAAAATTGCCTGATATAAATGTGAAACAGACCATCTCTCAGGTACCGGAAAATTAAAGAGTTTTGAAAGTTTATCTGATGCTTCACCTGTGATTGTATTACGCCAGGTCCTGAACGGTACAAGAAGGTTTTCATCTTTATCAAAAGCCAGATAACCATGCATCATTGCAGAAATGCCAGCGCATTTGAATTTTGTTAATTTTACGCCGTATTTGTTCTTGACGTCATTTTTTAATTCTTTATAACAGGCCTGCAAACCCTCATGAATCTGAGAAAGAGGATAAGTCCATATTCCGTTTTCAAGTGAATTCTCCCAGGTGTAAGAGCCGTTGGCTACAGGTTCATAACTGTCGTTTATCAATACTGCTTTGATTCTGGTTGATCCGAATTCAATACCAAGACATGCGTTTCCGCTTTCGATTAATTGTTTATTATCCATATTTAGTAAATCCTTTAACCTATATTATAAATTGATTTTTCAGAAAATGGAATAGTTTTTACAGTAATTGACATAAAAAGAAGATAATTATAAAATAAAACATAAGGAGTAATTTCAAATGATATTCCCATTGGAACAATTGGTTGAATTTGATGATAATATTTATGAAATCACTGTAGCCGCAAGCCGACGTGCTTATCAGATGGCAAAGGTTGATGATCCTGAAATTAATCAGAATTATGGTAAGGTTGTATGTGTTGCAGCACGACAGCTTTTTACAAAAAGTGTAAAATACCGTATTGAAGATAAAAAATAAAATCCCGGTAGTTGTAATTTTTGCACCTACCGCTTCAGGAAAGACTGCTTTGACTAGGGAACTTTTTTCTAAGTCGGGCAGTCATTTTATTTTAAATGCAGAGATAATCAGCGCGGATTCTCAGTCTGTTTATAAAGGAATGGATATCGGTACTGCAAAACCGGATAAAAGACTTTTAAATGAAATTCCTCATCATCTTATTGATATTTTAACGATAGATAAACAGTACAACGTAAGTGATTTTATTTCAGAGGCAGATAAAGAGTGTGTTCATATCTTTGAAAGAGGGAAAATCCCTGTTATCTGCGGGGGAACGGGTTTTTATATAAGAAATTTTTTATATGGTCTTCCTAAAACTCCTGTCAGTGATGAAAAATTAAGGAATGAACTTTTGCAGAAAATCAAGACGCTTGGTAACCGGACCCTTTATGAGCAGCTGAAAACAATAGATCCCGTAAGTGCAGAAAAGATTCATGTGAATGATTCTTACAGAATATGTCGTGCACTTGAGGTTTATTATTCCAGCGGTAAAACAAGGACAAGCTTTCAGATTGAACCGAAATTCCGGGATGAATATGATTTTACTTTTATTGTTTTAAAACCTCCTCGCGATGTACTATATGAAAGGATAAGACAGCGTGTAGATTTGATGATAGAGCAGGGACTTGAAAAAGAAATTCATTCTCTTTTGGAGAAAGGATATACAAAAGACTGTCCAGGTTTTAAAGCAATTGGTTATAGTGAATGGTTTAAATATGATAATAAAGATGATATAGTAAAAGCAATAAAACATGACAGCTGTAAATATGCAAAAAAGCAGTATACTTATATCCGTGATATCAACGGAAGCTGCATTGTCGATTACCGTGGGATTGAAGATATTGAAAAGGTCATTGAAATTTTAAAGCCGTTAATCCCTATTCAATAGTATTGACTAATTTCATTATTTTTGTAATAATAACAAGACTTTATAAAGTAGGAGTGCCATCGTGCCTTGTGGTAAGAAAAGAAAGCGCCAGAAGATGGCGACACATAAGCGAAAGAAGATGCTTAGACGTAATCGACATAAGAGCAAGTAGTTTTTAGGTCGAACGCTTGTGTTTCAGATAGACCGCGATAAATCGCGGTCTTTTTTTTATATTATCATTTTTATTTAAATCTGCTATATTATATATAGAGAACAATATACAAAATGCTGGAAACTATAACTTCTCCTTCAGATATAAAGAAATTGTCTCAGAAAGAATTGAAGGTTCTCGCTTCACAGATTCGTGAAAAAATCATACAGACAGTTGCAAAAAACGGTGGACATCTTGCAAGTAATCTGGGAGTCGTTGAACTTACAATTGCATTGCATCGTGTTTTCAACAGCCCTGATGATGCAATTATCTGGGATGTTAGTCATCAGTGTTATGCGCATAAGCTACTGACCGGTCGTTATAAATCATTTGATACTCTGCGTACGAAGAATGGAATTTCAGGCTTTACCAATACAAAAGAAAGTCCACATGATTTTTTTATAAACGGTCATTCTTCAACTTCAATTTCATCGGCTCTTGGGCTTCTGACTGCCTGGAATCTGAACAATAATAATCATAAGGTAATTGCAGTTATAGGGGACGGTGCTTTGACCGGTGGAATGGCTTTTGAGGGATTATCACATGCAGGTCAGCTTTGTAAAAATCTGATAGTAGTTTTAAATGATAATCAGATGTCAATAGATCATAATACCGGTTCCATCTCACGATACCTGAGCCGTCTTTCGATGTCTCCAAGATATCAGTCGTTCAGATACAAGGTTGATAAAATCATCGATAAAATACCATATCTTGGTCCTCGTCTTGAAAAATTTATTTTCAGGTTTAAAAGGTCTTTGAAAGGGCTTTTGTTAACAAACAATTTATTTACTGATCTTGGATTTGAATATGTAGGACCGCTCGATGGTCATAATGAACTCAGCATGGAAAAAATATTTAAAAAAGTTCAGAAGCTTCACAGACCGGTCGTAGTTCATGTCGTTACTAAAAAAGGCAAGGGATACAGTCCTGCAGAAAATAATCCTGAAATATTTCATGGAATCGGTCCGTTTCAGACAAGCGATGGAAAGGTAGATAATTTTGAACCTTTGAGCTTTACCGAAGCCTTCAGCAATATAATAGTAAATGAAGCAGAGCAGAATGATAAAATAGTTGGAATTACTGCAGCAATGTCAAAGGGAACAGGGCTCGCATATTTTTCAAAAAAGTTTCCGGATCGTTTTTTTGATGTAGGCATTGCAGAAGAACATGCCGTTACCTTTGCAGGTGGACTTGCTGCCGGCGGATTGATTCCTGTTGTATGCATTTATTCTACTTTTATCCAGCGTGCAGTTGATCAGATAATTCATGATGTAGTTCTTCAAAAAGCACATGTTATTTTCATGCTCGACAGAGCGGGCGCTGTACCGAATGACGGAGTAACGCATCAGGGAATATTTGATATTTCTTTATTTCTTCCGGTTCCAGAACTTGAGATTTTAAGTCCTTCTACATCAAAGGATTTATATCTTTGTTTTAAATATGCATTGAAATCAGACAGCGCTGTTATTATACGTTATCCTAAGCTTTCATGTCCTCGGGAGCTTTCTGAACAGCAGTTGAAGTTTGATAGGGGACGTGGAATTCTCATCCCTTCAGAAAAAAAATCAAATGCTAAAAAAATACTCATTGTATGTACGGGTGGTATGTACACAGAAGTTTTAGAAGCCGTAAACAAAAGTAATTCTGTGTGTGATATATATATTCTTCGTTTTATAAAACCGTTTGATGAAAAATATTTTTTAAAGCTTGCATCAGATTATAAAGGCATTGTTTTTGTTGAGGATGGTGTAAAAATCGGTGGTATAAGTGAATATCTTTCGCTGCTTTTAAATAAAAATAAATTCTTTAATGTAAAGATTCTTGCTTTTGATAATAGATTCTATGAGCATGGAAACAGGAATCAGATTCTAGAAGAAGCAGGTCTTTCGATAAAATCAATTTTAAGTGCAATAAAGGAAACATCAAAATGATAAAACTCAAGACTGGAAATAAAACTATATCAACGGAACGACAGGCATTTATAATGGGGATTCTGAATGTTACTCCGGATTCTTTTTATGAACAGAGCCGCGGTTCGTATGAAAAAGCAATGAAGCTTATTGAAGATGGCGCAGATATTCTTGATATAGGCGGTGAATCTACAAGACCGGGTTTTGAAGACGTACCGGAAGATGAAGAAATTGAACGCGTTATTCCATTGATTGAAAAAATACGCAAGGTATCTGATATTCCTGTTTCTTTAGATACTCGCAAAGCTAAGGTATTACAGGCGGCTGTAAAAGAAGGAATAGATATTTATAACGATGTTTCTGCTTTTGATTATAATCCTGAATCTTTACAGATTGCTTCAAAAAATTCACTTTCCGTAATAATTATGAATAATCAGGGAAAAGATATAAAATCTACGAATGCTTTTTTTGACCGGAAAGTTAAGCTTGCATTAAAGAATGGTGTCAGCTCAAACAGAATAATTCTTGATCCGGGTATCGGTTTTAATAAAACACCGGAAGAAAATATCTGCCTTATACGGAATGCAGAAAAATTAGGAAAGGGAAAATATCCGGTATTAATGGCACTTTCAAGAAAAAGCTGCATCGGTCATATAACAGGACGAACGGTAAACGAAAGACTTGCCGGGACTTTGACAGCAAATATTATTTCGGTAATCAAGGGATGTCAGATTTTAAGGGTACATGACGTTAAGGAAACTTTAGATGCTTTAAATGTTATAAAAACTGTTCTTAGTTAGTTTTATGTGTTATAATAATAGAAAATGGAAATTTTTAATAAATTTTTATACATTTATAATTTTATAATTCCCGTTCTCGACATCGGAGTTCTGGCTTTTCTCCTTTATAAGACCTACGACTTCATGTCTAAATCAAACAGTCTTCAGATTTTAAAATCTGCTTTGATTGTTCTCATTGCTTATTCTATTGCGGCATTTTTACAGCTTAATACAATCCTGTGGATTTTAAGGATAGTTGCTCCCGGTCTCGTAATTGCCTTTGCGGTAATCTTTCAGCCCGAAATCCGTAAGCTTTTTATAAGGATTGGACAGAATCAATGGTTTGCGTTCGGTAACCGCTCGAAAGATACTTATATAGATTCAGTCCTTACAGCAGCCGATATGCTTTCTACACAAAGGCGTGGAATGCTTGCGGTCTTTTTACGTCATACAAAGCTTGAAAACATAATGCAGACAGGAACAAAACTCAATGCCGATGTTACATCAAGTCTTCTTGTAACAATCTTTGGTCACGATACACCGCTTCATGACGGCGCCTGTTTTCTTCAGGGTGGTAAGCTTTTAGCAGCCGGATGTTTTTTACCGTTGAGTGAAGATTATAATATCAGAAAAACCTTTGGTACCCGTCATCGTGCTGCTCTTGGACTTTCAGAACAATCTGATGCAGTAGTACTTGTCGTTTCTGAAGAAACCGGTGCCTTAAGCCTTGCCTATGATTCAAATCTTAATTACGATTTGAGTATCGAAGAAGTACGAAAAATTCTCGAAAATCTTTTGAATATCAATTCTGAATCTAAAAATACGGAGGAATCAATTGAAGACCAAACACAAGTTTCTTGACTCCCTCCTGAATAACTGGATTGCAAAACTCGTATGCATAGGTGCCGCTGTAATTTTATTCGTCGTCCATCGGGCAACTTTACTTGAAAAAAAATCTTTTGTTATTCCTCTTGAGGTCCAGACAAACGGTGCGGTAATGCCCGTATCAAATATCGATAAATCAATAACTGTAACCGTTCGTGCCTACAGTGAAATAATATCAATGATACATGCTTCAGATATTCATGCGCAGCTCAATCTTGATGCACTTGCTAAATCGGGAGATTTTGTTGTTCCTGTAAACCTTGAAGTTGAAGATTCACTGCTTTCCTATAATCCTCTTGAAATAAGGGCAAAGCCTGAATATCTGAAAATTAAGGTAGAAAAAAAGGATGTAAAATATGTTTCAATTGAACCGTCACTTGTAGGAGAACCTGAGTATGGTTATGAAGTTTCTGAAATAATTACGGATCCTACTCATGTTGAAGTGATTGGTCCTGAATCAATCCTTAAAGAAATAGATAAGATTTACACAGAGCCGGTTTATATTTCTGATCTTAATAAAAAGGTAACTTCAGAAGTAAATTATAAAGAAATGAATAAAATGATTATGGTTACCAATAAAGGTCCGTATAAAGTAACCGTTGATTTTTCGGCAAAGGGTACGGAAAAAATCCTTACAGGAATTCAAATTAATTTTCAGAATCTTTCCGAAGAATTGTATATTGAAGATTCCGAACATCTTTATGATTTGAACATAACCGGCAATGTTCCTGATCTTGAAAAACTGGTAATTCCGAATAATATCATAAATGTAGACTGTTCATCGATAACAGAAGAAGGTGAGTATGAGCTTCCGGTTATTTATGATCTTCCGTCTCATATAAAGTTAAAGGAAATTCCGTTTGAGACAATAAAAATCAAGGTCCTTAAAAAAAGTGAAGAAGGGGATAATCAGGAAGAATAATGATATACGGAATTGGGGTTGATCTTGTAAATATAAAACGTTTTGAAAGCTGGATAAAAAATCCTTCGATTCTTGAACGTTTTTTTAATAAAAATGAGATTAAAGAAAAATGCAGCACAGATATTCTTCTTGAACATTATGCTTCACGCTTTGCTGCAAAGGAAGCCTTTTCTAAAGCACTTGGAACGGGAATTTATAATTTTAACCTTAAGGATATATGCGTCGTTAAGAATAAAGACTGTAAGCCTGAACTTGTGCTTGAAGACACCGCCCTTCGTGTCTTTAACGAAAGATGTAAGGATTGTGTAATTCATCTTTCATTAACTCACGAAAAGGAATATGCTATGGCTTATGTAATAATAGAAAAAGTTGAAAATATAGGAGGATAGAATGGCAGCAACTTCAAAAGCATCTGATGGTGCAGGAGAAAAAAAAGCATCGCTCTCTTACTGGTCAAAGGATAAAAGTATCTGTCCGGTCTGCAAAAAGCCTTTTCCTAAAGAAATAATGCGAAGCGGTAATGGTCGTATGAATGCAGGAAATCTTTCTGATGAACTTCATCGCGATTATATACCTTCTGCAAAATACGGTAAAGTTTATCCGTTGATTTATGAAGTAGGCTGTTGTCCTAACTGTTATGCTGCCTTTTTATGGTCAGATTTTGCCGAAATAAAAAAGACTGAAGTTTCCGACAGGATTTTTGACCACAGTGAACAGAGAAAAGCAAGCTGTTCAACTATCTTCCCGTATTTTGACTTGAAGAAAGAACGCACACTTTTTGATGGCGCCGCAATGTATTATCTGGCACTTATGACTTACAATGATTGTGATGCAGATATGCTTCCTACCATGAAGCAGGCAATCATTTCTTTAAGACTTGCCTGGCTTACAAAAGAAATTCATCAGAGGTGCAGCAATCATAATTATGATTATATTTCCGAAGTGTTTTACAGAAAGGCCTTGTTCTTCTATCAACAGGCTGTCATAAATGAAACAAGCAGAACCGAAAAAAGTTCAACCCTTAATAATTTCGGACCAGATATGGACAAGAACTACGGATGGGACGGTGTAATTTATTTATGCGGTCTTCTTGAATATAAATATGGTCAGCATGATGATATACAGCTTCGGCTTAAAAAATTAAGTGAATCAAAAACTGCAATTGCAAGAATCTTTGGTCTGGGTAAATCATCGAAAAACAAACCGGGACCTCTTCTTGAACATGCACGTGATTTATATGACATGCTTTCAAAAGAGCTTAACGACGACGATTTTTAATTTATGAGAAATATTCTGCTTACAGTTTCATATGACGGAACAGATTTCTGCGGTTATCAGCGTCAGGATGATGCAGATGGAAACGAAGCGGGAAGAACTGTTCAGGGTGAAATTGAAAAGGTCCTTTATAAAATACATAAACAGAAGGTAACTCTGCATGGCTCGGGAAGAACAGACAGTGGTGTACATGCACTTGCCCAGAAAGCAAACTTTTTTTCACCGATAGATTCTATTCCCGTAGAAAGATATGTTCGTGTAATGAATTCATTTTTACCTGCTGATATACGGATTACAGATTCAGTCGAAGTTGATCAGTCGTTTGATTCAAGACTAAGTGCTACAAGCAGAATCTACAGATATTTTATAAGCACGAATGACTGTCTTCCTGCATATAATTCACGTTTTGTCTGGCATGTAAAAAATTATGATTATAATCTTGAACGGTTGAACAAATATACATCCTGTCTTAAAGGGGAGCTTGACTGTGCATCTTTTGCAGCAAGCGGAGATTCCAGTATTTCTACCTGCCGTTATATTGAGAAGGCCTCTTTTTTTACTCAGAAGGATCTGTTTAATAACGAATTGCTTGTTTTTGAAATTGAAGCAAATGCATTTTTATGGAAGATGGTCCGCACCCTTACAGGAACTTTAATCAATCTTGATAAAATCAATGCCCCCGATGATGCAATGCTGAAAATACTTGAAGCAAAGGACCGAACAAAAGCAGGTATAACAGCACCGCCGCATGGTCTTTTTCTTTATGATATAAAGTTTGACGGTATAAGAAGACACATCTGATTTATAAAAGTGAGACGGGATCTACATCATATTCAATGTATGTATTAGGATTATGTCTGTAACCGAAGAGAAGCGTTCTTGCCATTGCCTGAAGCGGTATGATTGATTCGCCTTTTAAAAGAATCTGATATCTGTAATTTGAATTTATTTTTTCAATCGGACATTCAGCCGGACCTATAATATCGACACCTTTTGTCCTTTCTTTTTTAAGGATTTCAAAAGCCTGTTCAGCAGTTTCAATTACATTCTCTTTGCTGAAGCTTCTGAAAACAATCCTGAGTAATCTTGAAAACGGCGGAAAATCAAGCATTTCTCTTTTAACAAGCTCTGATCCGTAAAAATCATTGATTCTGTTTGTACATGCATAAAAGACTGCTTCATTATTCGGATCGTAAGTCTGTACGACAACCTTACCGTCGGGAAAATATCTTCCGGCTCTTCCTGCAACCTGTGTAATAAGTGAAAAGGTTCTTTCTGAAGCACGGAAATCAGGCATATGAAGACCTGAATCTGCCAGAATTACTCCTACAAGCTCAAGGTTTTTGAAATTCAATCCTTTGGCAACCATCTGCGTTCCAAGTAAAATATCACCTTTTCCGTTTTTAAAATCCTCAAGGGTTTGAAGAAGTTCTTCCTTGCTTTTAAGCGCATCTGTATCGATTCTTGTAATTTTTGCATTCGGAAACTTTGCCCTTGTTTCTGCTTCAATGAATTCCGTACCGAAGCCTGAACTTCCGATTTCTACTGAACCGCACTGAGGACAGATCTGCGGAGGATTTTCCTGATAGTTACAGTAATGACATCGAAGGCGGTTTTCTTTTTTATGATATGTCATAGGTATGGAACAGTTTTTGCATTTAAGTTCAAAGCCACAGGAATTACATCTGAAAAAATGAGTAAAGCCGCGTCTATTTAAAAATAAAATGACCTGATGTTTTTTTGCTAGTACATTGTTTATTTCAAGCTCAAGAGGTTTTGATATGCAGACAGAATTATCAAAATTGTTGAGATTTATGCATTTTATTTTTGGAAAATCACCGCCTGCAAGACGTTTCGTAAGAGTATGCTTTATGAGGGTATTTTTCTGCATCATGTACCAGGCTTCAACAGAAGGTGTCGCACTTCCCATAATAAGGGGAATTTTCAGATTTGAACATCGATGCATTGCAACCTGTCTTGCATGATATCTTGGATTATTGCCTGATTTATATGAGCCGTCATGTTCTTCATCAATTATTATCAGTCCTAAATCGGGTACAGGGGCAAAAACCGCGCTTCTTGCTCCTATGACTACACGTGCTTCTTTATGAAGGATTTTATGCCATTGAGTTAATTTCTGCGATGGAGTAAGTCCTGAATGAATGATTGCAGCAGTATCTCCGAAGCGCATTTTTATTGATTGAACTACCTGAGATGTTAATGCAATTTCCGGTACAAGATAGATTACGCCTTTTCCATCATTCAGAGTCTGTTCTGCGAGCTGAAGAAAAACTTCTGTTTTACCGGTTCCTGTCGGTCCATAAAGATAATGAAAAAGATTGTTTTTATTTTCATTAATCTGCTGAACACATTTTTTCTGTTCTTCTGAAAGAACATTTTTTTTATACTGCATTTCTTCATCAAAAGAAAATCCTGCTTCTCCGCTGTCACGCCTTGCCGAAGGAGTCATTGAAAAAACTGCTTCTCCTAATGTACAAAGATAATAATGAGCGACCCATTTTGCAATTTCAATCATTTCTTCGTTGAACAATGGTTCTTTATCTATGATTCTTTTTATGGGACGGATTTTCTGTATATCTACATCGCAGTCTTTCGGTAAACTTTCACTTATTGAAACAATAAAGCCGGAAGTTTTTTTATTGCCGAACATTATTTCTGCGCGTTTTCCAGGCTGTGCTTCAAATCCGATTTTTGCAGAAGCTTCATCATAAGAATATGTAAATGCTTTATTTATGGGGATGTTTAAGACTATCTGCAGATATTTCATTTAATGCTGTCCAGATTCTTTTTAATGAATTTCAAATCATCCCAGGCCGGTTTCTTCAGCGATTCATTCTGTAAAAGGGAAGAAGGGCTGTATGTTGCAACGAGCGGAATATTGTTATAGGAAAGAAGCTGTCCGTGAATGCTTTCAATTTTCTGAGGATTATCAATCAGCTTCTGATAAGAATTTTCGCCAAGGCATAAAATCATTTTCGGTTTTAAAATCTGAATCTGTGCATATAAAAATGCGCTGCATGCATCGTACTGCATATAATCGATTTTTATGTTCTGTGTACGGCATTTTACTGCTGTCGTGATATATGTGTTTGTATCTTTATTTAAGCCTATTGCTCCTATCATTTTTTCAAGAAGAATTCCTTCACGGCTATTCAAAGGCTTGTTTTCTATTATTTCATTTACGGTAGGAAATTCACATATTACAAGCACCTCAGGAGTTTCAACACCGGTACCGGAAATTACATTCAAACGTTCACGAGCAAGAGGACAGCGCGTGCATTTTTCAATCTTACCCTTCAGCTCATCAATTTTCGATAAATCCTGAACCTGAGGAATGCTTTGTGCAGTTTTTACGCTTTCTTCTGCTTTTACGGTTTCTTCTGTGATTACAGATTCTTCTGCTTTTACATTTTTTTCAACGGGCAAAGTATTTAGTGAAAAATCATCATCTACCAGCTTTTCATTTATGTAGAATTCCGGTACATATCCGTTTACATTTGATGAGCATGCCTTTAATAAATTATAAATCTGATTTATTTCTTTTCCGTTCATTTTATTCACTTACTCTATAAGGTTCTTCGTTAAAAGTCAGTTTGATTATCTCCCGCTCATCGTATGCTTTTTTTATCAGCTCGTCCACTTCAAGCTGATTATAAATTTCTTCTGCCTGTTCAATTGTTCCCCGTAGTACAGGATGCTTTGGACTGAATAAAACACAGCAGTCTTCGTAAGGTAAAATTGAAGTTTCATATGTATCTATGATTTCTGAAGTTCTGATTATTTCTTCCTTATCCATTCCGCATAAAGGACGCATCATAGGAAATTCAGAAAAATGTTCGGTAACAGTCATGTTTTCTATTGTCTGACTTGCAACCTGACCGACACTTTCACCGGTAATTATGCATTTTGCGTTACATCTTTTTGCAAGCATGTTTGCTGTTTTCATCATGCAGACACGAAGCATTAAAGTAGACCAGGCTTCAGGAGCTTTTTCTTTTATCTTCATCTGTACATCTGTAAAAGGGATGATATTTAAATATGTCTGAAGTCCGTAATAGGCAAGCTTCTGTGCAAGCGTAATAACCTTTTGTTTTGCTTCTTCAGATGTATAAGGATAGGAATGAAAATAACAGCATTCAATTTTCATGCCACGGCGGAGCATTCTGTAACCTGCAACCGGTGAATCAAGTCCTCCGCTTAAAAGAAGAAGTCCCTTTGAGCTTGAACCGACCGGTAATCCCCTGCATCCTGTATTGGAATCTGAATAGACAAAGGTTTTTTCGCGGACTTCAACATAAATAGTTACATCTGGATGGTGAACATCTACTTTCATCAGCTTTTCGACATCTGATGCTGCTTCACAATTGATTTCATATGAATTAAGCGGAAACTGTTTATATGCACGTCTTGTCTCAATCTTAAAGGTTTTTGCTCCCTTTTGTGCACATTTTTCGGCAACCGTAAAAACTGTTTTTTTAATTTCTTCAATATCGTTGGCGCAGGTTTGTGCAAGTGCCCATCCCGTAATTCCGAGAAGATGATTTAAGGTAAATTCAACATCCTTACTGTCTGATTCTTCACAGTCGATATAGAGTCGGCCTGCTATGAGTTTTATTTTTACGTTTTTATTTTCAAGACATTTACGTGTATTTTTGACAAGAAGATTTTCGAATTCCTGTTTGTTAGAGCCTTTTAATGTAAGTTCACCAAGTTTTCCTAAATATGTCATATACTTAATTATATCGTAAAAAATGCCGATATTCTACTTATGAAAAAAGGATTTTTTCTTTCTATGATGATTTTTATTTTCAGTTCTCTTGGTGCAATTGAAATTCCTGACTGCCTGCTTGGAATATGGGAAGGAAAAGATCGTTATGTATTTTTTGAAAAGACAGAAGAAGAAAATCCGTGTATTACAATAGTCCTTAAAGAATTTTATGACTGGTATTTTGATCGTGCGGCAGAAGATGAAGATAAAAGTAAGCTTGAAAAAAGAATAAGAAATGATGCTACACATGAAAATGCAGAACATATAACCTTTTCCGTGAATAATATTTTGAATGATGAAGAAATAACTGCGTATGAAATAAAGATGAATTATTCAAAAAGGAATGTAAATTATATTCCGGTTGCCGTTATCGGTGATAAAATGTACCTTAATTTTTTTATAAAGGAAAAAGTGCTTGTTCCAGAAGGAGCTGAATATGATGTTAAGGCAGAAAATGAATATGACGGAATCTGGCGGGGTAGTGCAGGTTCAGAAGGGATAAAAGTTTGTGAACAGAAAATAGATGAAAATATAGGTGCATTGATTGTTCATAGACAAAAGATTTTCAATATCCGTTACTGGAAAACTTTAATGCCTTATGACAATAAATCTGCCTGGTTCAGATATGATAATTTTGAATATTATATCGGACGACATATTTACAGTGCGGGAAATAATTATTCATGTACAACCGGAAGAAGCACAAGAATCCGTAATATAGTTAAACCTCGTGAATTTAATCCTGAAGATTATATTTTTAATGAAAATAAAACAATACTTGTTACCGATAAAGAACCGTATTTAGTTAAGCTTGCCGGTAAAAATGATTTTGAAACGTTAATGCAGCTTGTAAAAGACCAGAACGCTAAAAGAAAACCCCCTCGTCCACCTCTGTTTTCTCCTCTTGAATTAGACTGGCACTGGGATTTGATTTATTATCTTGAAAAAGATAATGAACTTATTCAAAAGGTAAGGGCAAGACAGTGGATAAGGTTTGAGTAGAGAGAAAAATCAAATTGTATTTCTTACAATAGATTATTTTATTCAGTTATAGTCAGTTGGATTATATTCCAGCCTACTGGAATACCGCTTGGTCCACGAGGCCAGTTAATACCGGATGCTTTTTTAAAAGTTCCTAAAACAGTATAACCAGTTAGCCAGCAATAGGTATAATCTTGTTCAGAAATATCAGTTGCAAGGCAAGTAACTTCTTTAAGTGATTTACAATCGGAAAACATACAAGTGTAGCAGTTCTCCTCAAGAGTAGTTGCAGGAAGAACAGGGGCCTTAGTTATTGAAGAACACCCATAAAACATAAAGGCGTATCAGTCCGGTGCAAGAGTTGTAGCAGGAAGGACAATGTCTTTATCCGGATGATTTTTAATGTGACTGTTATTATAAAAGAGTCCAGTAAATGCATGGTCTTTAATAATTTCTGTTGAAGATTGATAATTTTTGCTTAAAAGACTCATTACATTTCCATAAACATAACAGTCAGCAGAACAGTCGATTTTAAAACAATCGAGACCATCATTATCAGTTCCTTCTCCAAAGAAAGAAACTTTATCATTTTGTAAAACATTAATTCCCGCAGTTGTTGCTTGAGTAAGTTCTCCGTCATTTAATTTGTATTTAATGTTTGTTATTCTATTTAGATTTTTAAAGTAATCTTACAGTTTTCTATGGCTTCGATTGTAAGGGGGATTTCTTTTTCTATTGGATTGTAGACAAATTGTTCTACATTATTTGTATGGCTTTTGCAACAGATAAAAAGGCTTGTGAGTGCAAGTATAGCGCAAATTCTAAACTTGAAATTTTTTCTCATAATTTTTTACTCCTTTAATTGCAAAAATCATTAAGATTTGTGCTGAAGCAAAAAATTATAAATAAACAAACTCTCTTACCTGTTTTTGCAATGATATATTAAAAATATATAATTATAAAAAATAAATGTCAATTGTTCATTGATGGGCAAAGTGTCATTGGATTTGAATAAAAAAAGAGGATTACTGATAAAATAAATATGAATTTTTATCAGTAATTCGGTTATAAAATCAGCGATTATTCGTTAAAGATTATTTTATTCAGTTATAGTCCAGTTTTCCGGAATACCGCTTGGTCCGCGAGACCAGTTAACACCAGATGCTTTTTTAAAAGTTCCGGAAGAAGCAACTTCGCCCAGCCAGTTATCGGTACAATCACCTGCACAAATATTTGTCGCAAAACAAGTAACTTCATTAAGAGAAGAACAATAATCAAACATTTTTCTGTAGCATTTCTCTGTAAGTGTTGTTGCAGGAAGAACTGGAGCCTTAGTTAATGAATAACAGTTTCGGAACATAAAGCTGTAACATTCATCTGAAAGGGTAGTTGCAGGAAGTTGTGGTGCCTGGATAAGAGAAATACAATCATGGAACATAGAGCTGTAGCAGCTTGGTGCAAGATTGGTTGCAGGAAGGACAGGAGCCTGTGTTAATGAAGTACAACATCTAAACATACAGCTGTAACAACCACCTGAAAGAGTAGTTGCAGGAAGAACAGAAACCTGTGTTAATGAAGTACATCCCCAAAACATTCCTGCGTAGCAGCTTGGTGCAAGATTAGTTACAGGAAGGTCAGGAGTTTTGGTTAGTGAAGAACAACTATTAAACATATCTTCGTAGCATCCATATGCAAGATTAGTCGCAGGAAGGATAGGAGCGTTCTTTAGTGAAGAACAACCGGAAAACATATAACTGTAGCAGCTGTCTGCAAGAGTAATTGCAGGAAGGTTTGGTGCTTGCGTTAGAGATGAACAGTCTGAGAACATAAATTTATAGCATGAATCAGCCAGTTTAGTAGAAGATAGGATTGGTGCTTGCGTTAGAGATGAACAGCCTGAGAACATAGATTCATAGCATGAATCAGCCAGTTTAGTAGCAGGAAGAACAGGTGAATTCGTTATTGAAGTACAGCCCTCGAACATTGATTCGTAGCATGATTCTGTCAGTTTAGTAGCAGGAAGGTAGATATCTTTATCCGGATGATTCTTTATCTGAATGTTATTATAAAAGAGTTTATAAAATGCATGTTTTGTGGTAATTTCTCGTTCCGTCTGATAATTTTTGCATAAAAGACTCATTACATTTCCGTAAACATAACAATCAGAAGAACAGTTGATAGTAAAATGATTCCAAGATGGACCATAATTTCCTTCTGCAAAGAAATAAACTTTATCATTTTGTTTAACAGAAATTCCTGAATTTGTAGCTTTAATAAGTTTTCCGTCATTTAATTTGTATTTAAGGTTTTTTATTTCACCCAGATTTGTAAAAGTAATCTGTCCGTCTTCTATGGCTTCTATGGTAAGGGGGATTTTTTCTAGTGAATCGTAGACATATTGTTCTTCATTATTTGCATAACCTTTACATCCGAAAAAAAGACTTGTGAATGCAAGTATAATGCTAAGTTTTATTCTGAAATTTTTTCTCATAATAAATTTACTCCTTTAAAGTAATTATATTTCTTATCAGAATTTATATCATTAAATACTGATAAGAAATTAATAAGATTTTATTTAATTTTCGTTATCTGCAAAAGATTTAAGGGTTAAATATCCATTTGAATCAGAACAGAAATTTTCATTATTCAAAATATCGCAATTTGCCAATATTGAACTATATAAGGCACTTTCGGAATATGAAACATTTGAGAGTGTTCCATTATTTTCCATTACGATTTTGCAAAATCTTGGATCTTTAAATTCATTAATTTTTTCTTTTCCTGAAGCACATTTTGCGTCATGTTCCGCACTGAATGCGTTTGTAATTGAACCATAATTAAATTCTACAAGGCCAGATTGAGCAATCTCTTTATCGACAGCTACACACCATCCGTAGCCGTTATAAAATTTATTTTTTAAGGATGCAACGTTAATCATTGTTCCATAATTTTTTCTTACAAGACCTGCATTATGATTAATATACCATGCGCTAAGATATCGCAGATCGAATTCGAATAAAGTATCTTTTACTATCGCATTTTCTATTAAACCATTGTTTTTCCAGCAGATTCCATAATTAAATCCGTCTTTTCCTAATTTTTTCTCAATTTTATATTTTCCGTTTTCGATTATTATATTTGAAATGATTCCATTTTCATTATTTATATAACATATACAGGCTCCATCACCTTCATGAGTGACAGTATAATTTGAAATTTTTATATTTTTTATAGTTCCTTTATTTTCATAGAAAAGTGAACTTTTTTTACCGTCCTTAAACTGTATGTTTTTTAAAGCATGAAATTTACCATCTAACGATCCTGTAAAATCACCGAATTTTTTAAAAGAAGAATTATTAAAATCAATATCATTTTTTAATTCAAAGTAAGAATTCAAATTATTTTTAATTTTGGTAAAATCTGTTGCAGAATAAATTTTAAAAGGATTATCTTCTGAACCATCACCTAAGTCTTTTGTTAAATCAACATCAAATTCACTGACAGTTTTAAATTCATAATCAGACGGATAAAGAAATTCAATTTCTGAATTGTATAAAATTTTTGCACGAATTGATTTTTGAATCAGATTTCCAATAAAATAAGTTATTGTTTCATTTGTTTGACAGTCTACTTCAATAACCTGGTATAAATCAAAATCTCCTATTGCACCTAAAGTATAATACATATTATCTTCGAGTAAATTTTCATCAAGCTCTATGTGAAGTTTTGTGAATTCTGAAACAGTATTACTTATCTGATATTCAGTTTCAAACAATTCTGTTCTTGCCTGTGTTGTAGCAGTAGATGATGTTGTTGTTTTTGTTTCAAGACTTGCAAATTTAGCAATTTCTTTAATTGTATCAAGAGGAGTGCCGGTTTTTCCTGTATCCGTGAAGAAACCTATTAATGACTTTCCGATATTATCCCATGAGAATGTATTATTATCGGTAATCTTTAATTTTGTAGAAGATTCGCTTGTACTGTTTGTAATTGTTACAGAATTTGTTTTGCTTATTGAATTACTGATACTTTCTGTTACAGCTTTTGAAGTTACCTGTCCAAAGTCAATGGAAAGGTTTTTAATTAATTCTGTTTTTTGTATAGGTTGAATAAATGTTTCAAGAAGATAATTTTCTGCTTGTCCTAATTTATAAATAAGAATGTGTTTTCCATTTTTTGTTGTAAACTCTTGAGTTAATTCAGGATTTTCCTCATTAAAATTGTGTTCATTGGTAAGTACAATTTTTGTGTTTTTCAGGAAATCCAATGGTTTGTTTTTCTCATTTTTATTAACTGTATTTTTGCATGAAAAAAACGACAGAAAAGCAACAGCTAAAACCGACATTTTGATAAATGATTGTTTTTTCATAATTTTACTCCTCAGAATCTGCTTAAAGCATACAGAATTATATTGAAGTAAAAAATTAAAAAATAAACTAACCTTCTGCATTACTTTTGCAAATTTTACTTAAAAAATCACTAAATTATAAAAAAAAAAAAAAAAATGTCAATTATTCGTTGCTGATTAAAAAATTAATGAGGGTAAATAAAACCGGATGACTGATATAAAGAATGATTGTTATCAGGTCATCCGGTTATAAATTTAAGGATTATTCGTTGGATTCGACTTTTTTGAAGTAGTTTTGGAAGCAGGATAATATAATATAACCGTCTTTTTCTGCATCGAAGAAATCAGGATTTACGTCTTTTCCGAATTCTTTATATTTATTAGTTATTGTATTGTATTTTGCATCATTTAGATTTATTACATTAACTAATGGTTGACCTTTGTTGTTTTTTACTGTTGCCACATATTTATTGTCTTTCTTATCACCTGACCAGCTTGCAGTATTTTCAGCACTAATTGCATTTTTTATTATATGATTATTCGTATGTACAAGTCCATACTGACAATCATCATTACAGATTTGTCCACCCCAGCCCCATTTTGAATAAAGATAATTATTTCTGAAAATAACGTTCTCTATTGTACCATTATTAGTTTTTGCAATTCCATAATTGTAATTTTTTGATTTCCAATAAATTAAATCGCCATTAAACTTTAATTTTGAGTTTAAAATCATTATATTTCTGAGCATTCCTTTATTTTCTGAACAAATACCATAATTATAACTGTTATTTTCGTTCTTTTTTGGAATATCAAATGTTGCATTATAAAGCATTACATTTTCAATGATACCATTTGAATCATTTACTAAACATATTCCGGCACCTTCTTTTGTATGAATAACTTTAAAATCCCAGAGAACCAGATTTTTTATGGTTCCTGAATTATTCTTAAAGAAATATGACTGATTTCCGTCTTTCATTGTAAAATTTGAAATTTTATGGTTATTTCCATCAATTGAACCTGTAAATGTATCTCCAAATTTCGTTAATGTTGCTCCTTGTAAATCAAGATCTTTTTCAAGTTTATAATGAGCAGATGTATTATCTTTAATTTTCCTGAAATTATCCCAGTTATAAATCCTGAATGGTTTTTCAGGTGTTCCGTCACCAGTTTCTTTAGATAAATCAATATCAAGTGATTCAATCGGAGTAATTTTAAATTCTTCTGTTATAGGAAAATTTCTGGTATCAGACCATACCCGTTTATATCCTAAGTTATCTTTGTTTAAAATTGTAAGAAAATATGTTACATAATTATGTGTAGTAAGATCATACTGAAAAATCTGATAAATATCAAAATCTCCAATTAAAGCAACAGTATAATATTTATTTTTTTCAAGTTTATCTGCATCAAACTTGATTTTTGAAATTTTGATGTTTGAAACAGTGGAAGAAGTCTCTAATTTTTCTTCAATATTAGAAGTTATTGATTCTGTAATTGCTTCCGATTGTTTTTGGGTGGTAATTCCAATACTGCATTTTTTTGATATATCCTGAAGAATGGACAGGTAATTATTTGTTGCAGAACTAAATGCAATAGAACATAAATCCATTCCCAGATTTGTCCAGAAATTTCCGGAGCCTGATGTTCCATTATTTTCATTTACATTTAATGTAATTTTACTGGATGAGTTTTCCTGTGTAATCGTTGTTGATTTTGTTTTGCTTATTGAATTTGAAATTCCTTTAGAAATTGATTCTGTGTTTATTTCCTGATATTCATATTCTATTTCAGATACGGCATCATCGATATAGAAAGGTTGTAATAGATTCTGAATATAAACATTTTCCTGTGTTCCGATTTTATAAACCGAATAATACATTCCTTCCTGAGTTGTCTGTAAAACTGATTCAGGCCCATTTTTTTCTGCTAATGATATTGTTTTTGTGTTTGCAAGGTAAAATACCGGTTTATCGGCATCTTTTGCATCAGATTGTCCTTTACAGGCAGCCAAACTAAAAAGCGCAAGGACTAAAGCCGCTGTTTTA
>JAFYZU010000058.1 GCA_017548565.1 Treponema sp.
AAAATTATCTTCCGGAACATTTTCCTCATAAAATGAACCGCCCTGAACTATTTCATAATCAAGCGGTATGTCAGAAAGCTCCTGGCCTTCTTCAATCAGCTCCTTTAACTTTTCAAGATTGTTTGTACGAAGCTTGTAATAATAAAAATTCGGGGCAACGGATTCTTTATCTGCACCGCGGTAATTTTTTATGCTGAAAGGATTTTCTTTCCTGTTTCCAAGAACAATTCCTTCGCTCTCCTTGTTTTCAAGAGGAACATTTTTCTGACAGGAAATAATAAAAAGGCACAATAATGCCGTAAAGAATGGAATAACTTTTTTCATAACTCTGACTCCTTGTTTCGTTTTAAACTAAAAACATTTTAAAGTATCAAAATCAGGATGTCAAGGCTTTCTATAAAATCATTCTTTCTTCAATTCTGCCAGAAGTACGGCGCTGAAAATCAATATACAGCCAACAAGCATTCGCAAAGTAAGGTGTTCATGAAGAAAAAGCACGCTGAATAAAACACCGAAAACAGATTCGAAACTCAAAAATAAAGATGCCAGTGATGACTGAACATATTTCAAACCTATATTCTGCAGACTAAAGCATAACATTGTTGAAAAAAGTCCGAGATAAAGAAGTGAAGTTATTACACGGCCATTTAAAATCACATTAAAATCAAGACATCCGTCCATCACAGGAGCAAGAATCCAGCCGTAAACCGCACAGAACAAAAACTGCAGCAGGGTCAATAGAAGAGGATCTTCACCACAAAGATTATATTTCGCAGTCCAGATGATATGAAGCGCATAAAACAAACCGCAGATTAAAGTAAGCACATCACCTTTATTCATTCCTCGTGTATCGCAGGTTCCAAGTGCAAGAAGTCCTATTCCTGTTAAAGATAAAACAGCTGCAAGGAAAACATACCAGGCAGGCCGCTTTTTATATAAAATCCAGGAAATTAATGGAATTAAAATTACATAGATGGTAGTTAAAAAAGCATTTTTTCCGGCCGTTGTATATTTACAACCGATTGTCTGAGTTAAATATGCAGCAAAAAGGAAAAATCCTGTCAAAAGTCCATGCAATAAATTTTTCCTGTTAATGAGCTTCCATTTTTTTATAAAAATCAATCCCATTACAACTGCCGCAATCGTATAACGGATGGCAATCATATAAACCGGTCCGATATAGTTCAGATTATCCTTTACGACAACAAATGCAAAACCCCAGATTGCAGCAGTCAGAACAAGACCAATACTTGCAAGGAATGATGTAGTTTTCTGATTCACGTTACTTTATCACCAGTTTTTCAAGCTTCCAGATATCGCGGACATAATCTTCAATTGTTCGGTCAGAAGAGAATTTTCCTGAATTGGCGATATTCTTTAAAGTCATTCTTGCCCAATTCTTTCTGTTCTTGTAAGCTTCTGCAACCTTTTCCTGAGCCTTACAGTAAGAATTAAAATCTGCAAGAACATAATAAACATCAGGACGCTGACCTTCTACACCATAAATAAGTGAATCATGCAATTCTTTAAACAACTGTCTTGAAGGATCATAAGTTCCGTCAACAAGCTGCTCAACGACCTTTGCAAGTTCAGGATTGCAGTCAAGATATTCCTGAGGATTATAAGAATGCTCTGCTTCCATCTTTTTAATTTCTTCTGTTTTAAGACCGAATACAAAACCGTTTTCTTTTCCAGCTTCTTCAAAAATCTCGATGTTTGCACCATCCATTGTTCCGAGTGTCAAGGCACCGTTAAGCATAAATTTCATGTTTGAAGTACCTGAAGCTTCAAGACCTGCTGTTGAAATCTGCTCTGAAACATCTGCGGCCGGGAAAATCTTTTCTGCAACTGAAACGCGGTAATTTTCAACAAATACAACCCTGATTTTTCCTCTGACACGACGGTCATTGTTAATGCGTTCTGCAACAGTATTAATGAGCTTTATGATTGATTTAGCGCGACGATAACCACTTGCTGCCTTTGCACCAAAAATAAATGTTCGTGCAGGAGGATCAAAGGTCGGATCTTCAACAAGCCTGTTATAAAGATACATAACATGAAGAATATTCAGAAGCTGACGTTTATATTCATGAAGACGTTTAACCTGAACATCGAAAATACTTTCAGGATCAAGGAATTCATTCTGGGTATGCTTCAACGTATCTGCAAGATTCTGTTTATTTTCAACCTTGATGTTAATAAGCTCATTCAATGCTTCATCATCGTCGAGATACTTTTCAAGCTCCTTTAATTTTGTAAGATCCTTTTCCCAACCGTGACCTATTCTATTTGTAATGAACGAAGCAAGCTTAGGATTTGCATTCAAAAGCCATCGGCGCTGAGTAATACCGTTTGTTTTATTATTGAATTTCTGAGGATATATGGCATACCAGTCCTTAAGCTCTGCAGTTTTTAAAAGCTCTGTATGAAGTTCTGCTACACCATTTACACTGAAACACGCGTGGATTGCAAGCCATGCCATATAAACCATATTGTTATGGATGATTGCCATGTGCTCGTGCTTATAATAATCATTAGGAAATTTCTGTCGAAGCTCAATTACAAGACGACGATTAATTTCTTCTACAATCTGATAGATTCTCGGTAAAAGTCCCTGGAAGATTGCAATAGGCCATTTTTCAAGTGCTTCTGCAAGAATCGTATGATTTGTATATGCAAAGGTATGAGTTACGACATTCCATGCATCATCCCAGCCGACATTATAATCATCGATTAAGATTCGCATCAATTCAGGAATTGCAACTACAGGATGAGTGTCGTTCAGCTGAATTACGTGAAGTTCAGGGAAGCGTGAAAAATCAGTTCCATAATCTGCAACATAATGTCTTACAAGATCCTGCAGCGATGCCGAACTGAAAAAATACTGCTGCTTTAATCTCAATGCTTTTCCGCTCGGACCATTATCGTTCGGATAAAGTACACGGCTTATATTTTCCGCACTGTTCTGTCTTTCAACTGCACGGTTATATTCCATGTTATTGAAAAGAGAAAGATCAAATCCGTTCGGACTTGAAGCAGACCACAATCTTAAGGTATTTACGGTATTTGTATCATAACCGATGACAGGCATATCATAAGGAGTAGCAGTTACTTCTTCTGCATTTTCTATATAAAAACGAGGCTGACCGTCCGGTGTCCTTCCGTACGAAATTGTACCGCCGAATTTTACAGTTACGGCAAGATCCGACCGTTTGATTTCCCACGGATCGCGGTGTGCAAGCCAGTTGTCAGGATATTCAACCTGATAGCCGTCTTCAATCTTCTGTTCAAACATACCATATTCATAACGAATTCCATAACCATGACCAGGATAATCAAGTGTTGCAAGAGAATCAAGGAAACATGCGGCAAGACGACCGAGACCTCCGTTACCCAAAGCAGCATCCGGCTCTTCGTCTTCAATCATATCAAAGTCAATGTTCATTTCCTGTAAAACTTCTTTTACCGAATCCTTAATCTGAGCGTTTATAAGATTGTTGCTGAGTGCACGACCCATCAGAAATTCTGCCGAAAGATAATAAAGCTGTCTTACAGGCTTCTTTTCATATTCTGCTCTTGTTGCCATCCAGTTAGGCATTATAAGTTCAAAAGCCGATGCCGAAACTGCATCAAATAAATCATGCTTGTTTGCCTGCGAAATATCTTTACCATACTGACGTCGTAAACGTGCAGAAAGATTTGCTTTAAATTCTTCCTTATTAAACTGCATAGAAATATCTCCTGAATATATTTTTTATTCTACATCACTTTAATGCTATTTTCAATTATTTACTAATAAGAATGACAGTTGCCCCGGAAATCAAAACATAACGCCGCTGTTCATTCAAAAGCTCTTCATGCCCTTCTTCCATAATATCCTCCGGTGATTCAAAAGAAGAATCTGCAACAAGATACCATTTTTTATCTTCCGGCAAAGAAGGAAGAGTTATGGTAAGGTCATAAATGTCTGTATTTGTAGCAACATAAAAATCATTGTCGTGAATGTCATTTACCGAAGGATTTCCGTTGAGCTTAAAGGCAAGGAATCTTTTCTGCTTTGACCAGTCAGGATTCTTTGCATTCATATCGTACCAGTTGATTTCAGGAATTGTTCCCTTATCACTGCTTCCAAGAAAAAATCTTGTACGCGTAAAGATTTCATGAGCTTTTCGAAGTTTAATCAAACCGGATGTAAAACGAACAAGCCCTGCATTTTTCTGAACAAGGCCCCAGTCTATCCAGCTTAAATCATTATCCTGACAGTAAGCATTGTTGTTTCCATTCTGTGTCCGAAGCATCTCATCACCACCGAGCATCATAGGTACGCCCTGCGATACAAAAAGATAAATTAAGAAATTCTTTATTTTTCGCAGACGAAGCGCATTGATTTTCGGATTAGAGCATTCACCCTCAAAGCCGTGATTATAACTTAAATTATCATCACTACCGTCGCGGTTATCTTCTCCATTCTGTTCATTATGCTTGTAATTATACGAAACAAGATCATTCAAGGTAAAACCATCGTGCGCAGTTATAAAGTTGATTGAAGCCGTTACTTTTTTACCGCTGTGATTATAACAATCTGAGCTTCCCGCAACTCTTGTGGCTGCCGCAGTTGCAGTATTTTCATCACCACGGATAAAACGCCTTATATCATCACGGAATCGTCCGTTCCATTCTGACCATCTGTTTTTATCACCGGCAGGAAATCCTCCAAGCTGATAAAGTCCTCCGCAATCCCATGGCTCTGCAATAATTTTTGTATGTGCAAGAACAGGATCCAGACTGATTGCTTCTGTTAAACAAGGCATGTCGTTTACCGGCGCTCCGTTCTGCGCTCTTGTCAAAATAGATGCCAGATCAAAACGAAAACCGTCCACGTGCATTTCCAAAACCCAGTATCTAAGGCTCGAAAGAATAAAATCGCTTACAACAGGATTATTACAGTTAAAGGTATTTCCACAGCCACTGAAATTCATGTAATACTGCTTTTCGTTTACCGGCAGCTGATAATAAACATCGTTCTGAAGACCACGCCATTCAAAAGTATAACCGTGTTCATTTCCTTCGGCCGTGTGATTATAAACGACATCAAGAATAACTTCTATTCCCGCCTTATGAAGCTGTTTTACCATTTGTTTAAATTCACGCACTGCACCACCAGGAGTTTTGTCCGAAGCATAAGAGGTTTTAGGAGCAAAAAATCCTATTGTTGAATATCCCCAGTAATTTACAAGCGGCTGTCCGGTTGCAGGATTAATGTTTCCGTTTTCATTTTCATCAAATTCAAATACAGGCAAAAGCTCAACACTTGTAATTCCAAGTTGTTTTAAATATTCAATTTTTTTTGTAAAACCGGCATAAGTTCCTGCCACAGATGGTTCAACGCCCGATGATTCAGAGGCAGTAAATCCCTTTAAATGTGTTTCATAAATGATGCATTTTTCCAACGGATAATTTAACGGTCTGTCACCTTCCCAGTCAAAGAAATCGTCTGTTACGACACATTTTGGAAAATCAGAAAGATCCATAAGCTCACCTTCCTGAATGCCTGCCAGACCTGATTTCATCTGATTATTATAGGAACGAAAAACAGAACCTTCTGTAAAGGCTTTTGCGTATGGATCAAAAAGATATTTATGATAGTTATAACGAAGACCTTTCGGGGGATTATATTCACCGTCTGCTTTATAAAGATAAAGAGCACCTTCCTTTAAACCGTAAACAAAGATGTGCCAGATATTTCCTGTCCTGTTTTTTTCAGGATCAAAATCAAGACTGCAGAACGGCAGCTTTGCGTCTTTATTTTCAAAAAGACACAATGTAATTTTTGAGGCATCTGCACTGTAAATTGAAAAATTAACGCCTGAATCTGTAATAACTGCACCAGGGCTCATAACCCTGCCGCAACCAACCTTCAACTGTTCCATATTGAAGAGAATTGTAGCACAAAAAAAAATTTTTTTAAATCATCATAAAAAATAAATCCGTGTTAAAAACTGCAGATTACACAGAATTCCACACGGATTATTTTTTATGATTTAATTAAATTAGAAATGATGAATCGGAATAATACCAAAAGCATATTCAGCGGCTGAACTATGACTAATATCATTATAATTGCTGCTGAAAACACAAACCGCTCCACCATTTGTTATTGCCCATACATGTCCATAACCGGTACTAGCATTAAGCGTATAATCCATAGTTCCTTTACCAAGACTTATAAATGCCTGATTAACTATAGACTTAGCACTGTAAAGGCAGTCCAATTCTGCAAGAGATGGAAGATACCAGTCCTTATTAAATACAGCTGCATCTTTATTATAATCATCACAATATGCACATGCCGGATACTGTGACGGATAATCTGTAAAGTTTGTTTTAAGATAATTTCTTACATTCAGACCATCAAATAAATCAGAATCTACAGAATCATAAAAAGTTAAACTTCCCTTTGTATTATTATTGCAACTCAAAGAAATATTCTTAAGATAAGTATATCCCTGAGCATTTACAGTTACCTTTGAATAAGTTTCTGACGTAAGATTTATTCCAACCCCTCTTGGAGTAGTTCCAAGATACGGATAATAATGTTCGCTTTCGGTTCCGGCATAGAAAATAACTGCCACTGCCTGAGACTTTTGTTCATCGGTAAGAGTTGCATTATAAGGACATGCACTTCCATCTGAAAAGATGATATCTCCTACTTCTCGTGCTTCATCCGGTCCTTTTGTACCAAAATACTGCTGACTTGACCATTTAGCATAGAAAGTAACGGAAGTTTCATTTCCATCAAGTTTTATTCCTTCTGCCATTACAGGCCCGTTTATAGAACCAAGTCTCCAGCCATTAAAATATGAAGTTACTTCGCCTGTTTCTGTAGAAACGATGTTATTAAGAACAGGAACATTATTCGCACTTAAACCTGTATGACAGTAAACTGTTGTTGGAGCAAGAGTTCCGATGTTTTCTCCTGCATAATTAATTGTAATAACAATACCATCATGCATTTCTGCGTTATACTCAAGGTCTTCTGTAAAACTAGACGGGAAAACTGCATCATTTCCATCCGGTCCAAGCCAGCGGTTAAAATGTCTTTTTAAAGAATAAGGTTCTCCAAGTCCCGAAAGATTTACATTACTTTCATATATACCGCTTACAGTTTTAAACACCTTACCGTCTGCTTTAAAAGTTAAAGTATAAGTCTGGCGGTCAAAGAAAACAGAAAGCACATTTCCATTCTGAGAAAAACCTTTTGGAACATAATGCTCATAGGTTTTTGTAATGTCAGAAAGTTTTGTTCCGGCTTTTAAATTGATGTTTTCCTGTTCGTATAAATTATAAGAATTATAAAGAGTCTGTTTATAATATTTTACGATAGCTGCATCCTGCGTAGTACTCTGTACATAAACAGGAACTTCTGTTTTACATCCTGCCACTAAAGCAAGCATAATGGCAATGAAACCAACGCATAATTTTTTCATTTTGTTGTACTCCTGAGAATTTATTTTAAAAATAAAAAAATGAGCCCTCTGCTCATCAAACTCATAGTAGCACAAAACAAAGCCCCTCGCAACAATTTCTGGATATTTTTATATGTGATAAAGAGATATGAAAAAAATCCCCTTAAAGAGTTTTAAGGGGATGAAAAAAATCTTACAATTTCTAATTCATTTACTGGCGATTATAAATAACATTTCCATTTTTAACATCATCAATCCAAGCTTCGTAATAATCATCTTCAAGAGTAAATTCCTGCCATTTATACATATTTGACTGATAAGAAACACCAAGTTTAAATGAATTATTTGTTAATTTTCCAAACAATAAAACAGAATAATTCGGTTCATAACCATCACTTCTATAATTTAAAGAGAATTGTGTACTCGCCTGTGAATCAGTCCATTTTAATGTTATATATCCTTCTCCAGCGTTTTTTGAATAGACAGTTTTTATATCTGCTTCCCAAGTAATATACTCACTTTCAAACCTAAGTTTATCACCCGAAATAGTTATTTTCTGGTAGTATTTTGCTAGATCAGAAGGTACAGAAGCAACCCATGTTCCCTGAATTGATTCCAAAGATAATGTTTCAGGTGTTCCCCCGTTTTCTCCTCCCCCACTACTTCCTGACTCTTTCGGACATCCAGCTAAACTCAATACAGCTGCCAGAATACCAGCCATAAGTAAACCTTTTTTTAAAAATACGCTTTTTGTCATACGACCTCCTTTTAAATAAGCAGCAAAGAACAATCTTTACTACCTGAGTATTTGTAAATACTCAGGTACAGTATATACTGTACCTTTTTTGTGATAGGGTGGTAGGAGGATTATGATTTATTCATTTTTTCCAAGGCCCAGGAGAAACTCAACAATTCCAATAACCGTAAAACCATTTTCTTCTTTTGTTTCTTTTACAGGACGATTAATGAGGATGATTTTCTTTATCTGATCATTTAAAAGTATGAATGGACGGACTTCCCTCATCCTTGTCTGGGCATTAGAAAGATTATCCGTTATCTGCAGATACATTGTATTGTTTCCTTTTAATGCCATAAAATCAACCTCATATGTTTTTCTGACACTTTTTCCGTCTTCAGTCTTTTCTATAGAATCAAAACATCCTACATTCACACTGTACCCATGATAAACAAGTTCATTGTAAACGATATTTTCAAGAATTTGACCTTCGTCCGGGTACATAAAATCAAGACGTGCATTACGCAGCCCGGTATCACAAAAATAATACTTGCGGGTTGAATTAATAAAATTTCTGCCCTTCAAATCATATCTTTTTGCTTCGCTAATCATAAAAGCATCTTCAAAAGCTTGAATATAGGATGTAACCGTTTCTTTACTGATTTGCTCCTTTCGTTTTGAAAGAAAAGTTTTTGAAAGTTTTTCTGCATTCAAAAGCTCTCCGGTGCAGGTTGCCAAAATCGTACAAAGTTCATCAAGGGCTTCTTCTCTACGAAGTTTTTTCCGCTCAATAATATCCTTAAAATATGTTGTCTTAAACAATTCTTTTAGATAAATTTCCTTTTCTTCCTGATTTTTTAAAACTGCAAGGGGCATACCCCCATGCTGCATAAATTCATACAACGCTTCCTGTTTTTCCATTTTTGTCCATAAACAAAATTCAGCAAATGAAAGCGGCTGCAAATGAATTTCAGTTGCCTTGTCCCGGAATTCAGTTACAATGTCGCTTGAAAGCATTCTGGAATTTGAACCGGTGATATAAAGATCGATATTGCTTTCGTGAGATAGACCAAGTATAACATCAACAAAAGATACAATTTCTTTATCATCATCTTTTGCAAGCACAATTTTCCCATCAGTCAAATCAGGATTAACAATTGTATACACCCGCTGAATTTCATCCAGAAATATATAATACTGTTCGTTTTTATTCATACACTTTGAAAGAATAAACTCATTCAGTTTCAGAGGATTTCGAAAAGAGACATTTTTTGCATCATCCAGTTCCAGAATTATTATATTGTTTTCTTTCACGCCCTGGGTTAAGAGATAAGCTCGGTACAATTCTTTTAAAAGGTAAGATTTCCCACAACGGCGTATCCCTGTAATAACTTTTGGAAATCCATTCTGCCTTGAATTAATTAACTGATTCAGATATTTTGGCCGCTCAGACATTATCTATTCTCCTTTTTTGTAGAATTCTACAGATTTATCGATTAGATTATATATCAAGTTTTACAATTTTACAATAACAAATACATCCTTATATACTGTACGCGTTTTGCGGGAGGGGAGGGATATGTTAATGTGTGATGATTTATAATAATTTTTTAAAACTTTCGATTTCTACCAGAAAATTAACAGTAATAAGATATCTGTCCAAAATAATCTGTCCACTTTTCAATTATTTCATCAGCTCTGGCTTCTATTACTTTCATAATGATATTCAATTTTTGTTGTGGAATTTTTGATTTATTATGACATAAAAATGCTTTCTTACTTTTTGTAATCCATATTTTTGTTGCATTTGCAGACGGGACTCCTTCACATACATGTATATGAATCGGTTCCAGAGGAACTCCTTCAGCAAACCATAAAAAGACTACATAAACACCAATTTTAAAAACCTGAGGCATTTTCAAAGCCTCCATCTTTTGCTAATTCATAAATTATATGTGCTGTTGATTCCAGAAAATCCTGAAAATATAGAATCTGCTTATCAGAAAAACCTTCTTTTAGAGTCCAACTATAATCTGGAAGCCAGCATTCTGCACTGTTAAATCCACCTTGAACCGGTTGTTCAAAATATACTTTTACACATTCCTTTCCTTCTTTTTTGATAATTTCGGAATGTGCAATTCCTGTTTTATCTTCTAATGTCATAAAAGGATACATCATAATTTGACCTCCGCTTAATCATTATATTACATTTTTCAATTATTGTAATCTGCAATTGGCCATGATTAATTTTTTTATTTTCGATTCCTGTTCAAACCATTTTGCCCAGGTTATGCTTAGACCTTTTGACGATCCAAAAGATGATGGAATTTATGTTGATAGTTTTTCTAAGATATAGATTTAAATGATACTCAGGCATATATTTACCGTCTGGATAAAATACGGGGTACAAAACCTTTTACCGGGACTAAACATGGTTATGGAGTATCGGCCTCTATAGTTAATGATGCTTATGAAAATAATGATGAGTTACAAAATGCAACATACCTTGATACATCCTGTGACTGTAATACCTATTTGTGTGTTTTTGATAATTCTCAACTGATTGATTATGATTGTTTTTATATTATTTTAAAACCATTAAAGCAAGCTGAAATAATCATTGATGCAAATGCTACTGATTTTTTTTTAATTGAACTTGGAACAGAACCATCACAAACAATAACAGGAGGAAATGGTGGTAAGTTTATAATAAAGAATAATAGTTTTGAAAATCAAAAAATATATTTTAGAATTTCATTAGATAAAGATTCTGTAAGTACATATAAAGAAGTTAACTATACCATAAAAATAGCAAATGAAGTTCCATTAGTACCTTAAAAAAAAATCCCTTAAAGTTTTTTTTTGCTTTAAGGGATTTTCATATAGATATTAAATAAAAAACTTATTGATATAAATATGTTTTAAAATTACAATTATTAAAAATTGTCTCGGTTGCATTAAGAAATTCACTCTCAGCATCTTCAAGAGAATCTTGAAGATTATCGCCATTCCATCTACCAACATCAATAGAAGTGTTTGTATTTATATTTTTAAGATAGTAGCCCTTATACTTACCATCAAAATTTTTTCCAATTATAGCTACATAGTTTCCTTTCGTAAGAGTTTTAACTATGCCTCCTGAAAAAGCTATACTACTTAATGATGTATTATATTTAGTAATGGTAATTGTATTAGAAGTGATTACCACAGATTCATTTGAATTGGTACCAGAATAAATCCATGTTCCTTCAACAGAAGCGATATTAAAATTATTTCCTTCTCCACCACCATTTCCTCCTGCCTCTTTCGGACATCCAGCTAAACTTAATACAACAGCCAGAATACCAACCATAAGTAAACCTTTTTTTAAAAAACCTCTTTTTGTCATACGACCTCCTTTTAAATACGCAGCAAAGAAAACATCTTTACTACCTGAGTATTTGTAAATACTCAGGTACAGTATATACTGTACGCGTTTTGCGGGAGGGGTAGATGTAATTTAAAGAACAAAATTAATTATCTGCAACTACAATTCTCTGATTCTTACTCTTTGGTTTTTCCGGGATGGTATATTTCAGTTTTCCTTCTTCGATCAGGGGAATTATGTAATTGTTTATGAAGTATGCAGGATGTTTCTCATCAAATCCAAACTCCCCGGCAAGAACATCTTTTGCCCTTGGTTTCCTGCAAAATTCAATTATCTTCTCAAATAAATTATCTTCAACTTTCTTAGAATTATAAAGAGTAACCTTGAATGTTCCTCTCAAATTTTCAAATTTTGGATCCCTCAGGCCTGCTTTTTTCATTTCCGCATAAATGGTTGGAATTCCTGAATAGCGGTTTTCTGTTGTATTTAAAATTTCCAGAGCCGCAGCAATAAAAGGATTCCTGACATCCGCCTTTATTTTCCCCAAATCATCAAGAGAAAGTCGGCCGTAAAGTCCACCTGGATTTGAGACTTCAAGCCTGTCCGGATATATTTCAATTCTGACAGGCTCATTTTCAGTATGAATACTGTAATCGCGGTGAATCAAAGCATTCAAAATAATTTCACGAACAGCCTTAAGCGGATACTCGCTCACATCATTCCGGTGTCCTGTATTATCAATTACTGTTGATTTGGCAATATTCTGCTGAACAAAAGCTAAGCCACTTTCAAGCATCTGGGGAATAGTACCATCAAGCCGTTTGTTTACGATAAATCTTTCACCAGAAGAAGCCTCTTCGGCATAATTTGAAGTAGCACATACAACCGCAACAATATCAAGATTTGGGGAAAGATATTGAGGATACTTACCAAACAGCATTATTCCACAAACGGTTGGAACGCCATTTTTATCTGTAAGGCCGCTCATTGTCATAAGGGTATTTTTTTCCATGTTTACAAGGTTTGGTTTTACAGAAACAGCTTTTGCAACAAATCCATCTACCTGAATCTGATCAAAAATTGAATCATCTATTCTGGGGTTTGTACGTAATTCATCTTCAGTCTTGTATTTGAAGGCATCGTAACTGTAGATTTCATATTCGGTCATCGGCAGGTCAGCTTCCCCTACCCTGATATATGAACCTTTACTCTTACCTTTCCCCGTATAATAGCATGGCTTACTCACCGCATCCATTTCTGCTATTTCGGCAGCTGCAATCGTTTTTCCTCCGTATTTGCAGAAAGTAATTAACGGACGAACGACCGGCTCCATTTCCTTGCATTGATTTACAACTTTTTGCTCAAGTTCATCCGGGTTCTGCACGCCGCATACCTTGTATCCGGCTTTTTCATCAATTCCAAAAATGATGATTCCCCCTTCTGTATTTGAAAAACTCGAAAGGCTGTCATACAGTTTTTCTGGAGCTCCACCTTTTGCACTTTTGAATTCAATTTTTGATGTTTCGGTTTTTCTTCCTAAAATTTCCGTAATCAGTTGTTTTAATTCTGCTTCCTGCATATTTCACCTCGTTTTACGAAAATTATAACTCATTTTACGAAAATATGCAATTTTACGAAAATATTTTACGAAAATTATTATAAAAAGAACAATCGGAAATTAAAAATACCCCTTAAAGTTTTTTTCCTTTAAGGGGTGTAAAAAGTTCTTATAATTTCTGATTTATTGACGATTAAAAATTTGGTAACCAGTTCTTGTTTGATCTATGGAGTGATACAATAAAAGTGCAGTGCCTAAATTGCCGAAAATCTAAGGAGAATGGCAATGAAAAGGTACGATCAAAATTTCAAGGACGAGGCTTTGAAGCTCTCGGACGACATTGGAATCAAGAAAGCTTGCGAGCAG
>JAFYZU010000059.1 GCA_017548565.1 Treponema sp.
AAATAACTTTGCTCCTGCTCGCTGGTAAAATCTTTGCCCAGGGTGAACTCCAGCTTTTTTTGCAGCTTGTTGCTTATAAGTGTAAGGCTTCGTCTTTTTATGGCAAGGTCTGATTTGTTGTCGTCGAGCTCGGAATCTACGTTCTGGATGATGATTTCGTTTAAGCGCACCAGACCCTGGGGGAGTGTTTTTCCTTCGGCTATTTTTTGTTCGCGGTAATCCTGCAGCTCCAGGGCCTGTTTTTCAAGCTGTTCTACTTCCTGTTGCAATAGCTTTTTTTGTTCGGATGCGGTTTTGATTAATTCAAAGCTTTCGTCAATTATTCTTATCTGTTTTTTGAGGGGAACAAGCTCCTGCTCAAGCATTATGTCGGCTTTCATTTCTGCTGATTTTATGAGGTCGAACTTTAGTTCTGCGGGGTTGATGTCTTCTACATTAAGCTTGTCTCCGCGGTAGCTCCAAAGGGCATCGATGCGGCTTACTTTTTCGTCGTGCTTCTGGTAGATGAGCGAGTCGATTGAGTTATACATGAGCGGGTAGACTATGTGAACTTTTTTCTGTAGGTTTCCCTGGCGCCAGAGTCGGCCTTCTACCTGTACTGGTTCTGTGGGGTTCCAGCCGAGCATGCAGTTATAAAGCACGAGTGTGTTTCCGTTTAAGTCTACGCCTTCGCTTATGCTTTCGGATCCTATGAGGACTTTTAGCGGGGCTGTGGGGTCGTTAAAGGCTTGGGTGATTCTTTGTTTTTGAAGCTCTGTTGTACCTGAGTTTATCATTGCTATGGCTTTGGGCGGGATTCCGTTTTGTACCAGCGTTGATTTTACATAGCTTGATTCTTTTACTCCGCGGGGCAGGTAGATTATCTGGCCGCACTGGGGTTTGGCTTTGTAAACGGCAAGCACTGTTTTGCACACGAGCATGAGTTTTGGCGAGGACTCTACTATAAGCGAAAGGTCCGGGATTTTGATTCCTTCTTTTGGGGAGTATTTTTCTTTTACCAGGCAGGGGGAAATCATGTTCATGCGCAGGTTGTTCATGCCTTTGAATATGTCGCCCAGGGAGTGGGTGTAGGCTATGCGCTCAATTTCTTTTTTGCAGATTTTTTGCTGAAGAGCTGTCATTTCGATTTTTATTACGTGGGTTTCTTTGGCCGGGCGCTTGATGTTTGCTTCTTCGGCGTCTACTTTGTCTATAAAGTTCTGGATGATTTGCTGCAGGGCGTACAGGGAGCGGAAGTTTTTCATTACTGTTTTTTGTACGAGCTGGTTTTTGTTGTTTACGGTCCATTCTATTTTTATTTCTGCAAATTCGTTGAGGAAGTCGTTTACGGTTTTGTACATTGAGGTAAACTCGCAGCCGCCTACGTACAACAGCATTGAATATATTTCCATGGGCGAGTTTGTAAAGGGTGTTGCCGTGAGGAAAAAGACGTTGTTTTCGTTGTTGTGTGTGTGAATATAGTCTGTAAGGGCCAGCATTCTGATTGCTCGTGCGGAAGGGCTGCCAAAGCCAAGTTTTGTGAACTCCGATGTGGTGCCGGTAGCTTTGCGGATGAGGTTTTTGTAGCGGTGTGCTTCGTCTACAAGGATGAGGTCTGTGCCAAGGGTGTCAAAGATGATGTATTCTTCGGTTGACTGTTTTGGTGAGGGCAGAAGTTCTTTTTCGAGCGCCGCCTGCGAGATCTGGTTGTGTATGCTGCGGCACAGGGTGTTTTCTATAAAGTCGCGCGTGTAGTAGATTTTTTCCAGGGCTTCGGCGGTGCAGATTGATATGGTATTGGCCGGGAGCAGAAAGCCGTCGTTTGCTTCTTCGAATACCGAGTTCATTCGCAGAGTGTCGATTGTTCCTTTGTTCAGGTTTTCAAGCTCGTTTATGATTATGTCCGGGAAAAGCTCTTTTGTGTCGTGAATCCATTTTGGGTAAACTGCCTTGGGAACAACGATGAGCGGGCGGCGGCATTTTCCGTGCTGCATCTGGTAAACTACGGCAGCAAGTCCTGTTGCGGTTTTTCCAACTCCTACATCGTAGGCTAAAAGCCCGTTTTGTTTGGTACACAGGAACGCAATGCCCTTTTTCTGCTGCTCGTGAAGCGTAAACTTTTTGCCGTCCAGCTGGTTGGAGAAGCCCGGCAGCGTGTAGTCAAAGTTTTTGTAGTCCACGGCGGGAAAGGAGTTGAAGGTGTCGTTCCATGCGTCTTCTACTTTGAGCGCAGTTTGGGTGTCCAGGCCTTCGTGTACGAATTTGTCAAACAGGTTTTCTGCAGTTTCCATGCGCAGGATTTTGAGCAGGTCGCCGTTGGTTTCTGAAAGGCTCCGGTTTGTGAATGGGATTTTGAATGTGTAATCTATTACGTCGTGCCAGGAAATTTCTTCCGGGAACTCCGTCTTAGAAATGGGCGAGGCCAGCCAGTCAATCTGATTGTAATCTTTGCTGCCCGCTACCCAGTCCAGGAATTTCAGACGGAAGTCGTCGTCAACAATGAGCGAGTGAATAGAGAAATGGATTTCGGCAAGGGTTTTTCGTTCCATGTTCATTATTGTATGGGCGGGGGCTATCATTTTGTGATATTGAGTGGGGAAATTGTTTTTTAAAGTGTTAGTTTAATGAAAAAATTTTGGGATTGGGGTATAATTATAGTGGAGAAATAAGAATGCCAGATAAGCACCCATACGAATTAGATTTTGAAGAATATATCCGTAACACTGAGCCTGAAAAAAAGGACAGGACTTATGCATGGTCTACTGCTATTGGTTTGCAGCAGGTGGATGGTCTTACTCCTTCTAAATATCTATACGAAACGGCTAAACGAAATATTGATGGTGAAATTAGTTTTGATGAAGCAAAATCTCTTATCGATAGTTATTATGAATCTAAAACTGAACGTGCTGATGATTCTGAAGAACGCACTGAAGAAGCTGATAAGGTTGCTTCCAGAATTGCACAGATTTTGAGCGAGAAGTCTTTTAATTTTTCTCCATCGCACTTGATTGCAATTCATGGCAGGCTCTTTGAAGGAATTTTCAAATTTGCCGGAAAACTCCGTGATTACGATATTTCTAAACGTGAATGGGTTTTGGACGGGGATACTGTTATGTACGGCGCTGCTTTTGAATTAAAAATGGCGTTAGATTACGATTTTGAGCAGGAACGAAATTTCAATTATAAAAACTTAAGTACAGAAGAAATTGTAAAGCATATTACTGTCTTTGTTTCCCGGTTGTGGCAGATTCATGCTTTTGGAGAAGGAAACACTCGTACTACTGCTGTCTTTACAATCAAATATCTACGTTCGCTTGGCTTTAATGTGAATAATGATATTTTTGCAGAAAACTCGTGGTACTTCCGTAATGCTCTGGTTCGTGCGAATTATAATAATCTGAAGAAAGGAATTCATGAAAATTCTGAGTTTTTGGAAAAATTTTTCAGGAATCTTTTGATGGGTGAGCATAATGAACTGAAAAACAGATACTGTCATATTCGGTATGCAGAACAGGATACAAAAAAGGACGGTGGTCAGAAAACTAATGTTGGTGGTCAGAAAAGGTGGTCAGAAACTACACAGAAAGTGTATAAGCTTATAAAAGAAAATCATTCGATAAGCCGTAAAGAATTAAGTGATACACTTTCAATTAATCAAAGTGCAGTTCAAAAGCATATTGAAAAATTAAAAAAAGAAGGTGCTATCATCCGTAAAAATGGAGCTAAAGGCGGCCACTGGGAAGTTCTAAATTAAAGAACTCCCAAAATCTGCAAAAAAAATTTCCCAAAATATCACTAAATGATAGCGTCTCCCCATATATTATTTATATATTCAGCTAATTCTGTGCTATAATATTTTCAGGAGTTTTATTATGAAATTGTTCTATAATCCGGCGTTTACTGGTAGTGCTTATGTTGATTTTAAGAAGAGCCCGGTTTTCTTTGATTCTAAAATTGTAAATACTGCGGGACTTTGTAATGTTATAAGGCTGCATGCCGGCATTTGTTCTGATGTTGCGGATTATGGAACTCGTTTTGTACACTATTATGCTGCCATGAAAAAGTATATGGCAAAAAATCCAAAAAGTGTGATGGCTGCCTCTTTTAAAGTTGACCAGCTGAATACCGCAAAAAAATGTCTTGAATGGCGCGACACACTTGCCGCCGACGGATGGACTAAGGCTGCTCCGGCTCCAACGGAACGAATGAAGACTCTTTGTGGCATTGAAGAATATTTTACTGATAAATCTGATGGGGAAGCTCTGCTTGAGTTGATTACTCAGGTTGAAGATGGATGTCCGCTTCCTCAAATGGAAATTATTGTTTCAGAGTACTACGAGGATTTTGCCCCTGCCGAAGTTCGTCTGCTTAAGACTCTTATAGAACGTGGTGTAAATTTTACAGCGGTTAAGGCCGACTTGCCAGACAACAATATTGGAAAGGTTTATTCAATTCTGGAGGGAAAGAAGGGTGTTGAACTGGACCCGGCCGATGACTCCTTTGAAATCTGGAACTTTGCCGAGCGCGATGAAGCCATAAAATACTTGAGTCTGCTGGATGCCGATAACTTTGACGTATGGATTAATGCCGAAAACAAGGAGTTTGACAACTGGCAAAAGCTCGAAGGCAAGCGGCTAAGTGGTTCCGAAATCTCAGGCATCCCTCACACAGCACAACTCTTGAATATTGCCCTTACAATTTTTGAACGCCCGCTTAATGTTAAAAATATTGTAGAGTGGTTGAATACTTCGCCAAATCCGCTGGCGCCTGGTTTTAGAAAAGGGCTGGCTTCGTGCATTTGCGATACAGGCGGATTTTATAATGATTCCTGCCGCGAATATATTGCCAATTATATTAAAGAGTATCCAAAGTCAGAAGATAGTATTCAGAAGTTTATTCCAGATATTAATCATCCGTATTTTGAAGAGTCGGAACTTGAAGTTTCGGAGATAAAAGAATTTATAAAAAATCTCAGAGATTGGTGCTATAAAGAAATGTCAAATAAACATAATACCGATCCGGGCAAAGATCAGCTTGGGTTTGTTGCTGCACAGGCCGAAAATCTTCTTAATCTTTTGGACAATCTTGAAACGCAAACAATTCCTTATGATGACATTGCACAAATAACTGCAGCATTTACAACTGATCATTCTATGACTCAGTATACAGCTCAGGCGGGTTCGAAAAAAGTCATTACTTCTTATTCAGACTTTTGTGATGTGGCTGAAAAAACTGTGTGGTGCGATTTTTACAATTGCGGTAATTCACCAAGGCTTACATATTCGTTCTTAGTTCCTGCAGAAGCACAGGCTTTTAAGGAAGTTTTACCTTTGTGGCCACAGGAACATGAACGTGATTATCTAAAAAATCTTTTGCTGATTCCATTTGCTAAAACCCGCAAAAAACTTGTTCTTGTAACAATTGATAAAATTGATTCTGCCAATGCTCCTAAGAGCCCTGTTTATATTCAGTTAGAAAAATATGACATTGCGCCTTTCATAAAGCAAATGACGCTGGATGACTCTTTGAAAAAAACAGTCAAAAAAATTGACAACCGCATGGAAAGCGAACAGGAATTTGTTCAGATTTCCAAGAATGATTATATAAAAGAAAAATGGCCGGATCATCAAAGTTCATCAAATCTTGAGAAAGTGATCCCATGGCCTTTAGATTATGTTGTAAATAATTTTGCCCGTTTTTCGTCTAACGCAGTAGATTGTCTGGCTGATCTATATACTACTGAAGGAAATATAGCTCATAGAATAATTGAGATTCTTTTTGCTCCAACCAAAGAAGTAAAAGGCAGCGGCACTCCGTCTTATATAAAAAAGCAGATAGAGGAACGTTTTGAAGAGGTTTTTCAACAGATTGTTCAAGCCGAAGGAGCAATTCTTCTTATTAAAGAAAATCGGCAGGAGCTTAAACAGTTTAAGATACAAGTAAAATCGGCTTTGGAAGAGCTTTTAAAAGGTATATTTGCAAAAGAGCTTCATGTGGTTGCCTGTGAGAAAAAACTGGAAGACAAGGTCGAAAAGCTTAAAGTAAACGGTAAGGTAGATATGATTCTTGCTGATCCGGAAAATAATTTCTATATATTTGATTTTAAATGGAGCTCGACCTATAAGCATGCAAATAAACTTAGAGAAAATAAATCTGTTCAGTTTGCCTTGTACAAGGAGCTTGTTGAAAAGGAATATAAAGTCACTGTAAAAGCGGTTGCCTATTTTATAATTTCGGAAGCAAGGTTTATTTCCTGCCAGAATTTTTTATCTGATGGTATAAATCTTCAGCAGGTTTATGTTTCGTCTGAACGCAAAGCCAAGAAGCTTTTAAAAGAGCTGCAGAATACCTATGAATATCGTAAAGAGCAGATCTTTGACGGAAGTATTGAAGAAACGAGTGATTTTGTTGCAGGCAGTTTTGGTTATGACCAGATTTATGAAGAACAAGAGCTTTTTCCTACAGACTATTATTATGACTCGGATTTGAAAGCTGATTGCAAAAAAGGTCCGTATCCAGATGAAAACATTGATTTGTTAAAGAGCAGGAAGTAGGAGGGATTAAAAATGAAAAACGTAAAATATATTAGTGCCAGTGCCGGAAGTGGTAAAACTCATACTCTTACTCAGATTTTGACCGATGCCGTGAAAAATAAACTTGTTGAACCCGAGAACGTAATTCTTACAACATACACAAAAGCAGCCGCAGCTGAGTTTAAAGAGAAAGCCAAGGCTATGTTTTATGAGAACAATCTTCTTTCAGAGGCAGACCGTCTGGATCAGGCTCTTATAGGAACAATTCATAGTGTTGCAGAAAGTTTGATTATGAAGTACTGGTATGTTCTTGGAATTAGTCCAAAACTCAACGTCATAACAGAAGAAAATCAACAGACTTTTATGGCTCGGTCGCTTGTAGATCTTTTAGAGGAAAAGGATCAGACATTTTTGAAAGACTTTATGAAAGAGTTTTCTCTTTCTAAGGATGAATTCTGGAAAAATGATTTGAATAAGATTTTTGAATATGCAACAAGCTACACAATTAAAGATTTTAAGAACAGTATAGATTATTCAAAAGATGTTACTAAAAAATTCCTTCACGGAGAACATCATATAAAGGTAAAAAAAGATGCTTTGCGAAGTCTGTTAGATAAGGCCGAAATTGCTAACAATGCAACAGAATCTGATGAGCAGGAACAACTTAGGGTTGAAATTAATAATCAGAGGCGCAATCTTGAAACAAGCAATCCTTCTTCACTTTTATATGCTCAGAATGTATTAGAGTTTCTTTATAGTCTCCCCTTTGATGAACTTGAAAACGATATTGCCGAAATTGCAAATGACTTAAGCGATTTATATGCAACAGAAGAAGTTCACTGCCTGGTAAATGATTATATTGATTTGATTTTTAAGCTTGCCGAAAGACGATCCAGACAGTACGAAGAATTCAAAAAGGAAAATCATCTTATTGACTATTCCGACATGGAAAAAATGTTTTATGAGCTGCTACAGAACGATGAAGTTGCAGCAGATCTAAAGGCAACTTACAAATATGTTTTTGTAGATGAGTTTCAGGATTGTAGTCCTATTCAGGTAAAGATTTTTGATAAGCTTTCGGAAATTGTAGATAACAGCATTTGGGTAGGCGATAAAAAACAGGCAATTTATGGTTTCCGCGGTTCTGACACAGAGCTGACAACATCTGTTATGGATATTGTAAAGGCCAATGAAACTAAAGGTCTTGATGGCTGTTCAACACAAATACTTGGCAACAGCTGGCGTTCTATTCCTAATATCGTGAACTTTACTAATGCAGTTTTTGAAAAGGTTTTCAATAAAGTTACTGATGAAGAAAAGAAGGAAGTACATCTTGATCCTGTACGAGAAGATAAAGGGAAGGTTGGTTTCTGGTGGCTCACCGAAAGTAATGCCAAAGATAGAGCTAAGAATATTGCTGCAAATATTGTAGAGTTAATAAATAAAGGTGAAAAGCCAAAAGATATTGCAGTATTAGCAAAAAACAATGATCATCTCAAAGATGTTGCAAATGCTTTACGAAAATTTGAAGTCTCGGTCTTTATTGCCGATGATTCTTTGGCTGGTGCTTACACAGTTCGACTTGTAATTGCAATTCTTCAGCTTATTGAAGATGAACGAGCTGAATATCCAAAAGCACATATTGCTTTTTTAACCGAACCAGATTACAAAATTGAAAAGGTTATTGATGATAAACTTGATTTTAATTCCAATCATGCCAAAGGGGATATGTTTTATGATGATATTCCTCTGGTAAAAAAAGTTCTGGAAATCAGGGATGATTATAGACTTCAGTCAATTTCTGCTATGGTTCAGGGGCTTATTGTTGAGCTTGACTTATACAATGTTGCAAAAAAGCTTAATGATGTTGCAGATTCTACTAAAATCCTTCATGCAATTATAAATGCAGCTCCGGCTTATGAAGATTATTGTGCGCAAATGCATATACCAAGTTCAATTACAGGCTTTATTGATTATATTAAAACTCACGATATTTCTGTTTCGGGCGCAACCGAAGGTGTTCAATTCTTTACATACCATAGGTCAAAGGGCTTGGAATGGAAAACAGTTATTGTCCTGGGTTGTGAATATGATTTCTTAAACGAACATAGAATGCTTCAGCGCGAATATTTTGGAACACATTTCATAAGGACAAAAGCTCCTACAAAAGAGGAACTGTTCCCGGAAGTTGTTATAAGTGTGCTTCCTAATATCTTTGGTTCTTTTAAAGCATCTCCAGAATGGCTTGTGCCAATTAAAAACACAGACCGTTATAAAGCAATAAAAGAAAGAATGACTGAAGAAATGAAGCGGCTTTTTTATGTTGCTATGACCCGTCCAAGAGACAAACTTATTCTGGCATTAAATGGCAAAGGTAAAAATCCAAAACCATTAGATTCCTTTACAAAAATGGGCTTTAATTTTACCTGCGATTATTCAGCTGATTCATGTGATTTATTTAATGCAGGAGTTTCTGCAGACCGGCTTCCAAATGTAGATACAAACATTGAATACGCCCACGAAAAAGTCAAAGATACCATTGTAAAACTCTCCGGTACTCCAGCCAAAAATCCTTTAGACAGAAACCTTAGTCCAAGCAGTATAGAAGGCGAAAAGATTGCAGTTAACCCTATTGATTGCGGAACTCCTATTACCGTAATTAAAAACGATAATTATGACCCAGCTGCCCTTGGTACCTGTATTCACGACATCTTCTGTGTAGCAGATCATAAGAGCGATGCCCAGATTGCAGATATGGTAAAGGCATACGGTTTTGAAAGTAATCTGCCAAAGCCTGGTGAAATCAAGGCATCGTGGGAAGCCTTAAAAGAATGGCTTACCCAAAATTATGCCCCTGCCCAGAACGAGTACCACGAACTTCCATTCAAACATCAGCTTAAAAACGGTCAGATAGTTACAGGAAGCATGGACTTTGTATGGGAGACAGACAAAGGTTGTGTTCTGGTAGATTACAAAACCTCGCCTTGTACAAAAGATGACCTCATAAACAAAGACAGCGATGTCCACGCCGGCAAATATTCTGGTCAATTGGCGTGCTATGAACAGGCCTTGGTTGCAGCTGGTAAAAAAGTGCTGGCAAAGTTGCTTTATTATCCGGTTGTTGGGGTTGTGGTGAAGATTTAATTTCAAATAATCTATTCCAATTTGCTAGTCTTAAATCCCAGTGACGCAAAAACAATGGGATAACAATCAAAATAAGAACCAGTACCCGCATAGTAAGGGGAAGAGTGTCTTTTAGTTTTGAAAGAATCTTATTCATAGTTTTTTCTCTGATATAATAATACACAGTGACTCTATCATATTGTGATATTGTTTAAGAAAAAATGATTAAACCATAACTTTAATGTAACTGACACGAATCCTTAGTAGAATATAATTATCACTATCATAAAAATTCTCAAAAAAATCTCTTACAATATCATTAAATGATAGTATCCGTATGTATATTAATTTGTGTAGAACGAGAGGTGAAATTATACGTCCACGTCAAGGCACGCTTCGCTTAAAGCCTTGACATGTCCGTTTAAGCACCTTTCGGATTGTGAGGTGCTTATGGAACAGATGAATGAAAAGAAAATCAGATGGAACATTTCAAAGGCGATGGCTTGTGTGTTTGAGACATTTAAAGATTCGAAACTGAAAATTAAGAAGACAAAGCAGTATACGATTGCCATGGAAAAACTTACAGATCTTTATAAACTTTCTCAGATCCAAATTTGGATAATCTGTGTTGTATGCGACAAGTACATTGCATACCATGATTCAAGTTCAATTAGAGACATCTGTAATACAATCGCAGTTACTGCAATGTCTATTATGAGCTGGAGAAAGGATATTGAAACTTTGGTTGAAAAGGGCTTTTTTGAGTGGCACCGAGGAAAAGATAATTTCCAGCCGGCAAGCGATTTTTGTGAATCTCTCTATAATAATGTTGAATTTGTTCCTCAATCAAAGAAGGAAGTTGATGATATAGAATTCCTCAATTACTTTGCTGATCGATACGAATCTCGAAGGGGGGAGGAAATGACCGCCTATGCTATTCAGCGTGAATTGGGACAATATGAAAACAAGCATAAGCATCTCGATATGATTAAGCGTGTAATGGCCGAAATTGAAGATCGTAATCATCGTTTCTTTCTTTATGATGTTACGCATGATGTTCTGGAGGGTGGGAAAACAAATCTGAATTCTACAATAGCTGATTTGTATGATGGCGGAAGAAGATATTCTGTTGCTACAGAAATGATGGAAGAAAAACATGAATTGTTCCAGAAAGGGCTGCTGGAGTTTATAAAGAAAGGAAATCTTTCTGATGCCACCGTCACTCTGTCTGATAAAGGCAAAAAACTAGTTCTCGGCGAAAAGGCCTTCCTTTTTGAAGAATCAATCAACGAAAAAAATCTGATTAAAACCGATTCCATCAAAGAAAAGCGACTCTTCTACAGCAAGGAAAATCAAAAGGAAATTGACCGCCTCAAGAATGCCTTGCAGGAAGATAAGCTTCGCGGTATTCAAAAGAGGCTGCGTGATGATGGACTTCCTGTTGGCGTAGCCGTGTTGTTATACGGTGCTCCAGGAACCGGAAAGACCGAATCTGTAATGCAGATTGCAAAAGAGACCGGCCGCTCTATTGTTCATGTTGATATCAGCGAGGCTAAATCTGCCTGGTTTGGCGAAAGCGAAAAGCGCATGAAAAAGATTTTCACCAGTTACAAAAACGCCTGCGATATTGCCCAGAAGAAGGGTGAACTCATGCCGATTCTTTTGTTCAACGAAGCCGACGCTCTCATCTCAAAGCGAAAGGAAGATACCTCGGGAAACTGCGCCCAGACAGAAAACGCAATACAGAACATCATTCTGGAAGAATTGGAAAATCTCAAAGGCATCTTCATCGCTACTACAAACCTTGCCTCAAATATGGATTCTGCATTTGAACGCCGTTTCCTCTTTAAGATTAAGTTCGAAAATCCTTCGACCGAGGCAAAAACTTCTATCTGGATGAACAAGCTTTCCTGGCTTGATGAAAAATCTGCCACCGAGTTTGCCAAAGAATATGATTTTTCAGGCGGCCAGATAGACAATATCGTCCGCAAAATCGCAATGAATGAAGTGATTACCGGAGAACGTCCTGTCATCCCTGACATTCACGATATGTGTAAGTGCGAAAAACTCGAAAATCCGAGTGGAGCTAAGCGCATGGGATTCTGTTTGTAGGAGGGGAGTATGATATAACTCACTTTCCTGAATAATAATCCAGAACCTTTCTCGCAAACTGATAGGCGTTCTTGATGTCCGTGTTGTTTTTAAAATACTGCTTACGGTAAACCATGCGGCCGTCAAAGAAATCTTTAATTTCCTGAATCGTAATCTCTTTGATTTTTGAGGAAGAAATCAGCTTGGTATAAACCGAAAGCATAACGGCAAAATCATTGAGCAGAGGGACCTTCATGCAATAAGAAATCGTTCCGCTGCCGATTCCGATATTTCCACCTAAAAGCTCAAAGTTCGTTTCCAGATCAGACTTAAAGCCCTGCACCGGCTTGAACGAAGAGAGCATACAGACATTATGAGCGCAGGCATTGCGGATACGGCGTACCGAATCAAAATGCTTAGTGTACTCACACTTTATCCGCATATAGTCATAGTAGAAGGCATAAAAGCTGATAAAATCGGCAAATGTAATCATCTCTACAAAGTTCCAAACCGCAGGAGCCGCTGCATATTTATCAAAAGAGTTTTCGCCATAGCCGGTAACACGGCTGAACTGAGAAAGCCCGTCTTTGATTTTCAAATGACTTTCCAGAAACTTCTGTACAACCTCGTAGCCATCATCCACCGGATTATTCTGACAATCGTTCACAAGCTTCACCTTAAGGTAGTGCTCCAGATCAATCGTCATCTTCAAAAGCAGTTTGCGCAGAAACATATCAATCGTCGAAAGTTCCACCAGATGCCCAAAATCCAGCCCAATATATTTCCCGCTCTTAGTTTGCTCCGGATAAGTCGAACAGTACTGCTTGAGCCGGAAGAAGAAATTGTTTTTTTCAAGGAACTCCCTGGCCTTTTCTTCATCCATAAGATTGAAGGTAATCCCGAGTTCATTTTTGCAGTAGTCAATGATTTCCGGGACAGTTAGTTTTGGGGATTTGGTAATGGAGGTTGTATTGTTTTTGGACATGGTGGACTCCTTGGTTAATTATACCACGGAAGATAGAAAGTAGACTGGTGCAGTTATCCCACAGGTGCTTAAGTGACGTTTTTTTTGTTTGAAGCTGACACGATTTGCTGTGACAGTCGCCAGTTAAATAATAAAGACCTGACATCTAATCAGGCCTTTTTCTTTGAGACTGACACGATTCGAACGTGCGACCCTCACCTCCGCAGGGTGATGCTCTAATCCAGCTGAGCTACAATCTCATACTAAATTACACTGTTCGGTGTGTTTTGAATCGGAGGCGACAGGAGTTGAACCTGCCCGGCTCTTTCGAAACCGACGGATTAGCAATCCGTTGTATTACCGCTCTACCACACCTCCAGCGATAATCGGAGCGAGAGGGATTCGAACCCCCGGTAACTTGCGCTACAACGGTTTTCAAGACCGCCCCAGTACGACCGCTTTGGTATCGCTCCAATAGGTATGTTACAGATTATAGTTTTTTTAACTTATTGTCAATATGTTTAAATGGAAGATGTTGTAAAAATACTTTTTGATTACAACGGAATTAACAATATCAGAAATTAAAGCAAGATGGATTTTTAATATATTGTAAACAGAAATTATATATCACATATCTGCTATAGCATGAATTATTGTTTTAGCTATTTTTAGTTTTTCATCATTAAGGTTTTCAATTATAAAGAGTAAATCTTTTATTTCTTTACTATTTGAGTTTTTGATATCAGGATTGTTTCCAGTTACTAAATATTCAACTGATACACCAAGAACCTGTGCTATTTTTACTGCTGTTATTACATTTGGTAAAACTGCACGAGAGTCAATATATGAAAGAAAAGTGCTGTTACTTACTCCTGCTTTTGCAGCAACTTCTTTTATCATCAGTCCTTTGTATTTTATTTCATCTTTAAGTGTTTCTTTAAAACCCATGATTATAAAATATCAAAATATTGTTTTTTTTAACTTGTTAAAATCATGTATTTGATGTGGAATTAGATAATAACATCAATATAATGATGTTTGTTATGATTTTTATAAAGTTGAGGCTAAAAATGTTGGATTATGCATATTTTCATCAGGGTGAATTACAGGAATGTGTTAAAAAGACTGTAGAAAATAAAGATTTGTATTTTTATTTTATGTGCCCTGCAAAGTTTTTTTCTATACCCATTGAAAGAGATGATTGGGATTCTATTCAGTTTGTTAGCTTAAAACCTGACGGGGAATTATTAGGTTTTATGGCAGCTTATGCTGACCACAGAAATAATCTCATTTATAATATGGATATCATCAATTTTTCCGGAAAACCAAATCCTATCTTTTCTCGTGATATTAAACATTTTTTTGATAAATTATTCATTGAAAGAAAATTCAGGAAGGTAATGTTTAATGCAATTTCTGGAAATCCTGCTGTAAAAATGTATCGTAAACTTATAAAAAGGTTGGAAGGTAAAGAAGTTGGAATAATGAAGGATAATAGACTTCTTACAGATGGAAAATATTATGATGAGATAATCTTTGAATTATATCGTGAAACATATTTGAAAGTGATAAAATAATCTGTACTTATTCATATATTAAAAAAGAATATAGGAGGCTTAATATGTTAAGAATTGTTTCAGATTATCAAATTCCTGAAATCATTAATTGGCTTACAGGGTGTAGTTCCAGGTCAGGGGGTGCTAGCAGTGGAACGTCAGGAGATCCAAATAAGGTTAAAGATCCAGGACCTTGTGACAGTTTAAGTAAAAATAGTGCAAATCCAAATAAAGATCCAAATTATTGTGGTTATTATAAATAATTAAAATAATAAAAAGAAAGGATAAGTACAGATTATTTTTTTGGGGATTATAAAATGATATTTGAATTAGTTACTACAAGAAATTGTAATTTAAATTGCCGGTATTGTTTTGAAGGGAAAAAAAAGAATGACTTTATGGAGTGATACAATAAAAGTGCAGTGCCTAAATTGCCGAAAATCTAAGGAGAATGGCAATGAAAAGGTACGATCAAAATTTCAAGGACGAGGCTTTGAAGCTCTCGGACGACATTGGAATCAAGAAAGCTTGCGAGCAG
>JAFYZU010000010.1 GCA_017548565.1 Treponema sp.
ATACTCAAAAATATTCAGTTGTCTAAACCTTTATTTTATGCTAATATACTTATATCTTATCATGACTCTTGAATATCTTTGATTTACGTTGAGGATATAAGTTATAACTTCCAAGCTGATGACGAGGGTTCGACTCCCTTCTGCCGCTGAATAACAGCGCTTCTTGATTCGGGAAGCGTTTTTTATTTAACCACGGGCTTTGAGGGGAGTCGAACCCTACGGGTTCTTACGCGTTGCATAAATGCAACGGCGCAAAATGCTAAAAACCCTTGCGGCTTTTTTTAACGCATTTTGTCTTCTGCCGCTGTTTTTTAAAGATTTTTTGTCTTCTGACGTTTTAAAGTAAAAAAATGAATGGAGGGGTGTTCAGAACAATTACTGTTTTTCTTCCAGTAATATTTCTTCTGCAAGATAAGCATCGCTTAAACAATGAAAATCGCTGATACCTTTACTCATGAGCATGTATGTATTAGATTTGTAAAAAAGTTCCATTGCTTTTTCTTCATCTATATTAGCTTTTTTTGCAAGAAGAGAAATTATGCGTGCGTATTTCATCTGCAAAAGAGTTGCGTCGGCTGTCATACTTCTGCTCCTTTTGCTTCGTAGCTGGATTCAAATTTAAGGACTGTTTCTAAGACTTTCTGATTGATAAAACAAATCTGATTATTCGGCTTTTCGAATTTAAGACGCTGCAATGCTGTTGATTTATCTATGAGGTCAGTAAAATAAAGCTCAACAGTGTTGAAGACTTTATCGTTTGCAATGCCACCTTCTATAATGTCATATTTTAAATAATCTTTTGAACCGCCACGGCAAGCAAGAACGAAATCGAGACATTCTTCATTGTATTCCGGAAATTTCTTATAGAGGTATTTTTTTTGAATATCAGTGTCGTCATAGTTGTAAATATTAATGACACCTTTTTTGCCGAGAGATATAAAACGTTGCACCCATTTTTCAGCCTGGCTTTGCTTATTTGTTGTATAAAAGCCTTTGCCAAAATCAAGGTTGTCGCGACCGTAAGAAACAAGTGGTTTATCTACAATGACTGTTGAACCGTGGTAGAGCTTCATGCAACAAGATTCATTTCTTTTAGAACTGACACTATTTCGTCTACTATATATTGTTTGCTTTGAGTATGAAGTGCTTCATAAGAAGGTATAATGTATGAATGAAGCAGGCCTGAAGAATTGAGAATTTGAAATAATTCTGAGCCAGTTTTTCCAAGTTGTTTTGCAACATTTTCAATGCAAAAAACTGAGTATTCTATTTGCTTATTACTCATGGGGTACCTCCTTCTAATTAATAATATAACATAATTTTGGATTTTTTGCGAGTTGATTTTATTGAGAATGACATATACAAAAAAGGAAAACCGCTGTATAAAATAGACAGATATGTAAATGGTGAGGCACCGTTTAATGACGAAGCTCACATCATCTATGTTAATGGCGAATATAAAGGAAATGATCCTATTGGCGACCTGATGCATGACTTTCATTGCAAAAAGGCCGATGATATGAAAAATAAGCTTCTGGCAGAAAGAGCCAGATACCTCAAAGAAAGTGAACAGGGGGTTAAGCATATGTGCAGAATTATGGAAGACTTTGAAAAAGAAGCAAAAAAAGAAGCCAGAGAAGAAAGAACCATTGAAATGGCTGTAAAACTTCTTGAAAGCGGTAAAATGAACGAAGAGGAACTTTCTACAATGTTTAAACTCACTGCAAAGCAGATGCAGGCAATAAAAGAAAGAGTTGCTGTTCTGGCTTAATTAATTTGACTAATATTATTCGGGCTGGTTGAAACACCCAGGTCCATCTAAGACGAGGAAGTTCCTCGCCTTTTTTTTGAGTGGGAAAATATTTTGAAAGAATTAAGCATTTTTATAGACGAATCTGGAGACTTTGGAGAATACAGTTATCATTCTCCATATTACATCATAACTATGGTATTCCATAATCAGGATGTAGATATTCAGGAAAATATAAAACACCTTGATACTGAACTCTCTTATCTTGGACTTAAAAATCTTTGTATTCATACTGGACCGATTATCCGTAAAGAAGAAATTTACAAAGAAATGGATGTTGTTGAACGCCGCAGAATATTCAACAAAATGATGGCTTTTATACGTTCTATTGATGTTCAGTACAAATGCTTTTACATAGAAAAGAAACACATTGAAGATTCTGTTGAAGCAACAGGAAATCTTTCAAAGCAGATTTCTCAGTTCATCAGAGAGCATTATAACGAGTTTCTTGCTTTTGATTCTGCACAATGGAACTTATAAAATTAAAAATTGAAAATAATGCTTTTTCTAATTCAGAACTTACATTCTTTTGTAATATGAGAGACTTAAAGCAGAACTATCTGAAACCTCTGAAAAAGAAGGAATGGAAATAATCTCCGGAATGATACGAGCACCCCTTGTTGGGTGCTTTTTTTATATAACGAGATACAGACAGTAAAAGACTGCCAGGTGTTCACAAATTATGACAACATAACAGAAATGATTAACATCGTTGATATGAATACAAAGCTGCGTGTTCCTAACTGCGTGATAGACGGCAGAAGGATTATCTTTATTGATCCAAAACTTGAAGGGCACGTTTTATTCCTTAATTACAATGCAGGCTTTTTGCAAGAGACTTTTCCGGCAGACTTAAAGGAAGCAGTAATCAAAATGTTTCTGATAAAGAGAAAAGACTTTTATAAAAGCGTAAATCATGAAGAAATAGAGAATACAGAACTGCCGCCAGATGTGCAGAAAATCATACACAGCTATAAAAGGAAGTGGTTATGATTACAAGTTTCGAGAACGTTTATAAAGAACTTGAAAAGCTGTTGATTGAAAAGCTTCCAGAGTACATACAGAAAATCAATATAAAATATAACGACCAGATAATACTAAAAACATTTGAGAATAAAGCTCTGGAAGAAAACTGTATAAAACTGCCATGTTTTAAGTTCACAACATATAAGGCAACTTACTCTGAAAAGGACAGAATCATCTGCAATACAGAGTTTAAGATAGACTTTGAAATAAAGTTTGCAGAACATGAATCATATAAAATATGGAAGTTTGACAGATACATTCAGGCAATAAATGCCATGCTTTGTGAAACCGAAACAGAATACTCATATACAATCAGCGAGGAAGAGAACTTTAAGTTTACAATTACTGTAATTGTAGAATTTTAAATCCCCAAAACAAAAAGATGTATCATATAATCTAAGTATGAGTAACATACATCATTATTCCTATTTTACAAAAGAAGACGTGGAACACATTAAAGATGTGATTGCTTTACACTGCCACTGGAGCGATAAGGTAATGAATAAAGTTGAAGATTTCTTTGACTTTTTAGACATTCCCGAAGGACAAGTTGTAGAAATACAAAGCACGCTTGTACCTATAGAAAAGCCGGCGGCTATGCTTGGTGAGGCTTTCTATATTTTAGGACAACAATTAGCTGAAAAAAAATAACACCCTGTATCATTATTTGAGACAGCATAAGTAGTATAATACAAAAACAAACCTATGATTCTCTTTTTATGCCCCAAAAGTACATTTGTGTGGTATAATAGAACAATTATAAATGGGGAAAAATAAATGACAAAACAGCAGCTTGCTTCCCGAATCTGGGAAAGTGCAAATAAAATGAGAAATAAGATTGAGGCCAGTGAGTACAAGGATTATATTCTTGGTCTTATCTTTTATAGATTCCTTTCTGATGAAGAAATAAAATGGCTTAAAACAGAACTTGGCTGTTCTGATAAAGATATTAAAGACGCTCTTTCTGATGAGCAGACAATCATACAGGTAAAATCTGCGCTTGGTTATTACATTGCCTATAATGACCTTTTTACTACCTGGTTTTCTAAAAAGAACTTTTCTATTAAAGATGTAAGTAATGCCCTTATTGAGTTTACGCACAATATTGATCCAAAACATAAAAAGATTTTTGATAAGATTTTTGATTCTTTGCAGGTTGGACTTGGAAAGCTTGGTGATAATACTGCGGCACAGACTAAGGCGGTAAGTAAGCTCATTACTCTTATTCGATGTATTCCAATGAATGACCGCAATACTGATTATGATGTTCTTGGTTTTATTTATGAATATCTGATTGGAATGTTTGCGGCTAATGGTGGTAAGAAAGCAGGAGAATTCTATACTCCGCATGAAGTAAGTCTTTTGATGAGTGAAATTATTGCAGAGCATCATAAAGATAAAAAAACGCTTAAGATTTATGACCCGACATGTGGTTCTGGTTCTCTTCTTATCAATATTGGTAAAACTGCAAGCAAGTACATGGATAAGGATTCAATCCAGTATTATGCCCAGGAACTTATTGGAAACACTTACAACCTTATGCGTATGAATCTTGTAATGCGTGGAATTAAGGTTGCCAATATCAATACACGTCAGGCTGATACTTTGGAAGATGACTGGCCGATTTTTGATGAAAACGGAAATTACGAGTTCTTGCCACTGGATGCGGTCGTATCGAACCCACCGTATTCTCAGGAATGGGACCCGACTGATAAAGACCAGGACCCTCGTTATGACGGGTACGGAATTGCTCCAAAGAGTAAAGCTGACTATGCATTCCTTCTACATGATTTGTATCACCTAAACAACGGCGGAATTATGACAATTGTTTTGCCGCACGGTGTACTTTTCCGTGGTAGTGATGAAGATGGAGAAAGTTCAAACGGCGAAGGTGCTATCAGAAAGAATCTGATATTAAATAACAAGATTGATGCAATTATTGGGCTTCCTGCAAATATTTTCTTTGGTACTGGTATTCCAACAATTATTATGGTATTGAAGCAGCAGCGAAGTAATACTGATATTCTTTTTATTGATGCCTCAAAAGGTTTTGAAAAAGTCGGTAAGAATAACAAGCTTCGTGAATGTGATATTAAAAAGATTGTAGATATATTCGCAAGCCGCGCAACAATTATAGGATTTAGCCGCAAAGTTGAGCTTGATGAAATTAAGGCAAACAATTTCAACTTGAACATTCCGCGCTATGTAGATTCATCTGAAAAAGAAGAAGAATACGACCTTTATGCAAGCATGTTCGGTGGTATTCCAAAAAGCGAACTTGAAGATTTGAATCTTTATTGGGAAACAATGCCAGGATTAAAGGAAGCTCTCTTTGATGACAACGGCTCTCCTTATTTACAGGTAAAAGACTGCGATATTGCTGATACAATCAAAAATCACAAAGATGTAGACGCTTTCAAAAATGCTTACAAAGCTGCTTTTGCTGATTTTGATTCTTATCTTAAAAAAGAACTTATTGAAGGCTACAAAAATGTAAATATTGCAAAAGAAGAATCTTTGATTGCTGATAATATTTTTGAGCGATTGCAGAAACTTCCTTTGCTTGATAAATACACTTCTTACCAGAGTCTTGCAGAAAGCTGGTCTAAGATTGCGCTTGATTTGGAATACATGCAGGCAGAAGGAATAGACTGCTGCAAGCATATTGATGATGTAATTGAAATTAACGAAGACGGTGAAGAAGAAAAAGTTGACCGCGAAGGTCATGTTTTGCCATTTGAATTGATACAGAAATACGTTCTTACAGATGACTGGAATAAGCTTCAGGAATTGATAAAAGATAAAGAAAGCAAAGAAAGTCAGATTAGCTCAATGGCAGAAAATATTTGCGAGCTTTTAGGTGAAGATGCTGAATTCAGTTTTAGTGCAAAAGATGTTAAGGCATTAAAAGAAAAACTTAGTAAGAATCAGATAGAAGAAAATGCAGATGAAATAAAAGCACTTCTTACTGATGGCGAAAAGATTCAGTCTGAACTTAAAACAACAAAGAAGAATCTTACTGACCAGGAAATGCTTTTGCATGGAAAAACAGAAAGAGCTTATGCAGACCTTTCAGAAGATAAAATAAAAGACCTTCTTGAAATTAAATGGATAAAAGGACTTTCTGAAAAACTTGAAAAGCAGTGTGCTGATGTAATTGAATCTTTAATTGAAAAACTTGAAAGCCTTAAAAAGAAATACGGCATTACTTATGAAAGCCTGCAGAATGACATTGCAGAAACAAAGAAAACTCTGTGCGGTTTAATGGACGAACTTGAAGCAAGCGAGTTTGACAAAAAAGGCCTTGAAGAGTTTCAGAAGATATTGAGGGGATAGTTTTTATGAGTAATGTACAAACAACAAAAAAATCTCCTCAGATAAGATTCAAAAACTTTTCAGAAGATTGGACTCAGAAAAAATATACAGAAACTTTTGATACTTCTGTATCCAATAATACATTGTCACGAGTAGAACTTACAACAGAAAGAACTTCGACTCAGAATGTTCATTATGGCGATGTCCTTATAAAGTTTGATTCAATTCTTGATGTAAAGAATAACGAGATTCCATATATTCCTGAAGATGTGAAAATTGACTCGAAGAATCTTTTGAAAAATGGTGATATCGTTTTTGCTGATACTGCGGAAGATGAAACTTGTGGAAAAGCAACAGAGCTAAATAATATTGATAATGAAAAACTGGTTGCAGGATTGCATACTTTTGTTGCACGTCCAAAACTAAAGTTTGAACCAAAGTATTTGGGATATTTTATTAACAGTCCGGCTTATCACAATCAACTACTTCCTTTTATGCAGGGAACAAAAGTTACTTCAATATCTAAAACAAGCATTCAGAAAACATGGGTTAATTATCCTGATTCAACCGAGCAATCCAAAATCGGTACCATATTCTCTCAGATTGATTCTCTTATTGCTTCTACACAAAAGGAACACGACAAACTTGTGGCATTAAAAAAATGTATGCTGCAGAAAATGTTTCCAAAGAAAGGCAGCCTTGTGCCGGAAATCAGGTTTAAGGGTTTTTCTGGAGACTGGGAAGAAAAAAACATTACAGATTTAGCAACAATATTTATTGGACTTGTAACTACAATGACAAAGTTTTATTCAAATCAAGGAACTTTGTTAATTCGTAATTCTGATATAAAAGACAATTATTTTTCATTCGCAGATAAACCAATTTATTTAACTCAAGAATTTGCAAACCAGAATTCAAACAAAAAGCATAGAATAGGAGATGTTATAACGGTACATACAGGAGATGTTGGAACTTCTGCAGTAATTACAGAAAAAGAAAATGGAACTATTGGTTTTGCTACGATTGTAACACGACCAAAGGATAATCTTTTAGACTCAATGTTTTTATCAATTTTTCTTAATTCGGATAAACATAAACTATGGGCGGTTAGTGTTTCAACAGGTGATGGACGAACTAATTATAATTTGGGCGATTACACACAATTACAACTTTTACTTCCAACTCTTGAAGAACAACAAAAAATCGGCTCATACTTCCAGAATCTGGATAACCTTATTTCCAAACAGGCTGCAGAATTGGAAAAACTAAAGAACGTAAAGAAAACTCTTCTTAGCAAGATGTTTGTGTAGAGGCAAATATGACAAAAAAATATACTGTTGAAGCAGATTTTGAAAAAGATGTTGTTGCAAAATTAAATGCCTGTGGCTGGAAAGGTGGTGCAAATTATCCGTTTGTCTTAAAGTATCCAACAGAAGCAGAACTTATTCAGAACTGGGCAAACATTATCTTTGAACATAACCGTAAAGAATTAAATAATGTTCCTCTTAATCAGGATGAAATTGATAAACTGCTTTTGAAAATCCGTGGTAAAACTCCTTGCGAAATAAACAGAATTATCAATTCAAAACTTATAGACCTTATTCGTTCAAATAAAGAAGATACAGAAAATTACAATAAAACTGTTTATCTTGAAATCTACGATCGTAAAAAGATACAGGATGGTGAAACTGTTTTTCAGATTGCAGAACAGCCGATTTTTGAACGTAAAACTTCTATGGACAGAGACCGCCGTGGAGATTTAATGCTTCTTATAAACGGAATGCCATTATATCATCTTGAATTAAAGCGCAGTGATGTTCCGTGGGAAGCAGCATTTAATCAACTTCGTCTTTATCACAGCGAAGGAATTTATTCAGGCTTTTTCAGCTTTGTACAAATTTTTGTTGCAATGACTCCGGAAGAAAGCCGATATTTTGCTAACCCTGGAGAATATATAAAGTTCAATAAAAACTTTGCTTTTAAATGGGCAAAAGAAAGAAACGTAGAGGTTTTGGAATGGGAAGAGTTTATTCATAAATTCCTTTACATTCCTATGGCTCATGAAATTATTGGATTCTACACTGTACCGGATAAAACAGATGAAACGCTTAAGGTTTTAAGAAGCTATCAGTTTAATGCTGTACGTGCTATCCGCAATAAAGTAAGCAGTCATAAAGATAAATGGAACGATGGTATTCAGACTGGCGGTTATGTTTGGAATACGACTGGTTCTGGTAAAACTCTAACTTCTTTTAAGACTGCACAGATTATCAGCGAGGAAGGACTTTGCGATAAAGTTATTTTCCTTTTGGATAGAATTGAACTCGGCACACAGACTCTCACTGAATATAAAAACTTTAGTGATGATACAATGGACGTACAAGACACTGCCAATACTGGAAAACTATGGCAGAGGCTTTTGTCTGATAATAACACTCCTGGCGTAAACACAAAGCTGATTGTTACTTCGATTCAGAAAATGAGTAATCTTGTTCCGAATGAAAAGAACAAGAAAGACTTTGAGAAAATCAATAAAAAGAAAATTGTAATCATTATTGATGAAGCTCATCGCGACACATTCGGCACGATGATTTCTACAATTAAAAACTCATTCCCGAATGCACTTTTATTTGGATTTACAGGAACACCTATTTTTGAAGAAAACAAGAAAGTTATTTATTCAAAGGATGATGCTGGTTCTGCTGAGTTTACTACTGCTGATATTTTTGGTGACGAGTTTAAGGATGCCACATATACAATTGCAAACGGTATTCACGACGGCAATGTTCTTGGCTTTGATCCTTGTATGAAGCTTTTGAATAATGACTCTGAGGTACGAAAAGCCGCGGGTTATAGGGCTTGCGGAACAAATGACGAACATAAAATCTACAATGATAAATCTCTTACAAAATGCTTCCAATCATATTTGAACGATAAAACAATGGAAGAGATTGAAAAAGAGATACCTAATTCAAACTACAGTGGAGATACAAAAGAAGCTGACGAATACAGAAGAGCTGTTGTGCTTGATATCGTAAAGAACTGGAACAATGTAACTGTGGGCGGAAAGTTCCATGGTATTTTTGCAACAAGTTCTATTCCACAGGCATTTGAATATTACAAACTTTTCAAAGAACTTGCTCCAAAGCTTAAAACAACTGTTCTTGTTGATCCTTCTACAGATGGAGATACAGGAGCTGAAAAGGAAATTGCATTAAAAGAAATCATTTCTGATTATAATCAGACTTTCTTTAAGACAGACAAGTATACTCTGGAAACTTACGACCAGATGAAAACGAATGTAAGCTGGAGACTTGCTCATAAGGAACATTTTAAGAATCTTTCAAAAGACCAGCAGCTTAATATTCTTATTGTTGTAAATCAAATGCTTACAGGCTTTGACTCAAAGTATGTAAATGTTTTGTATCTGGATAAGATTCTTGATTATGAAAATCTGATTCAGGCAATGAGCCGAACAAACCGTATTTTTGGAAACGAAAAGCGACACGGAATTATTCACTTTTACAGAAAGCCGCACATTATGAAAAAGAATGTTGAAGAAGCTGTAAAAACATATTCCGGCGAAAATACACAAGGTGTATTTGTAAACAAGCTTCCTGCTAACTTGAAAAAGATGGAACAGACTTATGACGAAATTAAGGACTTGTTTGTAAAAGCCGGTGTACCTGATTTCTCTTCTCTTCCAGAGGATGAAGCAACGGTTGCAAAGTTTGTAAAGCTTTATAACAAGTTCAATGCTTACCTTGATGCTGCAAAGGTTCAGGGCTTTCAATGGGATAAAACTGATTACCCTGTTATGGAATCTGAAATCGGGCAGCCAGAGGTTAAAGAAGAACCTCTTAGTGATGGCACTACAGCAACAGTAATGCCCTCTGTTTCTTTTGGAGTTCCACAGGATGCATTTCAGGCAATTACTCAGCGATATGTTGGAATAGTTCAAAAAGGTAAAGGAACTGGCTCTGGAAATGCAATTCCGCCATTTGAGATTGATATCCATCTTGTTGAAAACCACATGGATAAAATTGACGAAGCTTATCTTCAGAAATTCTTTAAGGCCTATATTGATAGTCTTAAAGCTACTGGCGAAGGAAGTGAGGAATCTAAAAAGGCTCTGGAAGAATTGTATTCTGAGTTTGCAAAATTGAGCACTGACCACCAGAGACTTGCACGTAATATTATTAGTGATATTCAGACTGGAAAACTGAATGTAGACAGTGATTTTTCTTTGCGGGATTTGATTACTCAATACGCTAAAGATGAGCAGGATAATAAAGCTAAACAGTTTTGCGATAATCTTGGTATTGATGTAGAAAAGTTTAATGAGCTTGTGGAAGGAATTAATAAGGATAATCCTGATGAAGGCGGGAAACTTTCTGCGATTATTAATCTCGTTGTACATGAAAAGGCAAAAGCTTATTTCTTGCAGAGAGATAAAGAAGATTATTCTGATTGGAAAGTAAAATCACTTGTAAGGGAATATGTTACTAAGTTTGTGACTGGAAGATAAAAGGAGAGCCTATATGTCTAACTTTACATTAATTCATGGAAGCTGTGCCGACCAAACAGCGGATGCTGTTGTGAATGCGGCAAATTCAGGTCTGATTAAAGGTGGCGGAATCTGTGGAGTCATCTTTAATAAATGTGGAGCAACAGAATTAACAAAAGCTTGTTCCGAAAAACAAACGCCTGTAAAAGATGGGAATGCTGTAATTACTCCTGCTTTTAACATGAAAAATGCAAAGTTTATTATTCATGCTGTTGGTCCAGATTTTGGTATGACACCAAAAGCATTTCTTGAACTTTATAACGCTTATTATAATTCTCTTGTTCTGCTAAAAGATAACGGATTGCATAGTATTTCATTTCCTTTAATCAGCTCTGGAATCTTTGGAGGAAATCTTAAAAATGCTCCTGCAGAATCTGCAAAACAAGCCGGAAGAGCTTATAAGAAGTTTGTGCAGGATTATCCTGATTATGATATTAATGTAATGCTTTGTGCTTTTGGTGCAGATGAATATCAGGCTGCTAAGGCTGAGCTTGGAGTATAAATTGGATTATTCAAAAAATATTAATGAAGTAAAAATTTTACTTGAAAAAGTTTCAAAAGATATTGTGACTTCAAATTCTAATAACGGTTATAGCAGTCAGAAGCAAAAAATTCTTAGAATTTTTAAAACAACTGGCGGAGATAATTACAACCAAGAAAGCATAGAACTTAGATTAATTGTAATAGACTCTTTATATTCTACAAATATGGGAAAGAGATATTTTCCTTTTGAAGATTTGAGTTCTGAAATATATTCACTAGGAGCTAATGAAAAAGAAGTCATAAAGAAAATCCAGAGTTTTAGAAATAGTCCTGATACAGCACTAAACATATTCAATATGTTTGATGATAAAGAGTATGGTATTCAGAAAAACGGAAAATCAGCTGGCGGAGCAAAATCTCTTCTTTCAAAATATTTTTATTTTCAATTAATGATGGATTCTGCGGATAAAATTGGGTTTCCAATTTATGATTCATTAGCAAAAAATATGTACCAGCCAGTTTGTAATTATGTAGGATTAACTGGAAAGAGAAAGTTATCTTCAACAATAGATATTAATATCTTTTCTTACTTGAACATGATGAAAGAACTAGCTGCAAAATTAGATATTTGTGGCCAATATCCTTTACAAAATTTTGATATACTTGATGCTTATTTGTGGCGTATGGGGAAATTTTCAGAAGGAAACTTTAGTTTACTATTAAATAAAGAAGAATATCTTACTCTTATAAAGGCATTTAACTTATATGGATATGAAAAAGAAGAAAAGAACACTGCGGATGTAAATATACTTCTAAAAGAAGAAATGCTAAAAGGATATAAAAGAGTTTTAGATAATGAAATCTTCAGTGAACTTTGGATACACTGGTTACACTTATTTGGAAGAATGGAGAATGAAAATAATGGGCAATAATGAATCAGTCGAATTAAAACAATTATCATTAAAAGAAGTCCTAGTTGATAAGAAATTAAAGATACCTGCATATCAGAGAATTTACTGCTGGAAAGAAAAAACAGTAGTTCAACTATTGAATGATCTTGAAAATATTTCTGATGAATACTGTATAGGAAGTATTATAATTCAAAACAAAGGTAATAATGTTTATGACATTATTGATGGTCAACAGCGATTGGTTACTTTATCGTTATTAATGCTTGAATTAGGACTGGAAAACGGCATTTCATTGCTTAATGAAAAATTTGAAGATTCCGATGCACAACGCTATATAAAATACAACCGATTTTTAATTCATCAATTTACAAATAAAAGAGAGTTTAAAAATAAGAATAAATTATTAGATTATATTTTCCTTAATGTTTTAATTCTTAATGATGATTCAATCGACCTTGCATATACATTCTTCTCTAATGAAAACTCTCGTGGAGCTCCATTATCAGATTATGATTTATTAAAAGCCCATCATTTAAGGTACGTAGTTACAGAACCTCAACAGCTACATCTGGCAACAAGATGGGACAAAATGATATTAGCAGATGCTCCTAGCAAATCTGATTTAAAAGAATATGAGCAGGCATTATCATTATACGTTTTCCGCTTAAGAAAATGGTTTAAGTTTGATTGGTGGAATGAGGGTGAAAGGTATAACGTAAAGAAAGAATTTGAAAGTTCACCAATTGTTGAATCAATTCCACCATTCGGTGAACAGTTCAAATATTTTGAACCAATCCAAGGTGGAACACATTTTTTTGAATTTACAAATCAAGCTATAGAAAAGATGCGTTTATTTAAGGAAACAAAACAATACGAGATGATTCATAATCTGACAGGAGAAAGTCATACTCTTCTGCGTGATGTAATAGAAGCTTTAATTTTTGCATATTATTATAAGTTTGGTGAAAGTTATTTAACAGAAGCAACTCTTTTAATTGCCCGATATGTTTCACAGAATAGATATGAGAATAAAAAAATTCATCTTTCAGGAATATTTGAGCATGTAAGGCAATCTAAAATTCCTCTGCTAATTGAAACAAGTACTTCTCCAACTTTTTTCTTAGCAGAAATGAATAACATTAATTCAAACTTAATGAATCTGGATCAAATTAAAGCACAAGAAAAGAAAAGTTCTGAATCTGATATTCGTGAAAGATATGTAGTAAAAATTGCTTCATGTTTTAAAGAAATAAATGAAAACGAATTGACTGTTAAAAATCTTAATGATTGGAGATAAAAAAATGGCTGATAATACAAATAATAGATTTACACCTGAAATAATTTGTACAAGTGAACATACTTTTAATATTCCAATTTATCAACGATTGTTTGAATGGGAAAAGGACAACATCGAACAATTACTGAATGATATGTTGTTTGAATATAATAGAAATTCTACTAACCCAAGTCCATATTATATTGGAATGTTAACATTATATGAAAATGATTTGGTAGATGGTCAGCAACGTTTTACAGTTTTATCAATAATTGCTTCTGTCTTCAAAAATCTATATGAACCTTGGGCAAATATGAAAGGAAAACTGCATTTAAAAGCTCGATTCGATGATGAAAGATATCTTAGCAGTTTATTTGATGAGAAAGAAATCACCGATTATACAAATAAAAAAATGCATAACGGAAAAGAGACCGTTATTGATTGGGTAAATAAAAATTTGAATGCTTCAAATAAAAAAGAGTTTGCAAAATATGTTTATGAAAAATGCACATTCTTTATGGCAACTTTACCCCAAAATTATAAGCCTTCTGATTTGAATAAATATTTTGAAGCAATGAACTCAACTGGAAGAAACCTTGAAAGTCATGAAATAATCAAGGTAGAAAAATATTTAAAATCGATTAAAGATAATCAGCCTTTTTACAATCAGATTTGGAATCTAGTTGCCGATATGGATAAACTGCTTATCAGATATAAGACCGAAGGAAGACAAAAAGAATCAGAAGATGAGCTTAGACAAAGATACAAAGAATTATTTCTTAATTTTGATTCTTACATTGAAAAGAAATCTTTCATTTATAAAAATAATATTGAATTACTTAATGATTTTCATGAAGATGAAGAGCAAGACAGTGATTTTCAAACAATTAGTGAATTGGAAGCTGATGGCCATAACCCTGATGTAAGAAGACAGGATAAGTATTTTGGTGATGGTTATCACTCAGCATTAAACTTTCCAGAATTTTTATTGCAGATTCTATTTATTAGTCTTAATGAAGAAACTCGAAATAAAGTTAATGTAAATGAATTCTTTGATGTTCATGCTTTGCAGAAAATATTTAAAGAATACACAAATGATTGGAATGGTGATAACTGGAAGAAATTTGGTGAAGACCTTTTAAGATATAGGATTCTTTATGATTACTTTGTCTTGAGAGTGCCTAATTCAGAGTTTAATCCTTATGATTTAGAATTTTCTGAACCTGAAAAAGAAAAAGAAACTGATTCTAATATGATAAAACAATTACAATCTGTACTTTATGTAGATTCTTCTTCTAAAACATATTACAGATGGATAGTGCCTTTTTTGGAATTCATAAATAAAAATCATAATGCTTCAGCAACTCAAATATTTAAGGAACTTCAAAGAATTGATAATACGATTAAAGAGCACTCTGAAGATATTTTAAATAATCCAAAGGATATTTCTTTTGGAGGACGTTATACAGTTTATTTCTTAAGAAGACTTGATTTTTATCTATGGCTCGATAATCATAAATTAAGTTCTCAAAAAATTGACCCAGTAATTAACAATTACAAATTTAAGCGTAGTTACAACTCTCAAGAACATTTACATCCGCAAAATGATGAAAACAGAGAGGGATATGAACCTTGGGGCGATTATAAGCATAAGTTTGGAAATCTATTCTTGATTTCATCTTCATTTAATTCAACTCAGAGTGATGATACAATAAACACGAAGTTCGGTCGCATTTTGGATCAGATTTCTAGTAACAGTATTGAAAGTATAAAACTTTATAAGATTCTAGAGTTTTGTAAAGAAGAAGAAAAAACAGGTTCTGTTGCAGAATTGGCAAAATGCTGGACTATTAAAAAGATGGAAGAACATCAGAAAAAAATGCTACAAAGATTACATGATTCATACAAAGAATAATTTAGGAGTCCACCATGTACGAACAAGTAACCGCCTATCTAGGAAAACTCAAACCAGCTCATTGGAAATATCCTGAAAATCAGGGAGATGGAAGTCATGAACATCCATACATTGCCGGCTGGCCTGAGTACGATGAAACAACTAAAGAGTTCATGAAGAAGATGTACGAGTTTGTTCCAAACGGCGGACAGAACTATGATGAGGTAATTTATAAAGCAACGGGCTTAGATTGTCATGAAGACTTAAGCAAAGCTGATATTTCCAAAATTGATGGCGATATAATTCTTTATATGATTTTTTCAATGGTACGTGGGGAACGATTTAGCGATGGATTATTCGGCAGCTACGTTGCGAACGGTACAATTGGTAAAATGCTTACAAGATTAAAAGAATTGGATGTACAACATTTAATATAAAACTACGGGGGCGTTGCGGGGGCCCCCTCATCCTATTTAATCTATTCTCATCAGCACCTCGCAGACATACATCAGCAATTTGCAGACCCTTATCTACACAATGCTGACTACATGTAGTGTTATGCTTGAATCATGAAAGTTCAAGGCAGAGACTGCACACTGACTGTTGCAAAAGACGATGAATATTATCCATTACCATACAGCGAGGAAACTGTAAGACAGGCGTCGAAAGGCTACGTTCTGCCTGGCTGCATAGGCATAAGGAACAGGGAAAAACGAGTTATAACCGGAAGGACAATTCAGGGCTGCGTTGTTACAAGACTTGAAGAAAATAATGTTCTTGCTCTGTTTCTTTTGCTTTTTTATCGTGAACAAAAGTTTGACCTTCTGGCAGACAGATATGCCTACAAAATAATCTATAAAAATCTTAGCATAAAAGAATTTGAACTGCGCGGCGAAAACAAAGAACCTCTTTATCTTCGTCTGGACGTTCAGGAAAACGATGACTCTTATACCACAGGCTGGGACTTAAATACACCTGACTTAAAATGGATTAATACAAGAACCTTTTATTTTGACGGCCACAGCGTTATTGCCGATTTGAAAGTGATTCCTCTTGTTTACCGTTTTGAGCTTACAGGTAAGTTTACTGAAAAAGCCAAGTACCAGATTACTTTATATTTTCCTTTTACAGATGAATATTTTCCAACTCAGAAAACAATTGAAAAGCTGAGCATTACTCTGGACAGAACTTTTGGAGTGGGCATAGACCTTTATGACTTAAAGCCTTTGGACGATATGGCAGAAAGATTTATTTAAGCTTTCAGAAAACTAATTACAGGCTATCTAAAAAAAACTTGCTGAATTTAAAAACTGCCCTTATAATAATTGCGGTGGTTTGGGTCTATTGATAAATTTTAATAAACAGGAGGAGCTTATGACAAAAAAGATTTTTAAATGTACGGTTTTTGCATTTTTTATTATGATGATTTTTTTCATCGGATGTCGTCAGGCTGTTATTGCGCCAGAAAAAGTTCCGGAGCCTGTCTATTATACTGTGTCGTTTTTCAGTAACGGCGGCAGTGATGTTCCTGCTCAGATTGTTGAAAGCGGTAACAGGGCAGACAAACCTGATGATCCTGAAAAAGAGGAATATCAGTTTTTCGGCTGGTACTGTGATGCTGAATTAACCCGTAAATTTGATTTTAACTGTTTAATCCTTTCAGATACTGAATTGTATGCAAAATGGCTTAAAAACTGTGTTATTTCTGAAGGAACGGAAATCAATGAACCGGTCGAAAATTCCGGTCTTTTTATCGAAGGGCGTGACATCTCTATCGGCTCTATTGTTATGTGTGATCATGAAGTAACTCAGGCTGAATATGCTCAATATATGACCTGGTATGGAATTGAAAATAATAAGAATGATAATAAACCGCTTGAAAGTAAAGGTCTTGGTGATGATTTTCCTGCCTATTACATCAACTGGTATGAATGCGTAATCTATTGTAATCTCAGAAGTATTGCAGAAGGTCTTGATCCAGTATATTACATGATAATCGAAGAACAGAATGTCTATGCTCCTGAGCAATGGACACTGCTTGAAGGTTCTGAGGTTACAGTTAATGAAGATGGAAAATTTTACTATAACTCAACAAAAGATTCTTTGATTTTAGGAAATCCTGAAACAGGTATTAAATATGATTTAAGTGCAAACGGCTATCGTCTTCCTACTGAAGCTGAATGGGAATTTATGGCAAGAGGGGGAAGCAGCGGTATTTTAGAAGAACAGACTACATATTGCGGAAGTGATGATATAGATGAAGTTGCATGGTATAAAGATAACAGCGGGTATAAGTCTCATGAGGTTAAGCAGAAGAAACCTAATTCTCTCGGGCTTTATGATATGAGCGGCAACATCGCTGAAATCTGCTATGACTGGTATGGTGATATTGATGCATCAACACCTGTTCTTGGTGCTGAATCGGGTACTACATGTGTAAGGCGAGGGGGATGCTGGAGCGGAATTGAATCATCAATACGAATCGAAGACCGTGGTACTCCTCGTGAACCTTCTTACCGCAGTATGTACGGCGGATTACGTGTAGTCTGTACCTGCATGGAGTAAAATAATCATTGAATAATTCTCATCTTTTCTGTATAGTTAAATCAATCTAATAAAACGTTTAACTAAGTTTATGATTTTATTCAGTAAAGACAAAGAATTTTATAAGAAAGTATTCGCTATTTCAATTCCAATTGCTCTTCAGAGCCTGATTACTATAGGCGTAAACATGCTCGATACTATCATGGTCGGATCTCTTGGTGAAGATTCACTTTCTGCAACATCACTTGCCAATTCTTTCATCAGCATCTATCACATTTTCTGTATGGGTCTTGGAATGGGAGCCTCTGTCCTTGTTTCAAGATACTGGGGAATGAAGGTTTCCAATAAGGATAATGAACAGAATGCATCGCGTGCACTTAAACAGACAATCTGTCTTATGCTGCGATTAACTGTTTTTCTTGCCGCTGTTTTTGCACTTTTTACATTGATTATGCCTGAAATTCTTATGAAAATGTATACAAAAGAAGACAATATCATCCGTCTTGGTTCAATATATTTTACATGGTCTATTCCGACATACTTTTTTTTAGGAACTTCATTAACTACGACTATAGTTTTACGAAGTGTTGGTCAGACTCTGTTTCCGCTTTTCGTATCTATTGGTGCTTTTTTTGTAAATCTTATTTCTAACTATATTTTTATCTTCGGAAAATTCGGAGCCCCTAGAATGGAAGTTGCAGGAGCAGCACTGGGAACGCTTATTGCACGTATTTTTGAAGCAGTCATGATTCTCGGATATCTTTTCATAAAGGATAAGAAAATCAATTTTAAAATCCATGATATTTTCATGAAAACAGGAACTTTAATCCGTGAATATTTCAGAATTTCCATTCCTGTTTTAATTAGTGACGGTATTCTTGCAATAGGGAATAATTCGGTAGCAATGGTTATCGGTCGTTTAGGTTCTGCATTCGTTGCCGCTAATGCAATTACTTCTGTTACTCAGCAGCTTAGTACTGTAGTAATCCAGGGTGTAAGTCAGTCGGGTGCAATCATTACCGGTCAGACACTTGGCAGCGGTGATAAGGAAAAAACGATGAAGCAGGGGTGGCTTTTCTTCGGTCTTGGACTTGCCCTTGGATGTTTTTCGGCACTGTTCATTGCATTATGCAAAGGTCCTGTCATCGGATATTACAATAATGTAAGTCTTAAAACAAAAAAAATTGCCGGTCAACTTATGCTTGCAATCAGCTTTATTATAGTTTTCCAGGCTACAAATTCCATTATGACAAAAGGTGTCCTTCGAGGCGGCGGGGATACAAAAATGCTGATGCTTACAGACAATATATTCCTATGGGTAATTTCAATTCCTCTTGGAATTCTTGCCGGATTTGTATTTAAATGGTCACCTTTTTTAATTTATGTATGCCTTAAATCCGATCAGATTGTAAAAACCTTCTGGTGCGTCATCCGGTTAAAAAGCCGTAAATGGATTAAGAAAATATCTACCGGTAAACAATAAATTTGCATTTTATTTAACAGTTTTTTTTTCTCTTTTTCTTTTTTTGTGATATAATAATTTTATATTTTCTTTTTCATGAAAAGGAGGATTTCGATGGAAAAGTTTTTTAAATTAAAAGAAAGGAATACTACTGTCAGTAAAGAAATTATCGGCGGTATTACAACATTCCTTGCTATGGCATACATTCTTGCCGTAAATCCAAGCATTCTTTCACAATCAGGAATGGGCTGGGGACAGGTATTTACTGCAACTGCAATTTCCGCTGCTATAGCAACTTTAGTTATGGCATTTGTTGCAAAGCTTCCGGTGGCACTTGCACCAGGTCTTGGTCTTAATGCATTCTTTACATACACTGTTGTATTAGGAATGGGATGTTCATGGCAGCTTGCACTTACTGCAGTTTTCATAGAGGGTATTTTATTCATCATACTTTCTTTATGCGGTGTCCGTGAAGCAATCGTACGTTCAATTCCTGACGGTCTTAAAAAGGCAGTTGCTGTCGGTATAGGACTTTTCATTACAATCATTGGTCTTGTAAACGCAGGAATCTGTACAACAGATACAGGAACAACAATCGGATTCGTTAATTTTAATCTTGATCATAAGGCAGCTCTTGTTGCTGTAATCGGTCTTTTAATTACAATCATTCTTTATATATTAAAGGTTCCGGGTGCAATCCTTGTTGGTATTGTCCTTACAACAATAATCGGTATTCCGTTCGGAGTAACAACAATTCCTGAAGGATTCAAGCCATTCTCAACTCCATCTAAACCATATCTCTTTGCCTTTGATTTCAAGGGAATATTTATGAATCCTGCGGGAAAATTCTCAATTGCAGTTTTAGGACAATTCTTTGTAATCTTCTTTACATTCCTGTTTACCGATTTATTCGATACAATCGGAACACTTCTTGGTGTTGCAGAGCAGGGTAACCTTAAAGATTCAAACGGTGAAGTATTGAACATCAAGGGAGCTTTGCTTTCTGATTCAGTAGGAACTGTAGTTGGTGCATGTCTTGGTACTTCAACAGTAACATCTTTCGTTGAATCTTCATCTGGAGTTGCTGCAGGTGCACGAACCGGTCTTGCTTCTGTTGTAACAGGTCTTTTATTCCTTGTTTCATTATTCCTGTGGCCTTTATTCAGTTTGATTCCATCTGCTGCAACAGCACCGGCCTTAATTTTCGTAGGCTTCTTAATGATGCAGTCTGTTGTTGAAATCAACTTTAAAGATCCTACAGAAGGAATTCCTGCTTTCATTACAATCATGTCTATGCCGTTCGCATATTCAATTTCAAAAGGTATCATGTTCGGTATCATCACTTATGTATTGTGTAAGGCATGTACTAAAAAAGCAAAAGAAATTCCAGTTGTTACATGGATTCTTGCAGTAATATTCATTCTTGATATTATTTTTGAAGCATGTAAATAAATCCTTTTAAAATAAAAATGCCGGTATCATAAACTTTAGTGTTTTATTACCGGCAGTTTTTTTATCCTGAACTTTAATCTACAGATTATTCAAAAGCCATTTCTTGAATTTCTCGTAATCATTTTCCATAGGGATTGCCCTGTCAGGAAGTCGTAAAACTTCTTCGAGACGTGATGGAACAGGAGGTTCTTTTCCGATTGCTTCTACAACAGTTGAACTGAATTTAGCAGGAGATGCTGTTTCAAGTATGATTCCGACTGCTTTTTTATTTACAACCCTGATTCCCCATTCAGGAACATTAGGTGTTAAGCCCGGTAATTCAGGATCATTCTTTTTACCGTCGATAAGGTTTACCATTGCATCGTTTCGAATGTCATTCCATGCCTGCCATCCGATTGCTCCATGCGGGTCAATTATATAGCCTGTTTTTGTATGACAGCTGTCAATTGCCTTTATAATTCCTTCGTTATCAAGCCAGTATGATGCAAACATCTTTCGTACCTGATCAAGAGAATACATTGCCTGAATTCGTTCATAATTGCTTGGAGCACCTACATCCATTGCATTTGCATAAGTTTCCACAGAAGGACGAGGATTGTAATTTCCGGAAGAAATCCAGTCCGGAATTGTTTTATTTGTATTTGTAGCGGCAACAAAGCCTGATATTGGAGCACCCATTTCTTTTGCAATAAGACCTGATGTAAGGTTACCGAAATTTCCTGAAGGAACAACCATAATGATTGCAGGATCATGAATCTTATTGTCCATTGCACATCTGTTTCGGACAACTAAAGATGCATACATATAATAAAAACTCTGCGGAAGAAGACGTGAAATATTGATTGAGTTTGCAGAAGAAAGACGGAGCTTTTTGCGGAGTTTTGAATCTGTAAATGCTGTTTTTACAAGCTTCTGACAGTCATCAAAAGTACCTTTAATCTTTAATGCACGTACATTTCCTGTAAAAGTAGAAAGCTGTTTTTCCTGTAAAGGACTTATTTTTCCGTCAGGATATAAAATAGTTACATCGATTCCTTCAACACCATGAAATGCACTTCCCACGGCACTTCCTGTATCACCGGAGGTTGCTACAAGAATATGAAGCGGTTCTTCACCTCTGTTGAGATATGACATTGTACGAGCCATGAATCTTGCACCAAAATCTTTAAATGCACAGGTTGGTCCGTGGAATAACTCAAGTACATAAGATATTGAATCAAGAGGGGCAATTTTTGGTGAAAAAGGATATGCATCCTGAATGATTAAAGCAAGCTCATCATCCGGAATTTCTCCTTCGACATAAGGCTTTGCCATATTAAAAGCAATGTCACGGAAGGATGGAGCAGGGTCCTTGTTTAACAAAGAATCTGCTAATTTCGGAAAACTTTCGGGAATAAACAATCCTCCTGTTTCCTGATTCATTCCTTTCATTACTGCTGTTTTAAAATCAACTTTTACAGATTTATCCCTTGTATCTGTGTAAATCATTTTATACCCCGTTATATCTGATTAAGCTTTATTAAAGCTTATAAATCAAATCATCTGCTATAATTTTGCCTAAATCTTCTTTACATTTTGATGCGGCTTTTTCCCACTTAGGCTGGGTAGTTTCGCATGAATATGAATTCCTGTAAATTTCTTTACCGTTCGTCATATCTACAACCCAGATTTCTGCAGTTAAAGCACAGTAAAATCCGTTTTCGTTTTTTTCAATCGGTTTTACATATTTAACAGTTCCGCCGATAAAATATCCGAATTCATCATTTACGATTTCTTTATTTCTTTTGTAAAGAGATTCAATTGATTTTCCAATATCAGATTCATCGTTTACCGGAGCATTGCCGACTTTTTTACATCCGTACTTCTGGAATTCAGAAATAAGATTATAGAAATTTCGTGCAGGTTTATTTTTTTCATCATATTCATAAATAAAGAGGATTGCTCCTTTTTCAGGAATATCTGATCTTACGAAGAAATCTGCTGATGCACCTGACTGAACCGCAGCATCAATAAGATTCTGTTTTTTAGAATTAGGATTTGCATAGGCAAGGAATTTTCCGTTTACTGCAAAATTGCAGACTGGAGCATCAAAAATATATGTTCCATCAGAATTTGTCCTTACATTTTCTGTTTTGTTTTCATCTGCAGAAACAGGATAACTGATTGTTAACGAAAAATTCTGCATAGGCTCTGAAGTCTGAGAATTTTTAACAGATACAATAAACTGCTTTGAAAACATTTTTCCTTTTGTCGTCGGGGCAGGAGACTGTACCATTTCAATTTTAACTGTAGTTAAAAGATTCAAAAAAGCAGTATCTGCAGATTTTGAATTTGCCTGATCAGTGTTAACTTTTGTAGAAGAACATGCTGTCAAAAATATAGATATAATAATTGCTATAAAGAGATTTCTTTTTTTCATTTTATAAATCCTTTTTATTTGGTTATTTATTTTATTATGAACCGTGATTTTTTACAATATAAATCTTGTAAAAAATGTCATATAACTATAAATTATTGTAAGAAAGGACTATAAAAATGAACCGTTGTACAAGAGCAGTAATATATAAGGACAATTTAAAATATAATCTTGAACAGATAAAAAAATATGTTGAACCGGGTGTAAAAATCTGTGTTGCAGTTAAAGCGGATTCTTACGGGCATAATGCTGTTTTAACTTCCAGGCTTGCACAGGAAATGGGAATTGAATTTCTTGCAGTTGCTACTGTCGATGAAGCAATTGAATTGCGCAGCAACAATATTACTGCTCAAATCCTTCTTTTAAGTCTTTGTACACCTGAAGAAATGACTGATTTATTTAAATATAAAATAACGCCTGTCGTTTTCGGAAAGGATTTTCTTGAAATTCTCATTCAAAAAAGCAATGAATTTTATAAGGGTGATGAAAAATTTGACGTTCATCTTGCAGTTGATACAGGGATGGGACGAATCGGCTGTTACCCCGAAGAAGCTCAGGAACAGGCAATTCTCATAAATAATTCAAAACATCTTCGTCTTGGTGGGATGATAACTCATTTTGCAGTATCTGACAGCCTGAAAAAAGAAAATCAGGATTTTACAAGACGGCAGTTTGAAGCTTTTAAATCGGCAGTACAAAGCGTAAAGGATAAAGGTATAAATCCCGGAATCTGTTCATGTGGTGCAAGTGCCGCTCTTTTAAATAATACCGATATGCATTTTGAAATGGTAAGACCCGGAATCATTACTTACGGATATTATCCTGATGAAATTACTAAAAATCATCTTTTAAGCGTTCACAAAGAATTTGATATAAAACCTGTGCTTTCTTTTGAAACTAAAGTCGTTGCAATAAGGCATTTTCCTGCAGGAAAAACAATTTCATACGGCTGCACCTATGAATGTAAAGAAGATACCGATATTGCTGTTTTACCTGTTGGTTATGCAGACGGACTTTTAAGGCGTTTTTCTCCCGGTCTTGAAGTAACAATCAACGGAAAAAACTATCCTGTAAGAGGCAGAATCTGCATGGATCAATGCATGGTAGAAATCGGTAACAATAATCCAGATGTAAAGCTTTGGGATAAGGCTGTAATTTTTGGTCCTTCGGAAAGCGGAGCCTTGAATGATGCAGAAGTTCTTGCAAAAATCGGAAATACGATTTCTTATGAGGTTTTAACTTCAATATCAAAAAGAGTAGAGAAAATAATCGTATAACTTTAATCTTCCGTTATTTCTGCCAGGATTTTTTTAACTTCCGAAAGAAGATAGAATGAGCCAGTTACAAGAAGGATATGTCCTTTTTCCGAAGAATCTTTCAATGCTTTTCTGATGATTTTTTTATAATCTTCATCGGCTTCAAAATTCAGATTATTGTTTTTAAAGCTTTCAATTGCAGAATTAATGTCAGATTTTTTAACATCACCTGGAATTGTAAGATAGATGTTATAAAAACGGTATTTGAATAAGGCGGCAATATCCTTTATATCCTTGTCTGCGGCACATGCAAATAAAAGGTTTACTTTATAGCCCTCATACATTTTGTTTAAGGTATCGAGAGTAAGAGTGATGCTGTTTACCGTATGCGCACCGTCAAGAACAATTTCAGTGATATGCTCATAATGTTTAAGATGATCAATTACTTCAAAACGACCCGGTAAAGAAGCTTTTGACAGACCTTTTTCAATTATGCTTTCATCGATATTAGGAAGAATCTTTTTTATTGTAACTGCAGCAACAGTTGCATTCTGAACCTGCATTTTACCAAGAAGCTTCATCTGGGTATCTATCGGACGGTTGAAAATCTGACTTTCAAAATGAATGTTCATCCTTCTGTTGCTTTCGTTAAAGCTGTAATAGGCATTGTTTATAAGCTCATCGACAAAATAACATTCAGCGTGCTTGGTAAAGGCCTTTTCACTTAAAACTGTCTTGATTGACTGGCACTGCTGCTGTGATATTACGACAGGCGTACAGTTTTTTATGATTCCTGCTTTTTCAGCAGCAATTTTTTCGAGCGTATTGCCAAGAAATTCCGTATGCTCAAGTTCAATCGGAGTTATGCAGCAGATTTTTGGTCTTATAACGTTTGTTGCATCAAGACGACCGCCTAATCCAACTTCAAAAACAGACCAGTCAACATTTGCACGACGGAAACATAAAAAAGAATAAAGGGTAACAAGCTCAAACCATGTAATAGGACGGTCAAAAGGCAGCTTTATTATTGATTCAATATTCGGAACAAGCTCTTTGATTGAATCTTCATATATTTCTTCGGGGAAAAATCCTGATGGTGTAGAAATTCTTTCCCTGAAATCTGTTATGTGCGGAGAAGAATATAATCCGACTTTGTATCCAGCCTCTTCTAAAATACATGCAATTATTTTAGAAACAGAGCCTTTTCCTTTAGAACCGGCTACATGAACGCAGGGAGCAAAATCCTGAGGATTATCAAATCTTTTGCAAAGAAAATCTATGGTATCAAGCCAGAAAATATTCTTATCACTTTGATGTTCAAAGTTCAGATAATTATCAAGCCATTCAATAAAAACATCTATTGCTTTCACAATATTTTAATTATATTTCTTTTTAATTGAAAATCAACTATGATTTATGATAAGATACATTAATTTTTAGTATTTAAGGGAAATATTGTATGAGTAATGAAATTCAATATACAGATTTAAACAAAAGTTTTGAAGCAGCACTTGAACGAAGCAGAAAAATTGAAGAAGATCTTAAGGTAAATCCGAAAAAATACAGAGTTTTAACAGGAGATCGTCCAACAGGAAGACTTCATATAGGTCATTATTTCGGAAGTCTTCAGAATCGTGTAAGGCTTGCAGAAATGGGTGTTCCAACAATGATACTTATTGCTGATTATCAGGTTCTTACAGATCACGATGCTTTTGATAAAATCAGTCAGAATACTAAACAGCTTGTAATTGATTATATTGCTGCAGGAATAAATCCGGAAAAACAGGATGTAATAATCTATCCGCATAGTTATGTTCCTGAATGCAATCAGCTTATGATTCCTTTTTTAACGCTTGTTTCAAATTCAGAGTTAAGCAGAAACCCTACGGTTAAGGAAGAGATTGAAAGTGCGGGACTTAAAAATGTAAACGCCGGAATGTATACATATCCTGTTCATCAGGCATGTGATATTCTTTTCTGTAAAGGAAATATTGTTCCTGTTGGAAAGGACCAGCTTCCTCATCTTGAAATGACTAGAACGATTGCAGGACGTTTCAATAAAAAGTTCTGTCTTGACATGAATAAAGAACCTGTTTTTCCGGAACCACAGGCACTTCTTTCTAAAACTCCGATGATTCTCGGACTTGACGGTTCACAGAAAATGTCAAAATCAAGAAATAATGCCATCATGCTTTCTGCAACTGAAGATGAAACTGCCGCACTTATTAAAAAAGCAAAGACAGATCAGGACAGAAACATTACTTATGATCCTGTAAACAGACCTGAAGTTTCAAATCTGCTTATGCTTATTTCACTTTGTACAGGTGAAAAACCGGAAGAGGTTGCTTCACGTATAGGTGAGGGCGGCGGCGGAATGCTTAAAGCTCAATTAACAGAAGCAATGAATGAAAAATTACGTCCTTTGAGAAAAGAACGTGCACGACTCGAACAGGATCCTGAATATATCAGAAAAGTATTATTGACGGGTGCAGAAAAGGCAAGGGCAATAGGAATAAAGACTCTCGAAGAAGTCCGCGAACGCATGAATATGGTAATATAAGCAGTTAGTAAATAGCTAATAGCTAACAGCTTATAGCTAATAGCTATTAGCAGTTAATGATTAGCTTTCTAAAAACGTTTCGACTGATAAAATTATTTAAACTCTTTTGCAATATTTAATAAGTTTTCACGTGTGTTCAAATCAGGATCTTCGATTACGCATTCCATAAGATGATTTAAAATAAATCCGAGTTTTTTTCCCGGTTCAAAACCGTTCTGAATTAAATCTTTACCGTTAATTGCAAGGTCTTTTATCGAAAGTGCATTTTTCTGCATTTCAATTTTATTTATCCTCTCACGGAATTCAAGAAGTTCATTGCATGCTTTGGAATCATGCATTCTTACCGGTTCGTTGTATTTTCCGTACATATCTGCAAGGCGTAGATCAAACAGATCATCAATGCATTCAGTACCTGTTTTAACTAAAAACCTTCGTACCGCAGCATCTGACCAGTCTGAAGTATATTTGAACATATGATTTTCAATAAGATGACATACAGCCTGAATCTGTGCATTACTGAACTTAAGCTTTCTTAAAACCTGATCTGCTATTTCTGCAGATTTTTTTTCGTGATTATAAAAATGAAATATTTCAAGTCCTTTTATGTTTTCCACAGTTTTTGTCTGAGGTTTTCCACAGTCATGAAAAAGGGCTGCAACACGGACAAGAGGCTTATCTTCCGGGGCTCCGTCACAGGAATAAATGATATGATCCATTACATCAAAAACATGATAGGATCTACAGTCTTTCTGCATGCAGTTACGGCATTCTGAGAGCTCTGGAATAAAAAGCATTAATATTCCTGTTTCTTCCATCATTTTTAAACCGGCACTCGGCTTTTGTGAACCCATCATTTTAAGAAATTCATCCCGAAACCTTTCTACACTGATGGAGCTTATTTTTTTCTGAATATCGGCATCGAATATTTGTGAATATGTCTGTTTTTCTATACTGAAATTCAGCTGTGATGCAAAGCGTAAAGCCCTTACAGGACGAAGTCCGTCTTCCATGAATCTTTCATGAGGATTCCCGACTGTACGGATTATTTTTTTCTTAATGTCTTTGCGCCCCTTGAATGGATCTTTAATTTTTGAATTCTTAAGATTAACAGCAATCGCATTCATCGTAAAATCACGACGGCTCAAATCTTCTTCGATTGTGGCGGCATATTCAATTTTATCCGGATGACGTCCATCGCTGTAATCAGATTCAGTACGGAAGGTCGTAACTTCAATTTCTTCGTTCTTAAAATAAACTGTTACCGTACCGTGCTCAATCCCCGTAGGAATTACAACCCTGAACAAGCTTTTTACCTGCTCCGGAGATGCATTTGTAGCAATATCCCAGTCAGATGCTTCTTTTCCAAGAAAAATATCACGTACGGCTCCACCGACAAGATATGCTTCAAAGCCTGCTTTTTCAAATACTGTATTGAAATCTTTTAAAATCCGGGGAATCTTTACTTTACCGGTCATCAGATTCCTCCCGAAAGCTTATTAAGTACCACAGAATAAACAATGAATATGGTTCCTGATGAAGATATGATTAATAAAAAAAATATCTTGAATAAACGTAAAATTGTAAATCTATCGATAAATATTATTACTATGCTCATTAAAAAAGCGGTAACTGCAAAAATCACCATGATTATTGAGGTGATTGACATTACATTCAGGATGATGCTCTGACTTTTGTCTAAAAAAATCTGATAGTTACCGACAAGATAAAGCAAAAATAAAAGGATGTTAAACGTAAACAGGATTGTTGCTGCATTTCTGAATAATTTACATATCAGAAAAAAAATTTTTTTGAATTGAGACGGTTCCTGTGTTGAATTTATCTTTCTTTTTTCTTTCATAATTTATATAATATTTTATTAAATATATTGGATTAAGTAAATGAAGAAATCAATCTGTTTTTTAATATTACTGATTTTCGGCGGATTCTGTTTTTTTAAGGGATGGACAACAATACGTGTAGATGCCGATAAAATCGGAATAGTTAAGTCTAAATTAAAGGGAATAAGGGAAGAGCCTGTAGAAAACGGTAAATTTTCCTGGTACTGGGATTTTCTTATACCGACCAATGCAAAGCTCATAAAATTCAGTATCGCACCTGTAAGCACGAATAAAACAATAAGCGGAAAATCATCGGGATCCGGCATAAATTCAAATTTCAGCTTTACATATTCAATTTCTGTTTCTTATTCAGCCCAGAATGTCCTCGATATGATAAAGGATAATATCATAAGCAGTCAGGATGACCTTGAAAAATACATTCAGAATGCAGTGGATGCAATCTGTCAGCAGGCATCTAATCACATCCTTAAAAAATATCAGATGGATAACAGCTTCAGGCCTGAAAGCATAAAGCGCACGGAGCTTGTTAAAAGCCTTGATATATACCGTGATTTTCCATATTTCGATATAACTGTTTTTGCTTTAACTGATTATGTGCTTCCTGATTATAGTGTTACAGTTACAAATCCGGTTATCACTCAGGTCCCGGATAATACAAACGAAAGTTCAACGGAGAACGACTGATGAAGCTCTGGATAGCGAGCATGGAATGTGCCGGCATAATCGAGGCGGGTGGTGTAAAAAACGTTACGCTTGCATTATGCAAGGAATTTTCTTTACTTAAAAACGATACTACGCTTTTTATTCCTGTTTTCAAAACAAACTGCTGGGAACTGATTTATGATTACGAAAAATCCGGTTCTTTAGAAACACAGATAAACCACTGCAATCATTGTGAAAAAATCATTTATCGTAAGGCAAAATGCACTGAAGGTAATTTTAACATTGTATTTATAAATAATCCTGCATTTGCAGAAAAAGAAGATATTTACACTTATACAGAAAATGAACAGAAGCAGAATCCTGAATTCATCAAGGGTAAAGGTCATAAAGATACTCTTTTTATGGATTCACTTTTCGCAAAGGCTGTTTCACAATACATAAATTTCATCGGAGAGTCCGAATATCCTGATATAATTCATTGCCAGGATGCTTCCTGTGCCCTGATTCCATCATTCGTAAAAACAAATCCTCTGTTTAATAATACAAAAACAGTCGTTACGATTCATAATGCGGGTCCAGCCTATCATCATAATTTTTCAAGCATTGGTGAAGCGGCATGGTATACAGGCCTGAATGAAGGTATTTTATCTGATGCTGTGAATGAAACAAAGGTTGAACCGTTTCTGCTTGCCTTGAACAGCGGGGCATATTTAACGACAGTTTCCGAGGATTATGCAAAAGAACTTTTAGATCCTGTTTATAAAAACGAAACGGAAGGGCTTTCTTCGATTTTCTTTTCAAGATATACATCAATAAAAGGAATAACAAACGGAATTGATTATGAACGATATAATCCGACTGATAAAAAAGTTTCTTTATTGCCGTTTGAATTCAATCCTGAAACTCTAGATTTAAAGGGAAAATATGAATGCCGTAAATATTTTATAAATGAGATATTAAATTCACGGTTTAATTCAGAACTTCCTTTATGCGGAAACATTAATACTTCAGATTTTGAAAACGACATATTTTTGATGTATCACGGAAGAATTACACAGCAGAAGGGGATTAATGTACTTATTGAAGCAATCCCTGCAATATTGAATAATTTTAAGAATGTAAAATTCATTATATGCGGAAAAGGTGAAATCTCTCTTGAAAAATCAATAATTGAAATATGCTCAAAATTTAACGGCAAAGTTGCTTTTATAAACGGATACGACAGACAGATTGCAAGGCTTATCAACTGTTCCGGAGATTTCATTGTTCTCCCGAGTTTTTTTGAACCCTGCGGGCTAGAAGACCTTATCTCACAGCTTTACGGAACTTTACCTGTTGCAAACAAGACAGGCGGGCTTAATAAAATAATTGACCGTAAAACAGGATTCCTTTATGAAAATAATACCAGCCAGAATTTAATTGCAAAGCTTTCAGAAATAATAACTTTGAAAATCAACTGTCCGGAAGTTATACAAAAGATGATTCAGGAAGCGGCAGTTTATGTTCATAAAAATTATCTGTGGAAGAATGTAATCCAGAATAAATATATTCCATTTTTCGAAGAAATATTAAAAAAAGTATAAATGGGGTATTGACTAAAAATAAAATACTTTTTAATATTCAATCATTCGTAAAAATTACGGATAGATGCTGCTTTAGCTCAGCTGGTAGAGCACGTGATTTGTAATCTCGGGGTCGTGGGTCCAAATCCTACAAGCAGCTTTTTTTATGGGGAGTTCGCATAGCGGCAATTGCAAGGGACTGTAAATCCCTCGACTCACGTCTCCAGAGGTTCGAGTCCTCTACTCCCCATTCCTATAAAGAATCAGAGCCTTAAGGCTCTTTTTTTTTTTTTTGCCTTTTTCATCACTTCACTTTGACAAAACATTCTCTTTCGATTAATATAAAATGATAAAGTCTTTCAAAGGGGAAGTGTGTGTTAATCCATTTTTGGGGAGTACGCGGGTCAATCCCGACTCCAATTTCACCGCAACAGGTTCAGTCAAAAATCATGGCCGCCATACAAAGAGCCGTACCTGCAGATTTACAGAATGCAGAAACACGCTCAAAGTTCATTTCCAATCTTCCGGCTTGGATTTTTGGAACTACAGGCGGTAATACTACATGCGTAGAACTTATTCATAACGATACACACATCCTTCTTGATGCAGGCTCTGGACTTCGTGCACTTGGAAAAGAGCGTGAATGTCCTTCTAAATACCATCTTTTCCTGTCACATCTTCACTGGGATCATCTTAACGGTTTTCCTTTTTTCGATCATGCATTCAATCCGAATCTTGAAATACAGGTTTATTCAAATCATGACAATGCTGAAAAATATTTCCGCGGTCAGATGGCTGTTCCGTACAGTCCTGCTTCTGTAAGTACATCAATAACGAAAAAACTTTACTTTAATCATCTTTGTGAAGGAGAAAGCTTTTACATTGACGACATAAAGGTAAATTCGTGCAAAATGCGTCATCCCGGTGATTCATATTCATTTTCTTTTGAAGCAGACGGCAAGAAATTTGTTTTTGCAACGGATGTTGAATTAAAGGCAACGGATTTTAAAAGCAAGCTTGATAAAGAGTCTATTTTTTATAACGCAGATGCAATAGTAATGGATGCACAGTATACAACTCAGGAATTGAACGAAAAAGTAGACTGGGGACATTCCTCGTTCTGCTTTGCAATAGATTTTGCAATTCACTATCAGATTAAGGAACTTTATCTTTTCCATCATGATCCCGCTTATGATGATAAAAAGCTTGAAAAAATACTTCAGGCATCACAATGGTATGCAAAATACATCAATCATTCAGATTTGAAAATATATCTTGCAAAAGAGGATACTGAATTTATTTTATGATTCCATTAAACAGAAAACCTGAAATACAGAATTTTAATTTCTCGTATAACTTCAATTCAGAAGAAACTGCAAAACTCGCAAAATTCTTCCGTGAAAATCAGGAAAAACTTCCTTCAGGTCTTGAAAAATTCAGCAAGGCGCTTGAAGATGCTGTGTACAACGGTCTGTCACTTGAACAGGCAAGGAATTTCTTTGCATGAAAAACATAAAGAAAATAATCAGAATTTCAGTTATTTCTCTTTTAAGTCTCATAATCATCGGAGTTATAATTACGGGTACAGTTTTTATTCCTCAGCTCATGCCGGTTCAGACTAAAGGGGAAGCACAGGATATAAGGTTTGTAATTCCTTACGGCGAAAATGCGTATCAGGTAACACAGAGATTAAGCGAAGAAAATCTTATTAAAAATAAAAAAATCTTTTATTACTGTCTTCTTCGTCCACGATATCTGAAAATTCTTTATCCGAAAATTGAATTTCCTCAAAACATTTCGTTTAAATCCGGAATTTATTATCTAAATAAAAAAATGAATTACGGACAGATTATCAAACAGTTCTGTGACGGAAGCAAGGAATTCATAAAGATTTCTTTTCCGGAAGGACTTACCATATCAAAAATCGGAAAGCTTCTTGAAGATGAATATGTCTGTTCTAAAGATGATTTTTATAATGCATGTTACGATAAATCGATTTTGAAAAAATACAACATCAATTCGCCGTCTGCCGAAGGATTCCTTTTTCCCGATACATATTATTTTGATTTTGGTAATGAACCGAAGCTTGTAGTATGCAAAATGCTCGATAACTTTTTTGAAAAAATCAAACAGATTCCGGAACTTGACGGAAAAAATCCTGATGATTATAAAGACACGCTTATCCTTGCATCCATCGTTGAACGTGAATACAAGCTTGCTGAAGAGGCTCCTCTCATAGCAAGTGTTTTTAAAAACAGAATCAGAAAAAACGACGGGCTTTATTCATGTGCGACGATTGAATATATCATCACTGAAATTCAGGGGAAACCGCATCCTGAACGGATTTTTGAAGCAGATTTACAGATAGACAATCCTTATAATACATATAAATGGCGGGGCCTTCCACCAGGACCAATTTCTAATCCAGGTATAATCGCACTCAAAGCGGCAGTCAACCCGGCAGATACAGATTATTATTTCTTCCAGCTTGTAGATGCAGATATAGGCAGGCATGTTTTTTCAAAAACTTTTGATGAACATAAACAGAATCATCGTCTTCTGCCGAAAAGATAAAATATGCCAAGAATTTCAAAGGAAACAATAGATCAGATTCATTCAAACTCAGATATAGTTACAATAGTCAGTGAATATACCAGACTTACCAGAAAAGCAAATAATGACTGGTGGGGATGCTGTCCGTTTCATCATGAAAAAACAAGCTCCTTTCATGTTGATGCCGACAAAAATTTCTATTACTGCTTCGGATGTCAGGCTTCCGGCGATGTTATTAAATTCGTGCAGGAAATGGAAAAAATATCATATCCTGAAGCGATACAGGTTCTGGCAAAAAAGAACGGAATCAGCATAAAATATGACGACGGATATAATCCTTCAGAAGTAAAAAAAGAAAATCATAACGAAGAATATATTGAATTATATGAACGGATTGCTTCAACCTTTCATTATTTTCTGACCCAGACAAAACAAGGAGACTTTGCACTTGATTACATAAAAAAACGCGGACTTACAGATGAAACGCTTCAGAAATTCAAAATAGGTTATGCGCCTTCAGACAGATACTGGCTAAAAAAATTCCTTCTTGAAAAAAATTTTTCTGAACAGTTTCTGAACGACAGCGGTTTATTCAGTAAAAATTATAAGGATGTCTGTATTTTCAGCGACAGACTTATGTTCCCGATTTTCAACAGAAATGGTAAAGTAGTTGCTTTCGGCGGAAGAATCCTTCATCCTCAGACTGATCATGACAGTAAATATCTGAATTCACCCGAATTAAGTCATTACAAAAAACGGGAAACATTCTTTGCATTTAATTTTGCCAAAAATGCAATCAGAAACACTAAAAAAGTGATTTTCTGCGAAGGATATATGGATTGCATTGCATATCATCAGTGCGGTATAGAATATGCTGTTGCAACATGCGGAACAGCGCTTACAGATGAACAGATCCGTCTTATACGTAATTTTACGGATGAAGTCCTTCTTTCCTTTGATTCAGATGGAGCAGGACAGAAAGCAACCCTTAAAGCAATAAAAATGTGCCGTAAACAGGATCTTACGGTAAAAGTAATCCGTTTAAAAGGCGGAAAAGATCCTGCCGAAATAATGTTAAGTTTTGGAAAAGAAAACTTGACAAATCAGGTAAACGCTGCTATATTAGATTGCGACTATTTATTGAATATTCTAGGGGAAAAATACCCTGTTGACACTCCTGAAGGAAAAACAAAAGCTGCACTTGAATTTTTTGATTACATCGACTGTCTTCAATCGGATATTCAGAAAGAGTCCTGCCTGGAACAATTGAGTCAGGCATTCAACATAAAACCGGAGGCGTTAAAGAGGGACTTTTTAAATCGAAATCAAGCCCAGGAGCGAATAAAAATCCGGCCAGAAATAAAAAAGGAAAAAATACCCGTTAATCTTAATGCAGAGCTCAGGGGATTAATCGCGGTAACCGCCGATTTAAAGCAATTTGAAAAAATACGCTCAAATCTTAAAGAATCCGATTTTAAAAATCCACACGCACAAAGGCTTTTTAATGTTCTGGAAAAATGTTTTGAAAATAAAACTTTTTCCATACCGGACATATTAACGGAATGTAATGACAGTGAACTTTCACAAATCATTACGGCTTCTTTATCCGATAATGTTTATCAAGGCGATAAAATAAAAATAGTTATCGATGATACTATACGGTTCGTTCAGAAGAACAAGCTTGATGAACAGCGTGATATGCTGCTTAAAAGAATCCGTGAATATGTAGTAACAACGGAAGATGATCAGAAAGAACTGAATAATCTTCTGAAAAAAAAGATGGAACTTGATAAACAGGTCCAATCCTTGAACAAGTAGGTGTTTAATTGAAAAAGAAAAGCGATAATACTCAGATTACATTTGATGACTGCATAAATAAGCTTATTGAACTTGCAAAAACAAAAAATATACTTACATGGGATGATGTTATTGCGCATTTAGGTCAGGAATTCGTTAATTCAGATGAATTGATGGAGCCGGTATTAAAACAGCTTAAAGATATCGGGAAGGAACCGGTTGAAACTGATCTTCTTGAACAGGTTGACGATGAAAATATCGAAAGCGATGACGATGACGACAGCCTTATCCTTGAACAGGATGATGATGAAGATCTTGCAGGAGATAACAGCGAAGTAGAAGAAATTGAAAATGCCGAAAAGCTTGCTTCTTCAAAACGTCTTGTAAATTCCGATAAAGATTCCAATGTTGATGATCCTATCCGTCTTTATCTTCGCGAAATAGGAAAGGAAAGTCTTCTTACTGCCGAACAGGAAGTTGAACTTTCAAAAACGATGGAAGAAGGAAACAATATCATCAAGAATGTAATAATCAATTCCGGAATAATGATTCCTGAATTCTATACTATTGCACAGAAGGCGTTTACAAGAATTGACATTCATGAGCCCGGTAAAACACGTAAAGAAATCAACGAAGAAATGGCCGATAAACGACGCCTTAAAACCTTCTACGGTGAACATATCAAGCCTGTTTTAGCAGAAATGAAGCAGTATATGGCCCTTAAAAAACAGCTTTTTGAAGCAGAACAGTCAAGTGAGATTTTCCAGAATCCTCAGCTTATTGCGTTAAGGGAAAAAATTCTGCCTGAACTGAAAAAAGTTGACATTCAGACAGAAGAACTTGATAAATTTACTCAGAAATACAGGGATGCTACTTCAAAAATCGATGAATATCATCAGAAGCAGGAAAAGAAAATGAAGGAATTGAGAATTTCAAATCCTTCTGAATTACGAAGTCTTGGACGAAAGCTTTCAATCAAGGCAACTGCTTCAAAGCTTGAACAGGAATTGAATATGAGTACTGAAGAAATGCGTGATATTTATACTCAGATTCAGAAAATTGACAGAAAGCTTCATAAACTTGAATACGAATTCGAAAATGATGTTGAAGAAATTCTGAACATGGCAAAGGATATAGAATTCGGAAGGCTCAAGATGGAGAAGGCAAAAAATCGTCTTATAAATGCAAACCTTCGTCTTGTAGTTTCAATTGCAAAAAAATATACAAACCGTGGACTTCATTTCTTTGATCTTGTTCAGGAAGGAAACATCGGTTTGATAAAAGCAGTAGAAAAGTTTGAATACCGCAAGGGATTTAAATTTTCAACCTATGCTACATGGTGGATAAGACAGGCAATTACACGTTCAATTTCTGATCAGGCAAGGACAATCCGTGTTCCTGTTCATATGATTGAGCAGATTAATAAGGTTGTACGTGAAAGCCGTCAGCTCATGCAGAAGCTTGGAAGAGAACCGAGCGATGAAGAAATTGCACAGCAGCTTGGATGGCCGTTAAACAGGGTAAAACAGGTTAAAAACGTTGCAAGGGAACCAATCTCTCTTGAAACTCCAATCGGTGAAGAAGAAGATTCATTGCTCGGAGATTTCATTGAAGATAAGGAAGTTGAAAATCCTGCATCACAGACTGCATTTACACTGCTTCAGGAACAGCTTCACAATGTTCTGAATACTTTACCGCCTCGTGAACAGGAAGTTCTTAAAATGCGCTTTGGTCTTGAAGACGGATATTCACTTACACTTGAAGAAGTCGGTCTTTATTTTGATGTTACGCGTGAACGTATACGACAGATTGAAGCAAAAGCACTGCGCAGATTAAGACATCCTAGACGTGCAAACGGTTTAAGAGACTACATTGAAATGTAAAAATTCTGTCGCATATAGACTAATTCTTACATTTAATATATTATTTTTATTATTTTATTGGGGAAATAAATGGAAACTGCAAAAATTTTTGACAAACTTAAAGATTTACAGGATATTCTTGTAGAAAAGTATAAATTAGAAGACAAAATCGAAGAAACTCCAAAGCAGCTTAACGCACAGGAAGAACTTCTTTCACGTCTTAAAAAAGAATATATCGCAAAAAACACACATTATGATTCAATAAAAGAAAAAGTTGCAGAGCTTAAACATGAGCTTGACGATGCAGTGCGTTCAAGAGAAAACGGTGAAAAGGGAATGGACAATATTACTACTCACCGTGAATATGAAGCACTCGAAAAACAGATTACAGAAGCAACAGAAAAAGAAAACGATATCCGTAAAGAGCTTCAGAAAAATGAAAAGTCTCTCGAAGAATTAAAAGAATCGCTTAAAGCGGATGAAGAAATGATTAAGGCTCAGGAATCAGATTTGCTTGAAAGCAGAAAAAATCTTGATGCCGAAGTTGCAGGTTACAACAAAAAATTAGATCAGTTAAAGAAAAAAGAAGATAAAATCACTCCGGATCTTGATCAGGAAATCCTTTTTAAATTCCAGAGAATCATTCAGAGAAATTCAGAAGGTATTGTTGCGGTACGAAACGGTGTATGTACCGGATGTCAGATGAATCTTCCTGCACAGTTTGCAAATATTGTTCGTGAAGGTGATAACATTAATTTCTGTCCATACTGCAGCCGTATTCTTTTTTACGAAGAAACAGAAGAAGATTCAAAGGAAACATATTTCAAGGCAGAAGATGCAGGTTCACTTGCCGATCTTGACGATGACTTTGATGATGAACTTGATGACGAAGATCAGGAAAAGAAAGACGAATTCGATGAAGATTCTGAATACTATGATTCTGATGAATTAAACGATCAGGATGAGAATGACGAAGATTCTGACGATCTTGATGATCAGAATGAAGATTCTGAGTAATTGTTTTAGTACAAATGGGATATAACCGCGTTGTTATATCTTGATGATAAGACATAATGATGAGCGAAAGTCCGGGCTCCTTCGGAAAAAATGCCGGGTAATAACCGGGGATTTTCTTAAACCGTAAGGTTTTTGAAAGTTACAGATAGTGCAACAGAAAATATACCGTCTGCTTCGGCAGATAAGGGTGAAAAGGCAGTGTAAGAGACTACCGCATAAACAGTAATGTTTATGGCTTGTAAACCTCATTTGGAGCAAGATTAAGCAGCAGTCAGCATTTCCGAGCGTTTCTGCGGGTAAATCGCTGGAGCTTGATGGTAACATTAAGCGCGGATAGATGGTTATTGGAAGAAATTCCAGACAGAACCCGGCTTATTGTCCCATTTGTAATTGTACAGATATAAGATGAAAAATAACGATAATCCGAATTTTCAGAAAAGACCAAATCAGTTTTTACCGATACTGTTAAAAGTTATTGCAGGAATTGCAATACTCGCTTTAATTATAACTGCAATCTTTTTCGCTGTCAGGAAAAATCAGTCTGATAAAATCACTTTAAAAACAATCAAAAAATACTGGAACGTTTATGATTACGAAAAAGTTTACGAAACAGGAAAGGTTTTTCTTCAGGAACAGCCGTATAATAATGCCGCACTTACATATTTTGGTTTTGCATGCTTTTATCTTTCGGTAAGCCAGAATGATACTTCTTTATCTCAGGAATATCTTGATGAATGCATTAACAACCTTCGTCTTGCCCTTTATGAAGCCGATAAATCTGCAATTCCTCAAATTCAGTATTTTCTCGGAAAAGCATATTTTCAGAAAAATGTAGCATCAAGCTATTACTACTCAGATCTTGCAATCAAATATCTTTCGCTTGCAAAACAGAATGGTTATAACGCAGACGATATTTCGCAGTATCTTGGTTTATGCTATGACAACCTTGGAATGACAATGGAAAGTCTTTCGGCATTTCTCGATGCTCTTGTCATCCGCGAATCAGACACGCTTCTGCTTTCAGTTGCAAAACAATATTACAAGCTTAAGAATTATGATGCCGCTGAACAGTATCTTTATAGAATCATCAACTTTTATCAGAATGATGAGAAAAAACTTGAATCACAAATTCTGCTTGGTAACATTTATTTCGAAAAAAATAATTATGAAGAAGCACTCAAAATGTTTAATGATGTAATAGATCATTATCAGAACTCGGCAGATGCTCATTACGGAATAGGATTAATATACGAAAAAGAAGGAAATATGGTAAAAGCAAGGGCCGAATGGCGTCAGGCACTCAAAATTCAGGTAAATCATGCCGGAGCGTTAAAAAAATTATCAATTTACTGATTTTTGTATTTAATTTTTAGAGAATATATTGTATAATAAATTATTGTTCTAAAAGTATGGGAGGACATAAATGGGATTATTCGACAAGTTTACGACTGATATCGGAATTGATTTAGGAACTTGTAACACATTAATATATGTTAAAGACAAAGGTATTGTTATAGACGAACCTTCTGTCGTTGCGGTTGAAAAAGGAACCAAAATAATCAAAGCAGTAGGTTCTGAAGCAAAACGCATGCTTGATAAAACTCCAGGCAGTATTATTGCAATTCGTCCGCTTGCTGATGGTGTAATTGCTGATATTGACAGTACTGAAAAAATGATTAAGTACTTCATTCAGAAAATCATTCCGCGCCATCAGATGTTCAAATCTATAAGAATGAAAATCGGTATTCCTTCATGCGTAACAGACGTTGAAAGAAGAGCCCTTATCGAAGCAGCATTAAAATCAGGAGCAAAGGAAGTTGAAGTTATTCCTGAATCACTTGCAGCTGCAATCGGTGCAAAAATTCCAATTTATGAGCCTGCAGGACATATGGTTTGTGATATCGGCGGTGGTACTACAGAAGTTTCAGTTATTTCACTTGGTGATATGGTAGTTACACATTCTATCAGAGTCGGCGGTGATAAATTCGATGAAGCAATCGTAAAACATGCTAAGAATGTTCATAACCTTATAATCGGCCGCCAGACTGCTGAACGACTTAAAATTCAGATTGGTAATGCTGCCCCTGAAAAAACAATCGAAAAAATGGAATTAAAGGGTACAGACGCTATTACCGGACTTCCAAGACGCCTCGAAATAGATAGCGTTGAAGTTCGTGAGGCCTTGAAGGAACCTGTAACTAAAATCGTAGAAGAAATTAAGACAGTTCTTGGACTTACACCTCCTGAGCTTGCATCTGATATTGTTGAACGCGGTATTGTTATGACAGGCGGCGGTTCAATGCTCCGTGAATTACCAAGACTTATTTCTAAGGAAACTGGTGTACCGGTAATCCTCGTAGAAAAACCTCTTGAATGTGTTGCACTTGGTGCCGGTGAAGCATTCACACTTTTCAAGAATATGAATGCCGAAAGATCTATTTATGACAGTTTGAATGAGTAGAATAAATGGCGCGCAAACGAAATACAGGTTTTAAGCTTCGTTTTCCAGAATTCATACTGATAGGACTTCTGTTATTTTCAACAATATCTCTTGGCTTCAGTTCAGGAAGTTTTATCCTTAATATCAAGGAATTCGGTTTTGGAATTGTTTCATCTGTAGAAAAAGGCTTCAGTTATCTTACTTCCTCAATCGGAGATACAATTCATTCAGTGAAGGAATTAAAGGAACTTAAGAAAGATTATAACGATCTTATCGAAAGACTTGAAAATTACGAGGAATTACAGAGGTCAAATGCCGAAATCCGCAAAGAAAATGAACGACTCAAGGAACAGCTTGATTTTTCAATTTCTCTTGATGAAAAAAATATTCCTGCCCAGATTATTTCACGCGATCTTGATTCTGTATATTCATATATAACAATCAACAAGGGAACAAAAAACGGAATCAAAAAAAACATGCCTGTTATTGCTTTTCAGAACGGAAACAACGGACTTGTCGGAAAAGTTGTACAGGTTGGTGCTTTTACCAGTCAGATTATTCCGGTTTACAACATAAACAATATTGTTTCATGCCGAGTCCTCAATACAAGGGATCTTGGTCTTGTAAGCGGTAAGGGCAGTTATGATAAGCCTCTGACTATGAAACATATACGAAAAAGTGTCGTAGATCAGCTTAAATATGGTGACATTATCGTTACATCGGGTGAAAATGACAATTACATGAAAGATATACCGATCGGAACAATTTCAAAAATTTCATCGCTTGAATACGAAACATCGCTTACAATTGAGCTTACACCGGTAATAGATTTTTCACGTCTTGAAAACGTAATCGTAATCAATCAGAAAGAGCTTAATGACAGGAAACAGGATAAGTAAGGAGATAAAATATGGCTAAATCATTTTTGACAAGTACATTGATTATCTTTTTTACGATAATCCTAGAGTCTACAGTATTATCAAATATTTCATTTTTACTTGTAGTGCCTGATCTTGTTCTTATCATTACTATATATCTTTCGCTATTAAACGGAAAACTGTACGGTGAAACGACAGGCTTTATTTCAGGATTATTCCTGGATTTTACGACCGGTGTACCTTTCGGCTTTAATTGTATTTACCGCACACTTATGGGATATTTTTACGGACTTATTTCTCATTCTGTAATCATTTCAGGAATAATAATGCCGGTTTTAAGTGTCGGAATCGGTACTATAGCAAAACGCCTTTTCATAATCATACTGAGCCTTATTTATCCGAATCTTCATCTTAATGTTTACGGATTCATTTCAGATCAGTTCCTGTTTGAATTCATTGCGAACGTTGCATTATCACCATTTATTTTTAATTTTTTAAGCTTCTTTAAGAATACGCTGTCTATTATTGACACAAAGGACATGATAGATAATGTACAGTCTTAATAACAAAATGACTAAAAGTCATAAGACAATCGTTTTACTTTCGCTTGCAATATTTATTCTGGTAAGTTTTTCAATCCGTCTTTTTTCAATGCAGGTAATTCACGGTAAAGAATATCAGAATCAGTCTATAACAATCAAAAATAAAATAACTTCGTTACCGGCCCAGCGCGGACAGATTTATGCGGTAAATGAACGTGATGCCATTGTAATTAATTCGGATTCCTATGCAGTTGAAGTTACTCCGGGAGAGATTCCTTCTTCGAAATATGATTCTGTCATGATGAGGCTTTCATCTTTCTTAGGAATCTCAAAGGAAGAAATAGATAAAAAAATCACGAGCGATAAACGTCGGCAATATACTCCGATAAGGATCAAATCACACGTGCCGTTTAAAATCATCTGTAACATTGCTGAAAATAAAACTGATCTTCCGGGTGTAAGCTGGGTTTCAAAACCGATTCGTGAATATCACCATACACAGTCTTTATCGCACATAATCGGTTATGTTGGAGATATCAGCCAGACAGAATACGAACAGCTTTATAATCAGGGGTATTCAAGAGACAGTGTAATCGGTAAAAACGGAATTGAAAAACAATACGATTATCTTCTTCAGGGAAAACCTGGAAATGAAATTTATACAGTAGATGTTCACGGGCGCGTTATTTCTGATACACCGACAATCGTTCCGCCAGTTTCAGGAAAAAATCTTGTTTTAACGATAGATTCAGAAATCCAGAAGCTTGCAGAAGATACACTTGGTCAGCGGGTAGGTGCAGTTGTCGTATTAAAACCATACACCGGTGAAATTCTTGCAATGGTTTCTTATCCTTATTTTGATTCGAATATCTTCAATCAGGATAATGCCGCAGAAGAATATTCAAAGCTTTTAAATGATGAGTCAAAGCCTCTTATAAACAGGGCAGTGCAGGTTTCTTATCCTCCGGCTTCAACTTTTAAAATCATCATGTCGGCAGCACTTCTTCAGGAACAGACATATTCTCCTGCAAAAAAAATCAAATGTACCGGTGAACTTGAATATGGTAATCATACCTTCCATTGTCATGAAAAACACGGTCATGGTTATCTTGATTTGAAAAACGGTCTTGCTCAGTCATGCGACGTTTATTTCTGGACAATCGGTAAAGATTATCTTGGCATAGATAAAATTGCCTCTTACGCGAAAGAATTCGGTTTTGGACAAAGCTCACAGATAGATTTACCTTCACAGGATACAGGTCTTGTACCGACAGCAGACTGGAAGGAAAAAACATATCATGAAAAATGGATGGGCGGTGATACGATGTCCTGTTCAATCGGTCAGGGATATATGGCAGCAACACCGTTACAGCTTGCAAATATGATGGCAATGGTTTCCAATGAAGGAATTATTTACAAGCCGCACATCCTCAAAGAAATAAGGGATTCTGTAAATCCAGATAAAGAGCCTGAAATAATTCCTCGCGAAATCCTTACAAAATCGACAATTGATAATTATGTATGGAAAACTCTTCAGGAAGATTTGCGTTATGTAGTTACAGATGGTACTCCGGTTTATCCGATGGGAAACAAATGGATAAAAATTGCCTGTAAAACCGGTACTGCCGAAGTTGAAAAATATAAAAATTCAGATGATCCGAAGCACTGGCACTCATGGCTTGTTGCCTATGCACCTGTTGATGCTCCACCTGAAGACAGAATCTGCGTTGCAACAATTGTTGAAGCAGTAAATAAATGGGAATGGTGGGCTCCATACGCAACAAACATAATAATAAATGGAATTTACAGACATAAGAATTACGAAGAATCAATTACTGAACTAGGATTCAAATATCTTGATTTGACTTTATCGGCAAGAATGGAGTAGGCAGATGAAAAACAAATTTCTTTCAATGTTCGATTATCTTCTCATCGCAATTTCTTTTATTCTTGTAATCCTTGGTATACTTTTCATCTATTCTTCAAGTATTAATCAATATGGTATTTCTGTAAGAACTGAGCATAAAAGACAGCTTATATGGTTTTTTACAGGCGTAATCGCAATGATATTCTTTACGATTTACGATTACCGGAAAATCAAGAAAATATCTTTATGGTTTTATATAGGAATCATAGTTTTACTGATTTATACCCTTATATTCGGTAAAGAAGTAAACAATGCAAAAAGCTGGATCGGTATCGGAAGTGTAGGAATGCAGCCGTCAGAAATCGGAAAAATAGCATTCATTCTTTTTCTCGGTAAATATCTTGAGGATACAAAATCCGATGAATCAATAAGAAGATACGTTTTTGCAGTTTTAATAATGATACCGCCTTTTGTACTGACTTTGCTTCAGCCTGATATGGGAACTGCATGCGTTTATATTGCAATTTTTCTATGCATGACCTTCCTGTCAGACATTCCGGTGCGGTACATTGCATTTACTATTTTATTCGGTCTTTTTACGATTCTATTTGCCGTGCTTCCTCAGCTTAACAGCGAAATTCTTGATCAGCCGAAAAGAATTTTCTACATCCTGTCTAATTCTAAGCTTAAGATGATTCTTGTACTCACTTCTGCATTAATTACAGCCGTCGGATTTATAGTAAGAAAATATTTTCATGGTCCGAAATATTATTACTGGATTACCTTTGTGTTTGGAATCATAACTGTTGCTCTTCTTTGTTCTTGGGTTCTTGTCAAAGTCTTAAAGCCATATCAGCTCAGACGTCTTTATATCTTCCTTGATCCATATAAGGACGGAAAAAAAGGACTTGGAGACGGTTGGAACATTATCCAGTCAAAAATTGCAATAGGTTCCGGAGGTTTTAAAGGCCAGGGATATTTAAATGGGTCACAGAGTCACGGACGCTATCTTGCAGAACAGAGTACTGACTTTATTTTCAGTATTTATTCAGAGGAATTCGGTTTCTGGGGCGGATTGTTAATATTTATTCTTTATACATCAATCTTTATCAGAATGATATATATTATCAAACAGACAAAAAACAGTTATGGAACTTTAGTTGGTGCAGGTATTCTTGGTATGTATATGTTCCATTTCATTATTAATGTCGGAATGGTAATGGGAATCATGCCTGTAATGGGTATTCCTTTATTACTGTTATCTTACGGCGGTTCATCGTTAATTACCAGTCTTATTGCAATTGGATTTATGATGAGTATCAATTATCGTAAAAAAGAGCTTTTATAGTTTAAGGAACAGAAAATGAAATTAAACCAGATTATTACAAGCTTACTTGAAACAGATTTATACAAATTTTCTATGGGACAGGCAATCTATCATCAGTATCCGTCGTACAAAACCAGCTGGACTTTTAAATGCCGGAATAAAAACGTAAAATTCACTTCAGAGATGGTTACCGAAATTAAAGAACAGATTATTGAATTCAGTAAGCTTCATTTTACAGAGGATGAACTTAATTATCTTGCATCTATTGAATGGCTGCACGAGGATTATATAGATCATCTTCGTTTGTGGAACGCACGTTTCGAAGATTTTGAAATTACGACAGATTCAGAATGCGGACTTTCGATTGAAGCGTATGGAACCTGGCTTAATACATCGATGTACGAAATCCCGGTGCTTGCAATTGTAAATGAAGTATATTTCAGAATGCAGTATAAATACGATGAACTCATTGAGCAGTATAAAAAACGTCTTGATGACAAGGTTAAATACCTTATTGACGGGACATATAATCTCGGTAATTTTTCAGAATTCGGTTTAAGAAGAAGGCTTTCTGCAGAAGCACAGGAATTGGCAGTTAAAACATTAATCGAACATAACGGTGATTATAAAGAATCACGATGTGTAGGAACCTCTAATGTTTATCTTGCAAAAAAATATAATGCAACTCCGGTCGGAACAATGGCTCATGAATTCATAATGTGTACCGGGCAGGGTAATCCTATGTTCAATCCGGCCTTTTCAAATAAAATTGCAATGGAAGCCTGGACAAAGGAATATGGTGTTCTTAATGGAACTTATCTGACAGATACAATAGGTGATAAAACTGCACATCTTGATATGGGGTATACATTCTCAATCTGTTTCAGTGGTGTTCGTCATGATTCAGGCGACCCGTATGAATGGGGCGAGGAATGGATAAAGCATTATGAAAAATATTACAATAAATACAAGGATGAACGTGTAAATCCTAAAAATAAAACGCTTCTTTTCAGCGATAGTCTTGATTTTAAACGTGCAAGTGATTTATACAGTCATTTTAAAGACAGAATCAAGGTTGCTTTTGGAATAGGTACATATATTTCAAATGATACAGATGTTGAGCCTTTGAACATTGTTATGAAAGTATCTTCCTGCAATAACCGTCCTGTCGCAAAGCTTTCTAATGCAGACGGAAAAGTTATGTGCAAGGATGAAGAATATGTTGAATATCTAAAGAAAACAATAGACTGGAGATTAAATCACCAATGAAAACAATCAAAGAACAAGCTTTAGAATGGATAAAAGATTATTTTTATAGAAACGGTAATTCTCAGACAAAAGCAGTAATTGGAATTTCCGGCGGCAAAGATTCTTCAACTGTTGCGGCATTATGCTGTGAAGCACTTGGAAAGAACAGGGTAATCGGTGTAATGATGCCGAACGGTATCCAGAAGGATATAAACGATTCAATAAAGCTATGTGATTTTCTTGGAATAAAAAATTACACCATAAACATCAATTCTGCTTATGAAGGCCTTTCATTCGAAATAAAAAACAAAATGAATCTTGCTCAAACTTCATTGCAGCATAATACAAATACTCCTGCCCGTTTACGAATGACAACCCTTTATTCCGTTGCCGCAAACCTTGGTAACTGCAGAGTTTCGTGCAATGGAAATTTAAGCGAACGTTTAAGCGGATATTTTACAATCTGGGGAGATGGAGCAGGAGATTTTGCACCTCTTGCATATTTATTCAAGGAAGAAGTCGTTGAACTTGGACTTGCAGCAGGCTTACCACAGGAATTATGCATAAAACCCCCGAGCGATGGAATGTCCGGCAAAACCGATGAAGAAAGTCTTGGTTTTACTTATGATGAATTACGTAAAGTAATATTAAAAGATACAAAAAACATGGATAGAGAAAAAATCCGGATGATTACTCAAAAGCTTGATTCAATGTCATTTAAACGAAGACTGTTGAATATTCCTTCTTTTGTACCGTCAGACAAAAACATAAAAAAATTCAGATAACAGGAAAATAATGTTTAATATACAAATACAGAAAATTGAAAAATCTGAAAATGAAAACAACGGCACCTTTTTACAGACTCCTTTCTGGTGCTGCTTTAAGGCAAGACACGGATGGTCTTACCAAAGATTCCTAATTTCTTTTTCTTTACCGGAAAATCCTGATAACCCGGATGGAAAAAGCACAATTAAGTCTTTTGAACTTGCAGTATTAAACAGGAATTTCTGCAAAGGACTTATGAGTATTTCTTACATTCCTCTTATGCCTAAACTTTTATATAATGATTCCGCAGAGCCTCAGACTATTGAATTTGCAAATTTTCTTAATGATCTTGCATTGCAGCTGAAAAAACATCTTCCTTCAAACACTATTGCAATAAGATTTGATCCTGATGTTATTTTTGATTCAATCGAAAAACGCGATGAATTTAATCTTGGAATAAAAACAATTGCTCTGGCCGACAGATTGAAGCTTAAAAAAAATGCAGTAGACATCCAGCCGCCTGACAGTACAATTGTTGATTTAACCTTAAGTGAAGATGAAATTCTTTCAAAAACGCATCAGAAATGGCGGTATAACATACGCTTAAGTGAAAAAAAAGGCGTTACAGTTAAACGATACGTTGGAAACAGTCTTAACTTGTCGGAAAAAATAGACAGATTTTATGAACTGACAAAAGAAACAAATGCAAGAGATGGCAATTCAAGCCATGCAAAAAGTTATTACCTTGATTTAATTACATTTTCAGCAAAAGAAAATAGTCTTTCTTCTGATACAATACCTAGTATAACTGACAAACCTCTTATAAGTCTTTTTATTGCCGAACATGAAGGAGATGAAATTGCCGCTATAATGACTCTTTTTTCGAAGGATGAAGCAATTTATCTTTATGGTGCAAGCTCAAATAATAAACGTAATCTTATGCCGAATCATCTGCTCCAGTGGACTGCAATGAAAGCAGCTAAAGAATACGGCTCAAAAATCTATGATTTATACGGAATGCCTCCTGAAGGAAAAGATGAAAATCATCCGATGCATGGACTTTATATGTTTAAGGCAAATTTTGGAGGAAGAATAATCCATCGTCCGGGAAGCTGGGATGTACCGTTAAAATTCATATACAGACCTTATAAAACAGCGGAAAGGTTAAGGGCATTCTGGTTTAAAAAAGTCGTGAAGAAACTCAAGGGAAGATAGTTTTTTCAAAAATTCATCTGCCTGTTTTTTATTTTCTGTACGGATTATACATTCACAAAATCCTTTTTCTCTTTCCTGTCTTGCTTCCTTATTATTCCATTGATTTATAAGAACAATTTCAGGATAGTTATATAAGATTGAAAGCTGTTCTTCTGATAGAACCGGTAGTTTTAAATCAACGGAATAAAGACCGCAGTCACGTATTTTTTTATGAAGGATGCATGATTCAAAAATCATATCGAAAACAGAACGGTTATTTCTTGAAGAATATAAATAGCTCATCCCGCTTAATCTTGGATTTATTTCGACTATATACCATTTTTTTCTGCTGTAAATTAAATCTATTTGTGCGCATCCGTTGATTTTTAACGAATAACAGAGTTTGTTAATAGTTCTATTAAGAGAGTTTATTCTGTATTTATTTTTGTCTGCTTTTAAAACAGGTCCATGCTTCGTACTTTGTTTAGGACTTGTTATGCCGAATTTATTTTTAGTTATGAAAAATACAGGAAGAACAGTATAATTATCATCGCAGCCGTAAACCTCAACACCAAAATGTTCCCCATCAATATATTCTTCAATCAGACGGTCAGAATTATTTCTTTTTGAATTTAAATATCCTTTAGCTTCTGCATAAGTATTTACAACAGTCATCCCGTATGAGCTTAAACCTGAATTATCCTTTATAATAAGCGGTAATTCAAGCTTTTCAATCTCTTTATAAAGACTGTCTTTATAAACATTGTGAATTACATCCTTGTTGCTTCCTGCACAAAAATAAAGGTTATGATCTGCAAATACATATTTTGCGGAATTAAATCCCTTAGAAGTTAAAAAACTGTTTGTTTCCCGTTTATTAAAGCATAAAAGACATGTTTTTGCTGAATTACAGATTGTTTTTATTCCATTTTTATTCAATTCTTCTGCAACAAGTGAATCGTTAATGCAAAGCCAGTCATAAGGTTCAATCCAGAATGATAGTGCAACTGCAATATCTGGTTTCAGAGCGATAATCTTTTGTGAAACTTCAACATAATCACTCTGAGTGCTTAAAAGAATTGTATTTTCGCCCATGAATAGTGAAGGTGACTGAGAAACACAGTAAAATTCATGTTCCGGATATTTATGACAGAACGTGTCAAACTGCTGCGTATCTGAAGGCATTACGGTAATCTTTACTCTTTCAGTATCGAAACGATTGGAATTTGTACTGTAAAAAACAATCCTCATATTTTTCCTTATTATTCAGAGATTATGTTTTTGATTGCAGAAATATAATCTTTTTCCTGTTCTTGAGAAAGCATATTTTTGTCGAACAGGGCTTTTTCAAAAAGATTTCCGGCATTCATAATCTGATTTATTTTATTATCATCATATCTGTTCAAAATCATAAAATCCTTGATTTTCCGTGTAAATTCTACTGGTGAAAGATTTTTCGTATAACGTATATTTTTCTTTTCACTCCATTTAACAAGAAGAAGGAATTGTCTGGAAAGTCGTCCTAGCTCAACGGTCTTTTTTCTTGATTTTTTTGATGTATAATTATTCATATATTCCATGAATTGTCTGGAATTTACCGTAAGATACTGCTCATCCTTTGTTTTTTCAAACATTCTTTTAAACAAATTCTTAAACATTGAACGTAATTCGGCAAAATATTTTTTCAAACGATGCTCTTTGATAAAATCCGTAAATTCCCGTGAAAAAAAAGGTTTTATAAGAATTAAGAACACAAGATACAAAGAAGCGAGTGCAAAAAGTCCCTGAAGCATTATGAGCATTATTTTGATGAAAAGGGAAGGCTCTTTATTAAAACGTTTAAGCTGTTCAAGATTTTCATATTCAGGCTTCAATTCTCCCATTGATTTTAACACAGGGGCGCTGAACTGCGATTTATTGACCGAAGCAGAAATACCATCCTTAGTTGAAAAACGTATGTTAAAGAATGCTTCATTTCTTGAAAGAAAAAGCGAAGGTATAAATGCGATTATAAATACAATTGATGTTATTTTAATGTAATGGCGTGGATATTTTATAAGCGTTCTGTTACCTAAAAATCCGTATAGCGATTTGTTGTAAATTATCCTTGTTACAAAAATAAAAATCAAAAAGCTGATAAAAAAAATGATTGAAAGAATTGCACAGAAGAATGTCATTCTACGAAGGTTTAACTTTATTAAAATGATGAAAATACAATAAATTACGGCAAGAATATAAAGCATAGTTTTTATACTTCGGACCTTTTCTCCAAGATCAAGACCATACGAATTATTTTTATATAAATGCTGTGCAAGCTCTTCGCCTTCAAAATCCTTCCATTCTTTTATAAACATATCGTAAAGAAAGAAATAATCATTAAAAGTGACAGTGAAAATATAATGCAGCAGGGTAAGGGGAAGCATGAATATAAGATACGCTTTGTTGTTTAATATTTTAAAAACAAGGAAAGTTATTATAAGCCAGATAAGTGCAAACGTAACATAAACTGCCGCTCCTTTTTTTTCACGGATAAAAATATTAAAGACCAGAAGAAATAAAATCCCCTGAAAACAAATGAAGCCATATGTAAAAAATGATGCAAAGCCTCTTGAAAATGAATTACCAGACGCAAGTATGCTTTCAAAAAAATAGAATGCACAGATTATAAACGAGGTGATAGTAAAATATACGGCAAATCTTTCTAAAAGCTTATAAAAACTGTTTTTCATTTTAACTTTTCCGTATTCCTGTATTTTCTGTATTAATGTTTTCCTTTGCACGAAGGACTTTTCCTGAATACCATCTTACTTCCTGTGGACCGATTGAAAAGAAAAGCGTATTGTTTTTTAATTTCGATTTGAATTGTTTTACAGGATCATATGGTAACTTTCCATCTGCAGGTTTTATTAAAGAAAGAATATCCATAATAGCATCTCCCTGATTATTCTCAGGAAGAAGAAACATAGATTTCTCTGCATAAGAGGCAAAACCGACCGCTTGCCTTAAATAATCTGCTTTTTCAACAATGCATGCCGCAATTTCTATTGCTTTTTCCATATCAATTGAATTTGTGTGAAAATCATAATCGTCTCTGGCAAGATTAAGAAAGATAAAAAAAGGTGCATTGTACGAATTATCATATTCATTAGTAAAAAGCTTCTGGAATTTAGCGCTGATCCTCCAGTTTATTCGCTTAGGTTCATCCTGGTTTTTATATTCACGTACAGTACGTTTAAGCGTAATATCTTCATAAACAGGATTATTTATTTTAAGTCCGCCCTGAGGAATACCTGGAACTGTTACTGTAATCAGCTTTAACCGCTGCGGACGAACAATGATTTTCAGCTCCGAGTGAATTTCTTTTGTAATCGTAAATAAAAACAAAGGATCATAAAATTTTAATACTGCCGGTCCGATGATATATTCACCGCGATCCTGAGAATAAACCTCATAATCAATCCTGATTTTCTGTCGTGCCCTTAATGAAACAAGTCCTGTGTTTTTGTTCTGAAAAACATAAAAATGAGGAGCATTATCCGTATAGTGACATACAAAAACGGGTAAGAGTGAATAATTTCTGATTGTAAACGAAATTTTAGTCCGTTCCTTACAGAAAAGCTTTAATTCTCCAGAATATCGTTCAACGCTCAGATTTTTTTTAATGATAAGCGCATAGAAAAAAGAAATCAGAATTAAAAAAAAAAGCGTAACGCAAAATGCCTGAACAAGAAAATCAGGAACTAAAAGATAAATGAGAACAATCGCAATCAATAAAGGAATCAGTGATTTTGATGCTTTCATTTCTTATACGCGTGAATTAAATACAGGAATCGGAATCTCATCAAGAAATTCACTTATAATGTTTTCGGCAGAATATCCCTTGAGTAAGGAATCTGTCGTTAAAATCAATCTTTTGCGGAAAACAGGAACAGTAAGCTTTTTAACATCCTCCGGTGAAACAAAGCTTTTTCCTTTTACTGCCGCAAATGCCTGAGAAGCCTTATACAAAGCAATTGAACCGCGTGGAGAAATGCCTGCGTGAATACGGTCATCCTCACGCGTTTTTTTAACGAGAGATAAAATATATTCAAGGACGGCATCATCAACATAAATTTCAGACGCTTCCTTCATGCATTCAAGAATCTGTTCTTTTGTAACTACGCTTTTAACATTTTCAACAGGATGAATCTGAGCTCTCTGAGCGGTAATGATTGTTTTTTCATCTTCATTGTCTGGATATCCCATATTGAGACAGAGCATGAAACGATCCTTCTGAGCCTCTGGAAGCGGAAAAGTTCCTTCAGATTCAACAGGATTTTCAGTAGCAATGACAAAAAATGGTTTTTCAAGTGTATATGAATTTCCGTCAACACTAAGCTGGTTTTCTGCCATGCATTCTAAAAGTGCAGACTGGGTTCTTGGTGTTGCACGATTCAATTCGTCAACCAAAACGATTGAGGACATGATCGGTCCTTTTCTGAATTCAAATTTCAACTGATCCGGACGCCAGATTGAGCTTCCCGTAATATCCTGAGGCATTAAATCGGGTGTACACTGGATTCTTGAAAAATCGAGTCCTGCCGCTTTTGAAACTGCTTTTGCTAAAATTGTTTTTCCTGTTCCCGGTACATCTTCCAAAAGCACATGACCGCCTGCAAACAGTGATGCAAGAGTCATTTCTATAATTTCTGATTTTGTCTTAAAAACTTTTTTGACTTCGCTGATGATTTTCTGTGAAATTTCATTTATTACTGCCATAAATTCATTCTAACATTTTTTATTTTATTATTCTATTATTTATATTCACATAAAGCTTTATATCTGATATTATCTATAAAATGAATATGGAAGCATTTATTCTTGGCTGCGGTGGTATGATGCCTTTACCATACAGACATTTAACTTCAGTTTTACTTCGACGTGACGGCGATTTGTTCCTGTTTGATGGCGGTGAAGGCACCCAGGTAAGCTTAAAAAGACTGAACCTGAAATGGAAAAAAATAGATGCAATATTTGTTTCTCATACTCATGCGGATCATGTTACGGGTTTACCTGGAATACTTATGCTATCTTCTCAAGTTGACAGGACAGAACCACTTTATATTTATGGTCCACCCAAAATTAAAGAATACATTGAATCAAGCAGAAAGGTTCTGGATATGTATATAAATTATCCTATCGTGATAAATGAAATTGAGGCACCTTGCATCGTTCATTCAGGAAAGGATTTTTATATAAGGGCTTTCCCGCTTGATCATACAAAAACCTGTGTCGGCTATACACTCGAAGAACTTGATCGCCCGGGAGAATTCAATCCGCAGGCTGCAAGAGAGCTCAATGTTCCGGTTGGTCCGTTATGGTCTCAGTTACAGAATGGATTTGAGGTTACTTCAGCGGACGGAAAAACAGTAAAGCCTGAACAGGTAATGGGCGAAAAACGAAGCGGAAGAAAATTCAGCTTTGTAACAGATACTCTTTATAATGAATCTATTATTGATAATGTAAAGGGTTCTGATTTACTGATCTGTGAGGGAATGTTTGAAGATGAGCTTATAGATCAGGCTAAAGAAAAAAAGCATATGACGGCAAGTCAGGCAGCATATATAGCAAAAAGTGCAGGTGTAAAAAGGATGTGTCTCATTCATTACAGTCCGCGCTATACAGACAAGGAATTAAATATTCTTCTTGAACAGGCTAAGAAAATCTACCCGGATACTGAGCTGAGTAAAGACAGAATGCATATAGAAATCCCATTTGTGGATTAATAAAAGTATGGAGGAGAATATGAGAAAAAGTATTCTTATTACAGTTTTATTGGCAGTTGCTTTGGTTTTCAGTTCATGTAACAAAACAAAATCTGAAAACGGCGATGAATCGGTTGCATCCTTTGTTGACGAAAAAGGAAAGGCAAAATCAGTTAATCTTATTCCAAGTGTTTTATTCTATCCGGAAGGTTCTTTGTGGACTGAAAACGCAGACGGAACATTGGCATGGGCTGTTACACTTCAGATCGGACAGACACTTTATGTTTATCCTGCAGGCGATGGAAGTACTTCTGAAATAACTGAATCTCAGTTAATGAAAAGAGAAGGAAAAAAGGATGAAGAAGATTACACCAAAGTAAGATATGACAATAAGGATTACTGGGTTAACAGTTCATTAATCGTTCCGAATGCTGTTGCAAATATCACTACCGATAAAGGTATCGTTTACAATGATGCAGACATTGCTTCTACAACCTCAAGCAAAGTAAAGGCAGGTCAGATTATTGCCGTTCATAATTCGGATGCTGCTGGTGATGTAGATGACAATTCTTTCGTAAAAGTAACTTTCCGTTCAGATAAAAACTACCGTGAAGTTTATCTTAAAAATGAAATCATTTCTGATAAAAAAGATGATCTTCTTGCTTTAAGACTTTTACCGAAACTTGATACATTAAAAAATAAAGTTGCAAAAGCAGAAGTAATTGCAAATCTTAAAGAATTGAATGTTTCTTCATTCATTAAGGAACAGATTGCTGATAAGACACAACAGTCTGATGAAAATTAATAGAAGGAGAAAATCATATGAAAAAAATAACAGCTTTTATATTTGCATTATCATTCAGCGCCGCTTTATTTGCTGCTGAAAAGACAATCCCTGCCGTTATGCTCCAGAATCAGGGCGGATTATACGAAGAAGAAAACGGAGAAATGGTTTGGAAAAAATCAATCGATGCCGGCACAGAACTTCAGGTAATTACTACTACCTCTGAAACAGGTGCAGTTGTTCCAGAAACACTCGAATCTACAAGAAAAGTAGATAAGAAAACAGTAAAATGTACTGTCGTAAAAGTAAATTACAGCGGTAAAAAATACTGGGTATTGAACGACAGAATCGTTCTTGATGAATCAGTCGGAGTTATTACCGATGATTGTGCAATCTATCGTTCAGCAGACATCTGTGACATCAAGGATTCAAATCTTGACAGAGGTGACATAATCACTTATGGTCAGACTTTTGTTGCAAACGATAAATATACACTTCTCAAAATTTCATATTTTGATTATGCAAACTATATCGTACGCTCAGGATATATCAAGGTACAGTTCAAGAGCAGCGAAAAAGATGATCTTAAAGCAGTTAAGATGATTACAAAAATCAAGTCTGCAAAAGATGTTGATGTTCGCGAAGAATTAATCAAAAGTACAAAGAACCTTAAACTTTCTGCAGGAATCAAGGCACTTCTTGAAACAACAGAAGATTCATTTAAGGAAAAAGACCTTCTTGAAGACGGCGTTACTACTGTAGATGAATATTATGAAATATATGATCCGGAAGGTGACGGCGGAAACATTAATATCCGTGAAACTCCTGGAACAATGGGAAATGTAGTCGGACAGTTTGAACTTTCTGAAGGAATGGTTTACGTTGTTCAGAGAACAAATGTCCAGGATACAATCGGTTCTACAACTGATTACTGGTACTACGTTCAGTCACAGACTTCTGATGAACTTGCAGGCTGGATTTTCGGTCAGTATTTAAAACACTAAGATGATTGAGCTTAATGCTTTTACAAAAAGTTATTTTCAATCATCTCGTAAAACACCTGTTTTTTCTGTAAAAGATATTTCGTTTACAGTGAAAACAGGTACAATTACCGGTTTACTCGGACCAAACGGTTCGGGTAAAACCACAATCCTAAAAACAATCTGCGGATTTCAATTTCCGACTTCAGGAAAAATAACAGTTACCGATAATGACTCAAATCAGTTTGATATTGAAAATACTCCGGAACAGGCAATGAATTTAATAGGTTATGTTCCAGAAAAATCAATTCTGCCGCCTGATTTAACGGTTTATGAATTTCTAGAGCATACCGGTAAAATCCACAATATCGAAAACAATCAGCTTAAAGAACGTCTTTCTTTTATCACTAAAGAATGTTCAATACAGGATGTTCTTACAAAAAAAATCAAGACACTTTCAAAAGGATATGCACAGCGTGTTTCATTTGCACAGGCAATCATACATAATCCGCCGAACCTTATTTTAGATGAACCGATAAGCGGTCTGGATCCCGCACAGATTATCCAGATGAGGAATTTAATCAAAAACCTTTCAAAAACTAAAGCAGTCATTATTTCTACACATATCCTCCAGGAAGTTTATTCTTTATGCGATGAAATGCATATTATTTCTAAAGGAAAACTTGTTGCTTCAGGAACAGAAAAGGATATAATCACAAAAGCCGGAACAAAAAATTTAGAAGACGCCTTCTTAAAATTGACAGAATCAGAGGAAAAATAATTGAAAAAGAATTATCCTGCAGTTTTAAAATTTCATCTCTCGTCATATTTCAACGGACCTCTTTTTTATATAATTGCAATTCTTTTTGAATTATTTACCGCAATTTATTTTTTCATAATGCAGAAATTTTTCATCGGCTCAGGAACTACAAATCTTGTTTCATATTTTACGGCAGTTCCTTATGTATCAATACTGGCAATTCCTGCCTTATGCTATAAAAGATCGCAGTCAGTTTATTATGATTTTATCCCGCTGGAAGGAATAAAGAAAATTCTTTTACAGTTTCTATCTATTTTTATTTTATATTCCATCCTTATTGTATTTTTATTACCGTCCTGTTTTCTTGTAAACATTTTCGGTTCAGTAGATGCAGGACAGATTTTTACAAGCGTTATAATGCTTTTATTCTACGGAGCTTCACTTATTTCTTTATGTCTTTTTATTTCAAGTCTTTTACAGTCTGCAATTTCAGCATTCATCGTCAGTTCAGTAATACTATCGATAATTAACAGCGCACATCTTGTTACTTCGTATGTTAACATAAACAGTTTTTTTGCAGGAATTATAAAGCTTTTAAGCTTTGCATGGCATTTTGACGCCGCATCAAAGGGAATTATAGATACCCGTGATATATTCTATCTTTCAGGTTTTACTGTTCTTTTTATTACATTAAATGATTTTGTAAGTCTGATCAGAAAAGGAAAAATATTCACAGCAAAATTAAAGATTAATTATATCTTACAATTCATGCTTATTCTTTTAATAACTGCCAACGGATTAAGATGGTATACAAGAATTGATTTTTCAAAAAATAAAACCTATTCACTTTCAAAATATACAAGACAGTTATGTTCAAAAATAGATGAACCCTTGAAAATCACTTATTACCGTTCATCTGCTTTAACAAAGCTTTATCCGACAGTAAGGGATATTGCAGATTTTCTTGTTTCCTATGCCTCTCAGAATAAAAACATTTCATTTTTAATAAAGGATCCAGACTCTGATGTTTCAATTCAGAATCTTCTTCAGAATTATGGAATTACGACCAGACAGTTCAGAAGCATAAAAAACAATTCGACAGAATTCATAAATGCATATTCCGCTATTGTCCTTGAATATGAAGGAAGATGGGAAACGATACCAATAATACTTACGGCCGATTCCCTTGAATACGATCTTGACGGGAGGGCAGGCTATCTGATTTCCGATAAACAAAGGGTGGTGAACATAATCATCGGTAACGAAATGTCTCTTGATGAAGATTACAGTTATGTAATTCCATGGTTAAATTCACAGGGATTTTTATGTTATCCGATATCTGTTTCTGATCCTTATTTTGAAAATCTTCTTGATAACACTGAAGGTCCTCTTATGGTTATCGGAGACAACAGCATACGGATTGAACAGGCAATTGCCATTGAAAAATATATTCTCTGCAACCGTGGAAACGCACTTTTTATGATAAGTCCATATTCTGCAGATTTACAAAACAGCTGGAATATCACCGAAAATAAAAATACAGATTTAATTGAAATCATTGAAAACTGGGGAGTACAGTTTACAAATAAAATAGCCGCAGATATTTCTTGTGCAAGAATTACGATGTACAGCACAGACACCGGTTCTTCTGATTATATCCAGCAGAACATTAATTTTTCACAATGGGTTTCCATTCTTCCACAGACAAATACAAATCTAGGAGTAACTTTATTCTGGCCGGTGCAGCTCAATCTTCAGTCAGAAAATGCAGTTCCTTATCTTAAAACGACTGATTACAGCTGGTATTATGAAGCCGACAGAAAACATCCTGAAAAAGTGATTGAATCTAATCCGTTTATTATTGAACAGGAGGATAAAAGCACTAAGGAAAAACTTTCTCAGACTGTTGCTGCAAAGATAACCGGTTCTTTAAATGGATATTACAATGAGCTTACAAGTGAAAATTCAACTGTAATTATAATTCCGGATCAGTATTTTGTTAATTCTTTAATGAACGGATATATAGGTCAGGATTATGAAGGCGATTACAGGAATTTTGATTTTATGACAAATGTACTTTTAAAACTCAATGGAGAAGAGCAGCTTGCATCCCTTCACAGCAAAAAACTTTCAGATACTACACTCAATAAAATTACAGATGCACATCAGTTTAATTCTGCCAAAAATCTTGTTTTTATAATTCTTTTTGCAGTTATTCCATTATTGATTTGTGCAATAAGACTTTTATTCTATATTCTACAGAAGAGGAAATTATCGGATGTCAAATAAAAATCTTTCAAAATCAAATATAATCCTCTGTATAACTTCAGTTTTTCTAATGATATTATTTATAATTTCCTTTACAAAAATCAATTCGAACAATGTTTTAAAAGATAAACGAAAGCCTGTAAAAACTGCAGTAATAAATCCCAAAAACATTGATAAAATAACACGAATGCAGATATATGAAGGAAACGGAGATTCAAAAAAAATCACCCTTATAAAAATAAATAATCTCTGGTATACCGATACGGATCCTTTTATAAAAAATTCACAAAATCAAGATAAAATGGATTTTTTAATTCCTGCTGAACAGATAAAAGTCAGTCAGATGCTTGAATATTTTTCGCAAACCATAAACGTTTATAAGCGTTCTGAAAAATTAAAGGAAAAAAATGATTTTGGTCTGACAGATTCTTCTACAATCCATCTGCGGTATTATATGGACGGTGAAATATTTAACGAAGTTCTTTTCGGAAAAACAGATTTTGCAAAAACTTCACGATACATGATGTCAAAAACAAATACAACTGTTTATGAAATAAGCACAAATATTGATCAATTTTTAACGATGGTAGAACAGAACTGGACTGAACCGTATATCATATCACAGGTAATTCTTGGAAAAATTAATGCTTCTGACATCCAGAAAATAAAAATCACGGAATATGACAATGAAAATCAGTTTACAAAGCTCCTTGTTCCGTCAGATGAACGGTTTCTCCAGATTTCATCAAAGCTTCTCGAATTACGCCATGGTGGAAAAGGTAAAATAATGGAGAATGAAAATCCTTCATTACCTGTTTTTAAACTTGAATATGAGCTGGGAAATAAATGTTCAATCACACAGATTTTTTATCCCGTTGAAAGAACCTCTGAAAATGATGTAACTGAATATACAATCATTACAGAATATTCAAAACCTGAACATAAAACAGTGCGGAATGTAAGTTATAAGATAAGTGCCTGGACCTTTGATAAAATCATAGAATTAACAGATTAACAAGATTATAAAGAAAATGTCCTGCAATAAGAGGGATGAGTGTTTTATATTTTCTGTAAAAAAATCTTAATAAAAACTGACAGATAAATGCATTTATAACTCCGAAAATCCCCAGATAATAATGAGGAATTGCAAAAATCAAGGCAGATAAAATTTCACAAAGGATTATTTTCCATTTTTTTATGCATTTTCTTGAACTTAATTTAATAAGGATGTCCGGAACAAGATAACGGTATATAAGCTCTTCGCTCACGGCAGATAATAAAAAGCCTGTAACTGCATTCACCCATAAAACAAACGTATCGGGAACATCAATATCAACCGGATTTGTAAGAGATGGAAATAATGCAGCAAAACCTTTTATTAAAAATCCGCAGGCAAAAAGTGAACAAAAAACAAAGGATGAAGATAAAATGAATTTTAAGAAAAAAGGCGAATTGTTTTTTTGTTCCGGTTTTTTATTTATGAATTTTTTGTAAATAATGAAAAGTAAAAGTGAGATAATAAAAAAAGGAAGCTGTTTGAATGCAAAATTTACAAAACTCAAACTCAATATTGGATTTTTCATAGATTATGTGATATTATATAATATCAGGAGACTTTTGTGTACGCTTTAATCGGAATAATTATTTTAATTTTAGTAATTCTTATCCTCGTTTTTTTATATACACAGTTTAAATCTAAAATTGAATTTTATATAACTGGTCTTGATTCAAAGTTTTCTATTTCTGATCTGAATCTTTTGTGGAATGTGGCAAAATACTGTGAACTTGAAAATCCAAATGCGCTGTTTTTTTCGCTTCCGGCTTTAACAAAATGTATGACAAAAATTACGTCAGATGCAAGTGAAGAGGGGAATGAAAAGGATCCGAAGATTCAGGTGCTTCTTTCAAAGCTTTTTGATTTCAGGACAAAGCTACAGAATGAATCTGATGAAAAAAAGGGATTGAATTCAACGACAGGTCTCGAAAAAGGACAAAAACTCAGGATTATTCTTCCCGGAAAAGGTGTTTTTGCTTCAAAAGTCCTTAACAATGGTAAAGAAATAATCGTTACTGTTCCAAGGCAGAAAAATCTTATTCCTATTTCCTCAGAAAACTGGGTAGGCAAGGTAATCAACGTATACTTATGGCGAAAGGGTGATGCTCGTTATGTTTTCGATACAACCGTTGTTAATCATGGATTGTTTATAGGTGAATCATCAATTTCACTTGCACATTCAAACAATATGATCCGTACCCAGAAACGAAGATCCGTTCGTGCAAAATGCAGCATAAATGCAATGTTATATATCATTAAAGAAGAGGTAGTAGATTATTCTTCCGTAGAAACTCAAAATGGTTATAAATGTATTATTGAAGACGTTTCAGAATCCGGAGCAATGATAAGAATCGGCGGAAGAGGAGTACCTAACGTTCAGATTAAGCTTCAGTATGAAATTAACAAAATGCTTATAATAATGTTCGGTATTGTAAGGACTGCAGAATATAATGAAGCAAAAAACCAGTCTCTTCTTCATTTTGAATGCATTCATATTGAACCGGTAATGAAAAATGAAGTTTTAAGCTTTGTCTATAATACGTTACCTCAGGATGAAAAGGAAGTATTTGATGCAATGACGCTTACCGATGCAGATGAAAAAGCAGAAGAAGCAGGACTTGAAAACATGGAAATGTCTGATGAAGCACCTGATATTTCAAACTTCAGTAACGAATCAAATAAAGACAAAATTGCACAGGCAAACAGCTCATCAGTTTCGTCAGGAATTTCATCTGATTTTGACAAGGCACTTCAGGAAAAGATCAACAGGGCAGAATACCGTCCGCCGATAGCAGAAAAACCAATCAATTCGGAATCAGTAAGAGAGGAACCTGTAAATTAAAATGGATTCAAAAATGAAAAAATATATTTCGGTAATTATTTTTATTTTCATTACGTTCAGCCTGCATTCACAGGAAATTCAGAAGAAATATCTTAAAGGAAATTTAACAGAAAAAACACAGACAATCAAAGAGGCATCAGGAACAGACAGCGTATGGCTTGCAGATAAATCAATAAATTTCATTAAGGAAAATGCAAAGCTTCTTCATGATGACCGTGATTTTGAAAACTTTACGATAACTACCATTTATTCTTTACCAAAAGAATATGTCAATTCACAGTCAGAAAAAAGTAAAAAACAGATCATGATAACTTTTATGAATCTGTATAAATTATATGACACTTCAGTTAATGTAGATATTGCCATTCTTACAAAAGTTGAACAGTTAAGGGAACTCATTCCGACAGATGAATTTGCTGATTTTCTTAACAATGAACTTCAGAATTTTAATTTAACTAACAGCAGAAAACCACTTTTCAAATCTCTTGTTTCCGCACTTGGAACTATTGGTAACAATCATTCATTTAAAATACTTTATAATTTATATGAAACAGATAACTATAAGGAATTAAAAGAGACTGTTTCTTCTGCCATGGTTAATTTGATTCCTGCATCTATGGATGAAGTTATTTCAATCATCTGCAGTAAAAATCTGTTAAAAATCAATGGATTTTTCGAAATAATCAAAAAAAATGACAATATTCAGCAGAAAAATTTATCAGAAATTGCAGAAAATCTGTTAAATGAAACAATATTATTATTAAGCAGTTCTCCTGATAAAAAAGAATTGATTGTCAGCTTGCAGATGGATTGTCTTGGAATTCTGAAAGCTTCCAGATGGACAAGAGCTTCAAACAGTATGCTTAAGTTTTTTAATGCGGCAAAAAATGAATATAAAACAGGCATTCTGAATGATGAACAGTTTTCATCTGTAATTGAAGCTTTAATGATAATTTCGCCTATAGAAGCAGTTAATCCTCTTATAGATTTACTGGGAGAATATAACAACGATGTTGAAAACAACAGAAAAGTTTCATCAAATGTTGTAATTGCTGTTATAAATACTCTTGGTGCTCTTGGAGATAAAACTGCATTTGATATTCTTCTTTCAGTTACTTATTTAAGTTATCCTGAAAAAGTTCTGTCAGCAGCCCAATCGGCACTGGCAGGACTTAAATGGTAATATACAGGTATTTCAAGAATTCTTTTATTCTTGCAGCATTAATTCTTGTTTTCATTCTCTATTCAAATCTGATTCATATTCCACAGAAAAACAGATTTACATGTCCGTTCACGGAAGATTCAATTTGTGCGGTTTACGGACAGTTAAAAACCTCTCCTAACAGACTGTCAAACGGGAAATATTACAGTTCAACAATAAAGTCGTATTATATAAAAAACCGAAATAATCAGTTTTCTAATTCACACGGAAATATTAAAGTTTTTATCCCTTCAGAAAGCGTAGAAGCTTATTTTCCCGGAAAACTGTTTTCAAAATCAGCTGATTCAAAAGCGGCAATATATGAAACAGGCGGAATATATTATCTGACAGGAAAAATGAAAAATGATGTTTTCTATGTAGAAAACTGCAATTCATATTATTTTGAAAAATCACTCAAAGGTAAAATATCATATATAAGGGCTATGGCAAGGCTAGAATTTAAACGGTTGATGTATTCCTGGAAAAATGCCGGTGGATTTTTACTTGCTCTATTATCCGGAGCAAAAGAATATACTGAACAATTCATGTCCGATGCTTTCAGAAAATCAGGACTTTCCCACATACTTGCTTTATCGGGCATGCATCTTACATTATTTTCGGGAATATCTGTTTTTTTTACAAGAAACCGTAAAAAAATCTCATATTTACTAAGATTCATATTTGTGTTTCTTTTTGTATGGTTTGCAGGAATATCACCATCACTTTTACGTGCCTTTATCTGTAACATGCTCATTCTACTTTCAATGATAAGTAATTCAGACACTCCTGATATGATTGCCATTCTTTCTTTCAGCTTTATAATACAAACCTCTATAGCACCTGATGATATAAAGCAGATTGGTTTTATCTTATCGTATCTGGCATTACTTTCAATTCTTATTTTCAATAAATCCCTTCAGAAATTTTACGTCAGGTATTTTCCGTTTTATATTGCGGTCAGTCTTGCAGCATCTACAAGTGCACAAATCCTTACGGCTCCTGTATCTCTTTATTATTTTAAAGCATTTTATCCGATAGGAATAATTGCAACTGTTATCATTTCGCCGCTTGTTTCGGTTTTCATCTATTGTGGACTTTCACTTATTGTTTTAAGCCTTATATTGCCTTTTTTACAGATGCCTGGTGGATTTTTTATGAATTTTTTATATAATATAATAAGGTTTTTGGTTATGATTTTTTCTAAAATACCTTCAATTTCAATACAATAAGGAAATATTGTGAACCATCCTGATTATAATTCACCGGCGGAATTAAAAAATGAGCTCGAAAAAAACGGATTTTCAATGCAGAAAAAATTCGGACAGAATTTTTTAATAAACGAAAATGCCCGAAAAAAAATTATTGATGCACTTGATATAAATGATTCCTCGATAGTCTGGGAAGTTGGTCCGGGACTTGGTGCTATGACAAATGAAATTCTTGAAAGAGGAGCAGAACTTACTGTTTTTGAAATTGACAGGGGATTCATATCACTCATCAAAGAATATTTCAAAGAATATGAAGAAAAAAATAAATTTTCTATCATAGAAGGTGATGTTCTGAAAACCTGGAAAAATCATCTTAAACAATCACAAATTCCGGACAGATTTTTCGGTAACCTTCCATACAATGTTGCAGCAACTATAATCGCCGATACAATTGAAAACAATGTCCGCTTTGATAAATGTGTGTTTACAGTCCAGAAAGAAGTTGCTTTAAGAATGACTGCAAAAAGCGGAACAAATGATTATTCATCGTTTTCAGTTTTATGTCAGTGGGCGTATGATTTACAACCGCTGATGGATTTAAACGGAAATAATTTCTGGCCGCGACCAAATGTAGATTCACGATCAGTAATTTTTACAAAAAAAGAAAATTTCCCTTGCTGTGAAAATCCGAAACTTTTCATGAAAGTTATGCGAAGTCTGTTCAGCTCAAGAAGAAAAACCGTAAGAAACAATCTTCAGGGATATCTTACAAATAATGAACTTACAATTAAATTTCTGGAAGATGCTCAGATAGATCCTATGAAACGTGCAGAGGTACTCACTTTAGAAGAAATGCTGCGTCTTTCAGATGTAATTAACCGAGGTAAAAAATGACAGATATACAGAATAATCTTAAAATCGTATTACAGAATATAAGAAATGCAGAAATAAGGGCAGGAAGGAAAGAAGGAAGTGTCAGGCTTCTTGCTGTAAGTAAATTTCATCCTGTAGAACAGATAAAAGAAACTCTTGAGGCAGGACAGCTTATGTACGGAGAAAACAGGGTACAGGAAGCTTGTCAAAAATTTCAAATACTGAATCAGGAATACAAAGATATAGATCTTCATTTAATCGGTCAGCTGCAGACAAACAAAGTCAGGCAGATTGTAAAATATGCTTCAACAATTGAATCTGTAGACAGGAATGAACTATTAGATGAGATTGAAAAGCAATGCGCAAAAATTACTCGAAAAATAAGAATCTTTTTTGAGCTTCATACAGGCGAAGAATCAAAATCGGGCTATGAAAGTAAAGAACAGATTGACAGCGCTTTAAAGCAGTTTACCGAAAATAAATATCCTCATATCATTCCATGTGGTTTCATGACTATGGCACCTTTTACACAAGATAAGAGTTTAATAAGAAAATCATTTAATACATTAAAAACTGTTGCAAATGAACTGCAAATAAAATATCCTATGTATAAGCTTGATGAGCTTTCGATGGGAATGTCAAATGATTACGAAACTGCAATTGAAGAAGGTTCAACAATCGTAAGGATCGGAACTGCAATATTTGGAGAAAGAAATTATAATAAATGAAAAAAATAATGATTCTTCTTGTATTCTTATCTGTTTTCTCTGCTTCTGTTTTTTGTGAAGAAAATCATACTCCCAAGCCTTATGATAAAAATGAATTTTCGCAGCCTTTAAAAGATTTACGTCGTTTTGAAATAATTACCTTCGGCTCACTTCCTTTTGTAACTCTAGATGCAACCTTGTTTTATTCATCATATAAATGGATATCAAGTGGTTTTGATTCAAGATATTCATTAAATCCTTTTTCATCAAACCAGTACAATAAAGATGAAATTACCGGAATAATAATTATATCTATCGGAATTTCAATTGGAATCGCATTAACCGATTATTTTATAAATCTTATAAAACGACGAAAAATCACAAAAACTACAATCGATAATTTTGACGATTTAACGATAATTGAACTTCCGCAGAAAAATAAAGAAGAACCGGAAGAAAAAGAGACAGAATAATGCCGTTCATTAATATAAAAGTTCAATCTGATTACGACAAACAGGAACGCCTTGATAAATACATTGCCTCCATACCGCAAGGAATTAACCGTTCCAGACTTAAAAGCGGTGTTACTGAAATTTTAATCAACGGTAAAAAAGCAAAGCTTTCTCAAAAAATAAAGGCAAATGATCAGATAAACATTCAATGGGAAGACAATATCCCGGATGATATAATTCCACAGGATATTCCGCTTGATATAATTTATGAGGATGAAAATGTAACTGTCGTAAATAAAAAACAGGGAATGGTTACACATCCCGCCTGCGGTAACTGGGATGGGACACTTGTAAACGCACTTTTATATCACTGGAAAAGAGATGCAGTTCATCAGTTAAAAAACGGAAGCTCACAGGAAATACTTGAAAAAAGACGTCCCGGTATAGTTCACCGGCTCGATAAAGATACTTCGGGAATCATCATTACGGCAAAAAACAGAGAAACAGAAGAATTCCTTCAGAAGCAATTTAAAGAACATCATTTACAGAAGGAATACATCGTAATTACAACAGGTATACCGCGTGCGAGGGATGGAGACATCCGGACATTCATTACAAGAGACCCTAAAAACCGTCAGAGATTCAAGGCTGTACTCGAAGAACAGGGAAAATTTGCAAGGACACTTTATCACTGTATTGCCTCCTATGGTAATTATTCACTTATCCGCGTAAGAATAAAAACCGGTCGTACACATCAGATAAGGGTACATATGAAATATCTAGGATGTCCTGTTTTAGGCGATGCTTTATACAATAAACCTGATTCTCTTTTTCCTGATGCCTCGTTAATGCTTCATTCCTGTCAGTTAAAAATTCGGCTTCCTCAAAGCAAAGAATATTCAACCTTCAGGACAAAAACCCCCATCCGTTTTTTAGAAACAGAAAACAAATTAAAACAGAAATTCGATAAGGTTACACAATGGAAAAAATCAAGATTATAAAATCGCCTGATGAATTAAAACCTTATATAATTCTGTGTAAACCACATGGACTTCCTTCTGCACCATTATCTGATAATGATAAAAATAATGCACTTTATCAGGCTGCCACACTTTTTCCTCAGATTCTTGAAGTGAAGGGGAGAAAAGAAATTGAACATGGCCTTATTCACCGTCTTGATACAGCAACAGAAGGCTTAATGATAATTGCAGTTACACAGAAATGTTATGACGATTTACTGAAGCTTCAGATTAATAATAAAATTACAAAATATTACAGTGCTGAATGTAATGATATAAAAAACAATGCTCAGTTACTTCAGGGATTTCCTCCGCTTAATTCTGATTGTAATCAGAAAAAGATTTTTGTACAGTCATATTTTCGAAATTATGGAATTAAAAATAAAGAAGTGCGCCCTGTAACGGAAGATTCAGGCAGGATTATTCAAAAAAAAGTTAATGCAAAAAAAATCTATTCAACACAAATTGAAATTATAAAAAAAGATAAAGAAAAAATTTATACAAGATGTATGATTACAAACGGATACAGACATCAGGTTAGATGTCATTTGGCATGGTGCGGTCTGCCGGTTATAAATGATATGCTCTATAACAGTAGATGCACCACTGAAAAAAATGAAAGTTTAGCTATGGATTTAAAATTCCGTGCAGATAAGATAAGTTTTGAGTACCCGGAAGGAGACTTGAACTCCTATGTCTTGTGAACACTTGGACCTGAACCAAGCGCGTCTACCAATTCCGCCATCCGGGCAAAGATAGTTTATTTTACTAAATTCATTTATTTTAAGCAACTATATAAACATATAATTACTGCAATTAATACAGAAATAACAACTACATAAATCCAAAGCGGAAGACTGTCCGACGAAGCCTGATACGATTTAAGGTTTAAGGCAAGTGTTCCAAAACCACGTTTATTGAATGCTTTAAGAGGTTGTTTTGCCTTGATATTTTTGGTCTGATAGAGGGCACCTGAACTGTTGTTTACCGCATATCCGCAGGCAGGACATCCATGCTTGAATTCATCTGTTGTACCGGTAACACCACAGTTTGGACATCTGACTGAAGAAAAAAACTTTCCGCAGTTTGTACAGAATCTTGCATCTTTACTTACTTCGGCACCGCAGCTTTCACAGAAAAACTTTGCTTTTTTATTCCTGTTCTTATTTTTTTTCATCATGCAACTTCCATTAAAAGCAGTTTTTCATTATTAAGAGTAAGGATATTATTAATACGGACTTTACATGTTTTACGTTCATTTTCAGAAAGATATGAAAAATTGTTTATAAGGGTATTTAATTCAAAATCAGAATCAACATCATAATCAATTTTACAGGTCAGTGTTTTTCCGTTATAGTCAAAATAATTTCCTGTAACAAAACGTTTTGTATAAGGATGATTGAAAATAAAACAGCCGGTTCCTTTTATGTTTTCATTGTTATCATGAACAATAGATTCTACATGCAGAACTTCATCATTTGAAATTTCCTGATCAATTTCATTTTCCGCTTTCTCAGTAATATTTTCGTGAATGTTACCAAAATAACTTCGAAGGGTAGAAGAAAGCATATCTAATGACGAAGGAGTTAAATCTTTAAGATTATATACAACATCAAGATAACTTATTTTATTTTCTTCTTCCTTTGAATTCTCTAATGGATTGTAAAGGATTACAGCTGTTTTATCACCGCCGATTCCGCTTTTTAAAAACTGAACGAGAGTTTTCCAGTGACGGGGATATTCAGCAGCGCTTATCAGAACACAATCAGGTCTTATTTCTTCGATATTATCAAGAGCTTTTAATAACCATTTATAAACTATAACATCAAAGCCGTTTTTATCAAAAAATTCATCGAGAGCGTTAATTACATTTGAATCTTCACAGACAATAAGTGCTTTCATTACTCAGTTCCTAAATTTACAACTGTATAATCATAAATAGTCCAGATGCCTTCCCGCTGTCTAACTTTATAAGTATAGCTTTTCTTTTCCCTGAAGTTTGTATATTTGAACCATTCTGTAACTACAACAATACCTTCCGTAGGAGTGTAGGTAGTCTTTTCAATTACGAACTGTTCAGGTACAGCAATGATATCATTTTCAATTCTTGACTGCATCAAATCCTTTTTGAATGCATCAATCATTCGTATGCGTTCATCCTCTGAAACAGTAATGAATTTGTTTTTTAAAGAAGGATTTCTTTTTATAAGCGATTCAATGTCCATATATAAGAAGAACTGATCCCATAAAGATTTCTGTCGTGCAATAATTGTCTGTTCAACAACCTTATCAGGAGAGAGCTCTTCCTGTCGTAATATTTCAACAGATTCTTCCTTTACCGGAATATAATTTGATGAAGCAGAAGATGGAGAAGGCTTAACTTCAAGAGTAAGTCTGTTTGTATTTACACTGATAAATTTTGATTTGTATAATTCAGGATAGAATGCAACATCAACATAATAAATCGAAGGCTCATCTACCACGAGATATTCCTTAAGATTTTCGATAAACGAATATTCTTCGCCCGGATCGAGTGCAATTTCACGGAAATATACAGTCTGATTTGTCGTTCGTTTTTCAATAAGATTATCAGTCTGCTTAAGCTGTTTGTTTTTTACTGTATATGCATGAAAATCAAGACTGAACAAACGGTTGTCGGCAAGCTTAAATCGCAGAGTATCAGTACCTTTGTTCTTTATGGTGATATGAATGTTTATAGGATTAGATTCGGTGTTATTCGGATAGTAAATTGTCCTGTTAGAAAATTTAATAGAGACAGCCATATTTGAATACTGATTATTCTGTGCAGTCAGAAAAGTCTGTCCAAACAATAAGAAAAATGTTATAATAGGCAAAATTTTACGGATTTTCAAAATAATCTCCTTAAATTTTATTATTACTATATTATCGGTATTTTCCAATGAAATCATTATATTCTTCTATTTATAATTTAATACATAATTCACCTCAAATAAAGCAGTCATTGGAACTATTCACTACAGAAAAAGTAAAATATCCGTTAAATGTTACAGGGATACAGGGATCTTTTTTCAGTTTTTATGTAAATGAGCTTTCTGCTTTTTCAAAGGATTTTATAATCATTGTTCCGACTGAATACGAAGCAAACAATCTTCTGCTTGATTTTCAATCACTTTTTCCTCAGCTTCCTGTTTTTGTTTTTCCTTCATGGGGCGCAGTTCCTTACCGTCCGGCTGCCAGGGGTAGTGCAGTTTTTGGAAAACGTGCAGGAGTACTTTCAAAGCTTACAGACAAACAAAATGATATTTCACGTATTTTCATCTTTACACAAAGAGCATTTTTAAGTCCTTTACCGCCGCCGGATTATCTTAAACAGTCAATAATCAGACTTTCGGTTCATGATAAAATCGATACAGTTTCGATTGCAAATAAGCTTACACAGATGGGATACACAAAAGTTTCCCGAGTAAGCGTAAGGGGTGAATTCAGTCTCCGCGGTGAGGTCCTTGATATTTTTCTTCCGCTTGAAGAATATCCGGCACGAATAGTGTTTGATTTTGATGAGATTACTTCATTCAAGCTTTTTGAAACAGATGCCCAGGCTACCGTAAAGTCGATTGAAAATCTTACAGTTTATCCTATGAAAGAAGTTTTATGGACTGAAGAACTTACAGATCGTCTGGAAAACGAATTATTAAAATATAACGAACAGGCAATGAAAGAAGAAATTCATCTTCCTTTTACCGATGATGCGCTTTCTAACCTTGAAATGATGATAGAAGAACTCCGGACAAAGAATGAAACAGAAGGCGAAGAATTGTTCTATCAGCTTTTATGGGATAAAAAATATTATTTAAATGATTATATTCAGCAGGATGATTTAATCCTTTTTTATGATTATGATCGTCTTGAAAACGCACAGCTTTCCATCGAACGTGAATATAACGGAATGTACCGTAAAGTAAGGGAAAACCTTCCGGTTCTTCATCCTCAGTTAATGCTGAATAATTTTACAGAAATGCTCAATGATTTTTCAAAAAGCATTTATTTCAGGACGATTTCCGAAAATTTTGATAATACTAATCTTTTTGAATTCAAGATAAAACCTTCACGAAGCTTTTTCGGCAACATAAATTATATGAAGGAAGAATTACAAAAGCTTTCGGAAGATGACTGGAATGTTTTTATTTTTACCGACAACGAAAACCAGCAGTTACGAATCAACGAAATTTTCAAGGATTTCACAGAGCCTGAAGATGATAAAAAACCGGTTTTTCTTATTCCAAAACCAATATATCAGGGATTTGAAATTCCGGAAATAAAGCTTCTTGTAATTCAGGAAAATGAAATTTTCGGCAGAAGAAAATATGTTTCAAAAACCGTAAATAAAGCAAAAAGTCAGGTTATCGACACATTCATTGAACTTAATCCTGGAGATTATGTCGTTCATGTAAACTGGGGAATCGGTCTTTTTCATGGAATTGAACGTGTAAAATCCCTCGGTAACGAACGCGATTACATTAAACTTGAATATGCAGGCGAAGAATTTGCATTTGTTCCGATCGAACAGGTAAATCTTGTACAGCGCTATATTGGAAATGAAGGAGAAAAACCACGCCTAGACCGTATCGGAAGCAAATCATGGGAGAGCAGAAAAAACAAGGTTCAGAAGGCCGTAGAAGAACTTGCAAAAAAACTCATAGATTTATATTCAAGAAGAAAAGCTTCTGTCGGTTTTGCATTTCCAAAAGAAACTCAATGGCAGGCTGCTTTTGAAGCGGCATTTCCTTATGAAGATACACAGGATCAGATAACTGTTACAGAGGAAGTTAAACAGGACATGGAAAAACCCGTACCTATGGATCGTCTTATATGCGGTGATGTAGGCTACGGAAAAACTGAAATTGCAATGCGTGCTGCATTTAAAGCAGTAATGGGCGGTAAACAGGTTGCATTCCTTGCACCGACGACAATCCTTTGTGAACAGCATTATGATACGTGTATCGAAAGATTCAGGAATTTCCCTGTAAAAATTGAACGTCTGAGCCGTTTTGTACAACCGTCTGATCAGAAAAAAATCCTCTCAAAACTAGAAAACGGCGAAATTGACATTCTTATCGGAACACACAGAATAATCCAGAAGGATGTAAAATTCAAAAATCTTGGACTTATGATAATTGATGAAGAACAAAGATTTGGTGTAAAAGATAAAGAAAAGCTGAAGGAAATGAAAACAAACGTTGACTGTCTTACCATGTCAGCGACACCAATCCCTCGTACACTGCACATGAGTCTTTTAAAAATAAGGGATATGAGTCTTTTAACGACACCTCCTCAAAACAGAATTCCAATAGAAACAACGATAGATGAATTTTCAGAAGAAAAAGTCGCTTCAGCAATAAGAAAAGAAATGGAACGGGGAGGGCAGATTTTTTATCTTCATAACAGAGTTGAATCACTTGAAGAAACAAGAATCAAAATTGAAAAAATAGTTCCTGAATGTCTGGTAGATATAGCACATGGACAAATGACAAGTTCAGAACTTGATGAAATATTTCACAGATTCAAAATGGGTGCATTTCATGTATTAATTGCTACCACAATCATAGAAAATGGAATAGACATTCCAAACGTAAACACGATCATTATAGACCGTGCAGACATGTACGGCGTTTCACAGTTATACCAGTTGCGTGGACGTGTCGGAAGAAGCGATAGAAAAGCCTATGCATATTTATTATATCCTCAGGATAAAGCTTTGAGTGAAGTTGCAATGAAAAGACTTCAGGTAATCAGTGATTTTACAGAGCTTGGAAGCGGATTTAAAATTGCAATGAAGGATATGGAAATACGTGGAGCGGGAAATCTTCTTGGAAGAGATCAGTCTGGTGATGTATATGCAGTCGGTTTTGATTTATACATGAAGCTTTTAAATGAAGCAGTAAACAGATTGACCGCACAAAAGGATTATATTGCTCAAAGCGAAGTTCTTATGGAATTGGAATACACCGGTTACATACCGGACACATATGTTACCATTCCTCAAATTAAAATGGAAATTTATAAAAAAATTGCCTCAATTACAACTGATAATGAATTTGAAGCCGTAATATATGAGTTAAACGATAGATTCGGTCCAATACCGGAAGAAGTTTCCAGTCTGCTTGCACTGGCAGAAATCCGTATAATCTGCAGAAAGCTTAACATCAAATCTTTACGTGAAAAAACAGGCGAAGTTAAGGTAGAATTCAGCAGTGTTGAAAATTTCTCTATTGATAAATTTATGAAGCTGCTGAACGAAAATCCTGGAACAATCCGTCTTGTACCGACTATGCCGAATGTACTGTTTATCAAGCTTGGTAAAATAGGACTTAGGGAAAAGTCAGAATTTATCAGGGAAAAACTTAATAAATTAATTTAAAATAGTTATTCTCTTGAAATTAGACACAAAGAAGTATAAAATAAATTTAAAAAAAAGAGGTATTAAGTATGAAAAATGTCATTTTAACTTTTTGTTTAATTTTTACAGTTTTAATTTGTATTTCCTGCAAAAGCAATGCCAGTACTAAAACCAGCAACACCGACCCAAAAATACAAATCAGTATCTCTACTGAGCACCCTGATTTTACATTAGATTATACTTATGACGCTTCAATCTATATGTACACATTTAATGTTGTAAGTTCAATTACATTTGATGAATTGACCTGGTATTTGAATAATTCAAAACTTATTGGTACAGAAAATCAAATGAAAATAAATACCAGTGCTATCGCAAAAAAAGGTATATATCATATGCTTGTAACCGGAGTAAATAATGGCATTGTGTATTCTGCAGAAATTATGTTTACTGTATATTAAGAAATGGAGAAAAAAAATGAAAAACAAAAATAAACTTATAATATTTATTTCGGCTGTTTTTATTTTGATGTCAGCCTGTAAAAATAACATTTCATATGAAAAAAACTCATCAGATTTTTATGCCTGGTTTACTATAGGAACTCTAAATGACAGGGCAGTCATGCCTGATTATAAAAATGATTCCTTTGATGAGTATATATTAAAAGGAACTCTAGATGAAGAAGAAAAAGATTTTGGTTCTTTTACATCTTACAAGACTTTATCTTCAAAAAAATTTAAAATTACAACAGGCGACTGGACTTTTAAATTAACTGCAAAGAAAGGTCAGACAATTTATACCTCAACTATAACAAAAACAATTGTTAAGGGGGAAAATACTCTTACCTTTTCATTAAAGGCAAAGCAGCTTGATTTAGAAAATGGAAAAGGGAATATTGAATTTGAACTCACAGTACCTTCTGAAATTACAAAGGTTACTTACTCTCTTTTAGATTTTGAAAATTTAGCACCAGTTACAGATTTTACAGCAATCAATAGTAATGTTGTAAATCAAAAATCTATTTTAAGTTTAAAAGAAGTTTCTGCCGGCACTTACTATATTGATGCACTTTTATTAACTTCAGACGATGTAAAAGTAAATACTTACAGAACGGTAGTTTCTGTTTGTGACGGCATTACAAGCAAGGGAAGCTTTACAATAAGCCAGACAAATACAATTTATACAATTTCTTTTGCCCAGGACCATTATTCCTTTGTAGACGGCACAATCATTCCGGCCAGCTTTACAACCTTTGATACAAGCACAATTACTTTACCAGATGCCGACGATATTTCGGCTCCATTTAATTTCCTTGGCTGGTACCTGACAAATGATTATTCCGGAGAACCCCTTACAACATTAACTCCTACAACGCCAGGAAACATTACTTTGTACCCAAGGTGGGGCAACGAAATTACCTGTACTGCAGAAGAACTTAAAGAATATATTACTGATTTTTCTAATACAGAGATTATTGTTCATATTACTGATTTGAATCCAAGTTTTTATACTCTAAGAGATGCTCTTAAAAAGAATCAGACTGTTACGGTAAAACTGGATCTTGATGCCTGTACTGAGCTTACTTATTTTTCAAGTACTCTAAATGAATGTAACAATCTTATTTCTGTTTCAATTCCAGAAAATGTTACTGAAATTGGTAACTATGCATTATACAAATCTTATAACTTACAGGAAATTAATTATAATGCGAAAAATATTACTGCTATAAATTATGCTAAAGATTGGATTACAGAAAATACAGGAAAAGATGCAGGCGGTGTTGTACTAAATATTGGTGCCGGGGTTGAAACAATTCCTGAAAATTTTCTATATGTATATGACAACTCTTGTATTAAAGAAATTAATTTTCCTGAAAATTCTTCATTAAAAAAGATTGGTCAATATGCATTTTATGGAGTTGATGTAATAGAAGAAGTTATTATTTCTGATAATATTACTAATATTGGAAGTTATGCTTTTGGTTATTGTTCAAATCTTAAAACTGTAAGAATATTAAATAAAGATGTTGTATTAGACAGTTCACCTTTCTATCAAACAGATATTCACGATATTTATTTTAACGGTACATTTACACAATGGTCTGACTTTTGTGGCAATTCTTCTAAAGTTAACTGTAACACTAAAAATGGTTCAAATTTATATTTAAACAATGAATTACTCACAGAAATTACTTTAAATGACAAAGAAGTAAACCATAATCAATTTTCAACATCAAATCTAAACAGCATTACAACAATTACTATTGGTGAAAATGTAGAAAAAATTACAGGAGCTTTTACTCGTTTATATGACCTTAAAACAATTTATTTTAATGCAATAAATTGTCAGGATATTTCTTCAAGTGACTATTTATTCGGAAATGTAGTAGGAAGTAGTGAAGGTATTACTGCAATAATTGGTAATAAAGTAACCAGAATACCAGGTTCTCTTTTTAAGAAATCAAGTTATTCCTCCTATATATTAAATTTAACAAATGTTATTTTTGCTGATAATTCCGTATGTACCGAAATTGGAGCAGCAGCTTTTTACAATAATATAAATCTTAAAAATATATATCTTCCAGCAAGTATTACAACAATAGGGGGGGATGCTTATTATTCAAAAGGTATAGAAAATGTTTATTTTGATGGTACTATTGAACAATGGTATTCAAATATTACTTTTAATAATTGGGATTCAAATCCTTTATATTACAATGAATCAAATTTATATGTAAACAAAAATGAACTTGTAGAAGTTCTTGAATTTCCAGAAGGAACTACAGATGCTTCAATGAATCCCTATGCTTTTACAGCCTGTAAGAGTCTTAAAAAGGTAATTATTCCTTCATCAATGACAACTTTACCAAAAATATATTATGCATATTATGTCGAAGAATTAGTTTATGGACCATCAGCTTACAATTTTGATTTTGAAAATTCTTCAGGTTATAGCGGATGTTTTTCAAGCATGGGATTCAAAGCAGAAAATGGTATTAAATTAACTATTGGAAAAGATGTAATAAAAATACCAGACTATTTTAGATATTCAGGTATAGATCCTGTTGAAATAAATTTTGAAGAAAATTGTAAATGTTCTGAAATAGGAGAAGAAGCTTTTGCAGAGCTTAGAAAATTAAAAAGAGTAACAATTCCAGAAAGTATTACTAAAATTGGAGAAAAAGCATTTGCAGGAGGATATTATGATTATGATAAATCAATTATGGAAGAAATTATATATAATGCAAAAAATGCTCAAAGTGCAGCCTGAAGTTGGACAGATTCTTGTTTTAAAGATTCTGGCGAAAAAACAGAAGGAGGTATTAAATTAATCATTGGAGCTCAAGTAGAAAGTATTAACAAAAATATTTTTTATAACACCAATATTTCTTCGGTTGTTTTTGAAGGAAAAAAAATATCAAAATTCGAAGAAAATGCATTTTCACAATGTCCGATAGAAAAAGTAGAATATCCGGGAACTCAAAGACAGTGGGAAAGTATAGTTTTTGTAAATCAAAATTCTTCTCCATGCTGTACAGGCGGTTCTTTATATATTTCCGGGACAAAAATTACTTCTGTTTCTATTCCAGAAGGAACAGAAAGAATACCGGACGGTGTATATTCCGGATGTAAAGATATAACTACTGTAACATTGCCTTCAACTTTAAAAGCAATAGGAGCTTACTCCTTCTATAATTGTACAGGACTTTCAAAAATTACAATTCCAGAAAGTGTTGAGGAAATTTATACATCTCCATTTTATGGATGTAAAGGGTTAACTGAAATTAATTATAATGCAATACAATTAACAAAAAATTCCTCATATGTAGGTTATATGTTTTATAATGCTGGTATAGATACAGAAGGATGTACTGTTAATTTTGGCAAAAATGTTATTGAAGTTCCTTATGGTATATTTGGTCAAGCAAGAACAAATATTATTAAAGTAAACTTTGAAGCTAATTCTAATTTACAGGTTATCAAAGATTGGGCTTTTGCTAATATTTCAGGATTAACTGAAATAACAATACCGGATACGGTTGAAAAAATATTGAGAGGCGCTTTTGAAAATACAAGTATAAAAACAATTATTATTCCAGATTCCGTTACATACATTGATGGTGATGAAGTATTTAGAGATTGTAAATTACTGGAAAGTGCAACAATAGGTTCTGGTTTAACAAAAATTCCTCGTCTTACATTTTATTGTTGTGATAATTTAACAGAAGTTACATTCAAAGATACTGATAATTGGTATAAGAAAGATATTGATAATATATCTCTCTTAAAAGAAAACGATAGAATAAACGTAACTGATTCACAGGCTAATGCTGAGCTTTTAAAAGAAGGTAATTATTATCTGTTACAAAAGCAATAATATTTGGTTATAGATTGCTTCGCTGCGCTCGCAATATGTCATTACGAGGAGTGCAGCAACGAAGCAATCTACGTCGACACCATTAAATATGTATATAGGTAGACAGAATATACATTATAGTAAGTAATAAAGATATAAAAATTATACTACAGCCCCCATATATTATTATGGATAGCTGTAGTATATATAACATTATCCTATTTCAGAATTAAGTGCTTTTTCAGTCTTTATTTCTTTATTATCTGCAAGAAGCTTTTTACCTGCTATCTGTACGAAACCATCCTTTGCTTCAATCTTTACGCTGAAAAATTCATCAATATTAATTTCTGATTTTTTTAATGTATTTACATCAGAGCCTTCAAGGATTACTTTTGTTCCAGGCTTTGCCCATGAGGCATCAAGAACTTCAACGCAATCTTTTTCGCCGTCCTTGTAATCACCGGCAAGAAGCATTCCGCGGCTTTCAATACCTCGCATAAGTCTTGGAGCAAGATTTGCTGCAATAATTACATGCTTTCCTAAGAGCTCGTCTTCACGAAGATATTTTCTTAAACCAGACTGTATTGTTCTTGGAACTCCGCTTCCGTCATCAAGCGTTTCAATATAAAGCTTGTCTCCATCAGGATTAGGCTTAATATCGGTAATTTTTGCAACTGTAAGCTCAATGTTATGATTAAAGAATTCAGCCTGTTTTTCAACTGGTAATACAGCAGGTTCTTCCTTTTTCTTGTCTTTTTTTGAAGCCTGTTTATCTTCGGCTTTTTTCTGTTTACCGCTGAATTTTTCCTTAAATGCAAGCATTGTTTTCTGATCAAGCGGTTTAAAATAAACTTCAGTCGGGCCAACCTTATCAAGTCCTGTAGTTTCACCGAGATTTGTCCAGTCATAACCAGGCTTTGTATCTGTACCAAGCTTTGATTCTTTTATTGATTTACCGAAATATGACATGATTACCTGTGTATACTGCGGCATATAAGGATTCATCATAATCATCAAATCTTTAATTACATAACAAAGATTATGAATAAGTTTAGCACACGCCTGAGGATCTGATTCACGTGTTTTCCATGGTTCTGCAACCTGGAACTTTTTATTACATATATCTGAAATTTCAAACATTATGTGGAAAGCGTCTTTAAGCTCAGCCCATTCTAGATAATCTGTTGCTTTTTTCTCAAGTTCTCGAACCTGTTTCCATAAATCTTCATCAACTGGAGCTTCAGGAATTTTTCCATCAAAATATTTATTTACAAAAAGAAGTGTTCTGTTTACAAGGTTTCCAAGATTACCGATCAATTCACCATTAAGCTTTTCCATAAAATCCTTCCAGGTAAACTGATAATCCTGTTTTTCCGGTCGATTATAGAAAATATAGAATCTCCATGCATCAGCAGGAATTCCAGTCTCAATTGCATCTGTACCGAAAATACCTACCCCTTCACTTTTTGAGAATTTTCCGTCTTCGTAATTCAAAAATTCTGTTGATGACATATGATAAAGCTTTGTCCAGTTGTGCGGTGAACCAAGCATCGTACAAGGGAAAATTACAGTATGAAACGGAATGTTATCTTTACCGATAAACTGGAACAAATCTACTTTTTCTTTATTTTTACCTTCCTGGCTTTCTTCCGGACACCACCAGCTCTTCCAGTCAAAGCTTCCCCTTCCCGACTTTTCAAGCTCATCGGCAAGCTGTTTTGTAATTGAAAGATAACCTATCGGTGCATTAAACCATACATAAAAAACCTTGTTTTCATAGCCTTCTTTCGGAACAGGAATACCCCACTTCAAATCACGTGTTATTGCCCTTTCCTGAAGTCCGTCTCGGATCCATGCTTTTGTCATATTGATTGCATTGTCTGCCCATTTACCTTCTTTTGATGTTTTTTCTACCCAATCATTAAGCTTACTGCTCAAAGCCGGTAAATCTATATAAAGATGCTTTGTTTCACGTACTTCAGGAGTAGAACCGCATGTATGACATTTCGGATCCTTTAATTCAACAGGATCTAAAAGAGAACCGCATTTATCACACTGATCCCCCCTTGCCTTTTCAGAACCGCATTTTGGACATGTACCGTCTACATATCGGTCTGCAAGGAACATATTACATTTTGTACAGAATAACTGCTTGTTTGCATGCTCTTTTATATATCCTGCTTTATCAAGATCATTGAAAAGTGACTGTGTTATTTCAGTACACTGAGGATTTGAAGTACGGCCGAATTTATCAAAATTAATGTTAAACCATTTGTAAATCTTTGTGTGCTCCTGATAATAATGATTGCACAAGGCACGAGGTTCTTTTCCTTCTTCAAGAGCTTTTGTTTCAGTGGCAGTTCCGTATTCATCAACACCACAAATATAAATTGTATCGTATCCTCTGTTACGGCAGAATCTGGCAAATACATCGCCCGAAAGTGACTGAATTATATTTCCAAGATGAGGAATATTATTAACATATGGCAAAGCTGCAGTAATAAGTCTTCTATTCATTTTTGTACCTTCAATAAAAAGTTTTAACTGATTTTATCAAAAAATAAATAAATTTACAATTAAAGTGATAATTTAAAAAAACATAAAAAAATATTTTTTATGTAACCAGTCAGTCTTCTTATGGTTATACAAGTGTACAACAAAAGATAATCAATGCAAGAAAAACTGCCGTTTTTATTCTCCTTTTGCGGCAGTTTTTTTTATTTAAAAAAGTGGAAAAAAACAAAGAAAAACATTATTCTATATTTATGAAAGATTCTTTTAAAAACCTTGCATGTAATGAAACTAATGATAAATATAAACAGGCAATAAAACGTGAAATTCCTATTTATTCCAGAAACAATGATATTCGTTCTGAATTCGAAAGGGATTACACAAGACTTTTACATTGTGAAGCCTACCGGAGATTAAAGCATAAAACCCAGGTATTTTTTGCACCTCACAATGACCATATCTGCACAAGGATGGAGCACGTCGGTCACGTTGCATCGGTTGCATCTACAATTTCAAAATATCTGGGGCTCAACGAACAGCTTGCAGTCGCAATTGCAACCGGCCATGATATAGGACACGCACCGTTCGGTCATCATGGAGAAAACTGTCTTAACAATCTTCTTGAACAGAAGGAAGGTACAAACGCACCCAAAAAATTCTGGCACGAAAGGAACAGTCTGTTTTTTGCTGATTTTATAGAAGCACTACCCGATCCCGACGGAGTTGAACAGCCCTTGAATCTTACTTATGCAGTACGTGACGGTCTAATCTGCCATTGCGGTGAAATTGACCAGCAGGGAATCATTCCTCGTGATCATGCAATAGATTTGTATTCAATGAAACGCCCCGGCCTCACCCAGCCTTTTACATGGGAAGGTTGCGTCGTAAAGATTGCAGATAAAATTGCATATTTAGGAAGGGATTTGGAAGATGCACGTGAATACTCAATAATTGACATGTCGTCTTATCGTCAGCTTCGTGAAATTGTAGGTTCAACTCTTGGATTTGAACACAAAGGTGCACATGCACTTCGAAGCGGAAAAGCAATAAATACAACTGTATTAATCAATGATTTAATCGTTGATTTATGTGAACAAAGCTCACCGGAAAAAGGACTCTGTTTTTCAGATCAATATTTTAACTTTATTCTTGAGCTTAAAAAATTCAATTTTGCAAATATTTACAATCACTGGAGACTTTCTGAATTTGCAATCTATGCAGAAAATATAATCAAAACACTTTTCCGAACACTGCAGAAAGCACAGATTTACGCAAAAAACGGACGTGTTGCCCAGATTTTTAAAACATATCCGAAATTATGTTCAACCTTTGAAGACTGGCTTATAAAGCATTCAAATTACAGGGCCTGGTCTACAGAAAAACACAGTTTTATCGATAAAAAAACTATCCTTCATTACAATACACCGGTTGTTTTCGATATAAATGATAATGAAAGTTATACTAAATGCATAATTGAATTTATTTCAGGTATGACAGATCAGTTTGCCATCCAGGTGTACGAAGAGATTATTACATTTTAAATTTCTAAAGGGATGATTATACTCTGTGCATTGAGCTGAATACCTTTTCGTTCATTACGTTGATTTCAACACCTAAGGTTTCAGCCATATTTAGAAGCTCATTTCTAAGCTCATCTATCGTTATATCAGCTTTATCCAGTTCAACCATCATCATCATTACAAAATTTCCAGAAAGAATTGTCTGTGTAATATCTGCAATATTGATATTATGATCAGAAAGAAATTTTGTAACTCCTGCAATAATTCCGACTTTATCTGAACCTACAACAGTAATAATAGCTTTCATTTATATCTCCTGAAATTCAATTAAAAATTATTTCCTAAGGTTGCTGCAATTACAGCCTTGATTGTATGCATTCTGTTTTCTGCTTCATCAAAAACTACAGACTGACTGCTTTCGAAAACTTCATCTGTAACTTCCATTGAATCAAGTCCAAACTTCTGCCCTATTTCCTTACCGATTTTTGTATTCAAATCATGAAAAGACGGAAGATCATGCATGAAAATTGCAGTTTTCTTTGCTTTTTCCATAACTGATTTATTTACCTGATAAGGTTTTAAATCTTTTATTCGCTTTGCCCAGACTTCATCAGGTTCACCCATGCTTACCCAGACATCCGTGTATATAATATCTGCATCCTTTGCCGCTTTATCGATGCTTTCTTCCAGCGCGATTGAAGCACCGCTTTGTTTACACCATTGGCTGCACTCCTGTACAAGCTCTGCTGAAGGGAAATACTCTGACGGAGCACATAAAGTCAGGTTAATTCCAACCTTTGAACACGCAATGCAAAGTGAATTACCGATATTATAACGTGCATCTCCAAAATAAACTAATTTAAGGCCTTTAAGTTTTCCAAAATGTTCACGTATTGTAAGAAGGTCTGCGAGCATCTGCGTAGGATGATATTCGTTTGTGAGTCCGTTCCATACAACTTTTCCTGAATATGATGCAAGGTCTTCAACGATTTTCTGTTCAAATCCGCGGTATTCAATTCCGTCAAACATTCTTCCCAAAACCCTGGCAGTATCGGCAATGCTTTCTTTTTTACCGATCTGGGAGCCCTCAGCAAGATATGTAGTACAGATTCCAAGATCATGAGCTGCAACTTCAAAAGCACATCGTGTTCTAGTACTTGTCTTTTCAAAAATAAGGGCAATGTTTTTTCCGCGATGAATGTCTACAGGAATTCCTTTCTTTTTCTTTTCTTTCAAATCTGCAGCAAGATCAAGCAGGCCGATAATCTCATCCTGTGTAAAATCTTTTAATGTAAGAAAACTTCTGCCTTTTAAATCCATGTTATTTTCCTTTTTAATAAAGCATTATAATAACAGATTTATATAAAAAGGTTAAGCAGAGATTACATTTAATTTTATATAATCACACATATCTTTAAGGGAACTGCAGACCGCTAAACACATTTTTTCGAGTTCTGAATCAGGCTGTATCATATCGGGAACCATAATTACGTTTAATCCTGCATTGAATGCGCTTTTTATACCATTTGGGCTGTCTTCAACGGCAATACATTCCTCTGGTTTAAATCCGATTTTTTCACATGCAATCCTGTAAATTTCGGGATCCGGTTTACTATGAACGACCATATCTCCGGTAACAATTTTTTCAAAAAAACCGATTACCCCTGCAGAAGTTAATTGCCTTTCGACAGTTTTTTTTGCAGTTGAAGATGCAAGGGCCAGCTTAAAATGTCCTTTTAAAAAATCAAGTGATTCAGTAACATAAGGAAGAAGAGGAATTCCCGATGAAAATTCAATTTCCCTGAAATATTCACCTGTAAGCGATAAAAACTCATCTACATCGAAATCATCACCATAATAGTCTTTTAAAAGAATAACAGTATCATCATAATTAGTTCCGCGGCATTTATTGATGATCTGATCAGATGTTTTTTTTAACTTAAGTGTTTCTGCGGCTTTCTGCCAGGTAATGTCACTTATTCTTTCTGAATCAAGGATTACCCCGTCCATATCGAAAATTAATGCTTTTATTTTACACATTTTAACTCCGATGAAATATAAAGAACGTCCTGATACCAGTCAATTAAAAGTGAAAAATATTCTTCTCTGTACCCTTCGCAATTTACCTTGATTTTCCATACAGTACCTGTTTTTATTTCTGATAAAGGTATCTTTTTTATATCAACCCATTTTCCGCCGTAATTCATCGTGATTTTTGATTTATCGGTAATATCTTCACCAGTCTGACTGTCCTGAACAAAGGTTTTTATTTCAAGATTACGTTTTGCATTTTTGAGAAGATTGCATTTAAGTGTCTGACGCGGATGATCTACAGTAAACGACTTCCACCAGATATATGGTCCTGCGACAACCTTTACACGATAATCTCCGTGCTTCAGAAAAACATCGGTCGTATCATAAGTCACGTTTTTGGAAGTATCGCTTATTACTTCGATCGATGGCTTTTTGAAAAGATGATCGAATTTTCTCGAGCCTTTTACCGCAAAAATCCTGTCAGAATTCTTTACCTCAGGAATATCCTTGTTATCGTTTTCAAAGAAAAATGCTTTTACTGGAAGATCGAGATTTGTCGCCAGTGCCCTTGGTATTTCAATTTCTATATTAATAGGTGTATATTTTTTGCGTAAAACAGTCCTGTGGAAAAATCCGATTTTTAAAAGACCGAAAAATGTTGCAGCCGCAAGAATTACAATCCCTGAAATCAATGCAACCCTTTTTTGAATCCTGTCTTTAGGTAAAATTTCAGGATAATTATACATTTTAGACGCAATTACTGATTTTGCTATCTGTACCCTTATTTCATGAGTATCGTAATGACTTAAATATCTTTTTACGCGTCGTAAAACCCTGTCGATATTCTTTGGTCTTGACGAAGCCTTTGGTTTTATCATCCAGTTGATGAGCCGTTCAAGACTTCTCGGAATAGATTTATCGATTAATCTTGGTTTAATGTATTTTCCTTTTTTTATTGTCTTGAGAGTTTCAAGCGTAAATGTTCCCGGGTAAGGTTTTGTTCCGGTAAGCATTTCATAAAGCATGATTCCAAGAGCATAAATATCTGCACGACGGTCAACTGCCGCACTGTTCTCAAACTGTTCCGGAGGCATATAAGCCGGAGTTCCAAGAGCAATTCCTGTTTTTGTAAGAGCTTCCTCCTGCTCCTGTGAATCACTTGCAATACCAAAATCGGCAAGCTTTATTTCACCTCTCTTTGAAATCAATATATTGCCTGGTTTTATATCCCTGTGAACTATTTCATTTGAATGAGCATATTTAAGGGCATAACATGCGTCCTGCATAAAAAGCATTGCTACAGGATGAGGTAAAGAAGTCTGTTTCTGAATAAGCTTGTCTAATGACATACCGTCCACAAGCTCTTCAACCATAAATCTGTAGCTTCCTTCGGTAAAATAATCAAAAAGATGGACGATATAAGGACTTTGTAAATCAAGAAGAATCTGTGCTTCTTTCTTAAAACGGCTTGCATCTGCTCCTTTCCTGTTTGACATCTTTTTTATAACTACATATCGTTTCAACGAAGGATGAATTGCTTTATAAACGACACCCATTCCGCCCTTTGCAATTACACCAAGAACCTTATATTTACCGATCATTGAAGGGCAATCTGCCTTTACCGTCTGTTCCGTTTCTTTCATGAATTTACCTCGTAAATATCTTTTTCTGGATCAAATATTTTATTTTTTGAAACAATTGCAACATTCTGTTCAAGAGGATTATGTATCTGAACAAATTTTCCATTTTGTCTTAAGCTGTATTTTCCATTTACCGGTCTGTGTCCTGCAAAATAAAATGCATCTGATGCTGACTTTTTACCAAGAAGATTTTCAAGGACAGGCTGCACAGTATTATCCTTTACCTGACCGTTCCTGGTCCATATTAAACCGAATACAGTTTCCGGATCTTCTCGTGCATTAATCAGTTCTTTTCTTGTAAATGGTTTTGACGGTTCTGCATGCGATATTACACAGTTTTTTGCAGAAACAATCAGCGGAAGGGACTGTTCATAAAATGATATTAAAAAAAGGATGTCGTCACCATAATATTCAGAAATAAACATTTTTACCATCTGCCCTTCTTCTGCATATTTACAGAAAGCATAATCTCCGTTGGCAGTTTCATTCAGAATATTTTCGTGATTACCCTTGATAAAATGAAAATTTTCAGGATAATCGCATTTTAATTTCATGATTGCCGTGAGTGTCGAAAAACATTCTGTCATTTCGGCTTTCATTTCCGGACCGGTAAAATTATTTTCATAAAATTCATCTTCTATTTTTTTCCATCTTTCTCCGGTATGCTCAGTATGTATTGCATCGCCGACACAGACTATATATATCAGTTTTTTTTCAAGTGCTTCCTTTACTGACATATCTTTGTTTTTAAGGATTTTATTACCGGGCTTGAATTTTAAAAGATTGAGTAAAAAAGACGGACGGGCATGTAAATCAGGAACAATTATTACAGGTATATCATCCTTAAGCTCGAGAAGCGCACCCGGATTTCCTGACTCATCCTTTGGACGATATTCGGGATTTTCTGCTTCAAGAACTTCAGAAACATTATTAACAAGAGAAAATAAAAAATCATGAGAAGGAAGCTCTTTGTTTTCAAGAAGCTCTTCAATCGTAAAATCTTTATCCATCTGTTACGAAATTACCAGATTCATATTTCCTATGGTAATTTTGTCTCCGGGATTAAGCTTTACGTATTTTTCCGGCGGAATTCTGTTGCCGTTTAAGAAAGTACCGTTGGTCGAATGTTCATCCTTTATAAAATAAACATCCTTGATTTTCTGAATGATAGCGTGCCGTCTGCTTGCAAGTTTATTATCAACGACAACATCATTGTCAGATTCGCGGCCAATTGTAATTTTTGCTACAAGCTCAATTTTTTTTCTGTTGAACATAAGATAGCTGGCAGGTTTTTCTGCACCAAAAGAATTGAGCTGCATTCCAACCGGTGATTTAGATTGTATTGTTTCATTACTCATATTTTAATTATATATCTGATTTTTCAACTTTTCAAATTTTTTAATTAAAGTGATGAATAAACGATGTTTTTCATCTTTCGCGTCAGTTCCCATGTTCCGGCATCTGTTTTCTGCATGAGCATTACAATCACAAGAGAATTTTTCAAATCTACGCTCATATAAGGACCAAGCCATCCGTCCCAGCCGAATTCTCCGTTTTCGGTCAAAGAAAAGCATTCACCCTTTTTCACTGCTACCCTCATAAGATTACAATAAGTGTATCCTGCAAAATGAGGCATTCTCATTTCGAATTTTTCCTGAAGCTTCAATGGTAAATGAGCCGATGAAAGATATTCGACTGTTTTTTTCTGTAGGATTCGCTTTGAATTATATTTACCGCCGTTTACAAGCATAAGGCAGAATTTTAAATAATCATCTATCGTGGAACACAAACCGGCTCCTCCGCTTTCGAAGGATGGAGCATGATCCATAAACGGTTGAATGCCAAGATTCGGCTTTTCAAATTTAACAGGGTTTGTAATCCCGTCGCATTTATAAACGGATGAAAGACGATGCTGTTTTTCCTGCGGCACATAAAAATCTGTATCGTTCATACCAAGCGGAATAAAGATTTCTTTTTTAAGAAAATCACTGAATTTCATACCGCTTACAATTTCTATAACTGCTCCAAGAATATCAGCAGAAAGACCGTATGCATAATCTGTGCCAGGGCAAAAGGATGGTTCAATGCGGGAAAGCTCTTCTGCTATATCAAGAGTTGATATAGAAGATTTTTTCATACAGTCTTCGTTTAATTTTTGAATAAGAACAGATGTCTGTTTTTCACCTTCCGTTGAATCATCATTAAATGTACCGTAAGTATAACCGCTTGTCATATTAAGAAGGTCCTGTACGGTAATTATATATTTTTGATTTTTAAAAGACGTAATGAATGATGAAATATCTGCCTTTAAATCAAGAAGTCCACGTTCAATTAAAATCCATGCAGCAACTGCAGTAACAGGCTTACTCATTGAATATAAACGACAGATTGTACCGCGATTAAAGAGTTTTTTATTTTCGATATCGGCAAAACCAGCCTGCCAGTATCCTGTCTCTTTATTATCCTTTACTACGACACAGTTTACTCCTGCTACATTGTTATTTCTTACTGCATCATCAAAAACCTTCTGTAAATTACCAAGATGTTTAAAATCCATTTATTAATCCCCGTTTCAATTTATATGATATTATCCTTCGTAAGCTTTCATTAAATCTATATTCAGTTATTTTTCCGGTTAAAACTGCATTTTTCAAGGCATCAAAAGCATTTTTGTAATCAAGAGGCATCAGAATCATATCTGCACCTGCAATAAATGCGGCAACGGCACTTTCACCGCTTGTATAATTATTAACGATAGCCTTCATAATCATTGAATCTGTAATGATTATATTTTTGTATTTTAATTCCTTCCGCAATTTATTTGTAATAAGCTCATACGACACGGTTGCCGGAAGATCATTTCCCGTAACCTCAGGACACGAAATATGACCGGTCATAATAAAATCCGCATCCTGATTTATTGCCATTTTAAAGGGTATTATTTCGCATTTGAGCATCTGATTCCATGTTTTATAGGAAAAAGCCTGACCTGCATGAGAATCAGATAATGTATCGCCATGACCGGGAAAATGTTTAAAACATCCGTCAACTCCAGAAACTCTAAGTCCCTTATACATATTCACGCAGAATTTACCTGCCTTTTCCGGTTCGGTACTATAAGCTCTCGGACCAATTACAGTATTATATTTGTTTGTAAAAACATCTGCGACAGGTGCAAAATCTACATCAATTCCATATTCCTTAAGATAAGAGCCTATCGTTTCACCTATTTCATGTGCCTTGTTTTCAGGATCATCTGCATTTTTCATCTCTTTTAATATTTCATCGAATTTGATTTCTTCAAAATCAGGATTATTGGCAATCCGTGCGACAGAACCGCCTTCCTCGTCAATAAAAACAAGCGGTGTCATATCAGAAAGAGAATGGAGCTCACCATTTAATTTTTTAAGCTGATTTTTATTCTTCAGGTTTTTATTAAAAAGAACAAATCCACCCGCAGGATATTTTTCATAAAATTCACGCATTTTTTCATTTACAGAAAGCTTGCCGTATTCTGAATAACTGTTTATCTGATCGTTTGTGTAACTTTCATCGAGTGCTTCAGGTTTAATTACAAAAAACTGCCCTATTTTCTGTTCAAGGCTCATGGAAGCAATAATCTGTTCAAGGAGAATGCTTTTTGAGTTATTCGAAAGAGAAAGAAATAATAATGAGCCAAATAATATAAAAGCAATTTTTTTCATCAATATGATAATATCATTTTTTTGATTTTATACAAATAAAAAATTGTCAAATACATTAAAATCAGTTATAATAAAATATCAATATATCAAGAGGATTGAAATGAAAAAAATTATTTCTACTATTTTATTATCCGTAGCCGCAATGACATTTGTTTTTGCAGCAGATGATGACAACTGGTTTATGGCGCAGACAAAAACTGCTCCGGTAGCTTCAATCAACTCTACATCTGAGCTTGTAGAAGCACAGTATGACGGAAAATATCTTTACCCGCCAATCAATATTCTTGACGGTGATACTACTACAACATGGTGTGAAGATGAAAAGAATGGTCCTGGAATCGGAGAATCAATCACTATTGAATTCAGTATTCCTGTAAGTTTTGATGAAATTCAGTTCATCAATGGATTTGCTACTAAGGATTATTACCTTAAAAATAACCGTGTAAAAACAATTCAGATTACACAGGTTGCAAAAAAGCATTTCCAGCAGAAAAGCTATGTACTTAGAGACAACTGCGAAACATATCAGTCAATCAAATTCCCTTTAACTCAGACTGCACAGACAATCACCCTCAAGATTATGGATGTTTATAAAGGAAATAAATATGATGATACCTGTCTTGATGAATTCAGAATTCTTTACAAAGGAAAGGTTATTCCTTTTACTGGCGTTAAAGAGTTAAAAGAAGTTCAGACAGAAAATTCAAAACAGATGCTTAAGACAAGTTCAAAAGACTTCAAAAAGGATTTTGCAAAATTATTCACTAACGTACCAAATAGTGAATATGGTTATAAAGAGCTTCTTCTTATAGCAGACAATAAAAAAGACGGTATTTACTTAAAAGGTCAGATTAATAATGGTGAATTAAATCTCTTCTTTTTCCAGAACGGAAGTGTTGCTAAAAAACCTGCAAAATTCTCTGATCTCTATAAATTAAATTCAAGCATGGAATATGCAGGTCCTGAAGAGAATGTTTTCAAAGCATCAACTACTGATAAAGTATTCTACTTCACTTATGAATCAAACTGGTATATCAATGTTCAGTATAAGCTTGGTAATTACAGAATTACAACAGAAAGAACAGTATCTTATGTAACAACAGAAACAACAACAATCATCAAGCTCGACGGAAACAGTGTATATATTAACGGTGTACATTATACTGTCGCAAATCCAAATGATTATCTGATTGTAGAATTTGACACTGGAATGTAATGAATGTATAAATTCGTTCCGCAAAAAAAACGCAGTCAATTCAGAATAAGGCTTGGCTGCGTTTTTTATACCCTTAAAAGATATCTTTACTGGTTAAAAAACAATTCAAAATTTGCTTCAATACCTGAAAAATATAAAAAATCAGATAATGAACAGTTAAAAAAAGATTATCCTGAGATTGTTTTTTACCATTCATCGCCTCTTTACAGGAATCTTTCAAAAGAAGATACAAAGCTTCAGAATGCAAAGGTTAATAACCTTCTTATTGCAATTAAAAAAATCAATAAAACCGTCATAAAACCATCACAACTTTTTTCCTACTGGAAATTAATCGGTAATCCTTTAAAAATCAAGGGATATAAAAAAGGAATGATGCTCGTTAACGGAAGACCAAAGGCGGCAACTGGAGGCGGTTTGTGCGCACTTTCGAACCTTTTATACTGGATTTTCCTTCATTCAAGGCTTGTTGTAAAAGAAAGATGGCGCCACAGTTATGATGTTTTTCCGGATTCAAACAGAACCTTACCTTTCGGAAGCGGCGCAACCTGTGTCTATAACTTTCGCGATCTTATTATCCTGAACGAAACAGAAGATGATTATGCACTTTTAGTAACGATTGAAAATAACCGGTTATGCGGTGAATTACGGGCAAAACAAAATCATAATGAGGTTTACGAAGTATATCAGAAGGAGCATCACATTACACAGGAAGGAAGCGGAATTTTTGTCAGACATAATACTATTTACCGCAAAAAATATGAATCAGAAAATCAAAAAGAGCCTTCAGAAGACATTTATATTACCGAAAATCACGCTTTGATGATGTACAATCCGTTGATAAGTGAAAACAAGGAGACAAAAAGTGACAGATAAACAAAAAGTGTATAAAATAATAAACATATTAATAATAATTCTTACAATAATCACTATTTTTTTACTTCGTTTTTTAATTCTTTTTAAAACTTCACATCCTACCGGCCTGGACGGATACTATTATGCGCTTCAGGCAAAATCTTTTGCACTGACAGGAAAACTTGAAAATCCGGATTACGAAGCAGGATATTACATCTGTGGTATTTTTGCACTGATATTTAAAAATGCGATACTAGGATGTAAAATCTGGGCAGCCTTATCTTCAACATTAATCAGTGTATCAATTTTTATACTAGTTAAGACAATTTCCAGGAATAATAAAGCTGCATTTTTCGCATTAGTTTTAAGTGTACTCTCTCCTTCACTCACAGTTTTTGAAATAAATTACATCAATAATCAGACAGGGCTCATGTTTTTCTTTTTTTACGCTGCCTGTTTCTTTACCCTTGTATTTAATTTTAAAAATCTTAGTAAAAAACAACGCATACTTATTATAATTTTATGCCCTGTTCTTTTTATCCTTTCATGTATGTCACACCTTGTATCTACCGCTTACTGCTTTATATTTACAATCATTATTCTTGCACAAAAGCTTTCGGCTAAAAAACAGCTTGTTTTAGTCTGCACAGGAATAGCCGCATTCATTCTTTTATTTATATCACAGATTGGACGTTTCAAATCAGTTTTTTCATTAACACCTGTTTTACCGGTATTTTCAAATTATTTCAGGACGAAACTTGGATTTTCTGTATGTCTTGAAATGACACTTTATTTTATTCTCTCTTATGCGCTTTCAATAATTCTCTTGATAAAAACAAGAAAATTCAATCTTCTTCTGCTGCTTCCGCTTATTCTGTTTTTCCCTTTCTGGAAGCTTGATTCTCTTGACATGGGCTACAGAATGCTGTTAAATGCAGTACCATGCGGAATCTGTTTTACTATAATAATGCTTTCAAAATCATTCCCTCAGATTACAAAAATCAAACCATTATTTTTTTCAATATTCTGTATTGTATTAATACCTCTTTTTTTTCTAACATCAAAAATCTATAATCCCAAAAAAGATCCTCCGTATGAATATTACAAACAGATAGTACAGAATGTCCATTTGCCAAAGGATTCTCTTCTTATTGCACATCTTGGATTAAATCACTGCTATACCTATTACATGGGTTTAAAAGACTGTCTGAACTATTACTGCGATTATGAAGTTCCGGGGAATGAAGTCTGGCGTCTAGCTTATGGAGTTAATGCAGATTATTTAAAACAATTTTTCGGTGAATACAGCGATGAAGAGCTGGATAAACTGATTGTACAGATTGACCATAATTATGTGCTGATAAAAGAGGATTTATGGCTCCGTTATCTTTCTTATGAAGATGATGAAATTGTTGAAGCATTGCAGAACTGGTATAATCCGCATGAATACAGACCATCGTTCATAAGAAAAAAATAACTATTTGATATCCTTACGCATGATTTTACCCGAAATTGTTTTGGGAAGACTGTCGCGGAATTCCACTATTCTCGGATATTTATAAGGGGCAGTTGTCTTTTTAACGAAAGACTGGATATCCTTTACAAGCTCATCTGAAGGTGAATAATTTTTGGCAAGAACAATAGTTGCCTTTACAACCTGCCCACGAACAGGATCAGGAGCGGCTGTAACTGCACATTCAACTACTGCAGGATGCTGCATCAGAACGGATTCAACTTCGAAAGTACCGATTCTATAACCGGAACATTTAATTACATCATCATTGCGGCCGGTAAACCAGAAATAACCTTCTTCATCTCTCCAAGCATTATCACTTGTATGGTAATAACCGTCATGCATTACAGATTTTGTCTTGGCTTCATCTGCAAAATATGACATAAAAAGCCCAGGGAAATTACCGTTGCTCATATCTACAACTATCTCACCTACTTCACCATCCTGAACTTCATTCCCCTCTTCATTGAGTAATGTAACGTTATAATAAGGTGAAGGTTTACCAAGAGAGCCCGGCTTGATTTTTTCATTACCGTAGTTAAAAAGCGAAAGTGTTGTTTCTGTCTGACCAAAGCCTTCACGGATTTCTTTACCGGAAATCTCTTTCCATTTATTGAAAACTTCTTCAGAAAGCGGTTCACCGGCAGTTGACCAGTGTTCACATGATGAAAAATCATATTTGCTTAAATCTTCCTGAATCAAAAATCTGTAGATTGTCGGAGGCGCACAAAAAGATGTTATTTTATGTTTTTCTATCTGCTGAATTAAATCAACAGGCTTGAATTTTGCATGATAGTCATAGACAAAAACAGCGCATTCTGCTATCCATTGCCCGTAGAGCTTTCCCCATACTGCCTTTCCCCAGCCTGTATCTGCTACCGTAAGATGAAGTCCGCCTTTCTTTACCTGCTGCCAGTAGCTTGCAGTAACAATATGTCCGAGAGGATAAAGAAAATTATGAATTACAAGCTTAGGATGACTTGTAGTACCGGATGTAAAATAAGCAAGCGATATATCATCGTTTTTACTTATATCATTTCTTGAAAGCTTATAAAAGGCCTCAAGCTGTTCATTCGAAACGTTTTTCATTCCTCTGGTTAAATCAATCCATTGAGAATGTTCTGCCTGTTCTTTTTCATCAAGACCTTTATCAATTCCAAACGGAGCGCAGGCAATGAGTGTTTTTAATGATTCACATTCTTTTTTTGCTTCTTCAATATATTTAAAAAGCTCCCTGTCATCAACTGCTACAATGGCTTTTATGAAGGCATTCTGACAGCGGAAAACAATATCTTCTTTTGTAAGCATGTGAGTTGCAGGAATAACTGCCGCACCGATTTTATGAAGTGCAATAATACTTATCCAGAATTCATAGCGTCTTTGAAGAATAAGCATTACAAAATCACCGCGCTTAATTCCCTGAGAAAGAAAAAATGCTGCAGCCCTGTCTGAACGTTCCTTTACATCCTTAAAGGTTAAAGTCAGCTCTTCATCATTATCATTGCACCACACTAATGCCTTAGCATCAGGAGATTTTTCGGCAAGATAATCTACAACATCGTACCCGAAATTAAAATTCTGAGGTACCTTTATTTTATAATTCTTAAAAAAATCATCATAATTCAAGAATTCAGTTTTTTCCAGAAATTGTTCAAGCATATATTCACATCCCGTATATTTTTATATTATCAGATCAAGAAATTTTGCTTCTTTTTCAATAGCAACCATTGCATGCTTTTTAGTTGCATCAAAATAAACACTGTCACCTTCTTCAACTTTCATCGTTTTATCATCAACAGTAAGCTCCATTTTACCGCTGATCATGTAAACGAATTCATGTCCAGGATGAGAGTTATAATGAGGTTCTGCTTTTTCGCTGAAAGGAACAGTAACGATAAAAGGGTCAGATTTTCTGTTAATAAAACCGCTTGCAAGAGCTTCATATTTATAGTCACTTCGTCGTTCAACAGAAAGTCCCTTACCTTTTTTAGTAAGACAATATGAATGCATGTGAGGTTCTTTACCAGAAATTAAGGTTCCAAGATCGATGTTATATTTTTTAGACATCGACTGTAAAACTCCAACCGGAATATCAATCATTCCGGATTCATATTTTTTATATAATTCCAGAGATACTCCGCAGACATCAGCTGCTTCCTGTTCAGAAACATCCATAATGTCACGTAAACCGATTAAACGATCAGCAATTGCCTTAATTTCTTCATTCATATTGAACCTCCTTAAAGTTATAAAAGGGATTAATCATCAATTTTCAATGTTTCACGACGATATTTAGTTCCAATTTCTGTTAATTTAAATTTCTGTATTTTACCGCTTCCTGTCATTGGAAATTCCTTCATGAACATTACAAGCTGCGGCCATTTGAATTTTGCAAGCTTTCCACGGCAATATTCAATTACATCTTCTTCTGTAAGTGTTTTTCCTTCGTGAAGGATAATAAAGGCACCTGTAATTTCTCCATAACGTTCAGATTTGACACCTGCAACCTGAATATCCTTTATTTCAGGAATATGAATGAGGAATTCTTCTATTTCACGAGGATAAATATTTTCACCACCGCGAATAATCATGTCTTTTATTCTTCCTGTAATCCTGAAATTTCCGTTTTCATCCTTTACGCCAAGATCACCTGAATGAAGGAAACCGTTTTTATCAATTGTTTCTGCTGTAGCTTCAGGCATTTTGTAATAACCTTTCATTACGTTCCAGCCTTTACAGCACATCTCTCCCTGAACTCCGACAGGACATTCTTTCCCTGTTTCAGGATCCAGAACCTTTACTTCAATTCCTTCAAATGCATCACCGACAGTAGTTGCTTTTACTTCAACAGAATCATCCCAGTGACTTTGTGTCATTCCTGGACTTGATTCAGTCAATCCGTAAACAGATGTAATTTCAGGCATATGCATTTTATCCATTACAGTTTTCATAAGTTCGACCGGAACACCGGAACCTGCCATAATACCGGTCCTTAAAGATGACATATCGAACATATTAAACATTGGATGATTCAATTCTGAAATGAACATCGTCGGTACACCGTAAATTGCAGTACATTTTTCTTTCTGAATAGATGCAAGGGCAACAAGAGGATCAAAGCTTTCAAGAAGAACATGAGTTGCTCCATGAGTAAGGACTGCCATTACACCAAGAACAATACCAAAGCAATGAAACAGAGGAACCGGAAGACATACCCTTTCTTTTTCGGTATAGCGCATTCGTTCGCCGATAATAAATCCGTCATTTATAATATTATGACTCGAAAGCATTACACCTTTAGGAAAGCCTGTCGTTCCTGATGTATACTGCATATTAACTACATCATGCTGATTAATTTCATTTTCAATTTTATGAATGATTTCAATATCAATGTGCTGACCTAAAAGAAGAAGCTCAGGTGTTGAATAAAGACCTCTAAATTTTTCAGGTCCCATAAAAACTACATTACGAAGGCATGGAAAACGTTTAGATTTAAGGCAGCCTCTTTCATATTCATCAAGCTCAGGAACAAGTTCTTTTATCATCTGAACATAATTTGAATCTTTAACACCATCAGTAAGACAGAGAGTCGTAAGGTCTGCCTGTTTAACAAGATACTCAAGCTCATGAGATTTATAGGAAGTATTTACAGTAACTGCAACTGCTCCTAGTCTTGCACAGGCAAACATATAAGTAAGCCAGTCAGGAACATTTGTTGCCCAGATTCCGACATTATCGCCTTTACGCACTCCAATTGCATATAAACCGCATGCAAGATGATCTACACGATTATCAAACTGTGCATAAGTAAAACGAAGATCGCGATCGGCATAAACCATAAATTCCTGTTCAGGATTCTGCAAAGTTTTTTCTCTTAATAATTTTGATAATGTTAATTCAATCATATTGAAATTATATATAAAAAAAAGAGAAAATTCAATAAAAAAGTTTAAATATATTAAAGAAATTCAGTATAAATTAAGTATTTTCACGCCATTTCTTGTATTTTTCAAGATCATATTTAACGCATTTTAGACAGATGGAAAGAATTCCCGCATCATCAAGATAACCTGCAAAAGGAATGAAATCAGGAATAACATCGAACGGTGAAAGTACATAAAGAAGTGTTCCGATAATTGCGATTATTGTCCCGGCAGGAATATTCGTATATCTTTTCTTAAAATAATCCTTGAGCATCTGAAAAAACAACTGGACTTCATCGAGGAAGCCTTTTAAAAACCTGTTTTCCATTTTGCCTTTTATCGTATGTTCGTTTTTGAATACCTTTGAAATGTCTTTTTTCGAATATTTTTTCTGTGAAAAAGAATCGAATGTTTCGTTTACTTTTTGCTGCTGCTGTTCAGTAAGTTTTTTCTGTTTTCCAAACATAATATCCCCCTTTTGATTTAATTGCTGTCAATTAATTTAAATGCTTCATCTATTCTTAAACCTTTATCTTTTGTTTTAGTTACCCAGTTTATCAGTACACCTTTTTTTTCCATCATCCTGAACCAGGTTTCCTGTCTTTTTGCAAACTGTCTGATTGCTATAAACAGTTTTTCAGTAAATTCTTCTTTAGATTCATATTTTCCCTGAAGATACTCAGAGCAGTACCTGTATTCTAGCCCTAGCTTTTCCAGACGTTCCCATGATATTCCATCTTTATGAAGGTTTTCAACCTCTTCAAGCATTCCGCCGTCAATCCTCTGTTTAAGACGCATAAGAATATTATCCCAAAGATCTTTTCTTTCAAGAGTTATTCCTATAATCAATGGTTTTATTTCAGGACGATTAATAGAAGTTGTATCAAAGCCCTGCTTTTTTGCTTCAATTATTTCAAGCGCCTTGATTACCCTTTCCTTTTCAAGAAGATCATTTTTTGTATGCAAGTCCGGCTGTTCCTTCATAAGACGGGCTGCTAATATTTCAAGAGGAATATTTTCAAGCTCCTGATGAAGTGCTTTGTTTTCCGGAAGATTTACAAGCTGATAGTCCCGGATTACAGCATCCAGATACATTCCTGTTCCTCCGACTATGACCGGAAGCTTTCTGCGTGAAATTATATCCTTGAATGCAATATAAAAATCCTGCTGATATTTATAAACAGTATATTCATCAGGCAGACTTACAATATCTATAAGATGATAAGGAATTTTTTTCCCGTTTATTTCATAATCCTGTAAATCTTTTCCCGAACCGATATCAAGCTTACGGTAAGTTTGCCGTGAATCTGCAGAAATGATTTCTCCATCATATCTTTCGGCAATCGCCACACCGACAGATGTTTTTCCGACAGCGGTTGGTCCTAAAACAATAACACAGTTATAATTTTTCATATCAGTATATTCTGCAGATAACACATTTTAAATATTCAGATTTAGGATATCCGAGTAAAACAGGATGATCCGGTCCCGCACCACGTTTTTCCAGAATCTGAACTTTTTTATGAGAATCTATTGCAGCATGCATAAGCATATCAACAAAAAGGTTCGTTTCCATGAAATATGAACATGAACAGGTAATTAGTATTCCCCCATCATTTAAAAGACGCATTGCACGAAGATTAATTTCTTTATATCCCCCATACGCTTTTTCAATCATTTTTGCAGATTTTGTAAATGCAGGCGGATCCAGAATAATAATATCGAATTTTTGATTTTTCTTTTCATATTCCTTGAGTAACTCAAAAACATCCCTGCAGACAACTGTCATTTTGTCAGAAGCGTTATTAAGCCTGATATTTTCTCCGACCATTTTTACAGCTTCTTCGGAAATATCAACAGAAATTACACTTTTGGCTCCGTATTTTACTGCATTCAGACCAAAAGCACCTGTATGAGTAAATGTGTCAAGAACTGATTTTCCTTTTACAAAATTTTTTAAAGTCTGACGGTTATATTTCTGGTCTAAAAAATATCCTGTTTTCTGACCATTGATTATATCAATCTTAAGCTTTATGTCATTTTCAAGAATAATAAAATCATCTTTTTTATAATAATAATCTGAAGATTTACCGGCAAGCTTGAATTCATCATCAGATAAATCAAGCCATCCGCTTATGCACTCAAGACCTTCTTTTTCACGTACAGATGAATCGCTTCGTTCATAGATAAAATCCGGCTTACAGATTTTCACGATTGAACGAAGGATTTCCTTTCTGAAAATATTACAGCTTAAAGAAAGGAATTGAATTACGATAAAAACTTTATTTTCAATATCACAGAAGCGTTCACATATTAAACCTGGAATTAAATCTGATTCTCCAAAAACGAGACGATATGAATCTTGAGCCTTAAAATATAATTGTCTAAGCTTATAAGAGTTCAGGATTTTATTGTACCAGAAGCTTTCAAAATCATTGCTAATCTGATCTGCGTGTTCATCTGATATGATTCTTACGGATATTTTTGATTTTTTATTTAAAACACCGCATCCTAAAAAACCGCCTGCTTTTGTATAAATTTCAACAATTTCGCCGTCTTTTATTGTACATTTATCGAAGGTTTCGTTTTTCCATTCCTGTTTTTCGTTTTCTCTATGTTTAAAATGAGATATTTCATTATCAAAAACCCACGGGAATCCCTGTAAAATTTCTTTTTCTTCGTTCTTATTCAAAAAAACTCTTTTAAAATTTGTTGACCCCATAAATATATCCTAAAAAAATTTTTTCCATTGCTTTAACAATGATTTTGCATCTGTAAAACACACTGCATTGATTCCCAAAGAAGAAGCAGCCTGGATATTAACTGTTAAATCATCGGTAAAAAAAGTATCCTGAGGTGTATAATTTTCTGCTTCCATAATCAGTTCAAAAAAATCAGAATCCGGTTTTGCTTTTCCTATCTTATTTGAGGGATATGTAGAATCAAAATACGAATAATCACCCCTTTCAATATGAATGTCATAATACGGATCTATTGTATTCGTTCCGCAAACAACCCTGTGTTTTTTACGAAGGTGTCTAATAATTTCAATAGTCTCACAATTTAACTCAGGTTGAAAAAACAATTTAAAATAATCTGTCTCTACAGGTTTTATTCCTTGTTTATCGGAGCGAAGATTAAAGGCAGACCAGAATTCCTTTACTGTTATTTCACCTTTATTTAATTGTTCATAAAGATCTTTGCTCAGGTCAACAAATGATTGTTTTGAAATACCGATTTTCTGACAAAGACGGTCTTTTTGAGATGTCGTAGTTACAACACCACCCATATCAAAAATAAAAAGCATCTGAATTATTCTCCATAAGATGCTTCGTATGAAGAAACATTCCTTATTGTTTCACCATCAATCTGAAGAGCAACAGGTCTGTTATATTCAACTTTAATATTATGACCTTCGAAAATTTTAATCATCGGAAGTTTAGTATGCTCACCCTTGAAAATTTTAGGGAAATTCATAAGAAGTTTTAATTTAGATTTTTCAAAGCATACTACACAGGTAATTGTTTTCTCTTTATTAAATCTGTCCTGATCAGGAGCAATCATCATGCCGCCGCCGTAAAAACGTCCCATCATGCTTGGAGCGAGCCAGACATTTTTATATTCATATACTTTTCCATCAACCGTAATTTTAGCATCAGTAGTTTTATATCCGCCGAGCATTCCCATAATGGCAATTTTTGTATAATTTACTTTTTTCGGACTTTTATCGCGCTGGATGTCCCCCTGCTCACAGCAATAACCGTCAATTCCATAGCCGATTCCATTAATAAAATATTTTTCCATTCCATTAACTTTTACAACAGGAAGACTCTTTATAAAATCTTCAAGAGGAACAAGATTATTTTCGATTTTCAAATATTTCTGAATATCATTTAAAAAATCATTGCCTGTTCCGCAGGAATACAAAAAAAGTTTCTGTGAGATTTTTTTACCGTAGATATCATTTATAAAGCGATTTAAAGTACCATCACCGCCTGCAATGATAATTATATCATTCTTTTTTAAGGTTTTGATTTTTTCATAATAGTTTCCGATTAATGCAGCTTCATAAAAATCAACCTGCTCTTTTTCAAACATCTTCGAAATTTTTTCTTTTTCCTTAAATGAATCTCCATTGTTTGCAAGAAAATTAAAAAATACATTAATCATTTGTTTACCTCGCGATTATTTTCCAAGTTTTTGAAGCATCATCTGATGTATTTCTGCGCTCATATCTATTGTATTTGATTTTTCAACCTCATCACCTGTATATACCTTTATGACATCAAAATTAACCGTTGTTTTTTTAAACGGAAAATTCTTTGCAACATTCTGCGTGCCGTCCATAACAGCAACAACTACAGGACAAAGACTTGATTCAGCTACCTTCAGGCATCCGGGTTTAAATTCACCAAGTTCTCCTGTTTTCGATCTTGTTCCTTCAGGAAAAACTGAAATTGAAGTAATATTATTTTTCAAAAGTGAAATTGCCTTTAAGATTGTGCCAAGGGCTTTTTTTACGTCATCACGGTCAAGTGAAAGATAAAGATTTCTTGTCATGAATCCCTTTGCAAGCGGAAGATTAAAATTTTCGGGTTTAGAAATTACACCGATAGGTTCATGTTTAAGGGCAACTGTCTGAACAAAAACATCAAAAGCCGAACGGTGATTGCTTACGATAAGAAATCGTTTATCCTTAGGAATATTTTCCATTCCGGTTGTTTTGATTTTTACACGGGCAATACAGTTTATATATTCATACCAGGAAGCAAAAACCCAGTGATAGAATTTTGAAACAGTAGTATATTCTTTGTTGGGATTAACTGCGCCTGCTGCAATAATAAAAAATATCCAGATTAAAACAAATGCAATTATAAATCCCGCTGCCAGTCCGCTTATAAAAAGCAGAATTGTCTTAAGTATTAAGGCAGATGAATCTGAATGCTTAAAGAAAAACAAAGCTGCATTGACTACACCGCCGGTAAAGGCTGCAAAAATATTCAATAAATAGAAAAACATATTAATATTATAGCAAGAATTTATAAAAAAATAAAATAAATTTTCAATATAAATCAGAAGCCTTTTTCGCGAAGATCCGATACGAGTTGAACGAAGAATTCCTGTACATCGAAACCGTCAAAATTTTCACGGTTAAGATCTATCATATCTCCATGAGAAATCCCTCGTTTACCGTAAGTAGTAAGGAATTGGAATTTTTCACCCCATGAGCATGAATATTCACCGACAAGACCATCGTTTGCGCCGTCAAATTCGTTTACAAGATAATATGAAAAATTAAGAGGAAAACGACCGCCTGTCGGCAGATTTAATTTTGAGCCCACACTCTGATAATAAACCTTTTTAGAATCGAGAACTTTTTTATTGAACTGACGGCAGAATTTACCGGTAAGATCCTGTGCAGCGGCAATCAAATCAGGATTTTTATCACCAAGCTTTAAAATAAGTTTGTTATAGGTTGTAGCAATGAGCTGTTTCTGTTTTTCAGGAATTTTTTCAAGAAGATATTCGGCAAATTCCGTTCCCCGATGCGGAGTATTAATTGTAGTTAAACTTGCAACATATTTTTCCATACCAAGAATTGAAATTGCATATCTTGAATCAAGACCACCTTTGGAATGAGCGATAATATTTACTTTCTTAGCACCGGTTTCCTTTAAAATGTCGAGAATCCTGTTTTTAACCTCAAGTGCAGTGTCTTTTACAGGTCTGGCAGACTCCTGATTTCCGTAAAAAATCTGCGCACCATTTTTTATAAGCTCACCCGGAATCCTTCCCCAGTAATTGAATCTTTTAAAATCACGAAAGAAGATTCCATGTACCATAAGAATAGGATATTTTGTCTTACAAATCTGAAGATCATGACGTTTTTCATCAACAATAAGACGGTTATTTTCAATAAGAATTTCATTGTCAACAATCAAAAGAAGTCGGCTTAGAACAATAAGATGAAGTATTGGAATAAGACCGCAGGCAGCTGCAATTACCCTGTATTTTATTCCAAGCTGTCTAGAAGTAAGAAGGATTCTGATCATCCCGTTCCAGAAAAGAATGAATTCAATGCAGTAGACAAAAAGGGCATATTGAATAAGATAATTTTTTATTGAAAAAGAAATAACAGGATTTTTGATTAAATCTTTTAAAAGCAGGATACAGAAAATGATAATGCAGATTGCAGTTGAACCTAAAAATAATTTTAAAAGAAGATTTCCGTCGGCACATACACGTAATTTTTTTGATTTTATTTCTTTTGTATAAGGAGACGGGATTATATTACAGAAAATAAAAAACAGCAGAAGGATACATGGGATGAAAATTTTCGTAAAACTGTTATGTGTATAAAAAATAAAAAAATATGAATTTGCAAGAAAAGTTATAAGAAACAGATCGAGAACAAAATACATATTTTTTTTAAGAAGTAATAATAATGAATGTTTATAATATCTCATTTTTTTCATTTTTAATTTGACAAATCATAATATCGGGTTTATTATATAGTAAGATGGTAAAACATAGCAATGCTAATTGTTTTATCAGTTGTATTATATTATTTTTTTAACAAAGGTCACAAGTCTTAACAAAAGATTGTGACTTTTATTGTTTTAAAACGGTTTTACTTCTCCTGATTTTTTGAATCAAAATCGGCCTTTACCTTTTCCATCTTCTGAGCAGCAATTTCATCAGGACTCTTAAGTGAAAAATCCCTTACATAACACCAGTATTCACCATTGATGATTACATTTGTATAAAGATATAAATATATGATTTTACCAGGCTTGTATTCATCCTTAAGATACTGGTCAAATCCATTCTGGAAATAAAGCCTCATCGGAACTCCGTCAAATTTAATAGATAATACAAAAGGACAGTTTGGAAACAATTTTTTCTGATAGATAGTTTCGGTAACAGATTTTGAAGTAACAGCAGAAGGATATTCTGAAAGCCTTGTTTTTATGCAGATCTGAAAACCGGTAAAACTGGATATATTAAGACCACTATTCTCTTTATATGATTTACGTACATTTTCCATAAGCTGTCCGATAGATTCCGGATAATCAGGAAAATCTATTACTGTATCTTTAGAATCGGCAGGAAGAAAGCTTAAGAATTTAGGTGAAGTATTGAGAAATGAATCTATCCCAAAATAATACCAGCCGTCTTCAAATTCAGGACAGACATTAGTTACTTCTGTAAGAAATATATCAAAATCCTTTGAGCGGATATTAATCATCGCAGGAGAAACTGCGGCAGTACCGATTAAATCTCCGTATTTAATTTCAGAATTAACGGACGCAGCCTTTATCTCCTTTGAAAATTTAACTCCGGAAATGATAACCTGATAATTTGTACGGTGTTCCTGCTTTTCATACCAGTAAACATTTTCATATTCAATGACAATAGTATTTTTATCAAAACATTTTGGAAGCCCTTTATTGCCCTTTTGAACTATTTTTCCATAAACAGGAGATTTTATTTCATCGCCGGTTTTTACATTAATAGTACCATTTGTTTTATCAACTGCAAAAAGTAAACTGAAACTGAAAATACATAACAAAATTACGAATATTTTTCTCATAGATTCCTCCATATCACTGGAAATTATAAAGAATTAAGTTCCTTCTCAAATACTTTATCTGCCTCTTCTGCTTCAACAGTCTGAATTATTTTACCTTTTTTAAATATAATGGCTTTTTTATCGGTACCTGCAATTCCAAGATCCGCATGTTTTCCTTCACCGGGACCGTTTACCACGCATCCCATAACTGCAACTGTTATATTTTTATCCATACTAAGAAGACGGCTTTCCCATCGCTTCATAAAACCATGTACATCGAATCCAAGTCTTCCACAACGCGGACAACTGATGATTTTTATTCCGCCTTTTCTTTTTCCACATTCTCGTAAAATGTTCAGACCTGCAATTACTTCATTTTCTACGGAGGATGATAAGCTTACACGGATTGTATCACCGATATTTTCATTTAATAAAGTTGAAAATGCAATCGATGATTTTACAATACCACCGATTAACGGTCCTGCTTCTGTAACCCCAAGATGAAGCGGATTATTATATTTCGTTGCATAAAATCTGTTACACTGTATTGTTTCGTTAACATCAGAAGATTTCATGCTCACTACATACTGATCAAAATTATATTTATCAAAAACCTGAGCTTCTCTTACTGCAGTTTCACATAAGCCTTCTGCACGAGTAATTTTTCCTTCTGCGATCAGCTGTTGTAAATCTTTCGGTAAACTTCCGGAATTAATTCCAATTCTTATAGCCGTTCCATTTTCGCGGCAGGCTTCAATTACTTTTTGTATATTTTCTTCAGATCCGATATTTCCGGGATTAATCCTTATGGCAGCGACATTTCCTTTAAGGCATTCAAGTGCAAGCTTATAATCAAAGTGAATGTCTGCAACAAGAGGCATTGAAGTTTCTGCTGCAATCTTGCATAAGCCTTGTGCACTTTGAATGTCTGGAACTGCAAATCTGATTATATCGCATCCAAAAGATGAAAGTCTTTCTATTTCATTAATTATCTGTTCAAGACCTTTATCATCAAGAGCATTTATCGGCTGTTTCCACATCGTCTGTAAAGAAACAGGAGCTTCACCGCCGATACTGATACGTTTTGTTTTTCCTTTTCCACCTAAAAAAACTTCTTTTGACATTATAAAGAATAATTTTAAGGTTATTGATTAACAGAAACCGAATGAGAATGCCATAGCAAACAAAGCTACAGTTTCACAAAGACCTACAACCATAATGTACTGGGCAAAACCTTTACCAGTTTCTCCCTGTGCATCTGATGCAGCGGCACCTGCTTTACCCTGTGCAATTGCAGAAAGACACATTGCAATACCGGAACCAATACCAAGACCAATCAGCTGCCATCCGTTTGTAACGGCAGATTCTATCATTCTTTTTGTAAGAAGGAAACCGTAAAGTGTCTGTGTAAGAGGAGCACCGGCAAAAACAAGAAGAATAAATGGAGCCGGTTTATTGTTTATATAACAACGTTTCCAGGCTCCTATAGCACCCTGTCCGGCAATTCCAATTCCAATTGCAGATCCAATAGCAGCAATACCCATACAAATTGCAGCACCTAACATTCCAAAATTCATATTTATACTCCTTTTTGTTTGCAATGCAAACTTAAATCCTTATTTATTGCCTTTTTCAGAGAAAGGACTGTATTTAAGCCCAGACCACGACATACCAAGGTGGCTTGAAAATTCAAGTGTATTTAAGCGGACTCCGTGAACAAGAACTGAAAGAAGATTCAATACCATATTCAAACCGTGTCCGAAAACAAGCAGAATAACTCCGATTGCAAACAATATTGCATGTCCTAAAATCGGCCCTGCCATTGTATTTACGGTTGCAGAAATTGCAGCCCCCGCAAGTCCTACTGCCCAAAGACGGATATAAGAAACTATATCTGAAAAAACATTTACAACGCCAAGAATAACAGGGATTATTCCTTTAACGCTGGCAAGAATTGATTTTGAAACACTTCCTTCATAGTTAGCAAAGATAAAGCTCAACACAAAACCAACTGCTATCAGGGCAAGCTCGACATAACCTATCGGAATATTATAAATAACCTTGTTCAGAGCAAAATGTTCAGAGCTTACGACAAGATTAAGAACGATATAATACAATCCTATTAACTGCAAAAGCGATCCAAGTTCACCGAAGAATTTCAGTGATTTTCTGTTTACAATCATTCCTTTTATATGAGCAACAGATAATTGCAGCAATGCAAGGGTAAAACAGAAAATCTGAAGATTCTGATCTGTAGTAAAACCCTTAAGCTCATTTGTATATGCACTTGAAAGGGGCTTAACAGAAATTGTCTTTAAGAAAGACGGAAGCTGTTCAGCAGGAATCCCAAACCATGTACAAGTAACAGTACCCCAGATTATCGTTGAAATTCCAAGAATGATTCCAAGGAAAAGCAGCGGAGGATTCTTTTTTCGTGTAACTGCATTCTTAAGTATAATAAAAAGAAATGCAGCAGTAAGCAGAAGTCCATAGCCACCGTCACCGAAAATCATACCGAAGAAAATTGAGAAGAAAAGCAGGAACCAGCCCGAAATATCATATTCACGGTAACCTGGAACTGTCCCAAGAAAATCTGTAAGCGGATAGATAAGGCTGACAAGTTTATTGTTCTTTAATTTTGTCGGAACAGATAAATCATCTTCTTCTGGATCAGAATATGCAAGAGCCCATTCATTTTGACGGCATGCTTCCTTTAATGCTTCAAGATCTTCTTCAGGAACAAAACCTGAAATCCAGGCAAGATCAGTCTTTTCGTTTTCATTTTCATGAGACATGCCGCTGTTTATGTTTTCAAATTCTATATCTGTCTGCAGCCTTTTTTTATAAGCCTGTATCTGTGGAAGATATACGGCATTTTTAACGAAAAATTCTTCAATTTTTGAAATTTCACGTTCTGCCTGTCTTACTTCATTTTCTATAACTGATGTACTTTCGCGTGGAAATGAAACCTCGAATGCTTCGGGCATGAGTTTTTCAGGACGACCTTCTCCACCGTTTATAATCAGGAACCGGTTGATTTTCTTTCCTGTATTAACTAAAAGCGTATCGATGGATTTATCTATCAAGGGATATTTAGCCGAAGGTATTTCATACATCTTAAGCTGAATTCCATTTTCCTTAAGATATTCAAAATCTTCGAGTGAAACATTTCCCCAGCCGGAAAATCTGTCCAGCTCATTTACATCTGCCGTAATTACATCAAGAAGCTGTTTTTTACGTTCAGACTGTGCGACAATTTCCTTTGTAAGCGCAACAATTTCATCATCTTTTAAAACTTTTATCTGCTGTTTTTTCTGTGCCTTTGAAAGCTTTATTTCAGATAAAATTGATTCACTTATCATTGAATTATTCGAAATTTCTTTAAAAAACGAAAGCTTTTCACCGAAACCTGTAAGTGTTTCAAGATGAACAAGACCAAGCTTCCTTAATATTTTTAAAGACTGCTCTCTTTCTTTATTCAAAAGAACAATAGAGACTTTTTTCATAGGTAAAATCATTCTGCAGCCTCCTGTTCTTCGTCAATTTTAGCCTGAAGTTTTTTCTTGGAAATTTTACTTCTAACTACAGCGGCAACCTGTTCATCGCCCAAATATACTGTAATTTTCTTTATATTTGCCTTTGTTTCAGGAATCTTTACTTTTTCAAAAAGATTAACTCTTTGAGTAGTAGTCCTTAATTCAACAGAAAGTAGTCTTACCTGTTCATCAAGAACTTCTGCTTCAAGATCAAGCGACAGGGCTTTTTCCATACGGTCTGCAGCCATATCAATCCATAAAGGAGTTTCATAAAGATCATAATCGCCGCGTGAAAAATCTGCACCTTCATAAACAGGAATTGTAACACCTGCAATATTACCAAAACCCTTACGGATATTTTTTACAGTAACCATTTCAGGCTTAAAGGCATCCTGTTCACCGAAAACGGCAATCCAGTCATTGAATTCTTTTTCAAGTTCAATTCTTGCCTGCCTTACTTCCCTTGCCTTGGCATCTATTGTGCGGATTTCTGACTGCAGCTGTTGTTTCTTGAGCATTAATGTAGGAAGATAACGCTTATACATCTTAAGTGCATCTTTCTGTACCTTGAGCTCATTTTTTGTCAGCTTTATTTTTGCCATTCATCATTCTCCATGTCAATTAAAGACATTGCTGCACTACTTCTTTTTAGGCCAGTATTTTTCGATTAACGAAGATTTTAAGCCGGTTTCTTCAGGTTCAAAACAGTCGGCAAGGATTTTCCATCCGTTGTCGAGAGCTTCTTCAAGCGGAACATTTTTTGAAAGATCCATCATCTCACTTTCAAATTCTGCACCATAAGTTAAAAGCTTATCATCCCATTTACTCATATTGAAACCCATGGATTTCTTTTCGAGTGTATCTTTATAGCTTGAATAAAGACGAATCATACCATCCATTAAAGCACGATGGTCATCTCTCGTACTTCCGTTTACATTCTGTTTAAGACGTGAAAGTGAACCGAAAGGCTCAATTCGTCCTCCTTTAAGATAGTACTGTCCTTCTGTAATATATCCTGTGTTATCAGGAACCGGATGAGTAACGTCATCTCCAGGCATTGTAGTAACTGCAAGAATTGTTACAGAACCCGCACTGTCAAAATCAACTGCTTTTTCATAGCGTGCTGCAAGCTGAGAATATAAATCGCCGGGATAACCACGGTTTGAAGGAACCTGTTCCTGTGTAATGGCAATTTCCTTCATTGAATCAGCATAGTTTGTCATATCTGTTAAAAGAACAAGAACATCTTTTCCTTTAAGGGCAAACTGTTCTGCAACTGCAAGAGATAAATCAGGGATTTTCTGACATTCTACGGTAGGATCACTCGCAGTATGAATGAACATTACGGTTCGGCTTAAAGCACCACCGCTTTCAAGTGTTTTCTTGAAATAAAGATAATCATCATATTTTAATCCCATTCCACCAAGAACGATTACATCAACCTCTGCCTGCATCGCAATTCGTGCAAGAAGCTGATTGTAAGGTTCACCTGAAATAGAGAAAATAGGGAGCTTTTGGGATACGACAAGTGTATTGAACATATCAATCATCGGAATTCCGGTACGAATCATTCGTCGTGCCATAATACGTTTTGAAGGGTTTACCGAAGGACCTCCGATAGGAACAAGTGAATCTGTCAAGGCAGGACCTTTATCTCTTGGCTCAGCAGAACCATTGAATATTCGTCCAAGGAGATTGTCCGAAAAACTTACACGCATTGAATGACCGAGAAACTTGATATGATCACCTGTTGAAACACCACGGCCTCCTGCAAAAACCTGAAGCGAAACTACATTACCGTCAATCTTATTTACTTCTGCAAGTGATTTTCCGAAACGTGTATCTATTTCTGCAAGTTCACCGTAAGCAACATTATCAGCTTTTACTGTAATAACACTACCAGTGATGGATTCAATTTTACTATAAACTTTGTTCATAATTATTCACCATCCTTTAAGAGTTTTTTAACATCGTCGCGGATTTTTCCATCAGCAGATTTATAATGAGCGTCAATGTCTTTTTCTGCATTTTTAAATTTATCAGATTTCCATGGAGAATAGTTCCAGTCAATGAATTTCTGCCTCATCTGGTTGAAGAAATTTCGTGCTTCATCCTTTTCTTTAAGCTCAAAATCTGAACCAAGAATTGTAACAACCTTTGCAAAAGTATATTTCTGTCTTTCAACACTTACAGCCGCATCAACTTCATCGAACGAGTTCTGCTGCATGTAAACTGCATCAAGAAATTCACTCTTAAGATATTCAATGTAATCTAAAGTTGTAGTTCCTTCTTCACCGATAACCTTCATCATCTGGTTTACTTCAACACCAGCAAGATAAACCTTTCGCGCATAGTTTACGAGACTCTGTTTGATAACAGAATTATATTTTGACCAGGAAATAATCGGGTCAATGGCAGGATATTTTCGTGCATCAGAACGTTCACGGCTCAAACCATGAAATGCACCTACTACCTTTAGTGTTGCCTGAGTTACAGGCTCTTCGAAGTTACCGCCGGCAGGTGAAACTGTACCACCGATTGTTACAGAACCGGAAGATCCGTCGCGTAATTTAACAAAGCCTGCACGTTCATAGAAAGCGGCAATATAAGATTCAAGATATGCAGGGAATGCTTCTTCACCAGGAATCTCTTCAAGACGACCAGACATTTCGCGTAAAGCCTGAGCCCATCGTGATGTTGAATCTGCAAGAAGAAGTACATGAAGTCCCATCTGACGGTAATATTCAGCAAGAGTTACCGAAGTATAAACGGAAGCTTCACGGGACGCAACCGGCATAGATGAGGTATTACAAATAATGATTGTTCGTTTCATAAGGCTTTCACCGGTACGAGGATCCTTTAATTCAGGGAATTCCTTAATTGTTTCAACAACTTCACCGGCACGCTCTCCACAGGCTGCAATAATTACAATATCAACATCGGCATTTCTTGAAGTTGTATGCTGTAATACTGTTTTTCCTGCACCGAATGGACCCGGAATACAATATGTTCCACCTTTAGAAACAGGATAGAATGTATCGATAAGTCGAACCTGAGTAACCATCGGCTCAGAAGGCGCAAGTCGTTCTGCATAACAGTCAACTGCACGCTTTACAGGCCATTTAAATGTCATAGTAATTTTATGATTTTTTCCCTTCTCGTCTGTAAGGACTGCCATTGTTTCATCTATTGTATATTTTCCCTTTTTGGCAATTTCCTTTACGGTATAAATTCCGTACATATCAAAAGGAACTAATATTTTATGAGTAAAAGGACCTTCCGGTACAGTACCGATTGCATCACCACGCATTACTTTTGCAGCAGGTTTTACAGTCGGAGTAAATTCCCATTTTACTTTTCTAGGCAAAGATTCAATATAAACACCTTTTTCAAGAAAGTATCCTGCTTTTTCGGCAACGAGTGGAAGCGGATTCTGAAGACCGTCGAAAATCTGACCTAAAAGTCCGGGACCAAGTTCTGCACAAAGAAGATCGCCTGAAAGTTCAACGACATCACCGGTTTTGATGCCCTGAGTCATTTCATAAATCTGCATCTGTGCTTTATTTCCGCGGATTCGGATTACTTCACCCTTTAATTTTTTTCCATCTACATTAACGTAACCAACTTCGTTCATTGAAACATTACCGTCAAATTCGATGGTTACCATGTTTCCATTAATGCCGACTACTTTTGCATTTGCTAGCGTCATATTGTTTCTCCAAGTATTGAATCATAAATTTTATGATATGCAGAGGTTCCATTCTCAACATTAAATTTACGGATTCTTTCTATAAGCATAAGTCTTATACCGTATGCATAAACTGCATCAATCGAAAAGGCGTCCATTGGACGTAAATCATTGAGCAGGCGTAATCTATAATCATAAAGAAATTGTTCTGCGGAATAAGGACTGTTCATTCCTACTGCAGTTCTCGCAGCATTTATTATGTCTGTAGTACATCCCGGAGGAAGTGTTACTGCATCCTTCTTCATCCTTTGTGAACGTATCTGAGCAAGAGCAAAACGAAGATTTCTTTCTTTTTCATACCAGGTATCCAGAAAAGCAGAACCTGTCGGTTTTAACTGCCTAGGCGGAACTAAACTCAGATTACTTATTATTTTCTTTTCTTTTTCAGAAACAAACCTTGAACATAATTCAATAAAATCTTTTGTAGTTAAAGGAAGTGCAGATTTGCTGTCTGAAGAGGAAATATTCGGTAATTGTGAAACCAAATAATAATAAGCCACTATTTTACTTCCTTAGCTGCTTTCTGTAATAATTCAGATACCTTAGGATTCAAATAAGCACTGAACATCTGTGCAAGACTTTCTGCTGAATAATCATAGAAAGCCTGTCCGTTTTTAACACCGATTCTGAATCCAGCAGAAAGTGTCTTATCTGCTTTGATTTCAAGACCTTTGGAAATCTGTGCCTTTAACTGTGTTTTAAAATTTGAACTCAATGTCTTTAAATCTTTTTCACTCAATAAAACAGAAAGCTCAGATGCATCACAGTTTTTACACCAGGCTTTTACTACATCAGGAATCAATTTTGAAAGCACATCCTTCGAAAGTGATTTTTCTGTCTTTTCCTGAACTATAACATTAAGCTCGGCAATCAGCGATTCTCTGAATGATAAAAGCATATTTCTTCCAGCCTGAACGATTGCTTCTTCACTTACCTGTTCAAATTTTTCAGATTCTGCTTTTGCTTTTTTAATGATGTCTTCAGCTCTTTTTTCTGCATCTGCAATTATTTCTTCTGCTTTTTTTTCTGCTTCTGCTTCAATCTGTGCTGCTTTTTTATCTGCTGAATCTACACCGGCTTTTTTAATTTTATCGATTAGTTCTTGTAACTGCACATCCATTGCGGTAACCCCTTAATAAATATTATTTACAATAATATATTATACTAATAATACTCTTGAATTAACGATAATTCAATGAAATTTTTCAGTTTTTTTACTGAAATTGAGATTTTTTTATTATGAAAATATTTTTATATCTTAAATGAATAAACTGTCTTTGCCTTCATCTTCTGACCAGGTTTTAAATTACATGAAGGAAATTCCTTTTTATTCGGTGTATCAGGAAAAGCCTGAGTTTCAAGACAGAATGCTCCGTGATTCGGATAAGAAACTCCATTCTTTAATTTAATACCATTGAAGAAATTGGCGGTAAAGAACTGACATCCTTCCATGTTTGTATAAACGCTCATTTCGTGTCCGGTAGAAGGATCTGTAACTGTCGCAAATTCAACAAGATCATCGCACGATAAAGGCATTGCGCATTGCGGGTTTTCAGGATTATACATTTCGGTAACATAACAATGATCGTAACCGACTCCGGTTTCTTTTATATCTTTACCGATAGTTTTAGGTTTGTTGAAATCAAATGCAGTTCCGTCAACAGGGAGAAGCTTTCCGGTAGGTATCAGCCCTTTATCTATATCAAGAGTATAAGCACTGTTCATCTGAAGAACATGATTTTCTACGCTGCCCGTTCCTGCAAGATTAAAGAAAGCATGATTTGTAATATTCACCGGAGTTTCTTTATCTGTAACGGCTGTATAATAACATGTAAGATTATTTTTGTTATCAAGAAGGTAATTGATTTCGAAATTTACATTTCCAGGAAAGCCCTGTTCACCGTCCGGAGAAGTTCTTGAAAATTTTACACCGCAGTAATGCTTAGATTTTATTACCTTTGCTTTCCATATCATCTTATCAAAACCGTCAGAACCGCTGTGGAGGGTGTTTTTTCCTTCGTTTGCATCTGTCTTATATTTGATTCCATTTACGCTAAACGATGCGTTTCCGATTCTGTTACCGAATCTTCCGATTATTGCACCAAAAAAGGAACGGTTATTAATAAAAGCTTCAAAGGTAGGAAAACCTACGATTACATCGGTTTTCGTTCCGTCGCTGTTATTCAGGACAATGCTCGTTATAGTACATCCGTACTCTGTGCACGAAAAAGACATATTGTCATTCTTGATGGTATAAAGATTGATTTTTGTTCCATCACTCAATAATCCGAATTTTTGTTTTGTTACTTTCATAGTTATACCTCTTAATTATTTATTTCCATGTCTATAATCATTTCAACTTCAGTTTCAGAACATGATAATTCAGAAGCAATCTGCTCTACAGTATAATCCTGTTCAAGAAGCTGGCGTATTTTTTTCGTCAGGTTTCTTTTTGCATTTTCCAGCTGAGGTTTAGGATGCTCATCGGAAGTAACATATTCATCATCATAGACTTTTGTAATGACAAGCGGGACTTCTTTGTACGCAGCACCATCGGCTGTTAATATAGTTTCATCCTTCCAGGCATTTTTCGACGAACTGTTATCTTCTGAAAATAAATCAGGTTGATTTGAAGCAGTAAGCTCATAAGCAGAATCTGCAGATATTTCAACCTTTGGCTGACTTTTAGGCTTATTTTTTAAATATTCATTTACATTTTTAATTGCTGATTTATTATTTATTTTATTAAAATCCTGGAAAAGTGAACTGCTCTGATTTGAAATTTTATTTATTCGGTCAGCTTCGGCAATCATATCCTTTAAACGCTGGGAAGCTTCTTTAAAAAGCTCAATCTTCTTCTGAGTTTCTTCAATAGACTGATTTATGCGTTTTTCGGCTTCTCCTGAAAGATATAAATCACGTTCTGTGGCTTCATCAATATTTTTTATCATTTTATTGATTTTATCAGCAGTTTTTTCAACAACCTTATCTGTAGAAAACAGTCTTTTAAATCTGATTAAAAAAATAATCCAAAGGAGAACATTAAATGCTGTCAAACTGATTATAAATATGGACAATTTTTACCTCGTAATATCTATGATTGTTCCGACATACGGTGGATTATTCGTATTTGTTTTGTGTTCAACTTTCGGTTGATTTTTCTTTTGCTCTGCTGCCTGATGTTCATTCTGTGAAGTACCGTTTTTTCCGTCTTCATTTACATTGTTCGTATTCTGGGCATCCTCATTTGTCTTTGAAACTTTGGAAGATTGTTCCATATTCTGCTGGATTATATTCTGCTGTTCCATTGAAGAAGCAAGTTGATTCAACTGCGGCTGATTCGTAAAGGTTTTAGAGACGTTTGAAAGCTGCTGATACATGTTCTGTAAATCAATGGGCTGAATAGACACTGTTTTACCCCATCATTTAATGTGTTGAATAACCTTCTAATTCTTCCTGAGTTATTGAAGGCGGTTCATATTCACCACGTTTACAGAAACTCTTGTCAAAATAGAAGGTTGTATTTTTAACGTCAATCTTTACTTCATCAAGAACATCGCGTACATAAATTTTTACACCGGCATAAACAGTATCTTCTACCTTTACCTTACCTACAGCCTTAAGCTCCCTTAAACGTGACTGAATTGAATCTATTTCTTTTGTCATATTTTCAAGCTCGTCAGTAATAATCTTCTGCTGCTGTTTTAACTGGGTAAGTTTATCTTCCTTATCCTGTGAAAGACGGCGGCGGATATTTTTCTGTTGTTCAAGTGTCTGAATATCAAGTTCGACATTTTCAAGTTCCTTAGAGCTTGAATCCTGTTTTTTTTGAAGCTCAAGAAGCCTTTTTTTAGCTCTTGGATCTATGCCGACTTCGAGAATTGTTTCAGCACCACCACCGGGTGAGCCGACTTTTTTTGCACATATTTCCTCGGTAGCCAGAAGATGTCCACCGATAATCTGAGCTTTTCGTCCGCGAAGCACGATGTTTTTCATTGCAGTAACATTCGAATTTACAATACTGTCAGAAACAATTACATTTTCTTCGGCTTCTACAGTTGCATCGTTTATGAATTTAGCCCATAAAGACTGACCGGCCTTAATGTAACCTTCGCCTTTTCCGAAAACACCCTGACGTACATAAATATTTCCTGTTGCTTCAAGCCGTGATTTATCGACAATTCCATTAACTTCAATATTTGTTGCTTCAACCTTATATCCGTCTTCGACAGAACCTTTAATGACAACTGTTCCGACGAATTTAATATCACCGGTTTTAACATTAACAGCATCAAGATATTTAACGGGTTCGACACAGATTTTTCCGTTTATAAGCATTACTTCACCGTCAATCTGTGCTTTAATTGTAACGCCGTCACGGTCAAGCTTAACGTTTGTTCCAAGCTGAATAGGAATATCTTTTCCGTTTTTAGCTTCAAGATAGCGTCCGAAAATAGTTTTGCCGCCTTTACCGCGTTCAGGAGGCATTTTCTGCGCAAGCGGTTGATCAGCAATAACGTTCTGAATCTGATTAAGTTCCTTATAATTGATATTACCTGATTCTGAAACCTGAGCACGAAGTTTTTTAGTATCTGTTTCGAAATTGTATGCAATGTATGCATCTTTTCCATCTACCGGCATGATTGCTTCTGCAACTTCAAATGGAATGTTATAGATAGGATTATCAACGAATTCATTGACCTTATCCATATTAATGCACTGGTCAATAACACCCTGTGTCATCAAAGCACGAAGGATTCCGTCTTTAGATGCTTCTGCACCACTCATCGAAGGCGGTGAAACAATAATGCTTGCCTTCATTTCATCCTTTGTAGTATCTACAGAAATGAGCGCATCGCCGGCCTGAACATGTTTGTATTTACCGACAGACTGATATTCACCATCGGTTCCGTTTTTAATATATTTTTTTACCTGATTTTCATTGAATTCAAGGGTATCGGGACGCTGTAAATCGGCAAGGACTTCCTTATAATCAACAGGAGTTCCAGAGCCGACCGGAAGAATGACCTTAAGCCACAATTCTGAACCGAAATGACGTACATAAAACAATCCGTCCTGATTTTTTGTCTGTACTCCTTCCTGCTCTTCTGAATCGAAATCCAGACCGTCCGATGCGAGTTTTTTTCCTTTTTTGATTGTTGAAGGATTCTGATATATTTTTAATTTCCACGGCTTTTTTCCGATTCCTAAAAAACCGTCGCTTCCTTTCTCAAGAATTTCATACTGAAGGTTTGAAAGCTTTGTATCAAGCTGAACGGCTGCATCTGCAAGAGCTTCATCGATAGTATCAGCATGAACATCAACCATGTGAAGTTCACTGTCCTGTTCGAGTCGTAATTTCATTTCCTGACGAAGCTGCTCTAAAGATACCATCTTTGCCCCTGAAAATTATAAAATTCCTTTGCGTAAATTTGTAAGCTTTGCACGTAACCTTAAATTTGCTTTTGTATGAAGCTGGGAAATACGAGATTCACTGACTTCAAGAACCTCACCTATTTCTTTAAATGTAAGGTCTTCGTGATAGTAAAGGACTATAACCATTTTTTCTTTTTCCGGCAGCTCGTTGATTGCTTCGGCAATTACTTTTTTGATTTCTTCACGCTCGGCAATAACATCCGGATTAAGGCTTGCAGGAGATTCAATGTTATTTCCAATAGACATGTTGTCATTATCATCACCGGCATACCACACATCGTTTAAAGAAAGAATGCTTGTTCCCGAAACCTTCATTACGGTTCGGTGATATTCATCTTCAGTCATGCTCAAAGAATCAGCAATTTCGGCATCAGTTGCTGTTCTTCCAAGACGTGCTTCAAGGGTCGTAATTGCATCTTCTATTTCACGGGATTTCTGCCTTACCGAACGAGGAACCCAGTCAATCTGACGAAGCTCATCAAAAATTGCACCACGGATTCTTGTTACTGCATAAGTCTTGAATTTGACATTTTTCGATGTATCATATTTATTGATTGCATCCAGAAGTCCGAACTGTCCGAATCCGACTAAATCATCGAATTCAACGCTATTAGGCATTCCTACCGCTACTTTTCCGGCAACGTATTTTACAAGAGGCATGTATTGTCGAATAAATTTATCCCTTATAGCGGGAGATTTTGTTTTTTTGAACTCATCCCAAAGATCATCTTCTTCTTTTTCGTCATTAATCGGCATTTTGTCTCATCCTTTTTTATGATTCTTGTGCTAAAATCGAACTGATTGCTTTCGCCATAAGCGAAGAATCTTTGATTTCGCCGGAGTTATCTTCCTTTGATTTATAAACAAGCGATGAATCTACGAAGCCGTCATCAGATGCATCTGAATCATAAGATTCTGATGCTGACTGATTTACCGGTTGTGAATTAAATACACTGTCACTTAAATCCGGAAGTATATCAAGTTCACCCGCAGGAGTCTGCTGCTTCTTTGGTTCAGCATTTTCTTCTGCAGTTTCTTCTTCACCTGTTTCTTTTTCAGCCGGTACAATACCTTCTGCTTCAGTTCCCGAAATATTCGTTAAAGTTTCAAGCTTTCTGACCGGGACAAATTCACTGTTATTCTGATTGATTTCTTCTTTTAAAGATTTTGATGACTGGACATCAGATTCATCAAGCATCTGCCTGTTATTGCCTACATCAAAATGATTTGAAGATTCTCCATCATCAAGCTCCTGATCTTCAACGACAAAATCAATATGCTGACCCACCGGAGAAACAGGAATTGCTTCAGTAGAAGCTGCAGATTTGGGAGCATCGGAAGAATCAACCTTAAGCAGTGTTTTAAAAGCAACTTTAATAAGAACTGCAAGAGCCGCAAAAACAAATGCAAAGATAACTGCAGTTAAAAGTATTTTACCAAATCCAGAACGGGAGAATAAACCGCAGATAAGTGACAGTACAAATCCACAGATTGCAAAAACAACTGTAAAATTTGAAGACGATGCCGCTTTTATGCTTTTCATTATTCCTCCCATCTAAATTTATAATATTATACACCATTATTTAAAAAAATAACAGTAAATTATTTTATGTACTATTTCTTTTTGCTCAGGAACTTCTTTAAGAAATTCTGAACGCCGTCATTATATTCAGGCTCATTCTTTTCAATTTTTCCGACAATGTGTTTAAGACAAACAGCAGGCTTCGATGTCGGATTTACAACTATAAACGGTTTCTGCCTGATTACACTTGCCTGAACAACAGGATCCTCATAAACAAAGCCGAGATATTCAACTTTATAACCGAGGAATTGTCCTACAATCGTAATAATTCGTTCAGAAATACGTTTTCCTTCATCTGCAGAATGTACCCTGTTTACAATGAGCTTAATGTCAACCGTGCGTTCAACAATTTCGGTAGTGATGATTTTTATGATTCCGTATGCATCTGTAATCGCAGTCGGTTCCGGTGTAGTAACTACAAAAACTTCATCTGCAGCCGCAACAAACTGAAGAACATTGTTCGCAATTCCAGCCGCAGTATCTATGATAATGATGTCGGCATTACCTAAGGATGCAAACTGTTTTGCAAAATAATCAAGCTCATCAACACTTAAGTTTGCGATTTTTGAAAAACCATTGGCACCTGCAATAAATTTAATTCCGAATTCAGTATCCATGATAATTTCTTTCATGGTCTTTTTCTTATTTATTACATGCATTAAAGTATATGTAGGGACAATATTCAAAAGAACGTTAACGTTAGCCATTCCAAGGTCACCGTCAATAAGAATTACCTTCTTACCAAGCTGTGCATATGCAATAGCCATATTAACCGATACATTTGTTTTTCCAACCCCGCCTTTACCACTCGTAATCGCAATGATTCTTGTTGAATGATCACGCTTTGGCGCTGCAGATTCTGTATCCTTCATCAATTCCCTTAATTCTTCTGCCTGTTCTTCCATAGTTTTTATTCTCCAAATTCATTCTCTATATGTATTCGATCAATATCAAACCCGGAAAGATTTTTCAATATCTCAATTACATCTGCTTTCTGAATATTACGAGGCACATGCTGTCCATCGGTAATATACGAAATTGATTTATGCTTTTCCCAAAGAACACTTATTACATTACCAATCTGCTGTGTTTCATCAAACTTTGTGATAATTACAGAATCGTAAGCAAAAGGTTCGTAGTTCCTGAAAATATTATGAAGATCACTCGTCTTTGTCGAAGCAGCAACCGCAAGATATACATCTGCATTCATCTTAGTATCAAGAATTGTCTTCATATTGCTGATTTTAGTCGCGTCGTTCGGACTATATCCGCTTGTATCTATAAAAATATAATCAACATGCTCTTTATATTCATCATAAAGATCACGTAAATCATCAGCGCTCTCTGCTTTTAAAACATTTTTACCGAGAATATTTGCAAAAACCTCAAGCTGTTCCTGTGCACTTACACGCATTGTATCTATTGTTATAAGACAAATTTCAGGATCCGGAAGATCATTTTTACGTGCCTCGAGAATCAGTCTTGATGCAAGCTTTGCAATGGTCGTTGTTTTACCGATACCAGTAGGTCCTACGATAACCACTACGTGCGGAGGACGGAAAACCTTTTCTTTGCTGATTTGTATTGATTCTCCGATCCAGTCTACAACCTGACGCTGTACAAGCTTATAATCATCAAGCTGTTCAAGTGAAAACTTTGAACGGATCTTTTCTTCAATCATTTTTATGTATGCATAAGAAAATTCATTTTCAGCAAGTATTTCACTGATTTTTGAAATAGTTTCATGAGTTTCTACCGGTTGATTAGAGTCTACCTTATTATTTACCGATTTAAGCTGTTCACTGAGTTCATCGAGCTTTTCTGCCATCTGTGCAATCTGCTGAATCTGAATGTTCTGAAGCTTATCCATATTCTGCTGAACGATTGCCTTTCTGTTTTTTTCAAGTTCCTGCTGTTCGTTTAACTTTGCACCTGTAGAAATATTGTAAGCATCTGTCTCATTCATTATTGCCTTGCGACGACCTGTTATATATTTTACAACGATATATTCTCTTGTAGAAAGATTTAAAAATCCGCCAGGTTTGAATTCTGTACGCTGATTTATCAACTCCCAGTCTTCACCATATTCACGGCGCAGTTTCATCTTACATTCTTCGAGGGTTCTGCCTGTAATTTCTTTAACTATCTGATTATCTTTTGTCATCGCCAGCTGTTACTCCTCATATGATATTTCATCCAGAACTTCAACTTTAATATTTCTTCCTGCCTGATAAAGCTCCAGTTCAGAAAGAATGATAATTCCAGGCATTTCATGTTCAATTGCAGAACGGACAAGAATACGGATACCACTTGGACAAAGGATAATCGGCTGATATCCCTTCTGTTCAAATTTAGCTAAAGATTCGCTTACACTTTCAATCCATTTTCTGCGTTCAACCGGATCAAATTTAACAAGAGGTTTTGAACCATCCTGCGGATAAAAGGCTCTGTTCTGAATCTGTTCTGCCCATTTCATTGAAAGCTGCATCAAACGCAGTGTTTTATCTTCATCCGCATACTGCATGCAAATCTGAAGCCCCAATGCTTCCCTGACCTTTTCCGTTAAATCCCATGGATTTTTAGTTATACTAGAATAATTGGCAAGAGTTTCAAGAATCGTGACAATATTTCTGATTGATACCTTTTCTTGAAGAAGATTCTGTAATACTGATTCAATAAGACCGTAAGAAATTTTTGCAGTATTGAGTACTTCATCAACAAGCACAGGATTCGTTTTCTTGACAGTTTCCATGATTGAAGAAACTTCCTGACGACCGAGCATCTTAGCCGCATTAGCCTTGATTATTTCCGTAAGATGTGTTGCTATGATTGTAGGTGGATCTACTACTGCATAACCCGCATCCTCTGCTTCCTGTTTGTTTTCTTCAGAAACCCATATTGCATCCATTCCGAAAGCAGGATCCTTTGTTTTTTCACCTTTAATCGGATTAACTACAGAACCAGTATTCATACACATATAATACCCAAGTCTTATGGATGCACGACCTGCTTCAATTCCATTTATTTTAAAACTGTATTCATTCGGATCAAGCGTCATGTTATCCTGAATATGAATTTTAGGAATTACAAAACCCATATCAAGCTTTGCTTCATTTCTGATTCTCGTAATCCTTTCAAGAAGCTCAGCACCTTTTTCCTTGCTTACAAGAGGGATGAGTGCATAACCGATTTCAAGAGAAAGAGGATCTAGCATTGTAATTGAATCTGAACCCGGGACAACTTCGCCTGTCTGATTTTTTGCTGCTTCTTTTTCTTCCTGCTTCTTTGTCTGAAGCGATTCCTTTGCTTTTTTCCTGGAAAGCCTGAAGCCGACAAAAATAAAGAAAAGCCCGAACGGAATAAGAAGATACTGAGTACCGTTTCTTAAAGCAATTCCTGATACTGCAAGAACCGCTCCGACAATTTCGTAAATATATCCGGATCTTGTAAAATCGTTTGTAATCTGTTCGCCAAGAGATTCATCAGATTTAGTACCGGTAACGAGTAAGCCTGTAGCAAAAGAAATTACAAGTGATGGAAGCTGGGACATCAATCCGTCACCGATTGTTAATTTTGAATATGCACTTAATGCGTCGGTTGCCGAAAGATTATTTTTCCACATCCCCATTATAAATCCACCAAGCAGATTGATAACTGTAATGAAGATTCCGGCCTTTACGCTACCTGAAACAAATTTAGAAGAACCGTCCATGTTTGAATAAAAGTCTATTTCCCTTCTTGCAGCATCCTTTAGTCTCAAGGCTTCTTTATCATCAATTGCACCTGACTGAAGTCTGTTATCTATATCAAAAAACTTGGTATTCATAGAATCCAGAGAGAATCGTGCAGCAACTTCAGAAACACGGCTTGCACCCTTTGTAATAACGACAGCCTGAACAATGACAAGGATTATAAAGATAATGAATCCGACAACAGGTTCTGAGCCTGCAACAATATTTGCAAAAGCCTGAACCATAGCACTCTGCTGATTAGAATACCCGGTAGTAACAGGACTTGTTAAAATAAGTCTTGTAGAACTTACATTTATTGCAAGTCCTATCATCGCCTGAAAAAGAATGATTCTAGGGAAGGTCTGAAAATCAGAAGCCCTGGGTGTATACAATACACTCAGTAATACTACAAACGAGAACGCAAGATTAAAAATCATGCATAAATCTATAAGTATTTTTGGAAGAGGGATGAACATTACAAAAACAATTATGATTGCACCGACGGCAATATAATTGTTATAGATAAAATTAATTACTCTTCCTCGACCTTCGTTTGCCATAAGTCCCCACCCAAGCAATCCAATTAAAGTTTTTTAAAATTTTATATTACATTTTACACTTATTTCTTCAATTTTTCAACATATAAAATTTCAACTGTTAAAGATTACCTCCAAGTTCATCTTTTTTTATCTGAGCATAAATTTCAGCAATAATCCTGTAATATTTTTCAGGTATAACATCACCGACTTCAAGATTCGAATACAATTCCCTTGCTACCGGACGATTTTCTATTACAGGTTTATTATTTTCTTCTGCAAGCCGCCTGATATATAAAGCAGTATTATCTTCACCCTTTGCAGTCATCATAGGAGCTGAATCGGCAGCCTGCTCGTCATATTTCAAAGTTACGGCATAATGAGTCGGGTTTGCGATTACTACGTCTGCTTCTTTTACGGCACGAGGAATATTCATTTTCAGAAGCTGCTGCTGCATGGACCTTAATTTTGATTTTACTTCAGGATCTCCTTCGAGTTCTTTATATTCCTGTTTTACTTCCTGTTTTGTCATTTTTAAAGATTCCCGGAATTCCTTGCGCTGAACAAAATAATCAGGAATTGAAATAAGAAGAAACATCATTGCAACAAAAAGTAAAATCTGAGCCGCCATAGATGCAATTTTTCCTACTGCCTTTAAAATCTGTCCGTTATCAATAATCTGAATAAGTACAAAAATATCTTTTCTTATAAAAATATATCCGATTACGCAGATTAAAATAACTTTTATAAAATTTTTGGCAATATTAAAAAGTCCTCTTCCCGAAAACAAAGTCTTTTTAAAATATTCTCCGAAATGAGGGAGGATTTTATCAAATTTCGGCTGAATTGGTTTCCAGCTGAAAATAAAGCCTCTTGTCTGAATTATATTTCCGGTAACTCCCGCAAGAATTCCGATTGAAGTTATCGGAAGGATTATCTTTAAAAATGATGAAAGAAAAACTGAATACATTGTTTTATCCGAAAGATCTGCCTCTGCGCATCTCTGGAAAAAATATTTATAAATGTTCATGCATTCAGAAAAAATAAATTTTGCAAGAAAAACTAAAATCAATACTGCAAATAAAATTACAAGTGCAGCGCTTATCTCCTGACTTTTAGCGACACGGCCTTCTTTACGGGCTTTTTCAATCCTGTACTCCGAAGGTTCTTCGGTTCTTCCTTCATCTTCTGCTGCCAACTATCCGAACCTCCTTTGTAAAACTTTGAATAACTGCTCTAAATTTGCAAAACCTCCCTCGAAGGATCTCATGAAAAAATCCACGAGATTAGGAATAAGCGATAAAATAATCAGAAATGAAGTTAAAATCATTACCGGAAATCCTTCCGAAAGAAGATTCATCTGTGGTGCCGCTTTTGTAAGAAGTCCCGTACAGATTGTTATTAAAACAAGAGTTCCCATTACAGGAAGTGCGATTATCATTGCATCTGCAAAAAGTTTTGTTAATCCTTTTAAAATAAAAGTAACAAGACGTTCATTATTTTCAACAAGATTAAAGCAGTTTAAGGTTGAAAAGCTGTTTACAAGTCCGCCCAAGAAAAGCTTCTGGAACCATTTTCCCTGAATAAAAATAAGCATTGCAATAAAATTGAAAAACTGACCCATCAAAGGATTTTCAACCTGTGACAAAGCATCATAAGTACTTGCGGCACTGAATCCCATCTGAAAAGCAGTAAACTGACCAGCCGTACTGAATGCGGCGAAAATAATCGTGATATAAAATCCCAGTATTACACCTATCAGGGCTTCACCGACAGCAACAAGAATAAACTCAAGAGTTGCAACACCTTCAGAATTAAGATATTTAGAATATACATCAAGATTTACAGTTCCGAAGATAAAAAATGCCATATAACCCGCAAGTGCAATTTTTGCAATACGAGAAACTGAACGCATGGAAAAAAGAGGAAGAGTCAGAAGCATTGTAAAACATCGTATGAATACGAGAAGAAAAACTGGACCATTTAAAATAATTGAATTAATCATTTTTATTTAGCTATATCCGGTATTTTCTGAAATAATCTTATTGTAAATTCTCCAAGAGATGTAAACATTGTTCCCGCCAGTAAAGCAATCAGAAGAAGAATAACAAGAAGCTTAGGAAGAAATGTCAGAGTCTGCTCCTGGATGGATGTAACTGCCTGAAATATTGCGACTATTAATCCGACTATCAGAGCGACTATAAGAATCGGTGCGATGAGTGAAATTATCTGAGCGACTGATTCTCTTGTTAATGAAACTATATCACCTATTGTCATTTAAGCACCTAATGAATTACAGAAGCAAAAAGCTGCTGTGTTAATAAACCCCATCCGTCGACAAGTACAAATAAAATCAACTTAAACGGCATGGATATCTGTACCGGAGGAAGCATCATCATACCCATAGACATAAGGATACTAGCGACGACCATATCTATGATTATAAACGGAATATAAAGGAATATTCCTATGTAGAACGCGACTGTAAGCTCATGAAGTATATAAGCAGGAATTAAAATATATGTAGGAACATCTGAAGGAGTTTTCGGTTTTCCAAGCTTAGCCATATTCATGAACATTCCGATATACCCTCTTTCTTTGGCAGCATCATCCTGAAGCTGTATAAACATGAATTCACGTATCGGTTTTTCTGCTTCACGTATAGCCTGCTCAAGTCCTATAGTCCCATCAGACATAGGTTTATATGCATTATCATAGATTTTAGTAAAGGTAGGCCACATGATGAAAATTGTCATAAAAAAAGCAATTCCATTTAAAACTGCAGTCGGTGGAACCTGCTGTAATGAAAGCGCACGTTTAATAAAATCAAGAACGATTGAAAACCTTAAAAAACATGTTACGAGGATTAAAATACTTGGCGCAAGGGTTAATATAGTAAGAAGGATTAAAAGCCTTACTGAAAAAGCAACCTCACGTCCTGTCTGCGGCTGAGTAATCTGAACAGCCACATTAGGAATCTGAACAGGATTTACGTTCTGATTCATCGTAGTTGTTCCACGAGCCGGTGAGTTCGGGAAATTGTTATTCTGCGCATTTAAAGAAAACAGAGTTCCGGTAATAATGAGGATAAAAAATAATAACTTTAATTTGTTTTTAAGGCTTTTCATTTTTTATTTATTCCTCATATTATTAACGCGGTCTTCTGCTTCTGAATAGATGTTCGAAGTTTTATTTCCTTTATTTGTAAACATCTCAAGGATTTCACCAAAATTGAGTGGTTTCTTTACTGACTGTTTTTTATCAAGATTAAGATTAAGGGCCTGAATCATTTCCTTATCTTCAATTTCAGCAATAAGGTTAATGCTTCCTTCCGTAACTCCCAGAATATATCCTTTATCGATTAAGGTAATGATTTCAACAGATTTTCCAGGTGATAAAGATAAAGATGAAACACGTCGTAAAAAATCATCATCACTTTTGACAATATTGTTTTTCTTTTTAAAGAAGAACATCAGTGCATATATTGCACCTACTACAAGAGCAAGAAAAAGAATTATCTTGATTATTACTCCTGCCATCCCTGAAGATTTTTTATTTTCAGTTTCTGCTGTAAATGAAGGAGCAAAATAATCGGTGTTATTTTCAAAACTGTCTGAATCAGAAACAACTGAATTATTTTCAACAACCGTATTATTGTTACCTGAAGATGAATTATCTGAAATTTCCTGAGAAAAAAGATTTAAATTAAAAGAAAGAAACAGTAAAACTGCAACAAGAGATTTTATTATTTTGACCAATTTTCCCACCCTTTTAAATTGGTTTATTAATTTATATCACTTACCCTTTCCATCGGAGAAAGAATTTCAGTTACACGAACACCAAAGTTTTCGTCAATAACTACTACTTCTCCTTTAGCAATAGGTTTATGATTTACAAGGATATCAACTGGTTCACCGGCAAGCTTATCCAATTCAATGATTGTACCCTCACCCATTCCAAGAATATCCTTGATAGATTTTTTTGTACGACCGAGTTCTACAGTCATCTCCATGAAAACATCCATAATCAAACCGATGTTTCCCTGTTCTGAAGAACTTATTCCAGCCTGAAGATTAGGGAACTGAAGAGACTGAATATTCGGAACATTCATACCCATGTTCTGTCCCATATTAGGCATTCCCATGTTCATCTGCATGTTAGGCATTCCCATATTTTGCATTCCCATATTCATTTGCATGTTCGGCATTCCCATATTCTGCATTCCACCCTGTGCAGCATTCATTGAAGCACCCTGTAAATCCATCATATTAGACTGCATTGCAGCATCTAATGCAGGAGGATCTTCAGCCTTAGGTTTATTTCCACCAAGAGCGTTAGATATTTTTTCTGCAGGTTCTCCACCAATACATTCCCAGAGAGTATAAGCATTTGAATCCAGAGTTACAGGATAACTGATAAGAGCAAATTCTCCCTGAGGGAACATAATCATTGCTTTAGATTCATTTATACTTTCCGGTGTACTATAAGAAAGGCCCGGTAATTTACCTGTTGCATCAAGTATAGTAATCTGAGAGCTGATATATGTAGCAATTACTTCTGAAACTACAGAAAGTACCATATCATCAACTTCAGAAGCTTCTTCATTGTTCGTAAGTGCAAAAAGCTTGAGTGCAAATTCAGATGATAAAAGATAAATATGATTTCCTTTTGCACTGTCTGAATAATCAGAGGAAACTGTTACTACAACTTCCGGAAGCTTAGACAAAACCTTATCTCTTTCAGAAAATTCAACAATCGGAGTACCAACTTTAAATGAGGCACCTGTAAATTTATTGACATTTTCTTCCAGTTTAGGCTGCAGATCTTCTGCAAATTTAAGAAGGGTCGGAATATCAATCTGAAAACTTGGTCCGTTACCAACGTGTCCAGAGGAATTTAACCCGTCTATTGCAACTCCTGACAACAATGCGTCAATTTCATCCTGTGAGATAGCACCATCACTCATATGTTTCGTCTCCTTCTACGGAAAGTTCTTCAAATTCTTCTGCATCCAGATCTTCAAGTTTACCGGTAATTTGAACTGCCATTTTTTTACCTACAACACCAGGCTGACAATTAAATTTCTTTTTATTTCCTACACTTAAAGTTAACGGATCTCCAACTTTTATTGAATTAAGTCTTACGACATCACCTACGCGAAGGGAAAGAACATCCCTTATCGGCAGATTTATTGTTCCTATTTCAGCTACTACATCCATATCTACAGATGAAAGCTGATCTTTGATTGTTCCAAGATACTGGGTCGTTGAATTTCGTCTTACCGATGAGAACCAGAACTGTGTCGAAAGCTTAGAGCTTATCGGTTCAATAGTAAGATAAGGAATACAGAAATTCATCATTCCTTCTTCATCGCCGACTTTTGTGTCAAGTGTAACAAGAACGACCATTTCATTAGGCGGTACAATCTGTGCAAACTGAGGATTTGTTTCAATCTGAGCAAAACGCGGACGAAGGTCAATTACCTGACTCCATGCTTCCCTCATATTTGCAAGAAGACGTACGATTACACCTTCCATTACTTCCTGTTCAATATCGGTTAAATCACGGTTTTTACTGCTGCTTGTTGCTCCTCTTCCACCGAAAAGACGGTCAATCATACAAAAAGTAATTGCAGGGTCAATTTCAAGAACCGCATTACCTTTAAGAGGATCCATGTTGATTACTGCAAGAGTTGTAGGTGTCGGGATTGAACGGATAAACTCTTCGTATGTAAGTTCATCAACCGATGCTACATGTACATGTACCAGTGAACGAAGCTGTGCAGACAAGCTTGTAGTCGTAGAACGTGCAAAAGTTTCGTGCATGTTCGAAACTGTACGAAGCTGTTCCTTTGAGAATTTATTAGGACGTTTAAAATCATAAATTTTTATCTTTCGGGCACTATTAACCGGCTTAAAGTCATCAGCATCATTATCACCTGAACTGATTGCAGTAAGAAGCTGGTCAATTTCGTCCTGCGATAAAACCTCGTTCATCTACACTCCACCTTTAACTTTTTAATTCGGATCAACAACATCAAGCTGATCAAAATTAACAGCCTTAATTTTAGAAGTACTTAAAATTCTATCATTAATGGCATTTTTTATTTCAATTGCAAATTTAGTTTCATTATCTGCATTCTTTAATTCTGCTGCAGATTTTCCCCTGAAATATTTTCTTATAAAGCTTTTAATTTCAACTGCCATGCTCGAAATATCTGCCGATGCAGACTTATCATCTTTTTTATAACCAAGATAAACAGTTACACGAACAGTTGCAGGAGGATCATCATTTGTGAAAACCTGAATTGTATCTATTGATTTATACCAGTCATAGGATTCACCTACTTCCTTGTATTCTTCTGAGTAAGTTGCAGGATTATAGTCACCTGTTTTATTATTAGTATAGATTTTTATACAAATAAGACAAATTACAACAATAAGGATTATAGCGCAAATACCAATAATGACCCATTTTAAAACATTAGGTAAAAAAGAACCAAATCCGCCTTTTTTCGCAGGACCACCAGAAGATCCTGTATCATCAAGGTTCAATTCATCATCATCTGCCATTTTCCCCTCCAGCAAACAATTTAAATATAATACATAATAACATTAAAAATGTCCTTCGTCTAGAATAATTATGTCAACACGTCTGTTGTATGCACGACCTTCAGCAGTATTATTTGTAAATTTCGGACGCGTATCGGCATAACCGGCTATAGAAAAGTTTTTATCTTCTACTCCATAATCGGCAAGATAATGCAAAACATTAGCAGCTCTTGTCGAAGAAAGCTCCCAATTGCTCGGGAACGGAGAATCTTCGGCTACAGGTGTATTATCTGTATGACCTTCAATTCTGTATCTTTTATCTTTAACTTCCGGACTCGTAAAGAAATCAGAAAGCCTGAGTAACGTTTCACGGGTTTCATCTATGTTCAGTTCTGCACTTCCTTCATCGAAATAATTATCTGCAAGAAGTGTAATTACAAGTCCCCTTTCATCGCTCGTAATGGTAATGCGGTTTGTTTTTACATCAGGAGCAAACAGACTTACAGCCTTTTTCTTTGCAAGACTGAGAGATTTTCCTTTTTCGGTTGATGGAAGTGAATTTATATTGTTTCCAAGATCTGCAAGACGACCGTTAGACAAAGAAAGTCCGCCTGAGGTTGTATCGGTTTCCTGCATCTGAAGACTCTGGGTAATTGTTGCAAGCTGAGTAACATCTACCTCTGAAGGATTATAAAGCATAACAAAGAAACAGAGCATAAGAGTAATCATATCACCATAAGTTCCAAGCCATGCGGTAGAAGGTTTCTGTGGCTCTTTAGTTTTCTTAGCCATATTTTATCCCTTATTAATCCTTTAAGATATCCTGTTCAACAGCTTTTCTTGTAACAGGATCAAGATATGTAAGAAGCTTCTGTCCCATGATACGAGGGTTTTCACCGGCCTGAATAGCAAGTACACCTTCAACAATCATTTCTTTAACTCTGATTTCCTGTGCATTATGACCAAGGAGCTTTGTCGCAAAAGGAGCGATTAACCAGTTTGCCATGAAAGATCCGTACAAGGTAGTAATCAAGGCAACGGCCATATTAGGACCAAGAGAAGACTTATCTTCAAGGTTCTGAAGCATACCAATAAGTCCGAGAACGGTACCCATCATACCAAAACCAGGAGCAAAACCGGCCCAGGCATTGATTAAACCGATCCATTCCATATGTCTTGCTTCTATCTGATTCATCTCGTTTTCCATAATGGCACGGATGATATTTCCGTCAGTACCGTCGACTACAAGGCGTAGACCCATTTTCATAAAAGGATCTTCAAGATCTTCAAGCTGATCTTCAAGTGCAAGAATACCTTCACGACGTGCTTTTTCTGAAAGTGCCTGCAGACTGCTTATGATTGTTTTTTCTCCGAAATCCGGTACTTTAAAGGTTCTTCCCATTACCTTAAGCATACCTATTACTTTTTTTAACGGAGCAGATACCCACATTGAAAAGTAAGAACCAAGAACAGTCATTAAAACAGAAGGAATGTTCCAGATGTTCCTTAAGTGACCGCCTGAGGTGAGCGTTGACATGATAATCATGGCAAGACCGCCGACAATACCGATTATTGTAGATATATCCATTACAAAACCTCTTGCTTATCTATACCGAGTTTTCTTCGATAATCAATAATTTTCTGTATAATTTCTTCGGGGGAATTTCGGACAATGATTTTTTTACCCGATAACATTGATAATGTTAAATCAGGAGTAGATTCCATACTTTCGATCATGTGCGGATTCACCCAATAAATTTTCCCATCTAACCGCATTACATCTATCATTTTGTTACTACTATTATAATCGGATTTTATATTATTTCAATAAATAATTTTTATCAAATGCGAATTTTTTTATTAATAATGATAAAAATTATGCATAAATCAGTGAATTTCTTCTAAAAACCGGTTCAAAAATAACATTCCGTCGGAATTAAGCGCAAAATACCCGTTTTTTTCCTGAGCAAGATTTTTTTTCTTCCATTGCTCAAAAACTTCCAGAAATCGTGAAGGAAGCGGTCTTTTGAAAAAGCTTAAGAACTTTTCGCGTGAAATTCCACGTCTTGTCCTGAACCCCATCATGAAAAACTCAAATTCAAGTGTTTTTTCATCAAGAAATTCGGTTTGCTGAGGAATGTTTTTTTCTTCCGGAGACGACATCCAGAAACTGATATATCCGTTAATATCATCCGTATTCGTAAAACGAACAGTGTCCATATTACCATAAACTGTAGAGCTTGCCCCGCTGCCTGCTCCAATGTAAGATTCCAAAGACCAGTAAGTCATATTATGACGGCTGTAAAAATCATCACGGCAGAAATTTGAAATTTCATATTGAACATAACCGCTTTTCAAAAGGACATCTTTTGCCTTTAACCAAAGCGAATCTGAAAAATCATAATCATATTTAATTTTACCCGACTGTATTTTATCAAAAAGTACAGTTCCCTCTTCTACCGTAAGACTGTACATTGAAATATGATGAGGCTTATATTCAATTATATCATTTACTGCCTGTAAAAAAGATTTTTCTGTTTCATAAGGAAGTCCACAGATTAAATCAACGCTTATCTGGCCATTCCATTTTTCTCTGATAAGCCTGATTGCATCAAGATTTTTTTTCTTATCTGCACGCCTATGTATAAATTTTAATACATCATCACAAAGAGACTGAATTCCAAGCGAAAGACGATTCACACCGCAGCCGGATAAAACTTCAAGAAGGGACAGGTTTATATCATCAGGATTTGCTTCAAAAGTAATTTCAATATCATCTGATAAAATGAAATTCTTTCGGATAAAATCAAATATAAACCTTATCTGCTTTTCAGAAAGAAGGCTTGGTGTTCCTCCTCCGATATAAATTGTCTTCAAAATATGTATATTGTATTGTTTTTTTCTGTAAAGAAGTTCACTGCAAAGCGCTTTGATATAATCATCGGGGATTTTTTTATCCTGACATTTTATACTGAAAAAATCGCAGTAATCACATTTTGAAATACAGAAAGGAATATGAATATAAAGCGAAAGAGAATTATCCATTAATAAAGTTTGAAATCAGAAAACGGAAAATATGCTGCAAAAACACATCCCTTTATATCATCCTGCTTTACCGGTCCATAAAGTCTTGAATCGAGCGTTGAATATCTGTTGTCGCATAAAACAAAATATTCATCCTCTTTTAAAGTGATTTTATCAAAGCTGTCTGAAATACCGATTGCCTGTTCCCATCCATCAGGAAGCTCTTTTGTCTGAATATCATAGGTTGTTTTTGTAAGCTCAAATTCCGAAAGAAAATAATTGCTGTCAGAATGTTTAACATAAACAACACCATTATTCATATAGATTGTATCGCCCGGAGTACCGACAATTCTTCTTAAAGAAGGATAAGTACCGGCAAAGCTTTTATCTTCAATCAGATTTTTCTGCTGGGCTGTAAAAAAAGAACAGATTCTTGAGGCAAACCTTACAATTTTTTTTCTTGGAAGCTCTGTTCGTGGTTTTAACAGAACTGCATCACCGACCTGTGGATTTTTATTCGTAAGATTAATCATTATAAAGGAATTTTCACGGAAATTAGGAGTCATTGAATCAGAAACCTGACGTACCGGCATAAAAAAAAGTTTTATTACAACATTTATTATTATGATGGCAATGAGAAAACAGACAACGAGATATGTATTTTTACGTTGTTTTTCTTTTCGTAAAGTATATGAAAGTTCAAATAACCGCTTGTTCATTTATTAATCCGTACAATATTAAAATAACATATTATCTGATGTTCTTCAATATTCAATTTAACAGTTGATTAAGCGGGAGTATAAACTACTGCAAGAATTTTTGCCTTACTGTTTCCATGACTGTGAACGTGATGGGCAACGATTGATTCATAATAAATTGAATCTCCGGTTTTAAGCTCATATTTATCTTTACCGTAAAGGATTTCTACTTCACCCTCAAGCACATAAATAAATTCTTCACCTTCATGTGTAGAAAGTTTAACTTCTTCTTCTGATGAAGGAAAAATATCAATGATAAAAGGATCCATATGACGGCCTGCTTTATTCTGTGCAAGCGTATAAAAATCAAGATCTGAATTAACTGCATTTCCTCTGTCAGAAAAACGTGTCACTTCTTTTTTATCCTGAGCGCGTGCAATGACAGGACCTAAATTTTCGTCATCATCCATAAATGTTCCAAGTCTTACGCCAAGCACACGTGCTATCTTAATCAGAGGAGTAAGATTAGGAACAAGACTTCCGTTTTCAATGCTTGTAATCTGTTCTACGCTTAAATTTGTTCTTTCACTTACATCTTCAATTGAAAGCTTTCTGTTTTCTCTGACTAATTTTACTTTTGCACCGATTTTATTTTTTTCACTCATTATTTTCCACCTTGAATTTCGTATTCCCTGTTATATGCCGCTTCAATTGTTGCAATATTAATAGGATTGAATTTTTTATTTCTTGCAGATATTGCTTCATCAAGAGCAAATTCAAATGGTTTTGGACCACTTATCATACCGTTAATTACTTTTGCAAGACAGCCCAGAACAACCATATTTGCACCACGAGGATTATTTGTTTCTGCTGCCAGTTCATTGCATGGTAAAGCAAGAAACCTTATGTCATTTCTCTGCGGTTTTATATCAATAAGACTCGAATTATAAATAAGAAGTCCACCCTTTTTCAAAAGTGATTCAAATTTTGTCATACTCGGTTTATTGAGTGCTACGACAACATCCGGCTGTTCTATAACGGGAGATGCAACTTCTTCATCGCTTACAATAACCGAACAGTTGGCAGTACCACCGCGCATTTCTGCCCCGTAAGAAGGAATATGCGATACAAATTTCTGTTCACTCATACCGGCAAGTGCAAGAATTTTGCCTGCAAGGATTACTCCCTGACCTCCGAATCCTGCAAAAATTATTTCTGTTGTCATTTTGCACCTCCTACAACGCCGGCAGTTGGTTTTGCTGCTTCAGGCACATTTCCTGCAGGAACATCCCTGAAAACCCCAAGCGGATAATATGGTTCCATCGCATCCTTTACCCATTGTGCTGCGGCAACAGGAGTAACACCCCAGTTAGTCGGACACATTGAAAGGATTTCAACAAATGAATATCCCTTCCCTTCCTTTTGATATGTAAGGGCTTTTTTAATAGCCGCCTTTGTCTGATTTATATGCTTGACGTCATAAACGGCACATCGTTCGATATATTTTGGTTCAACGAGGGTATTGATTATTTCACAAGCCCTTATAGGATAACCTACATCATCTGCATTTCGTCCATATGGGGTAGTTTTCGTGACCTGTCCTACGAGAGATGTCGGTGCCATCTGACCGCCTGTCATACCGTAAATTGCATTGTTTATAAAAATTACGGTAATATTTTCACCACGATTTGCCGCATGTACTGTTTCTGCAGTACCGATTGCAAGGAGATCTCCATCACCCTGATAACTTATAACGATTTTATCCGGATGAACTCTTTTCAAGCCTGTTGCAACTGCAGGTGCACGACCATGAGCCGCTTCACACGAATCAACATTGATATAATTGTATGCATAAACTGCACAACCAACCGGCGCTACAAGAAGAACGTCATTCTGAATATTCATCTCATCTATAACCTGAGCAATAAGTTTGTGAACAATTCCATGTCCGCAGCCGGCACAATAATGAGTTTTAACATCTTTCATCGATCGTGGAAATTCATATTTTTTAGACATAGCTTTTTACCTTCTCAATAATTGCATCTACCTTCGGAATGATTCCGCCTGGTTCACCATAAAATTCTACATCGCTTACCTGATGCCCGCTGTAAAGCTTTACATCCTGTACCATCTGACCCATTGACATTTCTACAGTAAGAATCTTTTTTGCCTTTGATGATGCTTTTACGAGCTGTTCTTTCGGGAATGGCCACAAGGTTACCGGTCTGAACAATCCGGCTTTTATTCCCTGTTCACGAAGCATCTTTACTGCTTTTTTACATACACGTGCTGCAGTACCATAACCTGTAAGAACTATATCCGCATCATCACACATAAAGGATTCACTGATAGTCTCGTTCTTCTGGATTTTTTCATAATTATCAAAAAGCTCTTTTGTATGCTTATTAAGATCAAAATCATCACCATTTAATCTTAAAGAAAGTACAATGTTATTATCACGTTTATCTGTTTTACCTGTTAAAGCCCATGGTTTTGAAGGAAAATCCTTTACATAATCAGGAAGTTCACAAGGTTCACTCATCTGTCCTAAATATCCGTCGCCTAAAATCATGCATACAACTCGATATTTATCTGCAATCTCAAAGGCTTTTACAGTATAATCTGCCATTTCCTGAACAGTTCCCGGAGCAATAACGACTACATGATAGTCACCGTTTCCGCCGCCACGTGTTGCCTGAAAATAATCGCCCTGTGCACCGCTGATATTTCCAAGACCGGGACCACCTCGCATCATATTTACAACAACTGCAGGAAGCTGTGCCCCGGAAAGATATGAAATTCCTTCCTGCTTTAAAGAAATTCCTGGTGAAGATGAAGAAGTCATTGCCCTTGCACCTGCAGCACTCGCACCCATTACCATATTTATTGCAGCAAGTTCACTTTCTGCCTGTAAAAAAGTACCATGTTCTTCGGGAAGACGCTTTGCCATATATGCAGGAATTTCATTCTGCGGTGTAATAGGATAAGCAAAATAAAAACGGCATCCGGCCCTGATTGCGGCCTCTCCGATTGCTTCATTACCTTTCATTAAAACCATATACACTCCATTACAGCTGTTCAATTTCTATTGCACAATCCGGACACATTGTTGCGCAGAACGAACATGCAATACATTCAGCTTCATTTTTACATACAGGATAATTAACACCCTGACCGTTAGTTTCTTCTGACATTTCCAAAATATTTTTTGGACAAGAACCGATGCAAAGTTCACATCCCTTGCAGCGCTCTTTATCGATTAAAGGTCTTCCTTTAGCCATTTAATACTCCTGAACCTTATATTAAATCAAAATACAAAAGAATACAATACAGTTTTATTAAAAAACTTTAATATTATTAAAGTTTTAAATGTTATTTCTTTAGCTTAAACTTTTTCTGTGTAGTGAAAACATAAGGATTATTAACATTCTGCTTATATTCAACCAGATTATCTTCTTTGATGTAACCTGTTTCTGCAATAACAATCATAAAGGTTTTAAGCGAAGTTTCTGTAAAATAATATGATGATAAAAACTCTTCATTAGGATTTTTATTTCTGTAGGCAGTCTTTGAATCTGCTTCACCAATCTTTAAAAGCTCATTACCCCTTATGGAATAATATTTTACCGTAAAATCAGTTTTTGAATTTTCTGTAGTGATAACAAGATAAGGAACTGGATTTTCAAGCTCATAGGCAAATCCAAGTTCATAAGAAGTATTATTTACATCAAAAGTAAATTTATCCTTTGAAAAAAGCTTTAAAAGATAATTATTATTTTTGTCATAAATAACAAAAGATTTTTCCTGAGTATTGAAATCGGTATTAATATAAAGAAATTCCTGTTCACCGTCGTAATCAATATCGCATGAAGAAATAAATCCCTTTATTTTTGTTTTGTCAGAAGGTTTTGCGTAAAAATCAGTTACATCAAGCTTTTCAACCTGGGTTTCCTTTATCATTGAACGGATATATTCAGGTTTTTTGATTTCACAATATTCGCCGCTATACATTTTCTTGTCCCATATATAATCGTATCTTTGTTTAAAACGTGTATTATCTGCACAAAGTCCTGAATTGATCAGATTATTTGCATAATCATTGTCATATTTTTTATTTGTAAGTGAATAATACTGAAGAAGATTACGTCCATATTTATCGGTATTATAAAAAACAGGTTCATCTACAGAAAGTGCACCCAGATTAATGACGTTTTCAAAAATCTGGTCATTTAATTTAATAGTCCATGCATCCAGAACTTCAATATTGACTTTTTCTACGGATGAAGAGCCCTTTGGCGAAAGCTCAAGCTGATTTATTGAAAGGACCTTCCAGTTTCCGTTTTCATTATAACTTCTGTAACTGTTTCCCTTGATGTAAATACCGCTGAGAGTAAAAAGACAGAAATCCGATGTTTCCTTATTACGCCAGGTTGCTCCCGTAAGAAGGTTTTCTACATTTTTTTTAGACCAGTTCTGCGGTAAAGTTTTAAGATCCTTCTGATTTTTCGAAAGATAAGCACCAAAAACATACCCTGTATCTGATCCGGCACTTTTCTGAAGATAACGGGGAATATAAATCTTTACCCAATAAGATTCAAGATTATCGACTGTTTCCTGTTTTCCAAGTTTAAGGATTTTTACAGGCATGTTAAGCGGAACGTTACACAAAAGCTTTGAAGTAACATTTTCATCTTTCCTTACATTAATGCCTGATATTGAGCCGACGAACATTGTACTTTTAAGACTGTAATTTTCATTTTTAAAGAATTCCTCGTTCTTAAAGTCATCGCATTTCTTGTAATACGACACTGTATCACCCGCGCCTTTAAACTCTTCTTTAATCTGATTAAAACCGTCTTTTACTGTATTCCATACGTCTGCAGCAAAAACACAATTAAATAAACTCAAAGAAATAATAATGTTAATGATTTTTTTCATTTTTCCATCCTTAAATCATTAGAAATTGAACCATTGTGCGGCAGTCTGATCTGCAGTCTGCAATAAAAGCACAAGAGGATTCTGTAAAATTACTGAATAATTATAACTTTCTGATTCAGATAAATCGGAAAAGCCCATGTGACGGCTTACTGCTTCAAGAACAGGCCTGTTGTCTATGAGAGACGGCATTATCTTAAGCATAATCAGCACTGATTCATTTCCGTGACCTAAATTCCGGCTTTCACTTTTTGTTTTATAAAAAGGCTTTTTTATCCAGTTACCGTTCAAATCCTTTGCATTACGGTATTCGATTTCATAAAAATTTGTTTTACAGAAATCATGGCATAAGGCACATAAAAAAATATCCTTTGCAGTGACGGTATAGTTTTCTGCCTCAGGAGAAGTAAAGAAATTCGAAAGCATCGGCTGTGCAAAAATAAGTGACTGTCTTATTACCATAAAGGTATGACAGGCAAGTCCTCCCTTAAAATCACCATGGAATTTCGTAGAGGCAGGAGCTGTATAAAAGTCTGAAGTTTCAAGAAACTGTAAAAGCTTTTCAATTTCATTTTTATCTTTTACGATGAATTTAATCATTTCGGTAACTGCAGGTTTTACTGCTTCAACAACCAGTGAAGATGATTGAGTAAGCGGACAGTATTCATTGCAGATATCTGTCAATTCGTTTATTTCTTCGAACAATTCGTGCTTTTCTTCTTCTGTCATATTCTAAAGATAATAAATTTTTAATTAAAATTCAATTTATTGTATTATTATTCAAGGATTGTTATTTCTACCCTTCTGTTTCTTGCCTTACCTTCAGGTGTTTCATTATCGCTTACAGGCTTTGTTCCACCCCATCCCTTACAGATAAACCTTGATGAAGAAATACCACGCTTTGCAAGCTCCCTTACGATTGCATGGGCACGTTCAACGGAAAGCTGCATTTCACCCTTTGGATTTCCTGTCGATGCAGTATGACCTTCGATAAGGAACATTGAATCAGGAGCATTTTTCAAAAGCTCTGCAATTTTATCAAGACGTTCACCTTCACCTTCAAGAATTTCACTGCTGTCAGGGGCAAAACGTATGTCAGATAAAATGAATTTAAGCCCCATATCTGTTTTTTCAAATTCAAACCGAGTTTCATTTTCAGGGATTTTTTCTAGTATTGCTTCTTTATTTACTGTCATAGGATTTTCGGTAAAGATTGAAACGGTTCCCTTAAACGTTACTTTTTTCCCGTCCGCATATGAAAAGGTTTCTTCAACCCTGTCGCTTATCAAGAGCGCCTTAAGTGATTTTTTATCGACATAAATAACTGCATCATTTTTTCCCTGCGCACTTAAAAGCGAAGAATCTCCCTCTTCATCAATTATATTTGAAAATCCACCGTATCTTGTTGCCCAGAACGCATTAAGTACATATACTTCTGTACCGTTATAAATCATATCTTTAACATAAGTGTATTTTACAAGGACAGGCATTCTGGTATTTATTCCGTTTTCAAGAGGATCAACGCTTCTCTCTGAACTGCATTCCCAGGTATCACCAGGTTTTATTTCGTTTTCAACAAAAGATGGAAAACCACGGAACGACGGATATCCGTTGTCAACAAGCATTCGAAATCCGTTTTCATCATCTATCGAAAAAGAAGAAAGAATTGCATCATTAATTCCGTCATTTACGCTTACATTATTGCGTTTTGTATTCTGATTAACGTAAAAATATCCGTTATACAATAATCCGTCAGATGTTTTTGAAGGAACGATAAAGGAACGGACCTCTCTTGAAAGAAGCCCGATGTATTTTCCATTATCATAACGACGAAGATCGCTCCGCTCCACAAGAATATAATTCTGTGCATTTAGAATAAAAAACATATTAAAAAATAAAACAGATGACAGTAATTTCCTTACGGATTTCATATTTATTGCTCCAAAAAGAATTTTTCTTTATTATATAAACATTTAAAGATGAATAAAAGAAACAGATTCATAATATTTATTATATTATTTTTTCTTCAATTTCTGAACTCACAGGAAAAATCCTGCAATAAGGCACTGGACTTTTTTCTTTCTTTTACGGAAGTTTTTTATATAAATCTTGGAGTAACTACAGCAAACAATCTTATTACCGGTTATGAATGGTCATATTTTTTACCTGAAATCATAAAAGAAAACTTTTCACTGCCACCAGTCTGGGATATTTCAAGTTTTTCCAGGAATCAGCTTGCACATCCATATTTCGGTTCATTTTATTTTAATGCTGCACGGACAAACGGAATGAATTTTTACGAATCGTTTCTCTTCACTGCAGCCGGTTCTGCAATGTACGAAACTCTGATTGAACGCGGAAACATCTCTATAAATGATCTTATTACTACAAGTTACGCAGGAACTCTTACAGGAGAAATGCTTTTCAGACTCGGGAACCAGACATCAGTTATAAATCCCTTGTTTAACTTCATCATTAATCCGATGTCATTCATCAATTATCTTATAAAAAAAGATACAGTACGCTGCAAGGCTCCGGATTATTTTTATCACAGTTACAGCTCCAGGACAATTTATGATTTTTACAATAATACGGCACTTACAGGTATTGCATTGAACATAAAATACAATAAACCTTACAGACAGGATACAATTGAACCTTTTGATCAGTTTAATCTTTGCATAAACGCACTCGCTGGTAAAGAAGGATTTTCGTATGATTATAAGCTTGACGGGGCACTTTTTTCCAGAAATTTCAATGAAAGCACCTTTGGAATCTGCTCACTTTATGAAGCAGACAAAAAAATAAATGATAATTTTTCAGACAGTTCCATAGGATTGTTTTACAGTTATTCAAAGGATGTTAACGATTTTAGACTTTCTGCAGACTGTAAAATTTATTATACACTTCTTGCAACATCCTTACCGTGCAATTATGGTCATGGGCCGGCTTTCAACACCTCTGTAAATTTAAATCTGAACAGATCCGGTAATATTACGACAGATTACAGCGTATTCTTTCTTTTTCCTTATGATGGAAGTTATGCGACAGTTCAAAAACTTTATTTAAGCTATACATTAAAATTTGCCCGGTATTTTTTCATCAATACCGAAGCATCATTTATGTTTAATGAGAAGACAAAATGTTTTTTAACGATAGATATCGGTGCCTGCTTTGATTAAAAACCAAGCTCTTCGTTTATAAGCACAACCTTGATTCTTCCTTCAGGTCTGCAGAACCTTGTAGTCACAAACTGTGCACAGATAGATTTAATGCTGTTACAGTCGAAGCACATTCCGGTTTTATTGCAGGGTGTATCTGCATCAAAACGCTGGCAGTTCAAGGGAGCAGTATAATTTCTTACCTTCAGATATGCTTCATCAAGATTTTTAACTATTTTATTCATTCCGGCAATTATCAGCACCGATTCAGGACCATAGCATAAAGCTGCAACCCTGTTTGCGTTACCGTCAATGTTAAAAAGCTCACCGTCCTGTGTAATGGCATTTGAACTCATAATATATGTACCGCAGTTCAATGCTTCGTGCATAAGAGCATTTTTCTCTTCAGGAGTAGCAGCACTGTCACGGTCTAAAAGTTTATATCCATTTTCCGCTAAAAGCTGTTTAATTCCAAGCTGTTCCATTGTTTTTGATCCGCCCCATGCCACTGAATGAGAAGACGGAATAAGCTCAAGTATTTTTTTTATTGCTTCATTCCTGTCTGAAAAATAATATGCATCAAAATGCTTCTGTTTAAGATTTTTGACAATCTGCGGACCAAGCTTATCATTCCTTATTGTTTTAACATCCATCGATAATCCTCCATTTTTACCAGATATATGGAATCAGCCGATATTTTACACGGATCATATATTCTGCATATCCATAAATATCTTCTTTTAGAATTTTTTCGTCTTTTTTTATTTTAAATATGATCAATACAGGAAAAAAAAGAAATATCAGAAAAGACCAGAGTGAACCTAAAATAAGAGGAAGTGAAAGAAAGGTAAGGATGAGCGCCGAATAAGTCGGGTGCCTTACTACGCCGTAAAGACCTGCATCAAAAACTGTCCTTGTAAAAAATCTGTTTTCCTTTAACGAAGAACCTACAATCACATATGCAATGATAAAGATTACAAATGCCTGTATATAAATCCATACAGGATAATTTTTCGTAAGATTGAATCGGAAATCAAAGCCTGCCATCAAAAAGCCGGAAACAATGTCAATTATCATAAGATTAAAAATTGAATCCTGCTTCCTGAATATTTTACGAAGATTAAAATTCTGCTTCATCAGATAAGGATTCTGATTGAAAAGAAAATAAAGAAATATTGCAAATGGAACAAAAATCAGGACTATTGCTACATAACCGTTCCAGTATTTACAGGAGCCTGCAGGAACAAACAATAAAAATATTACGAAAAGCATAAGAAATGAGAGTTTTATGTATATTTTTTTTAAATAATCATCTTTCATATTCTATCTTTTCTTAACATTTGTAATAGTAAAGTTTAAGGTTTTTTCGGTTTCCATTCCCGGTTCAAGTTCTACATCCCAGAAAAATGTATTTACAAAAGACATATGGCAGTTTTTAAGCTCATAAATCGATTTTGAAACAGGACGTTTAATTGTCAGCGGCATATAAAAGAACTGCGCATTTTCATTAGGTTCAAGTCCAAATGACACACCGCTTTGTTCATCAGTAAGTCGTATTGCCTGAACATTCTGAAGCTTTCCTTTATTCAAAAGCTGGCGTACAGATTTTTTCGTATCAATATTAATGATATCCTGGTTATCTGCAACTTCAAGATCATAATAAGTAAGATTTTCCTGTTCAAAGCATGTATGAGAAAAATTTGATTCAACTCCGAATTTTATCTTAAGCTTTCTTTCACTTTCATTACGAAGAATATACTGAATATTCATTCCGTCAGAATTAATGATGTATTTTTTTCGAAGATATATTTTCTGTTTCAGTGTTCCGTAAACTGCCTCAGCACATAAAGTAATTTCCCGGTGTGATTGAGAAAATTTAATCTCTGAATATTTTATCTTTGAGAAAACACCGTTCCCAGAAGGTTCACCGTTTATATAATTCTGATACTGCTCATCACTCAAAATATGATCAATAAAAAGTCCACGTTCATAATCATCATTGCAACCGTCAAATTCAAGGATTCGCGAAAGATTATCTGCATAATTTCCTGTATTTTTAAGGATTTCAAGTTCCTGAATAGCACCACCGATGAGCGAAATATATGCAAAATAATTATTCATGCGGAGGATATATTCATTTATACCGTCGCCATTATAATCAAACGATGAAATTGTTTCCTTGAAGTTACCGTCTTCACGAAGGATTTTTTCAGCTTCCATAAGATATTTATATGACTGCTGCCTGTCTTTTGACGTAGAAAAGGTTCCGTCCTGAGTACAGATCAATCCGAAGCCGCTCTGAGCCTGCCACAATTTTTCACGTGCCGCCTTTTTCCTCATCTTATCATTCTTATACTGATTTATGAGCATAGTCATATATACGATTCTGTTCAAAAGTGAATGACAGCGCGGATATGTATCCATAAAATCATAAACATTATAATTATTGTTGCTGTTTAAAATTGTATATTTATAGGCATCCGGAATGAATTTTGCAATCTGACCATTAATACCGCATGGAATGTATGCTGGAACCTTTATGCTTTCAATTTTTTTATAGGCAAGAGGAGTCGTTGTTTTTATCCTGCAGTTAGGATTGTTTTTAAGATATTTATCAAGGTTTTCAAAGAATTTCGATTCAATAAGTTCTATCATCTGCTGGTGCGTAAGATTGATATTTACGATACGGCAAGGAGCACATTGAAAATATTTATCTTTCTTTTCAATTTTTTCAACGTTTCGTGTAACTGACAATACAAATTCCTTTGCAGTAGTCTCACGCTCCGGTCTGAACGAATCATAGCACGGGAATATTTCAATTGCCTTTCCGAGATTTGACATGATAAGCGGAAGATATTTTCTTTTTTCCTGAGGAACACTTGATGAATCAACAAGCACATATTCTATACCGCAAGTCTGAAGCGGATTTACAAGTGAAGAATCCCAGCAGTCTGCAAACAAAGAAATTCCTCTGGGACGTTTACCGAAAGCAGGTCTTATTTCTGCAGAAAGCATATCTATCTGACCGTTACAGTCAACAGTACTTAAAAGTGGTAATACAGGATCATAATATCCGCCGCCAAGGATTTCTATCTGATCACGTTCGACAAGCTGACGGCATATAGTGATGAATTCATTTTTTCGTTTTTTAAAATAATTAATCTGATTTCCTGAAAACTGGAATGAAAAATTAAAGTCAGGATGAGAATAAAGAAATCTGGTAACAGGCTTATAAACAGACTGATAATCTTTTTCAAGCAATTCATTTTTATCTGAACGAAATGAGGCAGATTTCAGACTGAAGCAAACGTATATCGAATTCATGAATTACGAATACGGCTTCCCCACCCGAATACCGTTTATTCTCCTATTTTAACAATTAACTCTTAATGATACCTTTGACTATTCTATAACAAAATCTCCAGATTTTAAAGTCTTTTTTTTCAGGCCATTCAACTTTTTCTTCTTTTAAGATTGCCGAACAGCTTGTAGGTTCACATTCCTGGTTATAGCATTTTACGACTATTTCCTTATTTTTTGAAATAAGCTGGATTATATGAAGAGGACAGGCATCTATACATTTTCCACAGCCGATGCAGAGGTTTGTAATGACGGCAGTATTGTTAACTATGTTTATTGCCTGCTGTGGACAAACTCTTGCACAATCCCCAAGTCCGATGCATGAAAATTTACAGTCAGTTCCCGTACCATTATCTGAGTTAATCATAAAACAGGTATGTTCCTTATTGAACAAAGAACGGTTTCCTTTAAACTCCTTGTGACAGTTACACATTACCATCGCACGTTTATCGGTAATCTCTACCTGAGGAATACTAGGTGAAATAAAATCTATTTCGTTAGAAGATACAAGAAGGTCATCCTTAGAGTCATTCCTATCTTCTTTTTTTACGAAAAATTTAGAAGTATTCAGAATAATAAAAACAGAAGCAATTAAAACTATAACGACAATCAAAACTATAAGTAAAATCATTGGATTACCTCCGGATTCATCCACATTACATCCCAGACAGAAATCATAAGGATAAGGATTCCAAGGAAAAGGAAAAGCCTGCACAGATATTTTTCGATATTGTCTTCATCTGCAAGGATTCTTACCCTGTACGAATAGACAATCGGTATAAGGACAATTAAAGCGGCGATACAACTCATTGAAATTACTATTGTATCAGGAAGTGAAATGCTTTCTGATACAGTAAGCAGAACTACGAGAAATGAAAAAATAAATTCCGTATTCGATTTTCCTGTAGAAACCCTGTAAATACCTTCTACAAGAGTTGATATACATGAATAGATTAAGAAGGAAATAAGCGGGAACAGTTCATTCATTCCTATCGGGATCAGAAGCTTAACGGTAACAAACCATGAGATGATTGAAGAAATGAAAATTACAAGAAACATTTTAAAGATTAAGGAAAAACGCTTTTCCTTAAGATATGTAACTTGCATTGTTTTATCAATTCCGATTCCGTATACAAGAACGGCAGAGGCAAAGCATAAATAATATAAAAATGTATTCAGAAAAATCATTCTTTGTCCTCCTCTTTATTATCTTCATTTTTATTTTTCTTTTTTGCCGTTTTTTTATCATCTTCAGATTCAAGGACTTCTGCACTTCGATAAATGTTATATTTGTATCTGAAGGTTACGTGAATAAAGAGCATACATGAACATAAGATGAAGCAACCAGGAATAGATGCAAGGAACGAAAGAAGCCTTACTTTTTCTGCAGGGAAAATAACAATTTCCATAATCTGATGTTCAGGTCCGAAGAAAGTAAATGTTCCGTAACCGAGAATATCACGTATTAAGAAAATACATAAAGCAAAAACCGTATACGTAATTATATGCAGAAAAACAAATTTCATCTTTGAGCCAAGAGTATATTCAGGATATGCAAAAAGATAACCTATAGTAAAAAGTGAAACAGGTGCTACATAAAGCATAAAACCAAGATTAAGCACAACCTCAGGCTGAAGAAGAATCATAATCTGTCGGAAAAGGATTGTTCCGCTTACAACAAAAAGAAGCGTCAGGAATTTTTCCATGGATTCAAGCTTTAATTTACGTATGAGATTATTCATCAACGTTCCGAAAAGAAGGATGAATAGAATTTCAAGTACAAGTGTCATTCCATAAACAAATCTTCCGGGTGCCGGGATGAGGACTGCAAGTGCTGCGGTTATAAAAACATATATTGATCGTCTTTTCATTATATTACCCTACTTTATAATCTGAGGAATTTTATCCTGCCAGTAAAGAATTTTTTTATCTTTCTTATTGCTCATCATCGTTTCTGCAATACGACCATGCAATGAAGAAAATCCGACAAAGCTTACACTTTCACCTGTGCTTATATAAACTGCACTTACAGGACCATAATATGTTGCAATCTTGATGATTACTGCACGTCCGTTTATGCCCTCTGAATTTTTTATTCTGTAACAGGCCGCATTTACTGCAATAGGATTATCAATTTGCACAAAATCACCGACAGTCCATTCATTGCCGTATTTTTCTTCGAGAACATTTTCAACGCATGTTTTAAGACCTGATTCCCATGATTTTCTTGAAATTGAAATAAAGTAAACAAGCACAGTGAAAATTAAAAGAAGCATGAGGATAAGGATTCCATAGCTTTTTAATATTGAAGATTTATTATTTTCTTTTTCCATAATCATTCATTATCCTTATTTATTTCTGGTGTTCCTGCAAGTTCTGTATTTACAAGTTTAGACAGACGCAGGACGTTATTTTTTTCTTCAACCACACGGATTAAAAGATTGAGAAGATTTGAAATTACAATTGTATAAATCATACCGATCGGGGAAGTACCACAGCCGACAATCAGAAAAGCAATTATTCCCGAAATCACTGCAAAAAGTATTTTTCCCGTAAGAGTTATAGGATGTGTTCCAAACCACTGAAGAAGGAAAACCGAACAGAAAATAGTTCCGCTTGTTCCTAAAGCAAGAATTACATCACCGGTATTGAAAAGTCCACCGTTTATTACAGGGAAGAAAAGCCTTACTAAAACAGCATACACTCCGACAAAAATACCAGGAATTACAGGCGAAATACCACCGTCAGAAAAAAGCACGATAGATGAAAGAAGCGTAATGATATTGAATCTGAACGCAGGAATAAGTGAATGTGTATCCCACAAAAATGATACGAAACCATTCGGAAGCGTAACTTTAACCCAGTTGAAAATAGAATTATTCAGGAATTCCGTAACTGATGTGTCAAAGGAATAAGTCGGAAAACTTCCATTCTGAATAAGATATAGTGAAGCATTTTTTACAGGAAAAAGATCGTTCGTTACGATGAAACTCGGAAAAAATGACTGTCCGATAAAATATGCGATGATTACTGCAATACAGACAACATTAATCCATGAATTTACACAATTGACAAAAAGATATTTTTCAATGACTAAGGTTGAAAAAGCGATGAAGAAAACAGTTATCACAGGATAAGTCTCCGGCAAAAGCATTCCGATAAGCACTCCTTGAATAATTACAGTCATAATCGTAAAAGGCTGCACTTTCTGAAAAGCGTAATTAATCAAAGCGGCAACGGTTGCTCCAAGTGTAGATGAAAAAATTACAAACAGTGCGCTGTAACTTTTTGTCAGAAACAAAAGAAGAATCTGAATTCCAAGAAGGATAAGAATCTTGATTGAAACCGCAGAAATTGACGGAATTGAGAAAAAGTACGGCTTCATTAAAACCGGCGTATTTTTAATCTTGTATTCAATGTCATTGTTTTTCATTTTGCTTTTCCTTTAACTGTTCGTTTAATACAGAAATTGTCTGACACAGCGGAAGACGTGAAGGACATACAGTGTTGCATAAACCGCATTCTGTACATAGCAACGAAGAATTTATGAAATTTTCCGAAATATTTCGTCTTTTCGTCATATGCGTATAAAGAATATCAGGAGATATTTTTACCGGACAGATGACCCGGCAGTTACCGCAGTTTACGCATGAATAAGTATGATAATCTGTCGTTTTAAATTCCGTAAGGAATTCTATTGATTTAACATACTTTGTAACAGGAATATCAAGACTGCCGATTGTATAACCGCAGATAAGTCCGTTTATAACTATAAGTGCCGGCTGCTTTACAAATCCACCCATCTGCGAAACTATATCCTTTATTGAAAATCCAAGCTTAATGTTCAAGAATGCCTCGTTTTTCAGACAAGGACCTGAGATATGAATATATTTACTTATGCTTGGAACACCGTTTACAATCCCTTTATAAACTTCAAACATTGTGCAGGAATCTACGAAAAGATCGCTTTCAGAAATTGTAATGCCTGACGTTTTCTTAAACATTTTGTTGAAATAAATTCGGAGTTCACGTTTAAAGCCTGAAGGATATTTACTGGCATTAATCGGAAGAATATGACAATCCGGCACTGCCTTTATTTTTTCAAGCATTTCCTTATCAAGTCCGTCGTCTACCGCAAAAATCACGTTATCGGCTTCGAGCGCTTTAGCTGTAATTTTTGAACCGGTAAGAATTTCATCAAGGAAAAATTTTGTATAAAGTGAATCGGAAATACGCATCTTATCTTCATCATAAAGACGGATAATAAGATTACGTTTTTTCTTTTTTAACTGATTTTTAAGCTGATCTCCAAGACTGAGCGGTTCATAAGTCAAAAATGTATTGATGATTCCATATTCAGAAATCTTACTGATAAGTGCGCTTGAAGAAAACTCTGTCCAGTCTTTTTTTGCAATCTGTTTTCCAAGATATGAAAACGAGCCCTGTAACCTTATTCTTACCGCATTTTCAAGATTTCCGTTCGGACAATATGTAGAAATAATATCCAGAACCTTTCCTGGTATAGGAGAATGAATGACACCTTTAAAACCTTCAACTGCTGACGGTCTTGCAATAATATCACCTTCGTTAATAAAATCACCGGGCTTTACAAGACAGCGGCATACACAGTTTTTTTCCTGCGATAAAGGAACGGTAACAGTCTTCGGCAGAAAAGCATTTTCCGTGTGGCTGTATTTTTTGACTGTAGTTAAAGGACCCTGTAATGTAGTCATTTTATACCACCTTTTTTATTTGTTGTCATAAACAGAAAAAGCAATGAACTAAAACATAGGATGATGCAGATAACGCTGAACACGCTTACATGAAAATTACTGGCACTTGTATAGCCGCACTTAAAATCATGTCCCTGTATTTTAATTACTTTTTCAATGGCCTCAAATCCAAGACTGTCAATTGAAGCCAGAACTGTATTTTTATATGTATCATCATAAACTAAAGTATAATCCATCTGTTTTATAAAATCACCTTCACGGACAAAACGAGGATAGACAACTTTATTCTTATCTGCACTTTTATTAACCGAAACAAGCGGCTTTGTAATTACATCAAAAGTCCATCGAGTATAGTCAGAAAGCTCAGGAAAAGCGTCGGATTTTACGACTGATGAACCAGGTAATAGAATCTTTGCAAAATGCCCGCGGATGTTGTCAGAAGAAAATACAAGGAAATAGGCAAAAATTGAAATTATACAAACCATCAGCGAAACAAGCACTAAAGAAGCTTTACCTGCATAAGGACTGATTCTATCTGCAGTTCGGATCATAAGATATTTATATACCTGTTTACTTTCGATGATATCATCACGGATTTTAAAATATAACAGTGCGGCAAACGAAGAACCCATACTGAGAAGAAACAGAAAACCCGAAAGCGATGAATTAGAAAAAGCGGCAACTAATGCAAAAAGGGCAAGAATATAGTTTTTATAATCCGTAAAAATAACTTTAACAAAGCCTTCCCTTCTCCAGAGATTTGTAATGAAAAGAACAAGAAGCATCAGAAGAAAAGATGAGGCGGCACATGAATAAAAAGGATTGCAGAAAATATAAAGCACAAAAGGAGCGGCACTTACTGCAAATACAATCCTGTTTTTAGAACACAAAAGAAGGATTACGAATGCGGCAATTCCGAGAAGCGGAAGTATGAACGGAAAAGATAACGAAGAATCAACTCCTGCATAAATATCATTCTGTTCAAGAATAGAAATACATTGATTCAATTTATCCTTGAACTGATTCGGAACATAATAAAGCCTGTATTTTTTCGAAGCGTCATAAAAATAATTAAGCCGTTTTTTAAGATATTCATTCTCAACAGCATTTATATTTAAACGAAGCATTGCCTCTTCCGGAGAATCTTGTGATATATCGAGCGGAATGTTCTGACCTTGTGCACTTACATATCCAGTAATTTCAAGTGAATTAAAAACAGAAGTAATCTGGACATCATCACATGAATCTTCAACATACAAAACTGTATAATCATTCCAGATATGACCTGTAGGCACCGACCTGAACCTGATTACGATGAATGAGAATAGGATAAACAAAACCGGAATAATTTTTTTTATAATATTCATTTTTTATAACAAAGAAAAAGCCATACCTACAACAAATCCAAGACAGCAGCCTAAGATAACCTGCATCGGAGTATGACCGTCCACCTCTTTTACTGAATCAAATCCCTCGAGGAGCCCTTTTTCCTTAAGCTCCTTGCCGATTTTATTTATTGCCTTTGCCTGATTTCCACTTGATCTTCTGACACCAAATGCGTCACGTATTACAATGAGCATTAGTGCAAATGCAAGCATGAAAAGATCTGAATGAAAACCGTTTCTGAAGCCTACCGTAACGCAGATGGAAGTTACAAGGGCCGAATGACTTGAAGGCATGCCTCCCGTACGCCATATCATCCATTCCAAAAGCTCATAGAACGAATGAACACGACCATAAATCAGATTTATAAAGGTTTTTATAAACTGAGCTCCAAGCCAGCTGAAAACACCTGCAAGGAAAACCGGATGCGTGAAAAATAATTTTATCTGTTCAATTATCGTAGGCTGCATAAAACTTCCAATTACAGTATTTTTTATAATAACATTATAGTCAATTTTTTACTAGTACAATATTTAAAATCTTCTTATAATATTTATATGGATTTTGTTGAATTTACTGCCGGAAAAGATGATAACGACCGACGTCTTGATAAAATATTACGAAGGCTCTGTAATGAAAAACCTTTATCTCAGCTTTATAAAGCAATCAGAAAAGGTCTTGTTAAAGTAAACGGGAAAAGCTGTTCAGAAACGACAAGAATCCTTACAGGCGACATCATAAAAATCGCAGCTTTCCTTACGCAAAGTAAAAAATCATCTGATAAAGAAAAATCACTTGCTTCATTAATGCCGGAAATTATTTTCCAGAATGAACATCTTTTGATTATGAACAAGCCGTATGGTCTTTTATCGCAGCCGAATTCAAAAAACAGTCTTTCGCTTGATAAAATTCTTCTTGATTATTATACGGAAAACTTCAGTTCAGATTCCATTTCGTTTACTCCTTCCCCTCTCCATCGCCTTGATAAAAATACTACAGGACTTATTGTCTGCTCACTCAGCTTAGAAGGCGCAAGATGGTTCAGCGAAAACATTAACTCACATCGTATCGAAAAAAAATACCTTGGAATCGTAAAGGGAAACCTGAAAGAAAAGCAGATCTGGCAGGATAAACTGTCAGATAAAAAAGAAAAAGATTCTTTTTATACGATAAAGGCAAGTCATTCAGAAGAAGATTCAAACTGCTGGACTTGTGCAGAACCGGTTGAGCATGGAAAATACAATAATCTTGATGTAACGCTCGTTGAATTTCATATAAAAACCGGAAAACATCATCAGATAAGGGCACAGGCATCGCTTCATGAATATCCGCTTCTCGGCGATTGCGCATACGGTTGTGAAAAAACAGATTTAAAACAGGAATATTATCTTCATGCTGCATCACTTTCGATAAAGGAAAATCCGATTAATCTTCCCGAAGAAATAAAGTGTACCCTTCCTTCAGAATTCAAAACAGCATTAAAAACTTGTGGTATGGGGAAAATTGAAGTATAATATTTGTTCAGATGATTAGCTTTATTGAGAATGTAATTAACGGCTTTAAGAAAATTACGGTTTATGCATTAGTCGGACCAAGCGGAACAGGTAAAAGCTTCAGGTCAAAATTACTCGCCGAAGAATATAATATTCATGCAATAATTGATGACGGACTTTTAATCTGCGACGAAAAAATTGTTGCCGGTCATTCTGCAAAGCGTGAAAAAACATATATGGGTGCTGTCCGTGCCGCTCTTTTTGATGACAAGGAGCACCGTGATTCTGTTGCTAAAATCTTGAAAAAATCACATATCAAAAAGCTTTTGATTCTAGGAACTTCCGAAAAAATGGCTTCTAAAATTGCAATGCGTTTACAGTTACCGCAGCCTGCAAAAATTATCCACATTGAAGATATTGCCTCTGAAGAAGAAATCGAAAAAGCAGTAAAATCACGTCAGGTCGAAGGAAAACATGTCATTCCGGTTCCGTCGATTGAAGTTCAGAAATCATATCCGCAGATTTTTTCAAATTCAATGCATGATTTTTTCAGAAGGAAAAACCTGTTCAACAAAAAGAAAAAAAATGCAGACAAAATGATTGAAAAATCTATCGTTCAGCCTGAATTTTCAAAAAAAGGAAGAGTTGAAATTTCTGAGGCGGCATTGATTCAGATGGTAATGCATTGTGTCGCTGAATGTGATCCGGATGTTAAAATCAAAAAACTCTCTATAAAAAGTGATTCACGCGGATACCGTCTTATAATTACAGTCGATGTACCGTTCGGAACACAGCTTACAGGTAAAATCCACAAGCTTCAGCAGTACATCATAGATAAAATCGAAACTTTCACCGGCATACTCATTGAGGAAGTCAGCATCATCATTGATAAAATTACGAAGGTCGAAAACCAGCAGAATAAAATACCGCCTGCAAGCAAGCTTTCTGCTGAACTTAAAACTTCACTTGCAAGAACACATAAAAATTAAATCAGCCGTTCTTTTTCTTTGCATTCCTGAGCTGAACACCTAGATTTTTTAGTGCGAGCTTTATGGCATATTCAAGTTCTTTTCTCTGTGGATTCATTGGTAAAACAAAATTCCTGCATTCTGTCCAGGTCTTTGCATAAAGCTCAACAGAGGAATATCTTCCTTCAGTTTCTTTTTTCCAGTCTGTAAGCTGACAGATAAAATCAAAAATCAAAAAATAAAGCTTTTTACCAAGACGGGCATCCTTTTCCTTTAATATGAGCTCATCAAGATTATGCAAATTCTGCATGTAGTTAATTTCAAAATCCCTGTTTTCAAAAAGAAGCGTATAGGCAGAAGGCTGAAGATACATATATAAATCTGATTCTATCGCTTCCTGAACTATTTCAAATGCATGAGAACTGTTTATGATTTTTAAAAGCTCTTCGGTAAGTCTCGAAGGAGAAATCTGTCCGAGAAGATGAGCCGACTGTCTTATTTTATGCTTTAAGGCAAACGACATTCTGGCATGAGTCGTAGCTGAATATTTTATTGCACGAAGCATACGCACAGGGTCTTCAACGAAAATTGTTTCCATAGGTATGACAGGCTTTAAAATGTGCTTTTTAATGTCCCGCATACCGTTAACGTAATCTATAACCTGCTCTGCCAACGGATCATAATAAAGGGCATTCAGTGTAAAATCCCTTCTTAAAACATCCTGCTCTATCGTACCGAATTCATTTCCGACCGAGCCTTCTGCATTTGAACGGAAAGTGCTTACTTCAAAAATTTTTGAACCGAATACAACATGTACAAGCCTGAATCTTCTTCCGATTATTCTTGAATTACGGAATATTCTTTTTATTTTTGCAGGAGTAGCATCGGTGACAATATCGAAATCCTTTGGTGTGTTACCGACGATTAAATCTCTTACTGCGCCTCCGACAATATAAGCAGAATAACCTGTATCACGAAGCCTGTGGATAATCTGAAGTGCATCCGGATCTATATTTTTGAGGCTGATTAAATGTTCCTGTTTTGTATATACAACGGCTTTCTTAACATACTTTCCGTTAGAATCTGTTCCGTAACGATATAACACGATAATAAATAATATTAAAAAAAGGCATTACAAGTCAAGTAAAGACAAAAATCCAGGTCAGACTGAATGTGCTTTTATCCATTCAAGAATTGTCTTCTCTACTTCTTCCTTATCATCCTCGTTCAATATTTCATGACGGTCATCCTTAAAGCTTTTAAGAGAAACATCAGTCATTCCATTCTTAACGTAAATATCCTTTAAGCTTCTGATTGTCTGTCCATAACCGCCGACAGGATCTTCTTCACCGAAAAGGAAAAGGACAGGAAGATTTTTTCTTATTGCTGCCATATTCTTTTTAAGATGAATCTTTTTAAGACCGCTGACCATATCATAAAAAAAGGAAGTCGTCATAAGCTGACCGCACCATTGATCCGCATTATAAAGCTCAACATTAAGTTTATTTTTTGAAAGCCAGTCGTTCGAGGTTTCAGGATTTTTAATATGAGAAAGATAACCTGCAAAAGATATTTTTTCTACGAATTTTTTATGAGCATTTTTACCGAAGATGAATTTCGAAATACCGGTGATTGCTTTTCCAGCTGTCATAAGCGCGGGGCGTGGTCCTGCTGTACCGATTAAAACACAGCCATCGATATTTTCATTTTTACTTTCGATGTAATTCTGTGCAACAAAAGAACCGAAAGAATGTGCAATTAGAAATACTGGTAATTTCTTGTATTCTTCCCTTAAAGATGAAATCATCTGCGATAGATCATCGGTAACAATATTAAAACCATTTTTATCTGCAAGCTTTCCGAATTTTCCCGTTCTTTTTCTTTCAGCATTTTCCGCAGTCCTTCCATGTCCCCTCATATCATAGGCATTGAGTACATAACCGTTCTCTGCAAGGATTGAACCGAATCTGTCGTATCTGAGTGCATGTTCTGCCATTCCGTGATGAAGCTGAATTACTGCCTTGATCTTTTTTTCAGGATCCGGTGCCCAGCGATAACAGAATAATTCACATCCGTCAGAAGCAGTAAAAGTAAAGGTTTTCATCTGCATAAAAAAAACTCCGTATTATATAAAAATTTTAAAATTTATGATAAATTACAAAATATGGAAACAATAGAAGTCAGAACAGAAAAGACTGTTTTTGGTGGAGAAACAATTGCAAAAGTTAACTCCAGAACTGTATTTATTCCCTATGCTTTGCCTGATGAAACTCTCAGTATTAATATTGTACAACAGAAAAATGATTATAGCAAAGCACAAATAATAAAAATTATAGAACCTTCTCCATACAGAATTAAAAGTGAATGCAGATATTACGGTGTCTGCGGCGGATGCAATCTCATGCATGCTGCTCCGGATTATCAGCGTGAGCTTAAAAAACAGATGCTTATAAATGCATTTGAAAAATATAAAATTGATATTTCAGATAAAATCGAAATAATAAAAGGTCCGGATTACAACTATCGTGCGAGATTCCAGCTTACAGACGGAGGCCTTAATGAAAAGAATAAAAACACAGTCATTCCGATTACACAATGCCTGTGCGCAGAAAAACCTGTAAATGATTATCTTGAGAATACAGAATTCAATCAGCGCCCGAAAGGAAGGGTTCATATTTTCGGTAGCAGTTTTATTGAAGGCCAGGATAAACTTAAAATTTCAGAAAAAGAAGATGAAAATAAGACAAGGATTTACGGAAACAGAAAGAAAAATCTAAAGCTTAAGGAAAATCATTATTTTACCGGTACCGTTTCGTCTCCCGAAAACAGCGTAACGGTAAAACTCAACGGAAAATCATTATCGTTCGATGTAAGGGGATTTTTCCAGTCGAATCTTTTTGTTTTTGAAAAAGTGCTCAATCTCATTACCGATTCTCTCCCCGGAGGAAAAAACTGTCTTGATTTATACAGCGGATGTGCTTCCATTTCTGCATTTCTCGCCGACAAATACGAATCGGTAACTTTAGTTGAACATAACAGGGATGCGCTAGTTTTTGCAGAACAGAATATGGCAGGAAAAAATCATAAAAGCTATGGGCTCAGCGGAGAAAATTTCGTAAAAAATTACGCATCATCGCTTCCCCGTTTTGATGCATGTGTCGTTGATCCGCCACGTTCAGGCATGGAAAATGCTGTATGCGATTATCTTTGTAAAAGCAGAATACCGTTCATCCACTCACTTTCATGTGATCCTTCGACCCATTCAAGAGACTGCGCAAGACTTATTTCTTCCGGTTATGAGCTTTCAAAAATTTATCTTCTTGATTTTTATCCTCACACAAGTCACATAGAAAGTCTTGCAATCTTTAATCTAAATATTTAAGATTAAAAAGAGTTATATATGAAAAGAATTTTATTTGCAGTTTTACAGTTATCTATACTCTCATTTTTATATTCACAGGTTCAACTGAATTCTTCTGCCGCTTCCTGGAACAATGTCCTCCCCGGAAAAGCAATCTGTGAACCCCAACAGACATCTTATGGCCTTGCACTTATTACAGATTCAAAATATCTGATGACCTTTACAACGGAAGGAAATACAATCTGGGAGCATTATCTTGGTCGAGGAACAAACCACCTGTTTACTGTCCTCAATGATGATTTTTTTGCAGTCATATCAAATACTAAGCTTACCGTACTGAATCCCAGCGGAAAAGAACTCTGGCAGACAACTCTTGATTTCAAGCCGTTTGAAAGACCATTTGCCGGTCGTGACGGAAGAATCATCGTCAGAAATTCAACTAACATCAGCTGCTACGGATTAAACGGAATCAGAAAATGGCATATAACGACAGAAGAACAGACAAACCTTGAAATAAAAGAGCTTCCCGACGGAACTTTCGTTGTATTTCTTAAAAAAATGGACGGAAACAAAACACGCGGATTAAGAATCTCTCCGTTTGGAGAAATACTCGAAAACATCACCTTTTACGGAAACGTCACATCTGCCGAAAGCTGCAGTGAAGGAATCCTCCTTACATTTTCAGACAGTACGTGCGGATTATTTACACTCGTAGATCAGAATTCGACAAATAAATGGGTTTTACAGAAGGAAAGACTTTCGCTTACAAACAGTGATTTTTTTGTTGTTTCAAAGGATTTAAAGGAAGCGGCATATATAAACAATCAGAGCAATTCCACCCAGATAAATTTCATCCAGCTTTCTGACGGAAAAATTACGAGGACAATCAACTGCCCTGCAATACAGACACCGACTTACTGCATCCTCAACAACCAGGGAATTTTTCTTGCAAATAAAAATGCCGCATGCTTTTACAACAAGGATGGACTTGAACTATGGTCCGGAATAATGCCTCAGAATGTCAAAGGTTCAAAAAACAACTGGAAATACTGTGAATATACAGACGACAATTATCTTATTATTTTTTACGATAACTGGGATGTTACAGGCTACAGGACTACACAGAACCTCAGAAGTCAGACAGTAAAATACAAGATAGAGCGCAGAAATTACAATCAGCTTTATGATATAAACTATTCTTCATTCGAAATCTCACTTATGCCTGATCTCGACAATCTTTATTCAAGCGACGACAGATTTGAATCCCTTCAAAAAGGTGACTATAAAGAAAAAGAACGGAAATGGATTACTGACCTTATGTCAGGCTGCAATTCATATCAGAAATTATTAACGACCGTAAACAGCAGAACTGCAATGGATAGTTCACTTTTTGTAACAGATAACATCGGAGTTGAACTGATGATATCGCAGCTTTGCTTTTACGGTACAGATACCTTCATCAGCTTTATTGCGGCAGTAATCAAAAATGAAAAAAACCGTACAATGCTTAATAAAGCGCTTATGGGAATAAAATACAACGGATATGATCCTGAAGAAAGACTTCTTTATGCACTTGAATCACTTCTTCGTAAAACAAAGCCTTCAGATGCAATGGTTTTGAACGAAATATGTGACGCAGTTTATTCAATCTGCCGATTTATGGGGCGCCCTGCCTTCAATCAGCACGGAAGGGAAATTCTTCTACATCTTCTTGTACCTGATTACAACAAAAACACAAAGGATTATGCAAAGAAAACGCTGAAGATGATTTCTGAACTGGAACTCTAAATAATTTAACCGGAGGATTAAAGTGAAAAAAGCATTCTGGTCGATATTAGCTGTATTTTTTATCTGCACGGGACTTTATGGTAAAGAAAAAAAATCTGCATCTGATAAAAACATCAATATTCTGCAAGGGTATGCTACAATGGAGATGGACATGGTTAGTTTCGATGACACGGTTTACGAAGCTGTTCTTGGAATGAACCACACAGATTTGTCCAAAGGAACGTCGATTTTCATCAACAAATACACCGGAAATAAATACAATTCAACCCTTCAGATTGATGTTGAAGGCTTTAATAACTATGAGTTCAAGGAAAGATTCTCACATTACGATTTCCTTAAGCTTTATGCTCTTGGTCCGAACGAGATAGTACTCACTCTTTATTCTGCATTCTCTGACAACCGCTTTGCATTCTTCAGAATTAAGGATGACAAGGTTATTTCATATAAATCCTACAGCCTTAAAAAACAAAGGGCATATGAAACTCAGTTCTATGCCTTTGACGGAAAGGATACAGTTTATATTGCGTTCGACGGTCAGGAGAGTTTTCAAAAATCAGGCTGGGATCTTTTCCTTATATCATTCGATTTGAACGGTAATCTGAAAAATTCCGTCAAGGTTTATACAAACAAAAATGATGAGCTTGTTGGTTTAGCCGCCTTTGAGGACAATGTATATCTGACGATAAGAAATTCTTTTGAAAAACAGGCAGTCGTTCAGCTTGATTCCGGGTTGAATTATAAAAAAATCTGGGCATGCAAGTATGAGGGCTGTGGCATCAGGTACATTGATTTAAAAAGCAGCACAGAAACAGCGGCCAACGACACAAATGGTCCTGAAGCGAAAGATACATTCCTTGTTGACATGATCATGGAGAATCCCGACAAAAATAAAAACTTAAACTATTTATCACGTTTTACCAGTGACGGTGAATTCATCTGCTCATATATTATTGAGGAAAGTACGGCAGATAATTCATTCAACTATTGCAAGGAAAAAATTACCTGTGAAGGCATATTATTTTTCGGACACAGAACAAAGTATGATCCTAGTAACTGGAAAAGCAAAGAAGTAAGCTTCACTTCATATTTTATGGATTGGGATGGAAACAAGCATTACGAGAAAAACTACAGGCAGCACGGTGACCTGGAATTCAAAAAATATGCATTGATAGACGGAAATTTTTTTTGCAGCGGAGAAAACTATTATGAGTCAACAGGCATTAGCCACATCGCCTACACGTACCTGATTGACGTTGAGCCGAAAAATACAGATTTTATTCGTATAGAAAAATCATCTTACAATCCCCTTGCATCACCGGAGGAGCCGGAACTGGCTGAAAAATACATAAAGGAAATGAAATTCTGGAGTAATGCCGTAAAGGTTGAGCCAATAGAAATTCCTTTATGGGATTTCAGTTTCAGCATCAAACGTATCCGCTTATCATTCAGGCATGTAAATCCTTCATCAAAAACGATAACGGAATCAATTCCGCTGTTTGAGTTTTCAGAGAGGTAATAATTTCTTTTAAAAAACTCATTAAATCAGGAAAAATAAAATAATTGTAAAAATACTGTTTTATGGTATAATTGACGATAATAAATATATAAAATATTTATACAGGCGGTTTTATGAAAAAAATATCATCTATTTTAGCATTAACATTAATAATTTCAGTTGCTGCTTCTGCTTTAGGAGTAGATGAACCGGAAATTAAAAGTATTGGGAATCAGGCTATTGAATTCAATAACTACAGTGGTCCTCACAAACGTATTGATTCAGCACAGTCTATTACAAAAATCGGATCTGATTTAGGTGCAAAAATCACACCATCACAAGCGGCAAATGTCGGCAACAGAAACAAATATTATGTTGTTCATGCTGTAGATCCAAACGAAAAAGGCAAACTTGATGCAGATATTCTTTACATCGGTCGTGATGCAACTGTAGATCACATCAATAACATCCGAAGAATTATTGCCGGCTATTTAATGTCAGCATATAACTATTCACAAAAAGATGCACAGACACTTGCAGTTTTTATCACTGTTTATAATGCTGTTTACCGTGGAAAAATTGATGTATTCAACTCAAAATATAAATCTGTAGTAACAAAAAATCTTTCAAGCGCTAACTGTGGTCTTTCGGTAAACTACTATGATTGGCCTGGAAAAACAGAAATTGTCATTCCTCTTTATGATGTAAACAACGGTGGACTTTCAACAGTTGATACTTCAACAATCACAGATTCTAAAGTTGTAGAAAAGATGAAGGATGATGATGACAGAAACGTAGACAGCCGTAAAGATATGGTTGATCTCAAGGAAAGGGAATCTGATGAAGCGGCAGAAAAAGCACAGGATGCAAAAAAAGATGCTGTAGAAAAACAGAAAGAAGCAGATCAGGCTAAAAAAGAAGCTGAAGAGGCAAAGAAAAAAGCAGACGAAAATCCTGACGACAAGAAAGCACAGCAGGAAGCAGAAGACGCTAAGAAAAAAGCAGACGAAAAACAGAAAGAAGCTGACGATGCTAACAAAAAGGCAGAAGAAGAACAGAAATTTGCTGACAAAAAACAGAAGGAAGCTCAGGATGAACGAAAGGAAATTGCAAAAGATCAGGATGCAGTTCAGAAAAAGATTGAAGAAGAATCTAAAATGCCTTCTGATTACGGTATCATCATCAGTGATGAACCTCAGCAGCTTTCACGCCTCGTTAAATTCAACGTTGATACAGGAGATATCATAAAGAACTCTCCGGTAACAGTCATCAGAAACAGAACAATCTATCATGCTCCGTCACAGGCTTTTATGGCTGTAGCAGGAGTAAACAGTGCAAACGGGGCAATCAAGCTTGTACTTATTGATCAGGACAAGATGGAAATCTTCCGTGAAAGCAATGAAACACTGGCCGCAGATTCAGTACTTGTCCGGGATGGTTCTGATTACTATTGTGTAATTGATGATAACGGCAAATGGGTTGTTGCAAAATATGATGAAACACTTACACTCAAATTAAAATCACCTGTTTCAGTAATGAGCTCAACACCAATCTGTATTGCAGATACAGGAATTGTAGTTACATCACCATCTGGAAAATTAATTCTTCTTTCAAAGCAGAACTTAAAGCAGATTAGTAATCCTAATAAAAACAACAACGATGCAAATGCAAAATAAAGAAGAATAAAAACAAAAAAAATGCTGTTCGTTTTTTACCGAACAGCATTTTTTTTTAACAAAAGATTTTTATTAATCTTCACTCATCAGATTTTCAAATCTTGAATATGCAGGAATAAAGTTTACCTTTATATCACCGGTAGGACCGTTTCGCTGTTTTGCCAGGATAATTCTTGCTTCCTGCGAAGGCTGTTCTTCCTTTAATCTTTCACGATGGATAAACATTACAACGTCGGCATCCTGCTCGATGGAACCCGAACCACGCAGTTGTGCAAGATTCGGCTCCTGACCTTCTGCTTCCCGTCCAACCTGACAAAGTGCTACAATCGGAATTTTTAATTCACGTGCCAGTGCTTTTAAAGATTTTGATACAAACGAAACCTGTTCGAAAACAGGATCCGATGGATTTTCTGTAGTAATAAGACCGATATAGTCAATAAAGATTATTTTAACTCCTTCATTAATTACAAGACGTCGTGCCATTGACCTTAATTCAAGAAGCCTCATGTTCGGAGTGTCAACAGTATATAAGGGGGCTTCAAACCATCGTCCTGCAGCATCCTGTATTTTCTTAACTTCATCAACCTTTATAAGACCGCTTCGGATTCTACTCATATTAACTCTTGCCTCCTGCGAAAGGATTCTCATACCGATAGATTCATAAGGCATTTCAAGAGAGAAAAATCCACATGGAATTTTCAATTCAAGCGCAATATGATTCATCATAGAAAGTGCAAGCGCTGTTTTACCGATAGAAGGTCGTGCACCTATAACGATAAACTCAGAATTCTGAAAGCCTGAAGTCATACTGTCGAGTTTTGCAAAGCCTGAAGGAATACCTGAAAATTCACCTTTATTGTTAAAGATTTTCTCGATAATCTGAATCTCTTTAACCATAATATCATTAACCTTATGAACTTCAGTTGATTCATTCTGCTGTCTTAAAGAAAAAAGCTTCTGCTCTGCCCTGTCAAGAAGAATATCACTTTTATTTGAAAGATCAAAAGCTGAGGTCTTAAGTTCAGAAGAAATTTTTATAAGCTCACGCCTTTCACTACGGTCACACACTACCGAACAGTAATAATCGATGTTGGCGGCAGACGGAACAGTGTCAGTTAATGAAGCGATATATGCAGTCCCACCGGCTTTTTCAAGATTTCCGCTTACAGTAAGCTCATTAATTAACGATAACGTATCGCCCTGAATGTTTTTTGTATAAAGGGCAAGCATTGCTTCAAAAATTGTTTTATGCTGAATTGTATAAAATTTATCGGGTTTTAGTCTGGTTATTACTTCAGACATTGCACCCCAGTTTAACAAAAGTGCGCCTAAAACTGCCTGTTCTGCTTCAAGATGATGCGGTGGAACCTTATCCTGCAAGTTCTGATCCATAACTACCCCTGTTTTATATAAAGACAAAAAAGCCGGTACCAGATTATATAGTACCGGTTTTAACTTAAAGCAGGAAAAAATTATTCTGCTTTATTTTCTGTTTCTTCTGCTGATGCTTCTTCAGGTTTTACTTCTTCGGCCTTTGCTTCTTCTTTTGGAGCAGGTTTTGAAGCCTTAGAACCCTTAGCAGGTTTTGCAGCTTTTTCTTCTGCAATTTCCTGTGCTTTTACATTAATATGAATTTCAGCAGTCTGTGCTTCATAAAGCTTGATGATTGCTTTATAAGAACCGACAGTTTTGATTGCCGAACCAGGAAGATCAATTCTTTTTCTTTCAATCTCAAATCCTGCTTTTGCAAGTGTATCAGCAACAATATGTGTTGTAACGGCACCGTAAAGCTTACCGTTAGCACCTGCAGGCATAACAACTTCAAATGGATTTGCTTCAAGCTTTTCTTTAAGGCTTGCAGAATCTTTTCTCTTCTGTTCTTTTCTTGCTTCAATTTCTGCTTTTCTTGCTTCAAAAAGCATTACTGTTGCTTCATTGTAAGGAACAGCAAGAGCACGTGGAAGAAGATAGTTACGTGCATATCCGTTTGCAACATTCTTTACATCACCTTCTTCACCAAGGTATTTAACGTCTACGTTAAGAATTACTTTCATTTCAAGCTCCTGAATTATATTATTTTACTGAAGTTCGGAGTATGAACCGCAGTATTATTTTAATTTTAATCTGCAACGTATGGAAGCAGACAGATTGAACGTGCTCTCTTGATTGCCTTAGCAACTTCTCTCTGATGTTTAGCACAAGTTCCTGTAATACGACGTGGAAGAATCTTACCGCGTTCTGTCATATAACGGCGCAATGCATCTGCATCCTTATAATCGATTTTTGCTTTATTTGCACAGAAACGACATACCTTCTTTCGGAAGTATGTTTTATTCTTTGCACGTCCGTCGCGTTCTTCTTCACGACCATCATTTTCAACAGAAACTTCTGCCATTGCAGCTTCCTGTTCTTTCTTTTCTTCAATTTCCTGCATATTTTCTTCAGACATAATTGTTTACTCCTATTAGAATGGGATATCTTCAGGGAAATCATTTCCTGTGTTACCGAAAGGTTCCTGGGTAAAACCACCGGAATAACCTGCTGCAGACTGATTGTCTACCGGCTGGAATTTCGGAGCCGATGAAGAAGCAGCACCTGTACCGTCTGCTTTACCACCAAGAAGCTGAACATTGTTGGCAACTATACTAACCCTGCTCATTTTCTGACCATCCTTTTCCCATCGGTCTTGTTTTAAATAACCTTCAACACAAATCTGTTTACCTTTTGTTAAATAAGGCTTGAGATTTTCAGCTGTTTTTCCCCAGATAGTTACATCAAAATAATTTACTTCATCAACCCATTGATCACCATTTTTACGGCTTCTGTTAACAGCAATACTGATATTTGCTCTGGCTTGACCGTTCGGAGCATATCCAAAACTTCTTTCATCCATTCCTAAATCTCTGGTAAGACGACCAACAAGTATTACAGTATTTGTATCTGTCATAACATACTCCTTTTAATCAATGGTTTTATTAAATTATTTTTCTTCCAGTTTAACAAACTGGTATTTGAAAAGATTCATGTTGATTTTGAATTCTTTGTCGATATCAACAATTTTATCAGGGTTAAGCTTCATTGTATATAATACAAAGCGTCCTCTTTTCTGTTTGTTGATTTCATAAGTAAGATCGCGGTCACCGAACGGTTTTTCTTCTTCGATTTCTGCGCCGAATTTGGTGAGAGTGCCTTTCAAATCTTCAGCACCTTTTTTTGACTTTTCATCATCTAACGGATAAACAGCCATAAGTTCATACTTTCTCATAAGTATCTCCTATTTTTTATTCTGCAAAGCAGAATAGACAGGAGGACATGTAATACAATCCTCTAATCAACGATTATCTGACTGTAAAATAAAAAACTCCGATATAAATACCAGGGCTTTTATTCCTCCTTATGGACAAAGGAAAATCACTATGGATTTCCAAGGGGTCTTTATATAATAAAGAAAAAATGAAATAAGGTCAACAAAACCGGATAAAAAAATGAATATTGTCTGTTGTTGCGAATATATTCTTTATAATGTATAATTTAATAATGATTAGAAAATATTTTTTTAAATCACTTTCAATAATTATTCTTCTCCTGACAGTTACACAACAGTCTTTCAGTCAGACAAAACCTAACAAGGCAAAAATCCCTGATAATATAAAAGAAAAAATCTCAAAAATTCAGACTACAAAAAAAAGCTGGTTTATACGTACCTCAAGCGGCTCAAAGGCCGGAAAAGTCGTATACGGTCCATTTGAAACTAACGAACAGGCTTTATGTATCTGGATTTATAAAAATCTCCCGGAAAAAAAGAATTATTGTATTGCAAAAAACAACGTATATTTAACTGACAAGCCCCTTCAGTTTTATCCGGAGGCTGTTCAGGTAATTAAAAGTGATTTTGATACACTCGGTGCTCAAAGTACATTAAATAAATATTTTCTTAATGATGATATCATAGCGCTTACAGGACAATATGAAAAAATAAAACAGGGAACAGTCAGTCCATCAGAAGATACGTATAAGCTTACAGACGAACAGCTTTATGCTGAAAACACATCCTCTCAAAATGCAGAAGAGACTGTCATTGAAAACGAACAGAAAACCGGAAGCGAAACTAAAACCCAGTCTGTATATAAACCTTCGTTAAAACCCGGAAAAGCAGAAATTCCAGCCTTCGTAAAAGACAGGATTTCAAAAATCAAGGCTGACAAACAGACATTTTACATCCGGAAAGCAAGCGGCGCTAAAGCCGGAAAAATTCTTTATGGACCTTTCAATACCCGTGAACAGGCACTTTGTATATGGATTTATGAAAATCTCCCGGAAAAAAGCGAATACTGTATTGCAAAAGGAGAAAAATTCATCACTTCAGAGCCGGTAAAATTTTACGATGAATCACAGGCAATACTTAATGATTTTTCATCTTCCGGTTCTACTGAAACCCTTACAAAATATTTCTGTGATGAACAGACTATAAGGCAGAGTGCAGATTTCAACGAAGAAATGCTTGCTGTAACTGTAACCGAAGCTTCTGAAGATACTAAAAAAACAGAATCAAAATCAAAAAAATCTAAAAATGTAGAAACACTTGCATTTGCTGCAAAACCCGGAAAAGCTGCCCTTCCTGTCAAAGTTACACGATACATGCAGACTATAAATGACACTGAAGCATGCTATTATATAAATTACTGTAAGAATTCAGTTCCGCAGAAGGTTGTTTACGGTCCATTTGAAACACTTGCCCAGGCTGTTTGTGTATGGCAGTATGAAGCGCTCAATAACACTTATTGTATAACTAAATTCAAACGTTTCGTAACAAACATGCCTCAGGTAATCTATGAAAGAGAATATAATTCAGTAAAAAATCTTTTTGAAGAGGAAGGTATAGAACAAACTTTCGAACGATTATTTTTCGGTGAAGAAGAAACTGAAGAGGAAACTTCATATAATCTTGAAGTTGACCAGCAGCTTTCTGAAGATATAGAAGCAGAAGAGCTTGTTACCGGAGAAAAAACTAATGTACAAAAACCTGTAATTGTATTACCTGAAATTCCTCCAAGAGAAGAACCTGTTATTACTGAAAATAAGGAAGAACCTGTCTTTAAAGAAGAACCTGAAAAACAGGAAATTATCGAAACACAAAAGGTTACTGAAACTCCAAAGGTTGTCGAAACTCCTAAAGTTGTTGAAACTCCTAAAGTTGTTGAAACTCCTAAAGTTACTGAAACTCCTAAAGTTACTGAAACTCCAAAAACTCAATCTTCGGTTAACAGATATCAGAAGGAATATCTTGAAGATTATATTCCTCAGAAAACTTATGAACTTCCGGATGATGATGAAGATGAAGTTGAATTAATTAAGAATCCCGATAAACGCGATGCAACAGGACGTACTCAACTTATGAGGGCGTGTGAAGCAGGAAACAACTGGGAAATCAACCTTCTTCTTTTAAGCGGGGCAGACGTAAATCTGCAGGATAACGACGGATGGACAGCACTGATGTATGCAGTACGATATCAGGAAAATATAACTGTTGTTGAAACTCTTATAAATCACGGTGCAAAAATAAAGACAAGAAACAAATACAATCATTCAGCGCTTATGATTGCATCAACCTTTAACTCAAATCCTGAAATCATTAAAAAACTTCTTTCTTCCTACTCTCTTTCTGAAAAAGAAGTGCTTCAATCCTTCATCCTTTTATTAACTGAAAACACAGATAGTGATTATGCAAAAGTTGCAAAAATCAACTGTTTTATAAATAAATCAGTTCCGGTTAATTCATTCTACAACGGAAAAACTCCTTTAATGTATGCCGCAGAATATTCAACATCTACATTAATCATAAAGGCACTTATAGATGCAGGTGCAAATCCTTCCATACGATCGACAGAAGGAAAAACTGCATATGATTATGCCGTAGAAAATAAATCCTTGCCGCATGATTCAAACTTCTGGCTGCTTAACAAAAAATAAGGGACAACAATGAGAATTACAGGCGGAACATTAAAAGGCAGAATAATCAAATGTCCTGATGGAATTATCAGACCGGCAATGGACAGAATGAGGGAATCTGTGTTTTCAATTCTCGGAGATTTAACCGGAAAATCGTGGCTTGATTTATTTTCAGGATCAGGAACAATCGCCATAGAAGCAGTTTCAAGAGGGGCTTCGAGCGTTGAATTATGTGAAAAAGATAAAATAAAAATAAATACTGTTTTAGAAAACGTAAGGATAACGGAAAAAGAATGCTCGATAAAAATCAAATGTCATTTTATGCCGGTTGAATACTTTATCAAGCGATGTAAAACCTCATTTGATTATATTTTCTTTGATCCTCCTTTTCCTTACAAATTTCATGAACAGCTTGTTGCACAGGCAGATGAGAATGGTCTACTGAATAAAGAAGGAACAATCCTTGTACACCGGCCCGAGGAACATTTTATGCCCGATAAAATCGGTAATCTTACAAGGACAGATCAACGGATTTACGGGCGTTCAATTGTGGATTTTTATAAATATGTCTGATTTTATATATATGTTTAATAAATAAATTGACATTTTATGAAAATATATTAAAATTAAATAAATTTAAATGAAAGAACAAAATAATATTGAGAAAAATTTTATCCGCGAAGTTTCTCAGAAAAGCATCCCTGATGGTTTCATCAAGGTCACTGATAATCCAGTTAATGGTTTAACTTCAGAACAAAAGGTTATTCTCAATCGAAAAGCTAATGCAATGTTCAACGCCGGAAATATTGAAGATGCCAGAAGGATTTTTATTACTACCGGCTATTCAGATGGACTTACACGCGTCGGCAACTATTATTCGGGCAAAAATGAATCTTTAAAAGCACTTAAGGTTTATTATCTTGCACATAACAGCAGAAATGCTGAACCGATTTATGAAAATATTGCTAAGGTTCTTTCAGCATTATTAAAAAACGATTGAAAAACTGGAATTAATTAAGGAGATATAAACCAATGGACTCATCATTCAACTTAAGTGACGAAATTCTTGCACAGGATGACATGACTTTTTCAAACGATAATTCAAAGGAAATGAACGATAAGATTTCTGAATTATCAAAAAAAGGTTATCAGCTTTTAAAAGAAAACGAAACCGATAAGGCTAAGGAAGCTTTCAATCAGATTCTTGAATTAGAAGACAACAACAACTATGCACTTGTAGGACTCGGCGATACTGCAAGGAAATTAAATAAATTCAATGAAGCAATTGTATATTACAACAAATGTCTTTCATTCTACCCTAACAATAACTACGCGCTTTTCGGACTTGCCGACTGCTATAAGGTTTTAAATCAGTATCCTAAAGCAATAGATATCTGGCAGCAGTACCTGACTCATGATGACAAGAATATTACAGTTATTACACGAATTGCAGATGCTTACAGAAAAATCAAGGATTTCAAACGTTCAAAGGAATTATATCTTAAGGTTCTGGAAATTGAAAAAGACAATCCTTACGCTCTCATTGGTCTTGGACACTTAAGCTACGATTTCAAGGAATATCATGATGCACTTTCATACTGGTCAAGAGTTTATGAAATCAACCAGGATAATGTCGATATCCGTGTTTTAACTGCCATCGGAAACTGTCACAGAAAATTAAAGACCTTTGAAATGGGTGTTGAATATTTTGAAAAAGCTCTTGAAAAAGATCCGAAAAATTTCTATGCACTCTTTGGTCTTGCTGACTGCTATCGTGGAATGAACAAACAGGATAAATCAATTGAATACTGGAATAAGATTCTTGAAATAGATCCTAACAACAAGGTTATCCTTACACGTGCCGGTGATGCCTACAGAAACGGTGGTGATCTTAAAAACGCCGTAATATATTACAATAAAGCTCTTGACATTGATTTTGATGTTTATGCTGCTATAGGTCTTGCGTTAACATGTAAGGAAGAAGGAAAATATGAAGAAGCCGTTGAACGTTTCTCTCAGCTTATTAAAACAGAACCAAGAAATGCACGGCTTTATTCTGACCTTGCAGAATGCTATGCACTCATGAACAGAAACGATGAAGCTATAAAACTGCTTGAAAACTATCTTAGAAGTGACGGTAAAAATATAATCATCAAGAATCTTTTGAACAAGCTTAAAAGATAGATTATATTCATGAAGACAGTTCTTACCGGCTTATTACCGGATGAAATAACAGAATCGCTTGAATTAGATCAGAAATTCCGCGGAAAACAGATTTTTAAATGGGTTGGAAGCGGAGTTTACTCTTTTAACGAAATGACTAATTTAAGCCTTGATTTAAGAAAACAACTTGAAGAAAAAGCAATACTCCGCATAACTCAAATCAGTGAAGTTTTAAAGGATCCTGATGGAACAATAAAGCTCAGGATTAAACTGCATGATTCTCATATAATAGAAACGGTACTTCTTATTGATAAGGAAGAACGAAAAACAGCATGTGTTTCATGTCAGGCAGGTTGTGCAATGAAATGCGTTTTCTGTATGACAGGAACTCTTGGACTTGCAAGAAATCTTACTGCAGCTGAAATTGTAGAACAGTTTTTATCTCTCGAAAAAATTGCAGGAAAACTTGATAATATTGTTTTTATGGGCATGGGAGAACCTATGAAGAATCTAAGTGAAATAAGAAAGGCTATTCAGATTCTTTGTAATAAAGACGGTCGTGCCCTTTCCTCAAAAAGAATTACAGTTTCAACCTGTGGAATCGTTAAAGGCATTTATGATCTTGCAGACAACGGACCAGCCATAAGACTTGCAATCTCTCTTACCACCGCCGACGAACAGCTGCGAAGACAATTAATGCCTGTTTCAACTGCAGAAGAAAATAATCTGTCACAGTTAAAAAAGGCCGTTCAATACTATGCAGAAAAAACAGGTAAAAGAGTAACTCTTGAAGCAGCACTTCTTCATGATAAAAACACGGATACACAGAGCGCCCGGAATTTAATTGATTTTGCACAGGGACTTAATGTAAATATAAATTTAATCCCATGGAATCCTGTTAAAAATCTTCCCTTTACAGAACCTTCATCTGAAGAAATTCATGATTTTGTAAGGATTCTGGAAAACAATCACCTGAATGTTACAGTAAGGACACGACGCGGGCGAAAAATCGGTGGTGCCTGCGGACAGCTTGGAAAAGTAAGCAGTAACGGCAAATAAATTTCCAAAACCCTCAATTTTGTTATTGAAATTAAAACTGATAAGAATTATAATATATTGAAAAACGATTAGGAGCGTCCCCATGCAGAAGAAAATTTATGTTGTAGGTATGTTCGATGCAGATACAGCTGCAAAGGTACAGTCAGCAGTAGCCGCTGTTGGTGGTGTTACAAATACTGTTGCAAATTGCGATAAATCTCAGGTTCTTGTAGATTTTGATGAAGGGACTGCAGGTATAGAAGACGCTATTAATGCCGCAATATCAGGTTGTGGAGTTGATGTAATAGGTTAAAAATTTAAAATGAAACTTACCATACTTGATGGCCATGCCGTCAATCCCGGTGATTTAAACTGGGATGCTTTCAGGGAATTTGCCGATATTACTGTTTACGAGCGTACACCTAAAGAATTATTAAAAACACGCATCGGCGATTCTGACGCAATATTTCTTAATAAAATCCAGATTACAGAAGAGCTTCTTCAGGAATGTCCGAATCTTAAATACATCGGAGTTCTTGCCACAGGATATAATGTAATAGATCTTGAAGCGGCAAACAGACATGGAGTTACAGTAACAAATATTCCTGCTTATTCAACAGATTCTGTTGCCCAGCACGTTTTTTCTTTTATCCTAAATTTTACAAATCAGGTTGCAAGTCATAACGATTCAGTTCATAAAGGAGAATGGATTCGTAGTCCCGATTTCTGTTATTGGAATTCACCGCTCCTTGAACTTTCAGGAAAGGTTTTAGGCATTTACGGATATGGTAATATTGGAAAAAAAGTCGCAATCCTTGGTAAAGCCTTCGGAATGAACGTAATATGCTGTACAAGAACACCAAAAGAAAACATGCCGCAAAGAGTTACTTTTGAAAATCTTTTGAAATACAGTGATTTTCTTTCGCTTCATGCTCCATTAACAGATGAAACAAAAGAAATTATCAATAAAGAATCACTTGCGATGATGAAAAAAACTGCATACATCATCAATACTGCACGCGGAGGTCTTGTCGTTGAACAGGATATTGCCCGTGCCTTAAATGCCGATGAAATTGCAGGATATGCCTGTGATGTTGTAAATGAAGAACCGATGAAGGCCGACACACCGCTTCTTGGAGCAAAAAACTGTGTAATTACTCCGCACATTGCATGGGCACCGCTTGAAACAAGAAAACGACTGATTGATATTGCACTTCAGAACCTTAAGGCATATCTGAACAATAAACCCGTAAACGTCGTTAATAATAAATGAATTGCTTTATGACTGCATCTTTTTAAATACCGGAATACAATCTATCGGTGTTTCTGCATTTATCGTCTGATTTCCATCATAAATCATGTTGTCATTGATGTTCTTCCATTTTCCCTGCGGAAGATACACTTTTCTGCTTGTTGAACGGGCTTTAAGAACTGGTGCAACAAGATATTCAGAACCAAACATATACTGATCAGAAAGATTCCAGCATTTTTCATCATCAGGGAATTCGTAGAACATTGTCCTCATCAAAGGACTTCCATTTTCATTTGCTTCCTTCATCAGTTTATAAACATAAGGCTTTAATGATTCACGAAGCTTTATCTGCTTTTCAAAAATTTCCTGTGCTTTTTTACCGTAAGACCATATTTCATTCGGCTGTCCTGTAAAAAGATATCCGCCGCCGTAACCGCGTTCAGGATCTTTATCAAGAGGAGGAATATCATGAGGATCCCTGTCACCGTGAAGACGAAGTATTGGCGTAAAAACTGCAAATTCAAACCATCTTTCTAAAAGCTCTATAAAATCTTCGCTGTGAACATCTCCGAACATAAATCCACCGATATCGGTTGTCCACCATGGAATTCCTGCAAGACCAATATTCAATCCCTCGGTAACAGAATCACGAAGACATTCCCAGGTCGATTGAACATCGCCGTTCCATAAAACCTGACTTAATTTCTGAGAACCAACCCAGGCACATCTTTCGAGATTTACAAAATTATTTTTACCCGATTTTTTCATTCCGTCATAAAAGGCCTGACTGTATAATTTCGGATAAATATTTGAACATGACAAGGCAGTTCCAAGCTGATAACGGTAATTTGAAAAATCATAAACACTGTAATCAGGTTCAGCATTATCAAGCCAGAACATATCGATTCCATAATCAAGATAATTTTTTTTACAGATATTCCATAAATATTCCCTTGCTTCAGGATTTGTAGCATCAAAGGTAAGGCAGTCACCGTTAAAATCATAAGTCTGATTAGAACCCCGCTCTACCCTTACAAGATAACCTTTCTCAAGCATTTCATAATAATTTGAGCATTTTTTATCAACACTCGGCCATACAGAAACCATTACCTTAATTCCCATGGAATGAAGCTCATCACACATTGCCTTTGGATCAGGCCAGTATTCTTTATCGAAGCACCAGTCACCTTGACGCGGCCAATGGAAAAAGTCAATTACAATTACATCAAGTTTAATTCCCAGTTCTTTATATTTTCTTGCAACCTTAAGAACTTCATCCTGTGTTCTGTATCTGAGTTTGCATTGCCAGAAGCCAAGATAATCTTTACTCATTACAGGAGCGCGTCCGGTTACCAGAGTATAATTTTCTATAATCTGTCTTGGAGTATCTGCACAGGTAATCCAATAATCCATTTGCCGTGTATTTTCAGAAAACCATTCCGTAACATTCTTTGCAAAATTAACATGCCCAGTTGCGGGATTATTCCATAAAAAACCATAACCAAGACTTGAAACTGCAAAAGGAATTGAAATCTGACTGTTTCTCTGTTCAAGGCTTAAGCTGCATCCCTTCAAATCAAGATACGGAATCTGATACTGCCCCATTCCATATATTTTTTCATCATCGTTTGCTTCAAATCTTACGGTAAGCTTATATTCATTTCCTGCATTTCCCTTAAATTCACGGTTGATTATTTTCAGACAGCAGCTTTCTTTTGTCGCCTCTTTATCGTAAGAACGAAAATATTCTTTTAAAATCAATTCGTTGTTCTTATAAAAGGATAAAATACCGTTTGAAGAAATTCTTGCAGAAATTTTTCCATTAACGATAATCCCTTCTTTTTCATTTACCTGAATTCTGGTCTTACAGGTCTTAACTGCTTCGGTTAATCCCCAGTTTTCGTCAATTATATTTTTTTCTACAGTTGACCGGATTCTTAAAGAATCATTACTCCATGGCTCAATCAGTAAAATCTCATTCTGTTTTTTAAATACAAGTGCATTCTTTGATTTTAATATCATGATTCTTCTCCAAAATATATTGTAATAGTATATTAACACATTAAAAAAATAATACTAGGAAAAATCCTTATTTTTATAGTATAATTCTATTAATGGGAAAAACAACTGCTCAAAAAATTTTTGATGCTCATCTTCTTGAAAAACCATTTGAAGATACTTATATCCTCAGGCTTGATAAAGTTTTCTGCCATGAAATAACAACTCCAATTGCAATTAATGATCTTATTGAAAGAAAGCTTGATAAAGTATTTGACGCAGATAAAATAAAGGTTGTAATAGATCATGTGTCGCCGGCAAAAGATTCTAAATCTGCCTTACAGCATAAAATCCTTCGTGAATGGGCAAAACGTAATCAGATAAAGGATTTCTTCGACATAGGAAATAACGGAGTATGTCACGCACTTTTTCCTGAAAAAGGATTTGTCCGGCCAGGTAATATAATCATAATGGGTGATTCTCATACTTGTACTTACGGTGCTTTCGGATGCTTTGCTGCAGGAGTTGGAACTACTGATCTTGAAGTCGGCATTCTTAAAGGTATATGTGCATTTAAATATCCAAAGACTATTAAAGTCAATCTTAACGGAAAACTTCGTGATGGAGTTTATGCAAAAGATGTAATTCTTTTTGTATTAAGTCAGCTTGGATGTAATGGAGCTACAGATTGCATTCTTGAATTCTGCGGATCAGTTATCGATGATTTAGATATGGAACAAAGGATGACTGTCTGCAATATGGCTGTTGAAAGCGGTGCAACCTGCGGAATATGTTATCCAGATATGAAAACCGTCGGATATCTGTGGCCGTTCATAAAAAATCAGTTTGATTCAAAAGAAGAAGCATTAAAAAAATATTCAGAATATATAAGTGATAAAGATGCTGAATACGTTAAAACATATTCCTTTGATTTAAGTGAGCTTACACCGCTCTGTACTTACGGTTATAAGCCTGATTGCGTCAAAACCGTAAAAGAAATGGAAGGAACCAAAATTAACCAGGTATATATCGGAAGCTGTACAAACGGTCGTATAAGCGATTTACGGATTGCAGCATCCATCCTTAAAGGAAAAAAGATTGCTCCGAATATCAGGGTTATAGTAAGTCCTGCAACACAAGCCGTATACAGACAGGCACTTGAAGAAGGTTTAATTACTGTTTTTACGGAAGCAGGCTGCTGTGTTACAAATCCATCGTGCGGTGCATGTCTTGGAATGAGCTGTGGAGTTCTTGCAGAAAACGAAGTATGCATTTCGACAACAAACAGGAATTTTTATGGAAGGATGGGAAAAGGCGGTATAGTTCATCTTGCAAGTCCTTCAACTGCAGCCTTTAGTGCAATTAAAGGATTTATTTGTGAAAAATAATTACACATTTACTGTTTTAAATGTTATAATTAATATATAGACATATATTTGTCCATTAAATTTTTAGGAGAATAAAAAATGAAACAATTTGGCGGTTCAGTTTTGTTTTTGGATCGTTCAGACATCAACACGGATGAAATCATTCCGGCAAAATATCTGACCGAAAACGATAAAAAAGCATTACAGCCATACCTTCTTGAAGATTTAAAACTTGACGGTTTTAATCCCAAAACAGACATTCCGGGTACAAAAGTAATCATCTCTCGTGAAAACTTCGGATGCGGTTCTTCAAGGGAACACGCTCCATGGGCTTTAGAAGTAAACGGAATCTATGTCGTAATTGCTGCAAATTTTGCAAGAATATTCAGACAGAACATGTTTAACAACGGACTTCTTGCCATTGAAATGGATAAGAAATCTATTGCCGATATGTTCAGAACTTTTGCAGATAAAGACACTGATTGCAAAATTGTAATTAATGATGACGGAACTGCAAAGGTAAAGCTCATTGCCGGTTCCTTATCAAAAAGCTATCCTTTCAAGATTGACGATTTTGAAAAAGCCTTGCTCGATAACGACGGATGGGTCGGTTATGCGGCTGCTAAATTCTAATCATATAAGTTAAAAAATAAAAGCTGTCTGAATTTCAGACAGCATTTATTTTTTTAACGCATAAGTTTTTTTTCCTTAAGCTTTGAAATAATTAATTCTACTTCCTGTTCGGGTGTATATTTTGAAGTATCGATTATCAGGTCTACGAAGGAATAATCATTATTATCTATACCGTAAAATTCTTTATATCGTCGTGTATCTTCCGAATCACGCATTGCAGTAAAATCCTTTATTGCCTGTAAATCGCCGCCTTCTCGTGTAAAAACCCTACCTGCCCTTGTATCTTCATCGGCATATAAATAAACCTTTAAGTCTGCTTCCTTAAGCATCCAGATTGCAAGACGGCTTCCTAAAACGCATGGTTCCTTGAGGGCCAGTTCAACCTGATGAGAATCTACATATTTATCGTAAGAATCATCATCCTTTGCTTTTTCAATCACTTCTTTAAGTGTCATACCTTTTTCTTCGGCAAGCTGTCTGAAGGTATAATTTATAAGTGTAATGCCAAGCTTTTTTGCAAGAAGTCCGCTGACAGTGGTATTTCCGCAGCCGCTTTTTCCACTGATTGCAATGCGTAAATCCTTTGTTACTTTCATGATGCCCCCTGTAATAGATTATTCAACATTCTTACTCTGTTCACGGATATTTTCTATGCTGTCTTTTGCGGCAATTACGATTGCACCTACTTCTGCAAACTGATTTTTACTTCCGATTGTATTGATTTCCCTGTTCATTTCCATACAGATAAAATCAAGCTTTTTGCCGGGTGTCGGATTAGTATTGATTTCTTCCTTCATTGCCTGAATATGTGAATGAAGACGAACGATTTCCTCGTTGATTGTATATTTAACGAGCATTGAAGCAGTTTCCGTCATAATACGATTCTGATCTGCATGTTCACCTACAAGCTCATTAAATTTAGAAGTAATCTGTTCCTTGAAAATACTTTCCATTTTTGGCTGCCATTCAAGAAAGAAAGCGGCTGCATCTTCGAGTTTTGAAAGCTTTGATTCAAGATCCTTTTTCATGTTTTCGCCTTCACGCACCCTGTCCTTGCAGAATTTTTCGAATGCCTTATCAAAAACCGGAGAAATTAATTCCTTGTATTTTTCAATATCATATTGTTTGTTTGAATTAAGGATTCCAGGCTGATTTAAAAGCTCGTGAAAAATCATATCTGATTTTAATGAAATTCCTGCCGCATTAGCTATTTTTTTGAATGCCTGCATATAAGAAGCCGCAAGATTTTCATCAACCGTAATTTCGGCATCGGAGTTTAATTCTTTTATGCGGATATAAACATCAACCTTTCCACGCACAACCTTCTGTGTAATTTTATTTCTGTAAAAGGATTCAAGCTGATTCAAATATGGAGGAAGATTTATAAATAAATCGAGAAAACGTGAATTTACTGATTTGATTTCAACGCTTATTACTGCATTTTCGGAAGAAGATTCTTCGTATGCATAACCGGTCATGCTTGTCATTTTTATATCTCCTTACCTATCTTCCAGTTATCCCCCGCTCCCATTGTAACGAATAAATATCCGTCCGGATAATCTTCTGATAAAGGTTTATCTATCTCGCCCCGTATAAAATCCACAGAATCAAGAGGTTCCTCGAAATAATAAACTTTCTCATCTGCCTTAATATCTATTTTACCTTCTTTTAACTTTTTTTCAATATGTTTTAATGTTTCTTCATAAAGCGTTTTTCCGGTGATATTAAAATCAGATGCTTTTTCTCTTGCCGAACTGTAAATTTTATTAAGGATGATTATATCAGCACTTTCCGTACATTCAGCAAATTCTTTAAGGAGCGCCTGAGTTCTTGAATATGTATGACTCATAAAATCAACAATGATTTTTCGTCCTTTATAAAATTCACGAAATCCTTCTAAAGTTGTCTTAACTGCAGTAGGATGATGTCCATAGTCATCTATTACGAGAACATCATTTCCTGACCTTGATTTAAAATTACGGACAATTTCACTCCTTCGTTTGCCACCTGAAAAATCTGCAAATCCCTGAGCAATCTGTTTTTCATAATCCTTTGGATGCTTTCCATAAAATCTTATAAGCTGGCAAACAAGAGTTACTGCGGCTGCAGCATCAAGAACCTCATGCTTACCGGGAACCTTAAGATAAAACTCAGAAGAAGGATTTTCATTTTCAAAAAGCTTTATTGCAAATTTATTCTTTTCATGTTCGACTGCTTTATATGTAAGCTTAAAATCTCCGCCGGCATTCTGCCCATAAGGAATGAGCTTAATATCCGGACGTTTATTATATGCCAGAAGAGCAGTTTCAACCGCACCCTTATCATCGGCACAATAAATAAGATCTCCGTTTTCAGGAAGCTTACATATATAGTCAACGAATGCATCACGTATATCCTCATAAGTCGGATAACAATCCTGATGATCACTTTCAACAGAAGTAAGGATTATTTTCTGCGGACAAAAGCTCATGAAATGACGCTGATATTCACATGTTTCTGCAACAAAAATCCTTGTACCTGAATTGACATTTTTGCATACATCAGGATTATTTTTTACGAGGGATGATGTATATGTACAGGTATTTCCAAAACTGTTGATGACTGAACCTGCAAGAACCTGTGACGGTATAAAATCAAGTTTTTTCAAAATTGTACCGGTAAGGCCTGTTGTTGAAGTTTTTCCATGAACTCCGCAGATTCCGCATGAGTATGCTTTTGAGCTGTAGCTTCCAAGCGCCTGTGTATATAAAAGACACGGAATTTTCATTTTCATTGCCTGAATCAAATCAGGATTAACGTCAGGTTTATAGGCAGAAGAATAAATTACATATTGGATTTTATCCGTTATATTTTTCGCATCAAACGGCAAAACTTTAATATTCATCTTTTCAAGAATTTCATCTGTATAAAATCTTTCTTCAACATCCGAACCCGTAATCACCGCACCACAGCTGTAAAGTATTTCTACAAGAGCAGCCATTCCGGTTCCTTTAATTCCGACAAAATGAATATGAACTCCCTTAAGGTTTTCAGGCAATTGATTTATTTCTGACATATCTACATTATATCATTTTTCGTTTAAATGAAAAAGACCGCCCTACAAAGTAAAGCGGTCTTAAAAGATGTAAAAAAATATATATTAGAGGAAATCTAATAACCCGTATTAAACAAGACTCAGATAAATCTGATCTGCAAGACCAAAGCCTGCATTTTTCGTCATCTGAGTTGCATATTCTTCATAAAGCATATCTTCATACATATCCTGTGCAAAATCATTTTCTTTTGATTTCATTACAGTTTTTCTCATCGAAGAAAGCATCTGTTTTACGAAAAAACCTTCCAGTTCCATTGCTTTTTCATAGAGAGTGCTTGTTTTATCAATGATTTGTTTTGAAGAATGCAAAGCCCCCTGATTCATTGCAGCACCCTGAGGACGTGCATTTTTATCTGCTTCATTAGTATAAGTTCCTGCATATCCGGTTGTATAATCCCCGGTAAAACGACCGTCAACTGCAATCTGTTCAGAAGAAATGCTTCCCCTTCCATCGTTCTGATTCTGCAGCGATTTAAGAATATCAGCAAATTTTGTATTTTCGCTGTTTGTCCTTGCTGTCTGAAGAGCACCATTGCCGTTTGTTATTCCGCTGAAACTGTTATTTATTAAACCAACGTTCATATTAAACTACCCGTGTTTTATCTCTTGAGATTAACTGCCGTTGAAAGCATATTGTCGGATGTCTGAATTGCCTTTGAATTGAATTCATAAGCACGCTGTGCAACGATCATCTGAACCATCTCATTTACTACAGATACATTCGACATTTCAAGAAACTTATGTCTTGTATCACCAAAGCCGTCAAAGCCCGGACGTCCTGCAATCGGCTCACCAGAAGCATTTGTTACCTTAAAGATATTGTCACCTTCTGCCTGAAGACCTACCGGGTTCGGGAATCGGTAAAGTTCTAGCTGACCTACTTCAACCGGATCATTTCCGCCGTTTACCTTTACGCTTACTTTACCTGTCTGTGTAATGTTCAGGGTAGAAACATCATATCCTTCCGGTAAAATAATTTCCGGCATAACGCGCATACCATCTGAGGTAACAAGCTGACCGTTTGAATCAACCTGAAAAGAACCGTCTCTTGTATATGCGTAACTTCCGTCATATCTCATTACACGGAAAAAACCTTCACCGACAATTGCAACATCTGTATCAACACCTGTGTGCTGTAAAGACCCCTGATTCATAATCCTTTGTGTAGCGCCGACTCTTACACCGGCACCCTGCTGAATTCCGACAGGAGTAACTGTATCTTCCGTAGCCGGAGTTCCTGCAAGCTTTAAATTCTGATAGATTAAATCTTCAAACTCAACACGCTGCTGTTTATAACCGGTTGTGTTTACGTTAGAAAGGTTATGTGATATTGCATCGATATTTGACTGCTGACCGTTCATTCCGGTAGCTGCTGTCCAAAGTGATCTTACCATTTATTACTCCTATTGAAGTTCTGCAACCTTAGTCCAGAGAGTTCCCATCATGGAATCTTCGGAAGTGATTGTTTTCTGATTTGCTTCATACGCCCTGTTCACTTCAATCATCTGAACCATTTCATTTACAACATTAACGTTGCTTGTTTCTGTATATCCCTGTAAAAAACGAGGACGTTCATTACCTTCTGCAATATGGGCAGGACCTGCGATTTCATTTGTTGCATACATGCTCTCACCCATTCTGCGTAAATATCTTTCGTTATCAAAGCGGACGCATTTAAGACGGTCAATTTCATTAAAATCTTCGTCCATTATTACACCGTCTTCATTTACCATAAAGTGATCATCAGTTACATGGATATATCCGTTTTCACCCATAACAGGATATCCATCTTTTGTAAGCAGAAGCCCCTCTTTACCTATATGAAAAGTTCCGTTTCTTGTATAACGTTCACCCATAGGTGTTTCAACTACAAAAAATCCTTTGTTTCCGAGAGCAATATCTGTTTTTGTATTTGTTACCTTGAATGAACCCTGAGAAAAATCGATGTAGTTTTCATTTGTTTCTACACCCATTCCAAGTTTACCGATAATTGGAGCGGCATCGGCACTGCCCATTCCGTTCGGAATCTGATAAACTCCGTCAAAATCCTGTCTTCTAATCAATAATTCAGGAAAAGATTTGGAAGCCGTTACTGTACGTTTATAGCCCGTAGTATCGACATTCGCAAGATTATTGGAAATTGCATCAAGTCTGTTCTGCTGTGCATTCATTCCTGATGAACCAATATACCAGCCACGAATCATAGATCCCCCTTTTTAAATTTATTTACATCTATTTTTATCATCGGAATCTGAGTTTTTTTATTTAGGAAAAATTTTTACCGATTTAATATCATTTTAAGTTACAAATAAATAGAAATAATTTGCAAATTCAACTTTTCAGACTTATAATACATATGGTAGATAATGTATCATCCAAAGGAGTTTTTATGTCAAACGAAGAACCAAGAGTATTGTCAATTATTTTAGGCGGTGGAAAAGGTACAAGACTTTATCCGCTCACGAAAGAACGTTCAAAGCCGGCTGTTTCATTCGGCGGTAAATATAGAATAGTTGATATTCCTCTTTCAAACTGTATCAATTCAGGATACAAAAAAATATATCTTTTAACTCAATTCAATTCTGCTTCACTTCACCTTCATATTACGAATTCCTATAACTTCGACCGTTTCTCAGGAGGTTTCGTTGAAATTCTTGCAGCAGAACAGACACTTGAACATTCAGGATGGTACGAAGGAACTGCAGATGCAGTAAGGAAAAATTTCATCCATTTCAAGAGCCAGAAGCCTACCCATTATGTAATTCTTTCGGGTGATCAGCTTTATAAGATGGATTTAAGGGCATTCATGGATGCTCACATAAAATCAGGCGCAGAAATAACAATTGCAACTACTGCAGTTAATCGAAAGGATGCTTCGGGTTTTGGAATCATGAAAATTGATGAAGAAAGCCGTGTAAAGGAATTCATGGAAAAGCCAAAGCCTGATCTAAATATCGACAGCTGGAAAATTCCTGCAGAAGCACGCGGATCCCTTCCTCCTGAAAAAGAATTCCTTGCTTCAATGGGTATTTATATTTTCAATGCAGACACAATGGAAGAATGTCTTCTTGGTGAAAACGAAAAATATACTGATTTCGGAAAAGAAATTCTTCCTCTTGCAATCGGTAAAAAGAAAATCAATTCTTATGTTTTCGACGGATACTGGGAAGACATCGGAACAATCAGAAGCTTTTATGAAGCAAACATTGCGCTTACAGATCCATACCCTGCATTTGATTTCTACGGAACAAACAACAAGCCTATCTATACTCACATGCGAAACCTTCCGCCTTCTAAAATCAATAAAGCAGACATTACATCATCCCTTACTTCTGAAGGCTGCATAATCACGAATTGTAAATTAAACCGTTCGGTAATCGGTGTACGTTCGATTATCGAAGATAACACAGAGCTTGACGGTGTAATCATGATGGGTGCCGACTATTATGATGAAGAAGATGAAAAAAAAGCAAACAAAGCCAAAAACATTCCGAATACAGGAATCGGTAAGAATTGTAAGATCGCAAATACAATCATCGATAAAAACGCAAGAATCGGTGATAACTGCAGAATTGGTGTCAGCGGTAAGAAATATGATGACGGAGACCATGGTTCATTCTACAGTGCAGATGGAATTATAGTAATCAGAAAAGGTGCTGTAATTCCTTCCGGAACTGAAATCTAAGCTATGGCAGGTACTTATGAAAATCTGGGGAAAATGCTCAGTGATGTTTTAAACACCGGACAGATTCCCCAGTTTACCGTAAAAACAAAAAGAAAAGAAAATGAAAGCATAAGCATAAGAGTTCCACAAAACATTTCAAACGCCTTGAAAAAACTTAAGCTTTCTTTTCCATGTACAATTTCAAATTTAAAAAAACAATATCATCTTCTGTTAAAAAACGCACATCCTGATACAAAACCGGATACCAGATTTTCAGAAGCTTCCGGTATGAGTTTAACGATAGATGAAATAACGGATGCGTATCAGGCAGTTTCAGATTTTATTCTTCAGAATTTTCCCCAAGCTTTCGAAGAATAGTCTTTCTGCCGATTCCAAGAATATCTGCTGTTTTAGTTTTATTGCCCCCATTTGCAGCAAGATTTTCCTGAATTATTATGTTTTCCGCTTCTTCCATTGTAATTCCAAGCGGGATTGTTATAACCTTTTCCGATGCACCGTTAAGAATGGATTTTGGAAGATCGTCAACAGTAATTTCATCTTTTGTACACATTACAACAGAGCTTTCAATACAGTTTTTGAGCTCACGGATATTTCCAGGCCAGTTATAACGCTGGATTATTGAACGTGATTTGTTGTCAAAACCTTTGATGTTTTTTTCATTTTCAATATTGAATTCCTTTAAAAAGGCATTCATAAGAAGAGGAATATCATCCTTGCGTTCACGAAGAGGAGGAACTTCCAGACGTACGACATTTAACCTGTAATATAAATCCTCACGGAAATTTCCTTTTTTTACTTCTTCTTCAATATTTCTGTTTGTTGCTGCAACAATCCTTACATCAACATCAATGGTTGTATTTCCTCCTACCCTTTCAAATTTCTTTTCCTGAATTACACGAAGAAGATTAATCTGTGTTATCTGATCAATTTCACCGATTTCATCAAGAAAAATAGTTCCACCGTCTGCAGCCTCGAATTTTCCCTGATGCATTGAATCAGCTCCGGTAAAAGCACCTTTTTCATAACCGAAAAGTTCACTCTGTAAAAGAGATGCGGACAGAGATGCACAATGAACTATAACGAAAGGCTTGTCTTTTCTGGGCGAAAGATTATGAATTGCTCTTGCAACTCCTTCCTTACCGACACCGCTTTCTCCTGTTATAAGGACATTTGCCTTTGAAGGAGCAGTCCTGTTTATAATCTCCTTTACTTTATTGAATTCGCTGCTGTTTCCGATCATTCCGGATTGAGTAGTTTTATTAAGAAGCTTTTCCTTGAGTTCTTTAATCTGCTGTTCTTGTGCGCGGCCTTTAAGAGCATTTTTTACAACGATATTTAAATGGTCAAGATCAAGTGGTTTTGTAAGAAAATCAAAAGCCCCGTTCTTGATAGCTTTAGTTGCATCATCAATGCTGCCGTGACCTGTCAGGACTATTATCGGAATGCCCGGATAATCTGTAGTAACCTTTCGTACAACCTCTTCACCGCTTATTCCATCCATCCTTAAATCAGTAATTACAAGGTCAATACCGCCTGCCGCTATTAAATCAAGACCTTCTTTTCCGCCGGAAGCTTTTTTTACATTATATCCTTCGAGTTCAAAATTATCTGCAAGACCGTTTCTTATATTTTCTTCATCATCTATCGTCAGAATAGTAAACATCGTTTATTCTCCCATCTCAAGAAGTTTTTTATCTTTCTGAGGAACCGGCAGTGTAATTACAAAGGTTGTACCTTCACCTTCGATTGAATCAACGCTTATATCACCGGAAAATTCCTTTATGATTTTATAAACCATTGTCATTCCAAGACCCGTACCGTTTGCTTTTGTAGTATAATAAGGCTCGAATATTTTAGCGATAGTCTGACTGTTCATACCACAGCCGTTATCCCTTACAATAATATAATATTTATTATCTTTTACATCACATTCAATTCTGAAAAAGAAACCTTCTTTTGATTGTTTTGATTTGATTGCGGCAAGGGAATTCTGCGAAAGATTTAATAAAACCTCACGCAAAAGTTTTTCATCTATAAGAAGTTTTTCTTTTTTTGTACAGAGAATTAACTGTACATTAATATTATTTTTGGAAAATTCAGGTCTTATAAAATCGATTACATTTTCTATAAGCTTAGACGGATCCTTGAGCTCAAGGGTTGCATTCACAGGACGAACGGCAAACAGAAAATCCATGACAAGCTTATTGAGATGTTCAACCTCATCATTTACAACATCTATATGTTCTTCAATAAATTTTTTATCGGGAAGAATATTCTGATTTTCACGTGCTTTTTTAAGTGCCTTTTGGATAAGCTGCATGTGAATGGAAATTGCACCAAGAGGATTTTTAATTTCGTGTGCCATTCCGGCCGCAAGATTCGTTAAATTTGCAAGATTTTCCATCCTGTGTAAAAGCACATCCTGATTTTTCTTTTCGGTAACGTCACGCACAAGAATTATTCGTCCTTTCAAAACTCCGTCGTGCATAAGCGGCGTCATAGTGATAGTCAGAAAACGGATGCTTCCACCGCTTGTGGTTACCGTAAAATCCTCGGTACTGTTTGTAATTTCTTTTTCAGCGCATTTTTTAAAATACTGTGCTATTTCTTCATCTGCAAGAATATTCCATAAAGGAACACTTATTGCCTGCTTATCATCTGTATGAATGTTAAAATTCAACCTGCTTTCTATGATTGTATTTGACTGCTGAAGTATAAAATTATTGTCGACGACAAGCAGTCCTGCAGAAATAGATTCAAGAATTGAATAAAGACTTTCATTTTCATCAAAAATGTCATCAAGAAGATTCAATACCTGTTCTTTCGATAATTTCTCTAATTTCTGTGAAACTCTTTTTACATATCCGCGCATAATAGTTTTCCATAAATTACATTAATTCTGCTTAATTCACGGACAAGTATATCCAGTGAATCCTGAGGACGCTGATTATAAAGCGTAACATTCTGATAGCACTGCTGAATAACCTTTGAGCATTCATATTTTGCTTCACAGCCTTCTGCAGTTAAAAGAAGCTTTTTCTGAAGACTGGTAATATGATTCAAGAATATTTTCAGACCGACACGCGGAATAAAATCATTGCAGTCACTCACTGTTTTTACAATATCAGGAATATGACCTTTTACAAGCGATGAATAAAAATCCTCCGCAATCTGACGAATTTTTTCTGCTGGAACAGGAAGATAATTGAGAAGATATTCATTTATAGTTCCTTTGAATTCATCGTTACGGAAAATTGTCTGAATAACCTGCTGCTGCTGTGATAGTGAACGTTCATTAAAGCTGTAAGTACGAACCCTGGAAAGAATTGTAGGCATTACGGCATTTCTCTTTGATGTGATAAGAATAAAAATACAATCTGCAGGAGGTTCTTCAAGAATTTTTAAAAGAGCATTTCTTACCCCTTCAAGCATTTTATCGCAATTTTCTATTATGATTGTTTTTTTACCACTTTCGGATTTTCTGTGTGCCCACACCTCAAGGTTTCTGATCTGGTCTATCGGTACGGAATTATAAAGATATTTATCTTCAAGTTCAGCAGTATTTTTTACAAGTTCTGAACAAAGATTCTCAAGCTCATCGAAGGATGGAAGTTCATGAGGAAAATCAAGGCTTTCAAGCGCTTCATTGATTTTTTCCATCAGCGCCCCGATTTTTTTTATATCCTTATGACCATCCCATAAAACTCCATTAAATCTTAAAGTTAATTTTCTGATACTTCGTAAAAAAGCATATCTTGACGCAATAAGATAAGGAGGATTTTCCCTGACTGCTTTTAAAAATATTTCTTTTGTAGCTGCGATTTCAAGGGCACAATCACGTGGACCAAGAAGAAGCATGCTTGAATTTACAAGAGCCTTATGCTGAAGACACGATGGACATTCACATTTCCATTTTCCCTTTACTTTTCCGGTGCATGAAAAGATACGGGCCGTTTCAAGAGCCGTCGTCAGCTTACCGCTTGAATCACTTCCGGAAAAAAGAACAGATTGAGGAAACCTGTTGTTTTTTATATCACTTATGAGAAATTTAACTGCTTCCTGGTTCAATAAATTTTCAAACATCAGGCAGATACTCCCGGAGATGATGGTTTTATAGTCAAAACTGGTGCAAAGAATCTGAAGAAAATACTGTTCTGTAAAAGAGAATCAACAAGAAACGGAAAATTAGATAAAATCCAGAGAATAAAAAGCACGACAGCCATTCCTTCGATAATTCCAAAGAAAAATCCCATCGTACGGTCAAGCCCACTCATTATTTCAGAATCAAAAAATCTTCCGATAATCACCTTGATAATCTGTATTAAAAGAAATGTGATAATAAAAAGCAGAATAAATGAAACAATTTTTGACATCAAGGGATTTTTAATTGTATTAGAAAGAGCGGCACTCAATTTATTGCAGAACATGCATCCCACGATTATACCGCCGATAAAAGAAATCTTATTGAAAAGTTCACTAACAAATCCTTTTGCCGTTGCAATAATCGTAAAAATCAATATGATGAGGATAAAAATAACATCAATTATTGATAACATCATATAATTCCCCTGCAATTATTTTAGCACTGTTTCTTTCACCGACCATTTCCTTTATATTCTTCGAAAAAGAATCACGTGATTTTTTTGTAAGCATTACCGAAAGCGAATCAATTAATTTTTGTGAACAGGCATCATCACCGACAAGAACAAGTGCGGCTTTTTTTTCTTCAAAGAATCTGGCATTATCAACCTGATCACCTCTTGTTCCGCTTCCACACAATGGAATAAGTACCATCGGTTTATAAAGCACGGCAGCCTCCCAGATTGAATTTGCACCTGCTCTTGAAAGTATTACATCGGCACAGGACACGACATCAGGCATCTGTTCATAAATAAACTGATATGCCTTATAATTTTCCTTATATTTTTTATGAAGCTGCTTTTCAAGATTATCATCATTATTTAAAAGTCCGCTTTGATGAACAACAATGAAATTTTTACAGAGCCATTCAAGGTTTTCTGTTACAAGCTGATTAATCTGCCGTGCACCTGAGCTTCCACCAAGGATTAAAAGAACCGGCTTTTTGTGATTTTCATCAATGCCCAGAAACTTAAGCCCTCTTTCAGGTTTTGTATCATAAAATACAGGACGTACAGGATTTCCGGTTACGATAACCTTTTTCTGCTCCTTTTGAGAAAGACGTTTTTTAGTTTCTTCATAAGATACAAACATTTTATCAGCAGATTTAAAATTCAATCTGTTTGCCAGACCAAGAGTAAAATCACATTCATGCGTAAAAACAGGAATTCCAAGATGCTTTGCAGCCAGGCATGGAGGTACACTTACAAAACCGCCCTTTGAAAAAAGCATGCATGGTTTTTCTTTACGAAGGATTTTTTTTGCCTTAAAATATCCTGCTATAATTCTGAACATATCAGAAAAATTCTGCCATGAAAAATAACGGCGTAATTTTCCGGATGGAATACCGTAAAAGCAAGCAGCAGTTTTTTTACCGGCAGGACCGAATGCATTTTCTACAATTTTTTTATCCATCCCTTTTGAGCAGCCGATCCATATTATCCTTAATTCAGATTTTTTACCGGCAATATCCTTTAATTCATCTGCAACGGCAAGTCCCGGATAAATATGACCTGCAGTTCCTCCACCGGTAAAAGCAACAACATTCCTGTTTAATTTCATGATTATATTTTACTATATTGTAAAGTAAAATACAAATAGCATTGAATAAAAAAATGGTATTTTTTCTGTTTTCAATATTGACACAAATTGCTCTTTCCTATATATTATAAAAATCAACGCCGCAGTAGCTCAGTTGGTAGAGCGCCGGACTGAAAATCCGTATGTCGTTGGTTCGATTCCAACCTGTGGCACTTGG